>NVVI01000006.1 GCA_002402165.1 Flavobacteriales bacterium
AGTAAATATACCTGTTGCAAGCGGTGTGTATTTAATACATGTTATGGTGCCAGATATCGGAGAAAGAACACTCAAATGGTACGGAGTTATGAAACCTACCGATTTAAACGGATTTTAATACCAAATACAAGCTACGTCTTTCCGTGCTTGACACGGAATCTCCTAAGCAACAGCAGCAATACTTTTGAGAGATTCCCAGTCAAGCTGAGAATGACGCTCAATTTATTTTCAGCCTATATAAAAACTATAAAACTATGCGAAACCTATACCTTTTTTTACCCCTCTTTTTAATAACAATACTAAACAGCTACAGCCAAAATAATGCGCCAATAGCTGTAAGTGATTCTGTTTATATAACTTTTAATGATTCTGTTAGTATACAAGCTCCTGGTCAAGGCCCATTTTATATAAATGATTCTGACCTTGATAATGATAATATTTTTATCGATACTGCATTTTATGCTGGACAAGGTTATTTTAGTTTTTCTACGATTTTAACAACTTCTACTACTGCTTTTGTTCGTTTTAATTATAAGCCCCCGCTAAATTATGTGGGAATAGACAGCATTCAATATATTTTAAGAGATAATGGTGCTCCTGTTATGTATGACACAGCAACCATTTATCTTTTTGTAAAACATCAAGAGTTCCAACAATTGGATTTAAACAACATTAATGCTCGATTGGGTTTAAATCAGCTATTTCATGATGCTACCAACTCCATCTCAGCATTTGAAGTGCCAAAAGGAAGTGGTTCAAATACTATTTTTGCAGGCAATTTATGGATAGCAGGCAAAAATCAAGACTCTGTTTATTTAGATGCGGTAACTTTTGGTTCACTTAGTCCTTCAACCCTTACTCAATTTGTATCCCGTAGCGGACCAATTATGGACTCTATGCATTACAAACAATATGATTATACCTGGGACAGGTTATGGAAAATAACAAGCAACGAAATTAATTATCATATTGTCAATTGGAACAATGGAGGCTATCAACCCATCGAAGTAATCACCAATTGGCCAGCCCATGGCGACACTGCAAAAGGTCAAGCCTTTTATTTAGCTCCATTTATTGATAATAACAGTGATGGTATTTACGATCCTTATGATGGTGATTATCCAAAAATTAAAGGACAACAAGCCATTTATTTCATTTATCATGATGTAAATTTTAGTTCTAGTTACACAGGGGGGCCAGTACTTAACAGCGAAACGCACTATATGGCTTATGCTTATAATTGCCCTTCAGATTCTGCCATAAACAATACTATTTTTTTAGATTACACCATTTATAACCGTTCTAATTTAATTTATGACAGCACTTATATTGGGATGTGGGTTGATATGGATATTGGAGGATATACTGATGATGCCATTGGTTGTGATGTAACTAGAAGCACTTTTTACACTTAYAATGGAGACAACGTGGATGAAGGTGCAGGAGGTTCAAATGGCTATGGTAACTATCCTCCATCACAAGGGGTTGCTTTTTTAAAAGGAGCAAAACAAGATAATGATGGAATGGATAATGCTTTCGGAATAGCTCCCTATGAAACCATTAATGGTTTCGGTTTTGGAGATGGTATTCCTGACAATGAACATTGGGGAATGGAATACTTTATGACTCCTGATAACAGTTTCCATAATAACTTAAAAGGAATTTGGTATGATAATACTCGTATGGTTTGGGGAGGAAATGGACATGTAAGTGGTGGTGGAACAATTCCTACTAAGCATTTATTTCCAGGAATAACAGACCCTCTGTGGTACGGAACAGGAGGTGTTATTGCGACACCTACAAACTGGTCTGGTGGTGGCGTAGGTGATGTAAGAGAAATTGGCTCAACAGGTCCTTTTACTTTTTATCCTGATAGTAGTATCGCTATTACATTAGCATTTGTTTTTGGTAGAGATTACCAAACCACAGGCAACCAAGCCGGTATTGTTGTAATGCAAGAAAGAATAGATTCTATAAGAAGTTACTACTTAACCGATTTTGTTACCGTTTGTGGGGGCACATTAAGTGTAACCGAAAACGAGAAAGAAGAAAACGCTTTATTGGTTTATCCCAACCCCTTTAATAATGAGCTAACCATAAATTATGAGTTGAAAAATAAAACAGCCGTTTTAGAAATTTACAATATAATTGGAAAGCAAATTGTGAGCCAAACAATAACTCAAAATACAACTGTTATTGATTTGGCTAACCAAGCAAACGGAATTTATTTTGTTACCATAACAGATGGAAATAATAGAATGAGTAAGAAAGTTATTAAACAGTAACTTTTCTGTATCCCCGCCTTCGCGGGGAAGAAGGAAGATGAAAATTATTAAAAACTAAACTTTTAACTATGAAAAAATTAATCCTGCTACTTATAAGTGTACTAACAACGCTAGGTTACTTTAGCCAAAATAATGCCCCAATAGCTGTTAATGATACTATTGAAGTTACTTATAATGATTCTATCATACTTCTACAGGTCTCCAATGGGACTCCTGGGTTACCCTTTATGAATAATGATTCTGACCCTGATGGAAATTTAGTCTATATCGCTGGTGGATTTTACTCAGGACTTGGATCTTATGAGGATACTTTAATCAGCTCATTACCTAATTTTTTCATTTGGAAAGTCGGTTATAAACCACAATTAAATTATGTTGGAATTGATAGCCTTATATACGTAATTAAAGATAATGGCGTTCCTGTAATGTATGACACAGCAACCATTTACCTTTTCGTGAAACACCAAGAATACCAACAATTAAATTTGAATAATATTAATGCTAGAATTGAAACTCATGGCTTATTTTTTAACACTAATTCAGGAGCTGCCTTTGAAGCTCCCAAAGGAGGAGGTTCAAGCACTATTTATGAAGCTAACTTATGGTTGGCAGGCAAAAATCAGGACTCTATTTATTCAAATACTGGAACTTACAATACAGAATTTACTTATGGTCATCTTGGGCCAATAATGGACTCTTCTCAGTATAAACCCTACTACGATTTTGACTGGGACAGGTTATGGAAAGTGACTAGTAATGAAATTAATACTCACATCAATAATTGGAACAATGCAGGCTACCAAGTTCCGCAAGTTTTTTTAGATTGGCCTGCTCATGGTGATACGGCAAAAGGACAAACTTTTTATTTAGCTCCATTTATTGATAACAATGGGGATGGGGTTTATAATCCTTATGATGGCGACTATCCTAAAATTAAAGGTCAACAAGCTATTTATTTTATCTACAACGATATACGTGAACAAATAGATGTTAGTCCCATGCAAACAGAAATACATGGAATGCTCTATGCTTATAATTGCCCATCAGATTCTGCGATTAATAATGCCATTTTTTTAGATTACACCATTTACAACCGTTCTAGTTTAACTTATGACAGTACCTATTTCGGTGCTTGGACTGCCTTTAATATAGGAAATAGAAATGATGATTATATAGGATGTGATGTTAATAGAAGTAGTTTCTATGGCTATAATGGTGATGGTTTTGATGAAAGTGCCAACGGAGTACAAGGTTATCAAAGTTACCCGCCAGCACAAAGTGTTACTTTTTTACAGGGAGCAAAACAAGATAATGATGGAATAGACAATAATGTTGGAATAGCTCCAAACGAAACGATAAATGGCGTTGGGTTTGGAGATGGAATTCTTGATAACGAACATTGGGGTATGGAGCATTTTGCATATTATAGCATTGGAGGGGGGCAATTTGTAGGAGATGGAACCCCAAGTAATGCGCTAGATTATTATAACTATATGTATGGAAGATGGAGAGATGGAAGTCAAATGGTTTGGGGAGGTAACGGAAATGCTGCTTCATCAGGCGGAACAATTCCTACAAAGTATTTATTTCCTGGAGCCTCTGACCCACTTTGGTATGGTACAGGAGGTGTTACCGCTACACCAACAAATTGGTCTGAATTTTCTGTTTTAAACCCACCAGGGAACAGAAGAGGAATTGGCTCAACTGGTCCTTTTACCTTTGAGCCAGATAGTAGCATTACCATCACTTTAGCTTATGTTTTTGGTAGAGATTACCAAACCACAGGAAATCAAGCAGGCGTTGTAGTAATGCAAGAAAGAATAGATTCTATTCGCAGTTATTATTTAACTGATTTTGTTACCGTTTGTGGAGGGACATTAAACGTTGCTGAAAACAATAAAAAAGAAAACTCATTATTGGTTTATCCCAACCCTTTTAATAGTGAAATAACCATTAACTACACGTTAGAAAACAGTTCTGCAACACTAACTATTTACAACTTAATTGGAAAGCAAATTATGAGCCAAACAATTACTCAAAATACAACTGTTATTGACTTGGCTGACCAAGCGAACGGAATTTATTTTGTTACCATAACTGATAAAAATAACAGGCTCAGTAAAAAAATTATTAAAAACTAATCCTTTTTAAATTATGAAAACACTATCTCTACTATTTGCATGTGTATTATTAACACTAAACAACTATAGCCAAAATAATGTTCCAAATTGGAATTGGGCAAAATCTACAAACGGAATAGGGAATGAATTAAGCACTTCTATAACAAGCGATAACAATGGAAACACTATAGTTACTGGCTATTTTAAAGATTCTTCTGTTTCTTTTGGGTCAACTACACTAAATAATCTAGGGGATTATGATATTTTTATTGCCAAATACGATGGGGCAGGAAACATCCTTTGGGCGAAATCTGCAAGCGGAATTTCTTTTGACTATCCAAATGACGTTACGACTGATGTTAATGGGAATATTTATTTAGTAGGCATATCTAATAGTTCGTCTCTTACTTTTGGCACAACTACTTTTAATAACAAAGGTGGTTTCATTTTAAAATACGATGCTCAAGGTAATGAAATTTGGGCAAAATCTATATCTGGAACTGTAAATGGCATTGTTACTGATATTAATGGAAACATATATGTTGCGGGAGGTTTTACCGACTCTACTATTCTCTTAGGGTCAAACAATTTAGTAAATAATGGAATGACTGATTTTTTTGTATTAAAATATGATAATAATGGAAATGTTTTATGGGCAAAATCTAATGGTGGAACTTCTTATGAATATATAAATAAAATCAGTATTGATTCTATTGGTAATATCTATATTACGGGAGAGTTTGGACAATCACTTACTTTTGGAACAACCACATTAATAAGTAGTGGTTTTAGAGATATATTTATTGCAAAATATGATAATTCTGGTAATATTATATGGTCTAATTCCTTTGGAGGTAATGATAGTGAATATGTTCATAATATCTCTACAGATTTTAATGGTAATACTTATGTTATAGGTGATTTTTATTCAGCTGTTCTAACAGTTGGCACAACATCCTTGATAAACATAAATAATAGTGATCTCTTTATTGTAAAATATGACAGTATTGGGGATTTAGCATGGGCAAAATCTGCGGGTGGGTCACAGTCGGATTATGCTAGAGGTGTTACARTAGATAATTATGGTAATTCATATATAGCAGGATATTTTTCTAGTCCAACGATTAATTTTGACACAACATACTTTAACAACTCAGGGTCATATAATGTGTTCATTACAAAGTATAACTCGTTAGGTGATGTGATTTGGGTAAAACTTAACAGTGCTGATTATGCTGGGGATTTAGCCATTGATGGTGCTGATAAATTAATTCTAACAGGTGCTTTTGGTATGGGCTCTTACTCTTTTGATACAATAAGTTTAATAAACACAAATACTACTACCCTCAGTAATGATGCCTTTGTCGCTAAAATGGATGCTTATCCTCTAACTATCCATCAAAACAATCAAAAAGAAAAGTCATTATTAGTTTATCCTAATCCTTTCAACAATGAAATCACTATTAATTATGCATTAAGAAATAGTGTAGCAACGCTAACTATTTACAACTTAATTGGTGAGGAAATTAAACATCAGGTTATCACTAAACAAACCACTGTTATTAATTTAGCTAATCAAAGTAAAGGGATTTATTTTGTGTCAATTATTGATGGAAATAATAGAGCAACCAGAAAAATAATAAAACAATAAAGAATTTTAAACGAAGCTTCCTTCTAAGGACGGTAGTTTAATTGCAATAACCTTCTCATTAAATGCAGTAAGCTCTTCCATAAATTTAGCCTTATAATTGTCCTTTTCTTCTTTCATTTCTTTTACTAAGTTCTCATAGTATTGAACTCCCGAAAGTAAATTGGATTTGAATGTTACAAGATGTTTTATCTTTTTTTCATTTAAATCTTCCATAGATTCCCTAATCTCTCTTTTCAAGTAATCAATATACATCCCCAATTCTTTAATGAACATATGAGGGCGATATGTATCATTTAATACATCGGCTCTTCCATAAATATGATCCACCATTTCGTATAAGGTAGATTTTTTAGAAAAATAAGCCATATTTGGTCCAGGACAAAGAGAAACTCCTATTCCATCTGCCTTTTTTAATAAATCATTTTCTGAATAGGCTGTCATTACCAATCCTGAACAGATACACGATTTAACCGTAATTTTATCGTAAGCTGCTTGATGTTCTGCGGCAGAAAGGTTTTCAGCTTCTAATTCTATAATTTTTAATTTTTGATATTGTTTAGATGCCAAACAAATAGGTGTATCAGTAAATTCAGTATTATACAGTTTTAAAAATTGACTAGGACAAGAACTCCCTGGTTTTCCAGCTTCTATATTTTCATCTTTATGAATGTCTTTTGTATTTCCTTTTACAGAATTAAAAGGAACTCCTATAGGAGATATATCGCTCAAATAAAGTTCATTTTCCCCTGCCTCAGAAAGTGTTTTAAACGATTCTGCATCAATATTTACAACTTCTGGAACCAATAAAAATGGTGTTCCCCATCCTACTAAATCAACATTGTAATTATCTAATAATAAATTGTGCTCAATTGAAGTTCCTACCCCTCCTTGAGCTGTTACCAATAATTCTAATGGTTTAGATAATTTCTTTCTTCCCATTCTTTGAAAAGCATCGTTAAGTACTTGATGAACTTCTGTTATCAATTCTTCCTTTTTTTGTTTGAACTCTTCTAAGATTGGACCCATTAAAAATCCATCTGTTGCAAAAGCATGACCTCCACAATTTAATCCAGATTCTACTCTATACTCCGAAACCCAAATTCCTTTTTTAGCTAAAAATTTTCCTTGAACTAAAGCTGAACGATAATCGCTCACTTTTAAAATAATTTTTTTATCTAATTGCTCTTGTGCATCAGGAAAAAACTCTTCAAAATTAGCTACATAACTATATAATCTTGGGCTTAACCCAGCAGACAAAATAACTCCTGCACTTAATTCACTTTTAGCAAACCCTCTTAATGCTGCATGAGCATCGTTCATGTGTTGTGGCAATTGCTCTCCTTTTAAAAAATTTGCTTTATCTAATTTGGTCATTATATTCACATCAATAGACCCCACCTCCATATTATCCTTAAGCCATTGTTGTATTTTTTCAATAATAGAAGTGTCGTTTTCTTCCATCATTCTTTTATACTCCTTTTTAAGTTCCGTAAAATCAGGRAGCATYTCAAAATACTTYGTYAATTCACTYCCTTTTTCAAAAGAWGCATTTTTTAATTCTTTAAATTTATTCTTAACCATTCTATTCATTAGGTTAAGRTATAGKGTAATTCGATGTGCTCTTCTATCAAGATCATCTTTMGCMACMKCTATAAAYGGAAKGYTAAACTTCTTRCAGTAAAACTCTCTCATTCTTTCCGCCAATAAATCATCTCCTAACGAAATTACAGAGGCTATTCCGTAATGAGCAACTTTAAGAGGAGTGTCTATCGTAAAGCCTATTCCCATTACAGGGATATGAAAACTATGTGTTTTTTTCATTGCTATTTTTTCATACAAAAATATTGAGGGCAAATATAAGTAACTTAAATGTTATTTGTCTTCGTTTTAAACTAAATAATTGGTCATATATTTTGTAGTTTTCGCTAGTGTGTAATTGTTTTTTTTGTATCTTTTCGCTATATAAATTAGCTAATTAGTATATTTGGCAAAATCTAAGTTAAAGTAAATTATGAAAAATATAGCCTTAAGTTTTGTAACAACCACTATCTTGCTTCTCATGGCTTGTGGTGGAGAAAATTCATCATCAGGTAATGACAGTCAAAACAGTAAATTAATTAATGATAAGTGTTTAGATTTTGCCATTGCAGAAAAATATGAAACATTGGATCCTATAAAAGTAACTAGTGTAGTTTCTTTTCACATTGTTAGCCAAGTTTATGAACCTTTACTTCGTTTTAACGAAAAAGACTTATCTCTAGAGCCTTTACTTGCTGAATCATGGGAGGTTGGTGAGAACAATCTAGTTTACACTTTTAGGCTGAAAAAAGGGGTTTATTTTCAAGATAACTCTTGTTTTGATGGGGGAAAAGGTCGAGAACTAAAAGCCTCAGATATAATTTATAGTTTTAATAGAATTTATGCTGAAACAGATGGAAATTACGCTTATGCCCTATTTAGAAATACCATAAAAGGAGGAGAAGCTTATAGGAAATCTGGAGGAGAAATTGCTGGAATAAAAGCCATTGACGATTATACGGTTGAATTCACATTAAGCCATCCCTCTTCTAACTTTATTTCACTTTTAGCAATTGTTAATTCTGCCATTGTTCCAAAAGAAGCTATAGAAAAAAATATGGTCGCTGGTACTGGTCCTTTTACCTATAATCAAGAAAACGACACTGAAAAAGCAGTAACATTGCTAAAAAATAAAAATTATCATATCTCTGATAAAAAAGGGAGCAAACTTCCATACCTAGAATCAGTGGCCTTTAATTATGTTAAATCTGGACAAGATCAATTAGATTTATTTATGAGTGATAAATTGGATGTAATTACTGGGATCCCACCAAAAGCTATTAAAGATATAGTTGAATCTCAAATTGCAAGTTTCCAAGATAAGCCTGTAAAATACGTATTAGGAAGATACCCTCAGGTTTCAACCACCTTTTTAAATTTAAACACAGCTATTGCCCCATTTAACAATATAAAAGTTAGACAGGCTCTAGGTATAGCAATTAATAAAGCAAGAATTGTTGATGCCGTATTAAAAGGCGAAGCTTTTGGCCCTGGAAATCATGGAATAGTTCCTTCGGCAATCAAAGGCTATGATTTTTCCTCTGTTATAGGACATGAGTTTAATGTGCCAAAAGCTAAAAAAATGCTAGCTGATGCTGGTTATCCTAATGGAAAAGGATTTCCTACGCTTAAGTTTGCAACAGGAAAAGGAAATACAACCCTTAGAGTTGCTCTTGAAATTCAAAAACAATTATTAACTAATTTAAATATAAACGTTGAAATTTCTTCATTATCTCTTAATGAAATAGAAGAAATGAATAGTAAGTCTCAAGTCCATCTTTCATTAAATGGCTGGTTAGGAGAATTTCCTGGTCCCATTACTTTTTTATCTTTGCTTTATGGGGATGATGTTCCTAACTCTACCGAAGAGTCTTCTTACCCTAACCAATCTAGATATAAAAACACAACATTTGACAAGCTTTATGAACAAGCGTTGGCAACTCTTGATGTAAAAAAAAGATATGAATTGTGCTTAACTGCTGACCAGATAATAGCAACAGAAGTTCCTGTTATTCCTCTTTGGTATCACGAAAAATATCAATTAATTAAATCTGTCGTTAAAGATTATCAACCCAACTCAATGGACATTCTATATTTAACTCATGTTAAGTTAGAAAATGCTCCTGTGGAGAAAAATTAATTGTATAAGTTATTTTATCTTCTTAAAAAATTGAAACTTTGAATTATGCTTAGTCCATTTTTCTATTTAGGATTAATAGCGATATTTGTGGGCTACAAATCCTGAGAAAGATGTTGAAGTATGTGGTTTAAATTCTCAAGAATAATATTAAGAAATCGATTACTAATTTTAGTTTTATTAGGATTAGTAACCATCTTTATGGGTTACCGTGCACAATTTGTGACCATGAGTTATCAGCTTGCTCAAATGTTGCCAAAATCTGATAGCACCTATATAGAATATCAAAAATTTAAATCAACTTTTGGAAAAGACGGAAGTGTTGTTGTAGCCGGAATCAATGATGATAGGTTATTCGAACTAAGTAATTTTAATGCTTGGTATGATTTAACCCACAACATTAAAAAAATAAAAGTTGCCTTTAATGTTAATGGGAAAGATACTTTGGTTGCTGGAGTAACCGAGGCATTGTCTGTTGCTAATTCCTACATACTAATAAAAAATCAAGCTAAAAAAAGATTTGATTTTGAACAAATAATAAAACGAAAACCCCAAACACAAATTGAACTTGATAGTCTAAAAAAAGTATTATACAGCCTCCCTTTTTACAATGGCTATTTATATACAGACTCAACGTCAATCACATTAATCGCCATTACACTGAATGCAAATGTTCTTGACTCAAGGTATCGAAATGAATTGTTTGAAAAAATAGATCTGGAAGTATTAAAATTTCATGAAAAAACAGGGATAAAAATTCACATATCAGGACTCCCTTATATTAGGGCTAACTCTACTACAAAGGTGAAAGATGAAATTTTAATTTTCTTGATTCTCTCCATTTTAATTACATCGTTTATTCTTTACCTATTTTTTAGATCATTTAAAGTCACTATGTATTCTATGTTAGTGGTAACGGTAGGTGTTATTTGGTCTGCCGGAATTCAATCTCTTTTTGGATATAAAATAACTATTCTCACAGGATTAATCCCTCCCTTAATAATTGTTATCGGAATTCCTAATTGTATCTTTTTGCTTAATAAGTACCATTCCGAGTTCAAAAACCATGGAAATCAGATTAAAGCATTAAGTCGAGTTATTCAAAAAACTGGAAATGCTATTTTTCTAACTAACACTACAACCGCGCTTGGCTTTGCAACTTTCATATTTACAAAAAGTGCTATTTTGATAGAATTTGGGATTCTAGCTGCCATTGATATTTTTATGGTTTTTGTACTGTCCATTCTTATTATTCCAATAATTTTTAGCTTTTTAAAGGCCCCGAAAAAACGCCACACTAAGCATTTGGAAAACAAACTAATGATAAAAATTGTTTCCTTTTTAGAATATTTGGTTAAATACCAGAGAAGAGCCGTATACATTGTTACTGTTATTGTTGTAATAATAAGTATTTATGGAGTTTCGCTAATTACTACAACAGGTAATATTATTGATGATTTACCAAAAAATGATCCTATTGTTGAAGATCTTAAGTTTTTTGAAAAAAAATTTAATGGAGTAATGCCCTTTGAAGTTATCATAGACACCAAAAAGAAAAATGGTGTTTTTGCTAACAATGGTAAAACGCTATATAAAATTCAAAAACTACAACGAGAATTATCGAAGCATAAAGAATTTTCAAAACCTTTATCCATAACAGAAGTTATAAAATTTAGCTATCAGGCATACAAAAAGGGCAACCCTAAGTTCTACATTTTACCTCCTGCTACAGAGTTAAAAAAATTAAAAAAATACGTGAAAAATGACGATCGTAAAAATAATTTCTCGTCCTTTATTGATAAAGACAACCAAGTGACTCGTGTAAGCTTTCGAATGACAGATATTGGCTCTAAGGAAATGGATGTTTTATTGAGTGAAATTCGTCCAAAAATAGATGCTATATTCTCTCCAGAAGAATACAATATAAGCTTAACAGGAACCAGTGTAATGTTTTTAAAAGGGACAAACTATTTAGTAGAAAACCTATTAACAAGCTTAACATTAGCTATTATTTTAATCGCTTCATTAATGTCTGTGTTATTTTCTTCTGTAAGGATGGTATTGGTTTCTTTAGTCCCTAACCTACTCCCTTTACTAACTACTGCTGGCTTGATGGGCTTTTTTGGTATTCCAATCAAACCTTCAACTATTTTAATTTTTAGTATCGCTTTCGGAATATCGGTAGATGACACCATTCACTTTTTAGCAAAATACCGACAAGAATTAAAACTTCAAAAATGGAACATTAAAGAAGCTGTTTACATGGCATTACGAGAAACAGGAGTAAGTATGATTTATACTTCTATTATTTTGTTTTTTGGATTTGGAGTCTTTACCGTTTCAAGTTTTGGAGGTACAATTGCTTTAGGAATTTTAGTCTCTGTTACTTTATTGTTTGCTATGATGGCAGATTTAGTATTATTGCCATCATTATTACTATCTTTAGATAAAGCATTAACAACTAAAGCATTCAAAAAAGAACCTTTAATTGAAATCTTTGACGAAGAAGAGGATATCAATTTAGATAAATTAAAAGTGAGGCCCATTAAACACCAAGAATTAAATTAAGTTATGAAAGGAATTGTACTAGCTGGAGGTTCTGGCACTCGACTACACCCATTGACTTTAGCTGTTAGTAAGCAATTAATGCCTATTTATGATAAACCAATGATATATTACCCAATCTCTATTTTAATGAGTGCGGGAATAAAAGAAATATTAATCATTACTACTCCTGATGATAGTTTAAGTTTTAAAAAATTACTTGGAGATGGTTCTCAGTTTGGATGCGAATTTATTTATGCTATTCAAGAAATACCTAATGGCTTAGCTCAAGCTTTTGTGATTGGCGAAGATTTTATTGGAGAGGATAGTGTTGCTTTAATATTAGGAGATAATATTTTTTACGGAACAGGCTTAGATGGACTGTTAATGGAAAACACCAATTCTATTGGAGCAGTAGTTTTTGCTTATCATGTTTCCGATCCAGAAAGATATGGTGTTGTTGAGTTTGATGAAAATCAAAATGCTATTTCTATTGAAGAAAAACCAAAAAATCCAAAATCAAACTATGCTGTTCCAGGACTGTACTTTTATGATAACAGCGTAATTGAAATTGCAAAAGGATTAGAGCCTAGTCCTCGTGGCGAATATGAAATAACTGACATTAACAGCATATACCTAGAAAGAAACCAATTAAAAGTTGGGGTTTTAGACAGGGGAACTGCATGGTTAGACACAGGCACCCACACATCGCTTATGCAAGCATCTCAATATGTTCAGGTTGTTGAAGAAAGACAAGGCCTTAAAATTGGATGTTTAGAAGAAGTTGCTTTTAAAAAAGGGTTTATAACTAAAGATCAATTAATCGCTTTAGCAAAACCATTAATCAAAAGTGGCTATGGAAATTATTTAATACAAGTTGCAAATGAATAATAAAACAAACATACTAGTTACTGGTGGAGCGGGATTTGTTGGTAGTGCCCTAGTGGAAGAGCTCATTAAAGACTCCAATAACTTTGTTGTGGTTGTAGATAACCTTCAGACAGGATCCAAAGACAAACTCCCTGAAGCGACAAACGACAATTTAAAATTTATCCAATGTAACGTAAATCACGAAGATGAAATTACAAGTGTGTTTCATACTTTTTCTTTTGATTATGTTTTTCATTATGCTGCATTAGTAGGGGTGAAAAGAACATTGGAAAACCCCGTTAGTGTTTTAGATGATATTGATGGGATTAGAAACATTCTAAACTTATCAAAAAATACAGGTGTAAAAAGAGTTCTTTATTCTTCTTCTTCTGAGGTTTATGGCGAGCCTGTTGAATATCCTCAACATGAAGAAACTACTCCGTTAAACTCAAGATTACCGTATGCTATTGTTAAAAACATTGGCGAAGCATTCTTAAAATCGTACCAACAAGAATTCGGATTGGATTATACTGTTTTTCGATTTTTTAATACTTACGGACCAAAACAAGCTAAAGATTTTGTTGTCTCTAAATTTATTAATGCAGCATTAAACAATCAAGACATAACCGTTTATGGGGATGGCTCACAAACACGAACTTTTTGCTTTGTGGAAAACAACATTAAGGCTTGTGTTACAGCTGCTTTTAGTAATGATGGTAAAAACAGAACCATTAATATTGGAAATAATATTGAAACATCAATACTTGATTTAGCTCAATTAATTATTAAGTTAACAGATTCTAAATCTGAAATAAAACACCTGCCACCTTTAGAAGATGGAGATATGACTAGAAGAAATCCAGACATTACAATCATGAAAGAATTGTTAAATGAAGAGTTAATTTCACTAGAAGAAGGATTAAAGAAAGTATTACAAAACACTTCTTTTATTGTGTGAGCACAATGCAAAAAATCTTACGCTATATTGCACTTGTTGATGATTCCTTAAAAAATATTGTTTTAAAAAAAGAACCTGCTACTCTTTATGAACCGATAACTTATATGTTAAATTTAGGTGGGAAAAGAATTAGACCGGCTCTTTTAATGTTGGCAAATAATTTATTTGGTGGAAAAGATGAAGATGCATTAAATTCAGCTTTAGCAATAGAAGTCTTCCATAACTTCACCCTAATGCATGATGATATTATGGATGAAGCTCCTTTAAGAAGAGGGAGCCAATCTGTTTACAAAAAATGGAACACAAACGTTGCCATTCTTTCGGGAGATGTGATGCTAATTCAAGCTATTCAGCTCTTAAGTAAAGAGAATACAACAGCTTTATCGGAAGTATTGGAAATATTTAATACTACTGCTGTTCAGGTTTGTGAAGGACAGCAATTTGATATGGATTTTGAAACTTCATCAGCTGTTTCTATAGATGATTACTTAAAAATGATAGAACTAAAAACAGCTGTTTTATTAGGGTGTAGTTTAAAAATTGGAGCCATTATTGGAAATGCTACAAAAGAAGATGCCAATCATATTTATGAGTTTGGTAAAAATTTAGGAATCGCTTTTCAATTAATGGATGATGTGTTGGATTTATATGGCGACCCAAAAAAAGTAGGAAAAAGAGTTGGTGGCGATGTTATTGCCAACAAAAAAACCTACCTTTTATTAAAAGCACAAGAACTCGCTACAGGAAAAACCAAAAAAGATCTTGACTTTTGTTTAAGCTCTAGTGTTTTGGATGATAAATCTAAAGTGGAAAAAGTAACCACCCTTTTTAATGAATTAAACATTAAACAATTAGCTACAGACGAAATGAATCTTTTTTACAATACCGCCATTTCTCATTTAGACAGTATAAATACTCTAACAGAAAAAAAACAAGTATTTGAGAATTTTGCCAAAAATTTAATGAGTAGGGAAAACTAATAAACAACCCCGAAGCAGAGCTTCGAGAAATTCTCTTGATTAAATTATAAGTGTACTATGGGAAGGTATTTGGACCAATATCATAATACCAAGCAGCCCCTACTGGAAAATATTCTTGCGCATTTCCTTTCCCAAAAAATAAAAACCTAAAGGCAAGTTTGATTAACAGTAGTTTAGGCTAAAACTATGGTTTCACTATTTTTAGTTAAGAGCAAATGCTCTAAGTCCACATTTTTTATAAGATTCAACCCTGGTTTTTTTCCTTTTTCTATTGATCCCAACCCTTTAAATTCTAGGAATTCAGCACCATTGAAAGTTGCCCATTTAATAAGTTTTTCTAAATTTATTGAAGGGTTCTTTTTAGAAATTGTTTTCAATTCATCCAAAATAGATAAGCTCCAATTTGAAGCTAAACTGTCAGTTCCAATAGTACATTTTTCAGTTAAAAACAAACTATAATCAGGCTGTTTTTCTTCAATATATTCATTGGCGTTTGGACAAAAGCACCAATAGATACTACTTGAGTGGTTTTTTGCAAAATCAACATCAACTTGATCGGTAAACGTATTATGAACCAATAATATTTTTTTATCTAATGGAAACTGTGGCAAATAAGATTGAACAGAGTTTTTTCCGGTTGGTTTCCAGTCTTTTATGTGTTCACTAATACTTCTGAGTTGATTATAAAGAAGACCGCTTTTACGTAAAAACAATTCGTTTTCACTTTCTGTTTCTTGGTTATGAATGGTAAGAATACTTTGTGAATTTTGATTAGCAAGAGACATTAAGTTAGTAGACATTGAATAAGGAGCGTGAGGCGTAATTGATATTCTATTCCCGTTATGATACTCGTTTTCTAATTTTTTAGCTCTAGCTATTATTCCAATTGCATCATCTGGATTTAAACCAAATACCTCTAAAAATGTATAGTATTGAAGGTTCTTTTTTGCTTTTTGAAGGAATGATGTATTCCCATTACAAATATCTCCAACAGCCACAATACCATTTTGTATCATTTCTTGTTCAGCAAGTTGAATTGCAATTTGCCTTTCTTCTGTTGTAAAATTTTCTCTAACTGAAATAATATCCTTTACAAAACCATGTAATTGTGTTTTTTCAGCAACTTTCCCTTTTAAATGTGAAAGTTCTAAGTGGCAATGAGTGTTTACAAAACCAGGACAAATAATTCCTTCATGGATTTCAACCTCAGCCCAATTAACATTGTCTATTGTCGGATCTACAAGAGATTTAACAATCCCTTCGTCATCCAAAACAATAACTCCTTTTTTTATGGGAGCACTGTTCCCAGGAAATACATAGTTTGCTGAAAATTTTTTCATTGGTTCAAAAATAGCACTATTGCCTGATTTATTCAGGCATCTGTTTATTTAATAGGTAAACCTCGTAATAAATACGGAGATTTTATACTAATTTCGCAAACTAGTGTCAGGAAAACAAAACATACGAATACTGTCAAAAGAAGAATTAACGAGCTTTTTTGTAGAGCAAAATGAAAAGGCATTTCGTGCTAAACAAGTTTATGAATGGATATGGAAAAAAGGTGTAACATCATTTGATGAAATGACAAATCTTTCTTTTGATGTAAGAGAGATGCTGTCTCAAAATTTTATTTTCAATGCTGTCGTAATTGCTGAAAAGCAAGTCAGCAAAGATAGAACCATCAAGAATGCTTTTCGATTATATGATGGAAAAATAACTGAAGGAGTACTAATTCCTGGGAAAAAAAGAATGACAGCTTGTATTTCTAGTCAAGTTGGGTGTAGTTTGAGTTGTTCCTTCTGTGCAACTGGTAAGCTAGAAAGATTGAGAAACATTGATGCGGAAGAAATTTTTGATCAAGTAATTTTAATTAAAAATCAAGCAGAAGAAGATTACCAAAGACCATTAAGTAATATTGTTTATATGGGAATGGGCGAGCCTTTATTGAATTACAAAAATGTACTTCGCTCCATAGAAATGATTACTTCTCCAGAAGGCTTAGGAATGTCACCTAAACGAATTACTGTTTCTACAGCAGGGATTGCTAAAATGATAATGCAATTAGGCGATGACGAAGTAAAATTCAATTTGGCTTTATCATTACATGCAGCAACCGATGCCAAGCGAAGTGAAATTATGCCTATCAATGAAAGTAATTCATTAGAAGCTTTATCAGAAGCATTGATTTATTTTCATGAAAAAACGGGTTCGCGCGTAACTTTTGAGTACATTATTTTCAAAGACTTTAATGATACTTTAGAAGATGCTAAAGACTTAGCAGCATTTTGTAAAGCAGTTCCTTGTAAAATAAATATCATTGAATATAACTCGATTGATGATGCTCAGTTTGAGAAAGCGGACTCTGAAAAAACAGATAAATTTGCTGCTTTTTTAGAAAATACGTTTAATCTTATTGTTAATGTTAGGAGGAGTAGAGGAAAAGATATTGATGCTGCCTGCGGGCAGTTAGCCAATAAAAATAAGGTAGCAAATTAAATCTCTTACTCCTTTCCCGCCCTTCGAGTTCCTCAGGATAAATTCCAACGGGAATCCAGACATAGGAAATAAAACATTTTAATCAAATAGATTCTTCGATTTCWATTTGTAAAGCAAATAAAATTGCAACAAATTATTACTCAGAACGACATACTAAGATTACTCTAAAAATCGTATTTTAGATGCTCTAAATTCAGAACATGTCAGACGATAATAAAAAGCTTTTTTTACTCGATGCCTTTGCCTTAATCTATAGGGCATACTTCGCTTTTGGTAAAAATCACCGGTATAATTCTCAAGGATTAAATACTTCAGCCATGTTAGGCTTTACTAATACCTTAATTGAAGTATTAGAAAAACAGAAACCATCACATATCGCTGTAGTTTTTGATGCTCCTGGAGGAGCAACTAATCGCGAAGCAGATTTTGCAGAATATAAAGCAGGAAGAGAAGCAATGCCAGAAGATATTCGTATAGCAATCCCTTATATTAAACAAATATTAGATGCATTTAATATCCCTATTTATTTAAAAGAAGGTTATGAAGCTGATGATATAATTGGAACAATGGCTAAAGAAGCTGAACGAAAGGGTTTTACCACTTACATGATGACGCCTGATAAGGATTTTGGACAATTGGTTTCTGAAAATATTTTTATGTATAAGCCTGCTGCTTATGGTAATCCTGCTCAAGTTTTAGGGATTTCGGAAATCTGTGAAAAATTCGGAGTTGATGATCCCTTAAAAGTGATTGATATTTTAGGCCTTTGGGGAGATGCGGTAGATAATATTCCTGGGATTCCAGGAATAGGCGAAAAAACATCTAAAATTTTAATTGCCAAATATGGCAGTGTTGAAGGTTTGATTGAACATGCTCATGAATTAAAAGGAAAACAAAAAGAAAACGTAATTGAGTTTGCTGAACAAGGATTATTATCCAAAAAATTAGCGACTATTGTTTTAGATGTCCCTATTGAATACGATTTAGAAGATTTAAAAATAGAAGGCCCTGATGAAGAAAAAATCACTAAACTTTTTGCTGAATTAGAATTTAGAAATATTGCTAAGCGTGTTTTAGGGAAGGAAATTCAAATTAAAGCTGCTCCAGTTCAGGTGGGAGGGCAAATGGACTTGTTTGGCAATGTACAAGAGGTTGAAGAAACTAAAGATGTAGTTGAAGAAGAGCAATTTATTGAACTAAAAAATCTTGAAAACACCAAACACGATTATCATTTTATACAAACGCCTGAAGAAAGAGCAAAACTAATTAGTGAATTAAATAATCAAAAATCTTTTTGTTTTGATACGGAGACTACCGGATTAAATCCATTTGTAGCAGAAATTGTTGGACTATCTATYGCTTACAAAGAAAAGGAAGCGTACTATATTCCTTTTTCAGAAAACAAAGAAGAAGCAACAATCGTACTAAATGAATTTAAAGCATTATTTGAAAATGAAGACATTGAAAAAGTGGGGCAAAACATTAAATATGATTTAAATGTATTAACAAATTATGGCATCCAATTAAAAGGAAAACTTTTTGACACCATGATTGCTCATTATTTGATTCAGCCAGATATGCGGCACAATATGGATTTATTGGCAGAGACCTATTTGGGCTACAAACCAGTTTCCATAGAAACATTGATTGGCAAAAAAGGGAAAAATCAAAAAAGTATGCGGGATATTCCACAAAAAGAAATTGTGGATTATGCATGCGAGGATGCTGATATTACACTTCAATTGAAGAATGAGTTTGAGCCAAAAATGAATGAAACATTAAAGAAGTTAATGGACGAAATAGAGACCCCATTAATTCCTGTTTTAGCAGCTATGGAAAAAGAAGGGATTAGGTTAGATGTTCCTGCTTTGGAAAAATTTTCAAAAGAATTGGAGGTACTGATTATTGATTTAACTAAAAAAATATTAGCCTTATCTGGAGAAGAATTTAATCTTGATTCGCCTAAACAACTGGGGGAAGTGCTTTTTGATAAAATGCAGATTGTAGAAAAGGCTAAGAAAACCAAAACAGGTCAATACTCAACAGGTGAAGATGTGCTTTCTAAATTGGCAAATAAACATGAAATTATTCCTGTTATATTAGAATATCGGTCATTAAAAAAACTAAAATCAACCTATGTAGACGCTTTGCCTGAATTGGTAAATAAAGATGATGGGAAAATCCATACCAGTTATATGCAAACTGTTGCAGCTACGGGAAGGTTGAGTTCAAATAACCCTAATCTACAAAACATTCCTATCCGAACAGAAAAGGGAAGAGAAGTTAGAAAAGCATTCATTCCCAGAAGTGATGATTATACCCTGTTGGCTGCAGATTATTCACAAATAGAATTAAGGATTATTGCAGCTTTGAGTGAAGATAAAAACATGCAAGAAGCCTTTATAAAAGGAGAAGATATTCACACAGCTACAGCAGCTAAAGTTTTTAACGTAGAGCCTGAAAATGTAGATAGAGAAATGAGAGGAAAAGCAAAGGCTGTTAATTTTGGTATTATCTATGGCGTTTCTGCTTTTGGACTTTCTCAAAACTTAAACATACCAAGGAAAGAAGCTGCAGAAATAATTGATACTTACTTTAAACAATACCCAAAACTTAAAGAGTATATGGATAATAATGTAGTATTTGCAAAAGAACACGGCTATGTAGAAACGATTATGAATCGTAGAAGAAATTTAAGAGATATCAATTCTAGCAATGCTATTGTTCGTGGACATGCCGAGAGAAATGCAGTAAATGCTCCGATACAAGGGTCCGCTGCAGATATTATAAAAATTGCCATGATAAACATTGCAAAGGAATTTGAAAAACAAGAATTCAAATCAAAAATGTTATTGCAAGTACACGATGAATTAGTATTTGATGTATACAAACCCGAACTAGAAAAAATTAAACCAATCATTAAGGATAAAATGGAAAATGCCGTAAAATTAGCTGTTCCTTTAGATGTAGAAATGAATGATGCAGATAACTGGTTGTTGGCACATTAATTCTATTTTATTATATTTGGACTAAAGCATAATTAAAGACAAATGAAAAAATACTTATTTATTATAATAGGATCAAGCATTTTAATGGCTTGTGGAGGCAATGGTTCTATGGAAGATGGAGTTATTGATGAAATTGTGGACAACGAATTAACTCCTGAGAGAGCTGAAAAAGCTCAAATGGTATTTCAAACAATTCCATCTCCACTAGAAACAGCTTCTATCTTTCAAGAGGCTGGAGCAGAATATAATACAGACATTACCAATCCTGTTGAAAACGTAAGCAACTATTCTACCAATGCTCAAAAAGCATTAAACTTTGGTGTTTATGGTGCAGATTTAAGTTATGCTAACATCTTTGACCAGTCACAAGAATCAATGTTTTACATGAACTGCACTAAAAAAATGTCAGATGGTTTAGGAATAACTTCTGCTTTTGATGCCGCTACAATGGAGCGCATTGAAGAAAACATAAACAATAGAGATTCATTACTAACCATCATTAACGATGCTTTTTGGATTGCGGATGCCCATTTAAAAGAAAATGGACAAGACCATTTATCTGCACTAATAATTGCAGGGGGCTGGATAGAAGGGTTGTATCTTGGAACTAAATCTTTAAATCTAGAGACAGCACCTAATAACAATTTAATGCAGCGAATTGCTGACCAAAAGTATTCTTTAAATAATTTAATGGAACTGCTTATAACTTATAATAATCCTGATGTGATTGCTTTGGAGCAAAAAATGAAAGTATTGCAATCCGTGTTTGATAAAATTGAAGAAAAAACAACAGAAACAACTGTATCTAATACTGGAGGTATTTCAACTATAGAAGGCGGAAATACGTTAGTATATGAGGCAAGTATAATTACTGAAATAACTAAAGAAATAGATAAAATTAGAAATGAGATTATTGAATAAAGTATCATTCACAATTTGTGTAATTCTAGCATCATTTGTTTTAACAATTAATGCAAATGCACAATGCAAGCGTTATACCAAAAAATATTGTTTGCCATCATTAAGCCCTTATATGCATAATGGACAATTAACAAGTGCTGTGCTAAATCCTGGTGATTCTGCTGATGTTGAAATGACATTTAATGCTGGAAAGGAGTATCGAATTTTGGTATGTAACCAAGAACAAATTGGTAATGTTCAGTTTAAAGTATTGGATAAAACTCGTAAAATATTGTATAAAAGTGACCCTGAAGATGAAAGCCCTTATTGGGATTTTAAAGTAGAGAATACCCAACAATTTATTATCCAACTAACTGTTCCTGCAAAAAAGAAAGATGTTCAAAAAACTGACATGATGCCTACAGGATGTGTTTCTTTGTTGGTTGGATTTAAAGAGTAAAATAATTTAAAAAGTATAAAAAAGCCAGACGTCATTGTCTGGCTTTTTTAGTTTAATTCTTTATAAATTTCTGGCTTTTTATACTTTCATCTGTGGTTAATTGGAGAAAGTAAATACCTTTAGACAAACCAGATACATTAATAATAATACTTTTTGGAGGAATTGATTTTACAGTTTTACCAGTAATATCAATAATGGCTATTTCTTTAATTATTAAATCATTATCATTAATAGTTAATTGATGATTGACTGGATTAGGATATAGGGAGAATGTATTTTCGTTTTCTAATTCATCTATGCTAACCGTAGACCCGAGTTTTATCACAAAAACATCACCAMWTCCKKYGGWSGTMAAATTWRWWRYRYCWGSAYYWGGRTYKAAATCWRYMRKWCCAKYRWAAYTYCCKRYWRYGTAAACATTTCCTGAAACATCAATAGTAATAGCTTTACCTAAATCACTTCCAGTTCCACCAGCAGATTTTGCCCAAGCAAAATTTCCAGACCCATCCAGTTTTAAGAGAAAAACTTCATCCCATCCATTAGCAGTCATATTAAACACACCAGATCCTGGATCAAAATCTACGGTTCCTCCAAAAGCACCAGTAATATAGACATTCCCCGAAACATCTGAGGCAATAGAAAAACTTCGATCAGCTCCAATTTGCTTTACCCAAAGTAAATTACCATTGACATCAAGCTTTTGGACATAAGAATCACGAAAATTTGCTGTAAAATTAGTTACTCCTGTTCCAGGGTCGAAATCCACCGAGTCAAAAAAATCACCAGTTGAATAAACATTTCCTGAATTATCTATAGTAATAGCATTAGGAAGTTTAAGTCCATTTCCATTCATTGCTTTCACCCAATTAAAATTTCCATTGGCATCCAATTTTTGTATAAAAATATCCCAGCCATTTGTCTGTTGAGAAGTTAGATTAAAAGTTCCCGTTCCTGGATCAAAATCTACTGTTTGTAGAAATAGTCCAGTTATATAAATATTTCCAGAGTTATCAATATCTATAGATTTACCAAAAGTACTTCCAGTTCCTTCAGTAGATTTAGCCCATAGCAAATTACCATTTAAGTCAAATTTTTGTATAAAAATAGAGCCATTATTTGTGGCGGTCAAAATAGAAGACCCCGTTCCCGGATCAAAATCTACAGTTTCTCCAAAAGAACCTGTAACATATACATTTCCAGTTGCGTCAGTAGAAACGGCATTACCAAAATCTCCAGAAGAAAACAAACTTGTTGACCCATAGCCATGTGCCCAAATCAGATTTCCGTTTATATCTAATTTAAGGATAAAAATATCCCAACCACCTGCGGAAGTTATGTTAGTCGTCCCCACTCCAGGATCAAAATCTACAATATTTTGAAATGCTCCTGTAATATAAATATCTCCAAAAGCATCAACAACAATAGAGGAACCTTTATCATTGCCGGTCCCACCGATAGATTTTGCCCAAATCAGATTCCCCAAAACATCCATCTTCTGGACAAAAATGTCTCTATTACCCCCTGAAATTAGATTAAAAGTTCCTACACCTGGATCAAAATCGGCAGTTCCTTCAAAATAACCTGTTATATAAACATCTCCATTGGCATCTGTTGTGATTGAAAAAACTGAATCAGCTCCCGTTCCCCCCATGGAGGCAGCCCATTCAAAACTTTGTGCTTTTGTGCTTATAGAATTTATGCAAACCAATCCTATAGCAATTATAAATAATCGTAATTTTTTCATAATAAAAAAGTTAAATGATACTTGCAGTATTTTTAGTTAACTGCGTTATTTCTGTTGGTTGCTATTAAGATGTAAATCTTGATTAAAAGGTTGCATTAGGTGTTAAAAAAACCTACTAACATTCAGATAATCAATAAATTATAATTGAATAAATTTATTCTAAAACCTCTCCTCTCAACGATTGTTGTAAAGATTCTTTAATTTCTTCGTTAGATAATTCTGTACCCAATAAGTACATTAGCTTGGTAACAGCAGTTTCATAGGTCATGTCTTTACCACTGACAACACCAATTTTATCAAAAGCCGAACTAGTTTCATATTTTCCTTGGTCTACACTCCCTCCTTCACACTGACTAATATTTAAAATAATAATTCTTTTTTTGATTGCTTCAATAAGTAAGTCAATAAACCAAATTTGAGTAGAAGCATTTCCAGCACCGAAGGTTTCTAAAACTATTGCTTTTAGGTTTGGAATATTAATAATAGAAAAAATTTGCTGTTCAGATATTCCTGGGAATAGTTTTAGCGTTGCTATATTGTTATTGAAATGGGGGTTAAGCTTTAATGGTTTATCATTGGCCTTATAAATAACAGAAGGACTAAACTTTAAAGAAACACCTGCTTGAGCTAAAACAGGGTAATTAGGAGAAGAGAAGGCTTCAAAATCTTCTGCATGAGATTTTGTAGATCTGTTTCCTCGATATAAATCATACTCAAAATAAATAGCTACTTCTGGAACAGCGGCTTTTCCATCTTTTTTTGCTGAAGCAATTTCTATGGCAGTCAATAAATTTTCTTTAGCATCTGTTCTAACATCCCCAATAGGCAGTTGAGATCCTGTTAAAATAACTGGTTTACTCAAGTTTTCTAACATAAAACTTAGTGCTGAAGCTGTATATGCCATTGTATCTGAACCATGTAATACTACAAATCCATCATGTTTATTGTAGTTGTCATATATGATTTGAGCAATTGTTGACCAGTTTTTTGGTTGCATATTCGATGAATCTATTGGTTCGTTAAACGAAATAGACTCAATGCTGCACTTAAACTTTTTAATCTCTGGAATTTCAATCATCAATGAATCAAAATCAAAAGACTTTAAGACTCCTGTTTCCTCATCACGAACCATGCCTATGGTTCCTCCAGTATATATGATTAAAATTGAGTCCATTTCTGTCGTTTGTTGTGTGTCATTCTGAACAAAAATTTGTCATCCTGAGTTTATCGAAGGATAAAACAAATCGAAGTAAAGAATCTGTTTTTTTTAATGAGATTACTTATTACAACAGATTCATCATTTTGTTTTGTTATTGAAATGAATTTCAAGCAAAACTACATTCAGAATGACAAATATAGTTTTAAAAACCAAATACTTGTTTAGAATTTCCCGTAGTAATTTCAGCTATTTCTTCTATTGATAAGCTGTAAATGTCTGCAACTTTTTCTGCAATAGTGTACAAATAAGTGCTTTCATTTCGTTTTCCTCTGAAAGGAGTTGGAGCTAAATAAGGTGAATCTGTTTCTAATACTAAATGCGCTAAATCAATTTGTTCAATAGTTTTATCTAATCCTGAGTTTTTAAAAGTAACTACTCCTCCAATTCCTATTTTAAAATCACCATAATTAATAATATGATTGGCCTGTTCAATATTCCCAGTAAAACAATGAAAAATCCCTCGCATTTTATCGTCATTTACTTCATCCAAGATTTCAAAAATCTCATCAAAAGAATCTCTACAATGAATTACAAAAGGGAGGTTATGTTGTTTTGCCAATTCAATTTGAAATTGAAAAGCTTCTTGCTGTTCCTTTAATAAGCTTTTATCCCAATACAAATCAATCCCAATTTCTCCAACTGCACAAAATTGGTGTTTGTTCAACCATTCTCCAATAATAGCTAATTCTTCTTTGTAATTTTCCTTAACAGAGGTTGGATGTAATCCCATCATAGGGAAACAATTTTTTGGGTATTTCTCTCCCAAATCCATCATTCCATCAATAGAACTAGCATCAATATTCGGGAGGAATAACCTTTCTATTCCTTTATCTATACAGTTTTGAATAACAAGATCAATATCATCATTAAATTGTTCAGAATATAAATGAGTATGTGTATCTGTTAAAATCATTGGTGTAAATGTAACAATAATGCGAAAATTCGTTTATTCATAATTTAACATTGAATAACTACCTTTAACAACTTTAAAAAGTGAATTAAAATGAGTCAGCAATTATCAGAACAAGAATTGGTTAGGCGAGAGTCTTTAGCCAAATTGAGGGCGTTAGGAATTAATCCCTACCCTCAGGCATTATATCCTGTAACTATTTTATCTAATGAGATAAAAGAAAATTTTGAAGAAGGGAAAAAGGTTGTTATTGCTGGTCGATTAATGTCGAGAAGAATTCAAGGAAATGCTTCTTTTGCAGAGCTTCAAGATAGTGAAGGAAGAGTGCAAGTTTATTTTAAAAGAGATGAAATTTGTGAGGGAGAAGATAAAACAATGTATAATGAAGTTTACAAGAAGATTTTAGATATTGGAGATTTTATCGGAATAGAAGGAGAATTATTTAAAACGCAAGTTGGAGAAATTAGCGTAAGGGTTAAAGTGTTTTCTTTATTGAGTAAGTCTTTAAAACCATTACCATTACCTAAAACAGATGGTGAAGGAAATGTGCACGATGCATTTACAGATCCTGAGATGAGATACAGACAGCGTTATGCTGATTTAGTGGTAAACCCTCATGTAAAAGAGGTATTTATTAAAAGAGCAAAATTAATGCACGCAATGCGTTCGTTTTTTATTGAAAAAGGATATTACGAAGTAGAAACACCAATATTACAACCAATTCCTGGGGGAGCTGCTGCTCGTCCATTTATAACACATCATAACTCATTAGATGTACCAATGTACTTGAGAATTGCTTGCGAATTATACTTAAAAAAAGTATTAATAGGTGGTTTTGAAGGGGTATTTGAATTTGCCAAAACATTTAGAAATGAAGGGATGGATAGAACCCATAACCCTGAATTTTCTATGATGGAAATTTATGTGGCTTACAAGGATTACAATTGGATGATGGAGTTTACAGAAAAACTCTTAGAGCATTGTTCACTAGCTGTTAATGGAACTACAGAAGCTACTTTTGGGAAACATCAAATTAATTTTAAAGCACCTTACAAAAGAATAACAATGCGACAAGCAATTATCGACTTTACGGAATTTGATATTCAAAATAAATCGGAAGAAGAATTGGCTGCCTGGTGTAAAGTAAATGGAATTGAGGTAGATGAAACGATGGGGAAAGGGAAGTTGATTGACGAAATTTTTGGAGAGAAATGTGAGGGAAATTACATTGATCCAACATTTATTATTGATTATCCAAAAGAAATGTCACCATTGTGTAAAGAGCATAGAGATGATCCTAGCTTAACAGAGCGTTTTGAACTAATAATTTGCGGTAAGGAGTTAGCAAATGCATACACAGAGTTAAATGACCCAATAGATCAAAAAGAACGGTTTGAAGAACAATTGAAATTGGCAGCTAAAGGTGATGATGAAGCAGGAGAATTTATTGATTATGATTTTTTAAGAGCTTTGGAATATGGAATGCCTCCTACCTCAGGGCTAGGAATAGGTATTGATAGGTTGATTATGTTTCTTACCAACAATGAAAGTATTCAGGAGGTAGTACTATTCCCACAAATGAAACCTGAGCAAAAAATATCACCAAAATCTATTAAATTAAATGAAAATGAAAGGCTTATTTTTGACATTATTTTGAGTAAAAAATCAATGGATTTAAGTGATTTAAAATCTCAATCTGAATTAAGTAATAAGGCTTGGGATAAAGCTACTAAAGGACTAAGGAAAAACAATGTAATCTCAATTTCTAAAGTTGATGATAATCTAATTGTTGAAATTGGAGAAGAAAGTATTTTGGAAAATGTGCTTTCCCTGTAATTTTTAATTCTCAAAATCCAAATAAATCTTGTGGAGTTACTAATCTTAGCTGGGACATAAAAATTAAGGCTGTTTTAATAAAAAACAATACCTCAGAATTATGAAGAAATCAAAAAGAAAAATAGAGAACAATCTTATTTTTCATTCAGCACCGATAGCTATCGGGAGAGGCATTCAATACGTAAGTAAGGAGCTAGGAGCCAGCTTAACACCAACAGTCTAATCACCCAAAGTATGAGCAGCATAGGTCTTAACTTTTTTGTCCCACTTTTTATAGGAATTCTAGGTTAAAAAAGTATCAAGTGGGAGTTAGTTGGAGAATGGACGAGACTTATGGAGGTAAAGACCGATTTATAAAAATTCTATAAGTAATCTGATTTATCTCATTTTTTCATTCACAATTGATTCCGAAATTAGCCGTTTGGATACAGGAAATGTACATTCGATTTAAACTTTTTATAAAAATTCTATTCTATCATAAGCCTATTATTTGGCCTATATTAGAAACAATACAAGGGCTAATCTATGCCTTAAAATATTTTTATTATTATAAGGTTTTAAAAGGAAAAAAAGGCATGAGTATTAAAGAGGTAAATATTGAATTTAGTAGCCAATGTAATTTAAGGTGCCAGTTTTGTTCTTTAGACCATCTAAAACCTAAACAATTAATTACTCCAGAAATTATCGAGAAATTTTTAATTGGTTTTATTGATGATAGCAGGTACAAAAGCATAAAAAGAATTAATCTATATAATGGTGGTGAAATTCTATTGCATCCAAAAAGATTAGAAATGTTAGCTATTTTTAAAAAATATAAAGACTTAGCTAAAGAACAAAACAAACATTTCCCTGAAATACATATGCTAACTAATACGGTACTTCTTAGAGAAAAATTGGCTGAGCAAATTATTGAGTTAGATGTTGTTGATTTACTAGGGGTTAGTTTTGATGGTGGAACTCCTGAAGCTTTTGAAGAAATGAGAACGAATGCGAAATGGAATGTTTTTTATGATAATGTAAAAGCATTTGATCGAATTAGAAAAGAGAAAAAAAGTACAGTTAAAATGTCCGCTATTTCGTGCATTCCTAGTAATAAACCAAGAAATTTAAAATGGATGCACCCTCAATTTCGAGAGGTATATAAATTATTAGATTGGTATGAGTTAAGAAGACTACATAACTGGGCTGGTGACATTGATGCTTTTAAAGTGCCTGAAAAGAAACATAAAATAGGCTGTTCTCTTTTAATGGAACAATTGGTTTTGCTTCCTAATGGTGATGTTACAATTTGTTGCAATGATTTAAATTCTAAATCAGTAATCGGTAATATTTTAAAAACAGATTTTATGGATATTTATAATTGTGAACAAAGAGTTAGGTATTTAAAACTTCATCTTTATGGCAAAAAAGATCAAATTGAACTATGTAAAAATTGTGAGACTTTTTAAAATCTTAGGTGAGCTAATTCATCAGGTCTAACGATTGYYMYTTYWYTWSMWRTTRKYKMAATTAATTTTTCTTCTTTAAAGTCGGAAAGCGTTCTTATAACCGTTTCTGGAGAAGTCCCTACCATGCTAGCCAATTCATTTCTACTTATAGATATTTCAAAATTTTCTGATTCAGATTCATTGTATTTTTCTTGCAATTCAATTAACAAATCTGCTACTCTTTTGCGAACAGAATCATATGCTAAGCTTAGTAATTTCTCTTCTTTTTCGAGTACATTATGTGCCAACATTTTTATGAAGCTACTAGAAACATCTCTATTTTTAAAGAGTAAATCCGTGAAATCTTCCTTAGGTATTTTTAGTACTTCAGCATCATCCATTACCTCTGCCGACTCTTTATGCTCATTTCCCTCTAGTATAGATAAGTACCCTATAAAATCCCCTGCCCCATGTAAATCAACACTATATTCTTTAGCATCCTCATTTATTTTATAGGTTCTCACCTTGCCAGAACTCACAAAATAAATTGCACCCGCATAATCTCCTTCATAAAAAATAACTTCTTTTTTCTTATAAATCCTTACTTTTCTATCTTCAGAAAGTTTACTCAACTCATCTAATCCTCTTGCTTTCCCTATAAAATTGGTTAATCCCTGTAAGTTTTGTTCATACCCAACTTTAAACAACTCATTTCTCTCTAACCTACTTTCTATTACATTTAACAATTCCATTTCTTCAAAAGGCTTTGTAACATAATCGTCAGCTCCTAAATTCATTCCTTTTCTAAGCTCGCTCTTCTCTGCTTTGGCAGTTAAAAACACAAAAGGAATTGCACAGGTGGCTGGGTCTTTACTTAAAATATACAACACTCCATAACCATCCATTTCTGGCATCATAATATCGCAAATAATTAAATCTGGTACATTTTCTTTCGCTTTAGAAACGCCATCTTTTCCATTAACAGCAGTAATTACAGTGTAGTTTGCTAACTCCATAATTTCTGCAGTATTTTCTCTCATTTCGAGATTGTCTTCTATTAATAATATGGTTTTGCTCATAATAAGATGTTTGGTATTATAATTGAAAATGTTGTGCCTACTTGCTCTTTACTTTTAAATGAAATATCTCCATCAATTAAAGATAAATATTTCTTAACTATTGTTAACCCTAAACCTGTTCCCTCAATATTTGTAACGTTACCTGCTCTAAAAAATCTACTATTAAATATTTTAGCTTGCTCTTTTTCTGGGATACCTATTCCTTTATCAATAATATCGACTTGTATTCCTTTATCAACAATAGCCAAATCTAATACAATTTCTTCACCTTCTGCAGAATATTTACTGGCATTGGATAGTAAATTTATTAAAATATTTTTTAAGATATTCCTGTCCGTAATAACTATCTGATTATCAATAATATTATTTTGGAAAGTAATGTTTTGACCATTTTTTAAGAAAAAAGACATTTCATCGTTGGCTTCTAGAAATAACTCGCTTAATAAAAACTCAGATTCAGTAATTTGAATTTTTCCATCTTCTAATTTATCAATAGACAAGAAATCATTTAAGATTGATGTTAGGTTTTTTACCGAAGATTTTATGCGATTTAAATGCTTCTCTCTTTTATCTTGTTGCTCTTTTTTCTCATACTTACCAGCAAGAGTAGCAGAAGATAATATTGTACTTAAAGGCGTTCTAAATTCATGAGATGCCATAGAAACAAACCTAGATTTTAATTCATTTAAATCACGTTCTTTTTCAAGATTTTTTGCCAATTCTTGTTCTACTAATTTAGAGTCGGTAATATTTTTTTCTATTACCAATATTTGCTCAACTGTACCATCAGATGNNATTTYAAWKGWMYTGNCATKANNGCMAYATWMWWMTKCTYTYYRTTTTTAAATTCAAAAGAAAGACCTTCTCCATTAAAAACAGAATTAAACTTCCCTTTAACTAACTCCGCTAATTCACCAGTAAATCTCTTTGTGTAATTTTCACCTATCAAATTTTCGCTTGTAAATCCCAGTCTATCTAACTCCTGCCCTTCAATAAAAACATAATTTAAATCTCTATCAAAAACATTTATAACTCCTCTTGGAAAGTTTCGTGCAATTAAATTATAAAGTTTCTGGCTTTTTTCTAATTCAACTGTTCTCAACTTAACTTTATGCTCTAACTCTATATTTAAGTCTTTTAATTTTTGTTGTGACTCCACTCTCTCTGTAATGTCGGTAACAATAGCTACAACCTTTAATTCATCATCTAACCGGCTATGATTTAAGCCAATTTCTACAGAAAATTCAGAGCCATCTTTTCTTCTTGCTTTTAAGTTCATATCTCCACCCATTCTTCTTTGTTTAGGATGATGAGTGTAACCTTCTCGATGTTTTTTGTGGTTAGGTTTTGCTGATTGTGGAACTAATATTTCTATTCTCTGTCCAATCAACTCTTCTTTTTTATAACCAAACATAGCTAACAACCTAGGGTTAACCAATTCAATCAAACCTTTATCATTAGTCACAACCATACCTTCACCGGCATTTTCAAAAAGAAGTTTATAGATTTCTTGCTGAGAGTTCATAAATCAAAAATAAATTTTAAATACGTATTCTGTACATATTCCTCATAATTTTTATCAAATGTGATAAACGTCATTTTTATTATGAATATACTCAACGTTATTTGTAACTAAAAAAATGTTACAATAATAAAAATGCCAATTCATAATTCTAACATATCCAATTTAAATGACTTAATTAATGCTTTAAATTGCAATGGTGAAGCTGATTCTAACACTCAAATTTTGAAAAGAATTAAGTTTGGATTTAGAGAAATTGAGCATCTTTGTTTTTGGGATAGAGACAATTATTCTAAAATTAGTATAGAAAAAAATGAAGCTTGTGAATTAGTTCTTATTTGTTGGGAGAAAGATCAAAAATCTGCTATTCATGATCATGACTTAGATGAAGCTTGGACATACATTCTTAAAGGAGAACTAACTGAAGAAATTTTCAGTTCTGTAGACAGTTCTACCGTAGAAAAAACCCTAGTGCTCAAACAAAAGGCTGTTTCTAGTATTAGAAAAGAAAGTAATAAAGTGCATCGATTAATCAACTCATACAATGGCAGATCGGTGAGTTTACACTTATACAAAAAATAATCTCCTCATCAATTAAATTTATTTAAGTCTAAAACAAACTCATCTAAAACCCCTTGCTTAACATGATCCATTACTACAATTTTATACCAATTTGGAGTTGCTAAATGTGTATCTGGTACTAAAGAAAATTTTGTTGCTAATTTTGGAGTAATATACTTACCTCTAATTGCTACAATATTAATAAAAGGATTATGATAATATTCAACACCTAATTTTTTAAGTCTATTACACAGTGAAGTAGCTTTATCGGAAAGGTTTCTCATTTTTACTTTTAAGCCATCTGAACCATGGGTTTTTAAAATCATCCATAAAGCAATAGCATTAGCCCCAGATCTACTTCCACAAATCGTATAGTCTTTTCCTTGTACATAACTTGCTTCTTCGGTTAGGGCATATTCCATAAATCCTTTTCTAATCAAAAAAACACCTGTTCCGTAAGGAGATTGGAGCATTTTATGCCCATCTAACGTAAATGAAGTAATTCGTTTATTTTTAAAACTATACGAACTATTTTCATTGGTGAAAGGATAAATAAAACCTCCAAAAGCCCCATCAACGTGCACTTTGTAATTCAGGTTATTGATTTCAAAATAATCAGTTACACGTAGAATATCATCAACAGAACCAAACATGGTGGTTGACATGTTCATTACCAAAATAAAATATTTCACTCCTTCTTTTTGTGCCTCCGTAATTTTTGATGCTAAATCTTCTTGCACTATCATTCTTGCACTATCATCTACATCTAAAACAATAGATTTTATATTTAAAATATTGGCGCCTTTTGGCATTGAATAATGACTATCTTTAGAGTAAACCACTCTTATTTCATCGAGTCTTGCATTATGTTTTTTAAGAAAGTAATTTCTATAAATCCATAAAGCCTGTATATTAGCTTCTGTTCCTCCTGGTGCCACATAACCATCTTGCTCAGCTTTTCTTCCTCCTAAAATCTCTTCAGCACATAAATCAATAAGTTCTTTTTCTATTTTTTGAGTGCCTTTAAAAAAAGGTTCCGCTTCCTCTCCTAAAGTATGGCAACCAATATGGTTTGGATTGGCTATTAAGGTTTTCATAAAAGGAGAGTTCTCTAAAAATGGAGCATCATCGTAAAATTGCTCTTCATCTAAATAACTAGCCGGAATACCAAGAATTTTCTTGGTTTTATAACTCATATTTTCACTAAGCGCCTCATCAACTCGTGTTGTAATTTTATCGTGCGATAATTTTTTCCAATACATTTTAACAAATTTAACCTAACATCAACACTATCACTATGACCAAAATCAGAATTTAAAAAAATGTCCTGATTTTTGTTACAAGTCCACTGTAGTACGGTTATAGAGATTGATGAAAATAGCTATTGCTTGGTTTAATAGAGGGTAGCAAAAATCATGTTGGACAGCCTTATTGAAGGGTGTAAAGATTTAAAAAAAAGCTAAACTATTGAATTACGTTAAAGCAGAAGAAACTATAATTCATTATTACAACGAATAATAATGAAAACACTAGCCTGTATGTTTTTTTCTATTTTTGTACTCTTAGAATCAAAGATTAATTATAGAAGTTTCATAGACACACGAATAAAAGTAAATTAAAAATCTAACATCTTATACAAGTGTGCTTGGGCTCCTTTTGAAGGAGAAAAGTTTAGGAGTTCTGTTACACATACTTTTGTAAACGGGAATTTGGTTTATGAAAACGGAAAAATTAACAACTCCATTTTAGGCAAACGATTACCGTTTGAAAAAATAAGATGAAATGAAAAGAATATTTGTAACAGGAATAGGAACAGATGTGGGTAAAACAATTGTTTCGGCTATTCTTACTAAAGCACTAAATGCTGACTATTGGAAACCTGTACAAGCAGGTGATTTAGATAATTCAGACACCATGAAAGTTAAAAAGTTGGTAAATAATCCAGCATGTRCTTTTTATCCCGAAACTTTTAAATTAACCCAGCCCATGTCACCACATGCTGCTGCTGAAATAGATGATGTGAAAATTTATTTAAAGGATTTCGTTCTTCCATTAACGGAAAAAACACTTATTATAGAAGGTGCAGGGGGGCTATTAGTTCCCTTAAGTAGTAAAATACTTATTGCCGATTTAATTGAATACCTAAAGTTAAGTGTAATTGTGGTCTCTCGCAACTATCTCGGTAGCATTAACCATACCTTACTTACGATTTCCGAACTAAAAAGACGAAAAATACCAATTATTGGAATTGTTTTTAATGGAAATGAAAATAAAGCTACTGAAAACGTAATATTGCAACAGGCAAAAGTTCCGTTTCTTTTTCGATTAAACAAAGAAAAAGAAATTACGAACTTAATAATTGAAAATTATAGCAATGAATTGATGGAAACGATTGATGTTTAACGAATTATTAAACACCTTTTTAATAAGTATTTCTCCACTAGGAGAGGCTCGCGCAGGCATTCCTTATGGTGCGGTTAAAGGCTTGCCTATTATTTGGGTGTTTTTAGTTGGATGGATTGCCAACTTGCTCGTTTTCCCTTTGTTTTATAGTGGCATTTCTCTTTCTAATAAATATTTATGGAAGAATAGAACATATAAAAAAATTGCCATTTATTTATCCCAAAGAGCAAAGTATAAAACGAAAAAAAATATAAACAAATATGGAGCTCTGGGGTTAATGGTTTTTGTAATGATTCCCTTGCCAATAACTGGTGCATATATTGGAACCTTAGCTGCTTATGTTTTAGGTATGAGTTATAAAAAAGCTTTTTATGCGGTTAGTGCTGGTGTAACGATTTCATCCGTTATTATAGCCACAGGATTATATTTTGGAAAGTTTTTTTTCCACGCCTCTTAAAATCTAGCCAATAAAAAAACAATATTTAGATTCCAATTACTACTAAGGACAGAGAATCAAATAGAAATAAAGAGATGTTAGTTAATTTCTTATATAGAGAAAGTAAAAGCGTTAGACAGCTTAATAAGATGCTTTACTTAAAGCAAGTTGACCTTTACACACAAACAATAGAAGATTACAGTAAGTTGTTGCAAGAAGAACAGCAACTGTTTAATTCAGGGAAAAGCACTCTTTTTATGGTAAACTTGAGAGAGATTAGCTATATCAACACACGTCCCTATTATATGTTTTGATAGACGCTTATTAGGAGACAGCTATAAGCAATAAAATGATATGACAAATACTATGTATGTTTTTTTATAGTATAATTTAGTTTTAACTATATTTGTTTTTAATGGAATTTAATCAAAAAATAGGTGTTTTAGGAGGTGGAAGCTGGGCAACTGCAATTGTAAAAATTCTTACCGAAAACTTAGATACTGTGAATTGGTGGATGCGCGATAAGAAATGTGCTGACCACATTAAAAAACACCATCATAACCCAAGATACATTCAATCTATTGAATTTGAACCTACCAAACTTAATATTGATACTGATTTACAAAAAATTGTTGATGAGTCTGATATATTAATTGTTGCCGTTCCATCAGCTTTTTTAGCACAAGCTTTTGATGGAATTGAGATACAAGGAATAGAAGATAAAATAATTATTTCTGCCATTAAGGGTGTAATCCCTGAATACAATCAAATCCCTGCAGAATATTTTAACATTAACTTCAATGTCCCTTGGGATAAAATTGGAATGATTGCAGGCCCTTGTCATGCTGAAGAGGTGGCTATGGAAAGATTATCCTATTTAACGATAGCTTGTCGAGACGAAGAAATAGCTACCTATGTAGCTAAAGCGATGAGTTGTAGGTACATCAACACATCTACTTCAGATGATTTATTAGGAACTGAATTATCAGCAATTTTAAAAAATGTGTATGCCATAGCTAGTGGAATTTGTCATGGATTAGGCTATGGGGATAATTTTCAGGCAGTATTAATTTCAAGTGCAATTAGAGAAACAAAAACGTTTATTGATTCTGTTCACGGTATAGATAGAGATGTTAAATCATCAGCTTATTTAGGAGATTTATTAGTAACTGCCTATTCTCAATTTTCTAGAAACAGGAATTTTGGTAGCATGGTTGGAAAAGGATATTCTGTTCGGTCTGCTCAAATTGAAATGAACATGGTCGCAGAAGGATATTATGCAGCAAAGGGAATTCATGAAATCAATAAAAAATTTAAGGTAAATATGCCTATTGTTGATGCTGTTTACAATATTTTATACGAAAAAATATCTCCGATAATGGAGATGAGATTATTAGCAGGAAAGCTTTCTTAAGCGTTTATTGATTCTTCAATCGATATTACTGATTGAATTTCGGGAACAACTCTTTTAATAGCCTCTTCTACCCCGCCTTTTAATGTAGAGGGACTCATGTTACATGATTTACAAGCGCCTAAAAACCTTACTTTAACAACCATTTCATCAGTGATTTCAACCAATTCAATGTCTCCTCCGTCATCCATTAAAAAAGGACGAATTTGCTCCAAAGCAACATTAATTTTCTCTATAGTTTCCTGCCTATTCATTTAAAGATAACGCTAATTTAAGATTTATTTTTGTGGTGAACAACCGTCCATATTGGTTATCTCTACTTTTTGAGTAGGATCCATGTTTTCATTCCTCGCATTTATTGCCACAACAACATTTTCTGCAAAATCTTTAAATGCAATCGCTTGAGCTGAAGTCTCCTGTAAAATAGCAGGTCTTCCCGCATCTCCTGCTTCTCTAATGCTTTGTACTAAAGGTATCTCGCCTAATAATGGCAAGTTGTTTTCTTGTGCTAATTTTTTTAATCCATCTTTACCAAAGATGTAATATTTATTTTCAGGCAATTCCTCAGGAGCGAAATAAGCCATGTTTTCTATCATTCCAAGAACGGGAACATTAATTGAGTCCATTTTAAACATTCCTATTGCTTTCCTAGCATCAATTAAAGCTACTTTTTGTGGGGTGCTTACAATTATAGCACCTGTTACTGAAACAGTTTGTACCAAAGAAAGATGGATGTCTCCAGTTCCTGGGGGTAAATCAATTAACATATAATCTAATTCTCCCCAATTAGCCTGGGTAAACAATTGTGTTAAAGCTCTAGTCGCCATTGGCCCCCTCCATACTACTGCTTGGTCAGTATCAGCAAAAAAACCAATTGATAATAATTTAACCCCATAACTTTCTACGGGAGTAATTAAGTTTTTACCATCTATTTCAATAGGTTGAGGTCTTTCATTCTCCACTCCAAACATTAATGGCATAGAAGGGCCATAAATATCAGCATCTACTAGGCCTACTTTGTATCCTTTTTGTGCTAAAGCAATAGCTAAATTTGCTGTTACTGTTGATTTACCAACACCTCCCTTCCCTGATGCAATAGCAATAATGTTTTTTACATTTGGTAAAAATTTATTCTGAGCTGGTTTTTTAGGTTGCTTAGGAATAGGAGTAATACTAACGTCAAGTTCAACTTCCGCTTTTAAAATACGTTTCAAATGCAATTCACAAGCATCAACAACTCTTTTTTTATTGTGCATTGCAGGATTGCTAATCTGTAAATCGAAAGTTATTTTATTTCCATCTGACTTAATATTAGAAACTAAATTTAGTTCGATAATATCTTTTTTTAAATCAGGCTCTATAACAAAGCTTAATGCTTTTTTTATGTCAGATTCCGTAAAACTCATAGTAAAATTCTTTTTGCGAAGTTACGCAGGATTTTATTGTGCAAAGTAGTAATTGTTCAGAATAAGCCTAGCATTAACTTTTTTATCCAATACTTCTTGTGGCATTTTTGGGTCTCCGAAATAGAAATAATCATTAATTCCGTAAAAAAGACTGTCCGCTTTCGTACTATCTAATAAGTTATTTCCTAACGAAAAATACTTTTGATTAGAAAGAGAGAGGTTTATTAATGTTGGAAAAATGTCCTTATGAGAACCATATCTATTTTCGTTAATCTGAAGTTTTTTCTTATACTTTTCGGGTATCGATAAAAAGAAAGGTACAATATGGTTGTCTTTTTCTTCCATTTTTGAATTGTGTAAAGGAAATAGTGCGTAACTATTGTGATCACCAGAAACAGCAACAATAGTATTCTCTCCAAACTTAGAGGCTTTAAGTTTAGTTAAAAATTTACCCAAACAATCGTTAGCGTATTGGTAAGCTCTAAAATTTGCTTCGGCAACATCCTCGTTAGCCATAATTAATTTTTTAAGGCTATCCGAAATTTCGATTGGATAAGCATTATAATTTGACGGAAGTTCATAAGGCGTATGATTTGTGGTAGATAATGCAAAAATCATTTTAGGTGTTTTAGTATCTAGCTGATCAAAAATATCTTCAAATAAAAACTCATCATAAACCCCCCAGGTATTAATAATTGCTTTTGGGTTGTTTTTTATAATTTTTGCCTTCCCATAAGATTGTTTAAAATATTGATTAGGAATAAAGTCTTGTAGGTTTCTCCAGCCCAACTTCCCTCCAGTAATAAAAATGGTTTCATAGCCAGCATTAAGGTAAGGATAAGCTATAGATGATTTAAAAGATTCGAAACGCCTGTTGGTGTTTGATACAATAGGATGGTTTTTATTAATGATAATGTTTTCTAAACTGTAAATTGTACCTTGGGTGCTTGATAAAAAGTTAGTAAACAAAATACCTTCATCTAAATGGTTTTCAAGACTTCCAAATAAGTTTAATTGTTGAGAATGAAAGTTTAAATAATAACCCCCAAAGCTTTCCATTAAAATAAAAATGACATTTGGAGACTCCTTTTCCAACAAGCTGTCAAAGGCTGTTGTTTCAAAAAGATAATCTAAATAATCATTAGACGTAAAAGAATCTATCGGTAACCCATAATAATCAGCCATTACATTATTAATTGAAGGGTGWCCTGAGTTTTTAATTACATCTATTTTATAAACAGGTTTTCTCGATTCATTTCGCTCTTCAATCGCCTTTTCTAACGTAAACAACCCATTTAAGGTTAAGCTATTGATAAACCTATTCTCTGAAACAGTAGAATCATCAACTTGTAAAGGAAAAACTCCCACAGATCCTCGCATTCCTAAAAAAAACATTGCAACAAATAATACTACTAGACTAATATTAGCATAGAGATTAAGTGATGTTGTTATTTCTTTTGGAGGAGAATATATTTTAGCAACCACTTTATAAATAAATAAAAGTAAAAAAGCGAACGCCAGCAATAATCGGATTACAGGATGATCAGACCACACAGAAGCCATTACGGCATTTGTATCATCTTCCATAAAACCATACACTAAAATGTTAAGATGTGTTYGAAAATAAGTGTAAAATTGATGGTCAATTAAAATGATAAAAATCAATAGTGATAAAATAATAATGGCATAGATTTTCGAAAATGAAACAATGCCTTTTCTAAGCTTCTCTTTAGGGATAAAAAGTAAAAAATTGAACATAAAAATCAAAGCAAATGCGTAACACAGTATTTGTGTGTCAAACCTCACCCCTGTTATAAAAGATGAAATCAAATCATAACTGAAATTGACAAAAATACCATCCTCTCCGAATCGCAATAAATAAATAAATCGAAACAATCCAAACAGAAATAATCCCAGTAAATAAACTTTAAATAGGTTTATATTTTGTTTCAAGTAAGTTCTCATCAACTATRTTTCAAGGTTCAATTCAATGTTTGGGTTCCAAAACACTTCCTTAAAATTTAGGATTTGATCATTTTTTACTTTGACCCCCTCTTTTTTGRGTAATATTTCCATTTCCATAGGGTTAGAAAAGTGCATTTTCCCTGTTAATAGCCCATCGCGATTTACTACTCTATGTGCGGGAATGGGAGGGTTTTGGCTATGTGCATTATTCATCGCCCACCCTACCATTCTAGAACTTCTACCTGAACCTAAATACTTAGCAATAGTTCCGTAAGAGGTTACTCTCCCTATGGGTATTTCTCTACAAACTTGATAAACGAGTTGAAAGAAGTTTTCGCTATTTTGGGAGTAGTTCAATTTGCTAATCAGGGTCATTCCAACGGCTCCTTTTAAGGTAAAAGACTCCCTTTTTATTTTTAATTATTAAGATGGAGTTGTCATTTGAAAATTGATATTTTCCTGTATAATTTAATTTTTTATAAAACTCAGTATATCTGTCGTCACAACATATCTTTGTGCACATTATTGAAGGGTCTGCAATTATTTCATGTTCTATTATTTTCCAATCGTGTAAAAAACACCAGTTTACTTCCAAGATGTATTTAATTTCTGTTTGGGTAATAACTAGCTTATACTTTCCAGAATCAGGATAGAGTGTTTCGGCTGTTTGCTCAATTTTTACTAGTTCCCATGCACCAACCAATATTGTATCTATTTGGGCGAGTAAAGAGTTAAAGCTCAAAAGTATTGTAAACAGTATAAAAGAAAAGAACCTCATTAAATTTTTAGAATAAACTCAAATTTACGATTTTATTTAAACTGAAATTTACAATAATGAATACTATGCCCTTTTGCAGACCACATTTTTTCATAAAAAGTTTTGATTGAAAGAATTTCTTGAGTTTTCACATCTAATTTTTCTATAGTCTCACCATACAAACTAAAAGTACTTTCAAGTAATTTAAAATTACAKCGMTYAACYTCWTCTAAAGTRTATCTAAAAAACCCTTCRTGATCGGTYTTYAAATGAATAAYTCCWTTTGGTTTTAGGAATTTAGCATATCGCTCAATAAACATAGGGGAGGTTAATCGCTTTCTTTCAAGCCTATCTTTTGGTTGGGGATCTGGAAATGTAATCCAAATTTCATCCACTTCGTTTTTATCAAAAAAAGAAGCAATATGATCTATTTGTGTTCTCAGAAAATAAACATTAAGCATTCTATTCTCAAAAGCTGTTTTTGCTCCTCGCCAAATCCTACTTCCTTTAATATCTACTCCAATAAAATTTTTATTAGGAAAATGTTTTCCCATCCCAACAGCATATTCTCCTTTTCCGCAGCCTAGCTCCAAAATAATAGGGTTATTGTTTTTAAAAATTTCTACTCTCCATTTTCCTTTTAAAGAGTGGTCTTTTTGAAACACCTCTTTGGTGGTGGGTTCAACAACATTGTTAAATGTTTTCATTTCTGTCCATTTCTTTAACTTTCCCTTTCCTCCCATTATTCAAAATAATTGTGATAATTGTTGAGGTCTTTCAAAATATCTTTCTGTAATATCATCGCTTCATCTTCATTAGACACAAATTCTAGAGATCCAAATTTATCAATTAATGGAACAATGTATAAATGAAGTTGATTATGTTCTTCACCTTTCATGGTACAGTCTTTAAATAAAATTTCTACCTCAATATTTAATCGTTCTCCCATGGCAGCATAATGTGACAGCCTACCTTCTTCAACGTCTATTTTTGCAATTTCAAACATTCGATTGATCGAAGCTGTTGTTTCTTCATTAGCTTTCCATTTTTTTCCATTGTTTAAATGCAACCCATTATTCCATTTTTTAATTTTTCCTAATGTTCTTGTTTCTTTAATCCAATTGATTAATTGTATTTTCTGTTCGGGAGTCAATTTTGCATCAGCGTGTGTCCAAGTATATTCATTTAATGGCATTTTACCTTCTTCCAACATCTCAATCATTTCCTCTAATTTATGGTCTTTTCTTTTGTATTTATAAGCCCCCCATTCAGAAAAATTTAATTCTTCTCTTGCTTCAGTAATGTGATCTTTTACCCACCAGGAGATAGGAGCAACATTGCTGTACCAAGGGTATTTTGTTTCGTGAGAATGACAATCATAACAAGCAGATTTAAGAATATTAACAATCTCTTGAGGAGGATTATTTATCTCAATAAAATCATCTATTCTATTTATTTCAGGGTTTGTTTTATCTATTCTAAAAAACTGAAGAATAACTACAATAATTAATAAACCAAGTACTATTTTCTTTTTCATAATCGCATTATTAATAGGAACTTCAAATTTAACTATCTTAGCTTTATCAATAACAAAAAGAACATATTAGTTTGCCCGTTGGATTGGGGCTTAGGGCATGCAACTCGATGTGTCCCTATTATTAATGAGCTTTTACAACTAGGGCATCATATAATTATTGGAGCAGACAAAAACCCTTTGGCATTTTTAAAAGAAGAATTTCCAGAATTACCAACAGTTATTATTCCAGGATATGAGATAATCTATAATGAAAAAGGAAGTTTTTTTAAATTATTTACAGAAAGTGTTCGTTTTAATAAATATATTAAAATAGAACACAGATTAATTGATAAAATTATTGGAGATTATAACATTGATCTCATTATTTCTGATAATCGATATGGTTTATGGAGTAAAAAAGTGAAATCAATATTGATAACACATCAACTCTTTCCAAAAATACCTATTGGAGGTTTGATTGCCTATAAAAAAATAGAGCAACTCATTGCTAGTTTTGATGAATGTTGGATTCCTGATATAGAGGGGGCTCCTAATTTATCAGGCGATTTATCCCATTTAAAAACATTTAAGCCTCCTCATCGTTTTATTGGACCATTGTCTCGATTTTCAAAATTGTGCCTTTCGACTCCACTCAAGGAACTAGGTTTTGAATACGACATTATCGCCATTATTTCTGGTCCTGAACCTCAGCGAACAATTTTTGAAGAGTTGATTATGCAACAAATCAAAAAGTATAAGTTAAAAGCTGTTGTTGTTAGAGGGTTGCCTTCTCATAGTGTTATTGCGAGCTGTCATTCTGAGCCTGTCGAAGGAACAGTGAAGCAATCTCATTCTGATAACAAGATTGCTTTGTCATCGCAAAAAGTGCTGCCTCGCAATGACGGTAATATTAAAATCTTCAACCACCTACCGACAGCAGAGCTTTTTCAACATATCCAACAAAGTAAACTAATTGTTTGCCGTTCTGGTTATTCTAGCATTATGGATATGGCTACTTTGGGTAAAAAAGCTCTTTTAGTTCCAACACTAGGGCAAACAGAACAAGAATATTTAGCCAACTACCATTTAAAACAAGGTAATTTTTACAGCCAAAAACAAAGTGAATTTAATCTCCAAAAAGGATTGGTAGAGTTAGAAAATTATACTCCTATAACTTATCCCCGAAAGCCCTTAGTTTTAGATTTTCTTTAATCCGAATTAATCGTTCAACTTTAACACTGCCAAGAAAGCTTTAGGTGGCACTTCCACATTGCCTATTTGTTTCATCTTTTTCTTTCCTGCTTTTTGTTTTTCCAAGAGCTTACGTTTACGAGAAATATCTCCTCCATAACATTTTGCAGTAACATCTTTCCGCAAAGCAGAAAGTGATTCTCTTGAAATTATTTTAGCGCCAATTGCAGCTTGTATCGCAATGGCGAATTGTTGTCTTGGTATTAATTCTTTTAATTTCTTACAGATCTTTTTACCCAGTTCATGCGCATTATCTTTATGAACCAATGCAGATAAAGCATCAACCATATCTCCATTTAATAGAATGTCCATTTTAACCAGTTTAGATTCTCTAAATCCAATAGAATGATAATCAAACGAGGCATAACCTTTTGAAATGGATTTTAATCGATCATAAAAATCAAAAACAATTTCTGCCAACGGAACATTAAAAGTCAATTCAACTCTATCAGTTGTTAAATAAACTTGGTTGGTTAATTCCCCTCTTTTCTCAATACACAAATTCATAATAGGCCCAACATAATCAGATTTTGTAATAATCGAAGCCCTAATGTATGGCTCTTCCATTCTATGAATCATGCTCGGATCTGGAAAATCGGTAGGATTGTTTACAATAATTGGTGTTTCTTTATCTCTAGTTAAAAAAGCCTGATAAGATACGTTAGGCACAGTTGTAATTACTGTCATATTAAACTCTCGCTCTAATCGCTCTTGAATAATTTCCATGTGCAACATTCCTAAAAACCCACACCTAAAACCAAAACCTAATGCAGCAGAAGATTCTGGTTCAAAAGTCAACGAGGCATCATTTAACTGCAATTTTTCCATTGCATCTCTCAATTCTTCAAACTCATCAGTATCAACTGGATAAATTCCTGCAAAAACCATTGGTTTTACATCCTCAAATCCTTGAATTGCTTTTGCGGGATTTGCTACAGTAGTAATCGTGTCTCCAACTTTAACTTCTTTGGCAATCTTAATTCCAGAAATAATGTAGCCAACATCTCCTGTTTTTACACTTTTTCTTGGTTCTTTTTTGAGCTTTAAAATTCCTACTTCATCTGCAAAATATTCTTTATCTGTATTAATGAATTTTACTTTTTCTCCTTTTTTAATTTCTCCATTCAACACTTTAAAGTAAGCATAAATCCCTCTGTACGAATCAAAAACAGAATCAAAAATCAATGCTTGAAAAGGAGCGTTTGGATCTCCTTTTGGAGCAGGAACTCTATCTATAACTGCTTTTAATATCTCATCAACTCCCTGCCCTGTTTTTCCGCTAGCTGAAATAATCTCCTCTCTATCACATCCTAATAAATCAACTATTTGATCTTTTACATCTTCTGGCATTGCACTTTGCAAATCCATTTTATTTAGTATCGGAATGATCGCTAAATCATTTTCAATTGCTAAATAAAGATTAGAAATAGTTTGTGCTTGTATTCCTTGTGTTGCATCAACAATCAATAAAGCTCCTTCACACGAAGCAATAGACCTAGAAACTTCATAAGAAAAGTCAACGTGTCCTGGGGTGTCAATTAAATTTAAGATATAATCTTCTCCCTCAAAAGAATGTTCCATTTGAATCGCATGGCTCTTAATTGTAATTCCCCGCTCTCTTTCAATATCCATATCATCTAAGGTTTGCTCTTGCAAATCTCTATCAGATATTGTTCCCGTTGTTTGTAATAACCTATCCGCCAAAGTGCTTTTACCATGGTCAATGTGAGCGATAATACAAAAATTTCTAATGTTCTTCATTTTGACAAATAAGAGCACAAACTTACTTCTTTAACTTTTGGTTTCCAATAACATTTTTTACCTGCTTAATACAAATTAAATTTCGTTTTGATAAAGTTCTCTATTACATTTGCAAATTAAATTTGCCGAGAGGCTCGGCTAATAATATTAATCTAATATGAAAGTAACAGAACATTTAGCAAAGGCAAAAAAATCGCTTTTTTCATTGGAAATTCTTCCTCCTTTAAAAGGAAAAGGAATTCAAGCTATTTATGATGGGATAGACCCATTAATAGAATTTGGTCCAGCTTTTATTAATGTTACTTACCATCGCGAAGAGTTTGTTTACAAAAAAAGAGAAAAAGGATATTTAGAAAAAATCTCTATTAAAAAGCGGCCAGGAACAGTTGGTATTTGTGCTGCAATTGTAAATAAATACAAATTAGATGCTATTCCTCATATAATTTGTGGCGGATTTACTAAAGAAGAGACAGAAAACGCTTTAATCGATCTCAATTTTTTAGGCATTGATAACGTTTTATTATTAAGAGGAGACCCTATAAAAACTGAACCCGCTTTTGTTCCTGAAGAAGACGGACACCATTTTGCTGTTGATTTGGTAAAACAAGTAGCTGGGCTAAACAACGGAGAATACATGGATGAGGATTTACAAAATACCACTCCAACTAATTTTAGTATTGGTGTTGCAGGTTATCCTGAAAAGCACTTTGAAGCACCTAACCTAAAAAATGATTTAAAGTTTTTAAAACAAAAAATTGATGCTGGTGCAGAATACATTGTTACTCAGCTGTTTTATGATAATGAGAAATTTAAAGCCTTTGTTGAATTGTGTAGAAATGAAGGAATAACAGTTCCTATTATTCCAGGAATTAAACCCATTTCTACCAAAAAACAACTGCTTTCTTTACCCAAGTTTTTCCACATCGATTTGCCTGATGAGTTAGTTGATGCTATAGAAAATTGCAAAAGTGATGACGCTGTTAGGCAAGTAGGGATAGATTGGGCAATACAACAATCTAAAGATTTAATTGATTTTGGTGTTCCTTGTATTCACTATTATACCATGGGAAAATCATTGGCTGTAAGGGAGGTTGTAAAGGCTGTTTTTTAGTTTTTAACCAACAGCTTAGCCACATACTTTCCAATAATATCAAACTCTAAATTGATTTTATCTCCTTCTTTTAATGTATTAAAAGTTGTACTTCCTTTTGTAAAAGGAATAATACAAACTGAAAACTGAGCGTCTCTTGAGTTAACTACTGTTAAACTCACTCCATTTACGGTAATAGAGCCTTTTTCAACAGTTATGTTTCCAATATTATTATCATATTCAAAAGTAAAAGTCCAGCTACCATTTTCTTCTATAATTGATTTACAAATAGCAGTTTGGTCAACATGTCCTTGAACCACATGCCCATCAAAACGACCATTTGCCAACATTGCTCTTTCTAAATTTACTTTACTACCTATTTGTAAACTTCCTAAACTAGACTTAATTAATGTCTCTTTTATGGCTGTTACCGTATAAATATTTTCGTTTATTTTTACAATGGTTAAACACACACCATTATGAGCTAAACTTTGATCTACTTTTAATTCGTTGGTAAATGAACATTTAATAGAGAAGTGAACGTTTTCTCCTTCTTTTTCGATAGCCACAACCTCTCCTAACCCTTCTATAATTCCTGTAAACATAGTTTTTATTTATTCGTTAATTTGTCTTCCTGAGTTTATCGAAAGGCAAAATTAACAAGGTTATTTTAATTGCGAGATTGCTTCTTCTTATTTTTGAAGAGACTTCGACAAACTCATTCTACAAACAGTAGGATGACAAAAATTAAACTTCACAATGACGTTTTTATAATGTTATTTTGCCTCTCCTTTACCTCTTAATAATGTAATAAACCCTTTTATTGTTCTTGGTTCTATCCCTCCTAAACAAACCTCATTAACAACACATACATAAAAATAAGTACCATCCGAACATTGTTTCTTGTTTTCTTGATTTAATCCATCCCACAAAATAGCTGGATCTGCTGTCCAATAAACTAAATTTCCCCAACGGTTAAATATTTGCACATCTACCGATTCAACAAAACGATAAGGAAATGGGGTAAATACATCATTGTGAGCATCTTTCCCTGGTGTAAATACATTTGGTAATCGGTAAATAAAACATTCGGTATCAACTGATTGATCAGATTTATATACGCACCCTTTGTTTCCTTCACATGCCCCATTCGGATTATCAACACAAACTGAATCACTATACAAACTTTCATTGCCAACAGAATCAACCCCTGTTATTACGTAACAACCAACAATAGAAGGAGTGTTATCATACAAATAGGAGGTTTCTGTGCCATTAAAAACACTTGTAATTAACTGGTATTCTCCGTTTAAGGTCTCTTTTTTGTAAATGTTAAATTGCACCACATCATCAGCACAGCCTGGGTTTTGATTAATCCAATGTAATGTATTCTGTTGCAGTTCACAATTTACCTCAACACATAAACTAGGCGGACAAGGAGTGATATTGTCAATTGGTTCTCCGCATTTTTCTTGCGAATAATTTTCTATTGGATCTATTGTTCCTGAAGAAGAATACCCTCCAATACTTTTCACTTTATAACAGTAGGTAGTTAAATTTGCTAAACCAGAATCAACATAGAATGTATTAGTCGTAATGTCAAGAGAATCAAAATTTAGTGTGAATGGATTTTGTCGATAAATAACATGCTGTGTATTTGTCCAAGGAGTAGCTTCATTCCATGTCAATGTTAATTGATTGTCTGATGGAGATAAGTTTAGGTAAACTGAAGAAGCAACAGTGGATCTCCCCATCAAATCTCTGGTTCCGTTTGTAAGATTATAGATGTCTACACGATAAAAATATTGAAAATCTAATGTGTTCAACATAGTGTCTATGTACATTGTATCATTAATAGTTGCTGTTGAGTCTATTAACAACATGTTTGATGTAGATTGTTCTCCTCTATAAATTAAATAACGATAAGGACCAGCCCATTGAACAGTATCGTGTTCTGTTGGTTTTGACCATTCAATATAGTTTATTCCAAATGAGGACGAGGTAGAATCCACATTTACCCGAGTAATTATTGGTACATCTTTTATCAATTGCTCACAAACTTCATCTGAAGCAATACTTTCTGCACCATCTGGATAGCAAGCAACAATTCTATAACAATAATCCTCGCCAGGCACTAAACCTAGGTCGTTATTGTTATCACTATATGTCGTGTCATTTATTGAGCTAGTAATAGCAATTAATTGAAATCCTGCTGCTATAGGTACTCCTGTTTCGCAAGGCCCTGGAGACCATCCAGACGGGCCAAGCCTTCTGTATATTTTATACCCTACTACTTGGCTACATCTTGTTTTGTCCCAAACTAAATTAATGTTATTTGTTTGAACTGTTGCAATAATATTTTCCGGCTTGGGTCCTATCACTAATATGGTGGTTGTGTGGAAATCAGCTAAATTATACGGCCCAGAATCAACTCCTTTAATAGAAATAAAATAAGGGCTATTCCTTACATGACCACACTGTGTTTCCCAATAAAATTTGGCCGAAGTTATTGCTGCTGGAGCTGTAGTGTGCAAAAATATTGCTGGATCTGTTAAAATATAAGGGATTCCTGTAGAGGTAAGCGTAACATCATAACTCCCTGTTGCACTATAATCAATATCTAATGTATCGCCAGCAATAACGCAAGTGTCTGTTAGTCCAACAATATTTGGAGGAGGAAGACATCCTGCAATAACCGTAATTTGCATGTCTCTTAAAATACTCCCGTATTTTTGACCATTTCGAAATTCCTCTACAAGGATGGCAACATTATATTCCCCAATATTTACGGGCGAATCCCATATTAAATCTCCAGTAAAATTATTTATTGTAATAAAATTTGAGGCTAGTGGGAATTGATAATTTGGAATTGGCTGTCCTCCTTCTTTTAAGCTTTGTTGAAGCGTGTAATACAAACTATCGCCATCTGTATCAACAGCTCCTGGGTTATGTATATATATAGCCCCAACACATGCGTTATCGATAGGAGGATTTAATAATACCGGAGAATTGTTCGGACTCCCAATGAAAGGGTTTATGTAAAGCTCCGTTTGTATGTAAAAAACAACATTAACAGAATTAATAATATTAACAATGTTTGCATTCCTATTTGGATCTGTTACGCTTATTATATATGCACCTGGTTTTGGTCCTGGATATGTGTGTTGGGCAATGTAAACGTTCTTTTTTATATCATTCCCTAAAAACACCTCACTTACGCGTCCTATAGAATCTAAAGGGCTGTTATCTCCCCATCGGATTTCTAACTTTGGCCTATCAGCAACTACTCCTGGGCCAACATCAGTATATGTGGTAACCGTTATGGTGTACGTTAGTCCAGAATCGTGCACAAAAGTTATTTCACCAGCTCGGTTATGAGTAGCAAAAGCATTTGCAGAAAGCAAAAAAAGTAATACGTAAATAAGTTTCTTTAGCATATATAACCAATAAAATTACTACTTTTTGAGCACTTTATTTATATCGTTTATAAAACAGAGTGTCCCTCATGTAGAATAAAGACGTTTTTTCATGAATTAAGATTGCATTAATAGTCAATTAATTGTTGCACCATGCCTCTGGATAATGCTCGATTCTCGTACTCTTGGGTCCGTAATTGAGGTTGAAATCCTGCCTCTTTTATGGATGCCTGTATACCATCTGCAGTAAATCGGTGAGGAGCCCCGGCAGCAGAAACAACATTTTCTTCAATCATAATAGAACCAAAATCGTTTGCCCCTGCATGCAAACAAATTTGGGCTGTTTTTTCTCCTACGGTTAACCAAGAAGCTTGAATGTTCTCAATATTTGGCAACATAATTCTACTTAAAGCAATCATCCGAATATATTCATCATCAGTCACTTTATTGGTAACCCCTTTTACTCTTTTTAATAACGTTCCGTCATCCATAAATGGCCAAGGAATAAAGGCTAAAAAGCCTTTTGAATCTGATGATTTCTCACTTTGTACTTCACGCAGTAATACCAAATGTTCAAATCTTTCTGCAATTGTCTCAATATGACCAAACATCATAGTTGCAGAAGTTGTTATGCCTAATTGGTGGGCTGCCCTCATAACATCTAACCATTCTCTCCCTGAACATTTCCCTTTTGAAATTAACCTTCGAACTCTATCATCAAGTATTTCAGCTCCAGCTCCGGGCAAAGAGTCTAACCCCGCATCTCTTAACGTAATCAAGACCTCTGTATGCGTTAGATTCTCTAATTTAGAAATATGTGCAATTTCGGGTGGGCCTAAGCAGTGCAGTTTAATGTCTGGGAACATCTCTTTAATTCCTATAAAAGTATCTACATAAAACTGTATGCCTAAGTCTGGATGATGGCCCCCTTGCAACAACAGCTGATTCCCCCCATATTTAATTGTTTCCTCAATCTTGGTTTTATATTCTTCCATTGAAGTAACGTAAGCCTCCTTGTGACCAGGGACTCTAAAAAAATTACAAAACTTACAGTTGGCGATACAAACATTGGTTGTGTTTAAATTCCTGTCTATTATCCAAGTAACTTTATTGTGCTCTTTTTTTTGTTTTTTCAACGCATTTCCCACAAACATCAATTCTGCGGTTGAGGCATTATGAAATAAAAATGCTCCTTCTTCAGCACTTAAAAACTCCTGATCTAATGCTCTTTTTAATAACTTATCTACTTGCATTAAGCTGTGTTTATATTATCCTTTATTATTCTTAAATTCGCTTCTTCAAAAATACTACAAAAAACAAGCATGGATATAAAAAAAGGAAGCAAATTAGGGACCACCGACAATACCGTGTATTTAATCACTTCGGAAAARGAAATCCCAACTAAAGTTTTTTCTAAAGAAGAGGTTGTCTACATTAAAAAAGAGATAAAAGCAGAACAAAAACAGATTGAAATAAATCGCTTGACAAGCATTATTTATCTTATAGTTTTAGAAAAAGGAATTGACTATAAAGCCAGTGAAAGAGCAAGAATAGCAGGGGGTGGGCTTGCTACATCGCTTAACAAAGCGAAAATAAAAGCAATTTCTATTGTTGCTGATACAAGTGTGTCAGAAGCTTTTATTGAAGGCGTGGCACTAACTAACTACCAGTTTTTAAAATACTTTTCTGACAAGAAAGTTAATACATTAAAAAACATAAAAGCTGTTGGAACAATTAAAAAAACGGTTGTAGATGAAATTCAAAACACTGTTGATGGAACCAACTATGCTAAAGAATTAGTGAATGAACCTCAATCTTTTCTTACAGCAACTCAAATTGCTAAAGAAATCCAGAAACTCGGAAAAGAAGCCGGTTTTAAGACCACTGTTTATAACAAGGCTAAAATTAAATCGCTTAAAATGGGCGGTTTATTGGCCGTCAACAAAGGAAGTATAGAGCCTCCTACGTTCTCAATATTAGAATGGAACCCAAAAAATGCTAAAAACAAAAAACCAATAATTTTAGTAGGAAAAGGTGTTGTTTATGATACTGGAGGGTTAAGCTTAAAACCAACTGCCAACTCAATGGATTTTATGAAATGTGATATGGGTGGTGCTGCAGCTGTAATTGGTGGTTTATATGCTATATCAAAAAACAAGTTGCCTTATCATGTTATAGGTTTGGTTCCAGCAACGGATAATCGGCCAAGTGGTGCTGCTTATGCTCCTGGAGATGTAATAACCATGCACAACAAAAAAACGGTTGAGGTTTTAAATACCGATGCTGAGGGACGTTTAATTTTAGCTGATGCTTTAAGTTATGCTCAAAAATACAAGCCTGAACTAGTACTTGATATAGCAACATTAACTGGTGCCGCTGCTGCCGCAATTGGTCATTACGGTATTGTAGGAATGGGAAATGCTGATGAAAAAGCAATGAGTAAGCTTAAAGAAAGTGGGAATAATGTTTTTGAAAGAATTGCGGAATTCCCTTTTTGGGATGAATATAATGAGCAACTAAAATCTCCTATTGCAGATTTAACTAATCTCGGAAAAGGAAGTGGAGGATCAATTACTGCTGGTAAATTTTTAGAAAACTTCACCAACTATCCATACATTCATTTAGATATCGCTGGACCAGCATTTTTACACAAACCCATTAATTATTTATCTCAAGGAGGAACAGGTGTTGGTGTAAGGTTGTTTTATGATTTTGTAAAAAACTATTAAGAAAGCATGTCGAAAAAAATAAAAATAGGAATTAGTGTTGGAGATATTAATGGCATTGGAATGGAAGTTATTATCAAAACTTTTATGGATTCTCGAATGATGGACGTCTGCTCACCCGTTATTTATGGTTCTACTCATTTAGCATCTTCTCATAGAAAATCCTTGGGTATAAATGACTTTAGTTTTCATCCCATTAAAAATATTAGAGAAATCAACAACAAAAAGGCAAATTTAATAGACTGCTGGCAAGAAGAAATTGACATCTCTTTTGGTCAATCTACTAAAGCAGGGGGGAAATACGCTCTTTTATCCTTAGAACAAGCTTCAAAGGATTTGTTTGATGGTAATATTGATGCCTTAGTAACCGCACCTATCAATAAAGACAACATACAATCTGAAGATTTTGATTTTACAGGTCATACAGAATATCTAACCAATAAATTTGAAGGCGAATCACTTATGCTAATGATTAGCGAAAACATTAAAATTGGCGTTGCAACCAATCACATTCCTATTAGCAAAGTTGCCAACACATTGTCTGCAGATAATATTTTTTCTAAACTTAAAATATTAAACAAAACATTAATTCAAGATTTTTGCATAACCGCTCCTCGAATTGCCGTATTAGGATTAAACCCTCATGCTGGAGATAATGGGTTAATAGGAAAAGAAGAGGAAACTATAATTATTCCTGCAATTAATAATGCTAAAAGCATAGGGGTTAACGCTTTTGGGCCTTATCCTGCTGATGGTTTTTTTGGTTCAACTAATTACAAAAAATTTGATGCTGTTTTAGCTATGTATCATGACCAAGGATTAATTCCATTTAAATCACTTTCCTTCAGTAATGGCACTAATTTTACCGCAGGCTTGAATGTAATAAGAACTTCCCCTGACCATGGTGTTGCTTATGACATTGCTGGGAAAAATAAAGCAGAAGAAGGTTCGTTTAGACAAGCAATATATAATGCCTGTGATATTCATAAAAACAGACTGCTTTCTAAACAAATAAATGAAACTCCTATGAAGGTTAAAGGAAAATGATTTTTAAAACCATAATAATTTCTTTTTTAGATAAATCATTTACTTTTTGGTGTATTATTTTCTTAGCTTTTTTTACCTCTTGTAGTAGCTCCATTGAAGTAGATGTTCCTAATACAAAACTTATTAAAGAATATTACATTGAATGTAATCCGCTTGAGTTTAACTCCATCTACACAAATTTTAAAGAAAATACTTACATTCCAATTAAGATTTCCTACAATGGAGAAACGCGTGTTGCAAGAATGAGAGTTAGAGGCGATACCTCAAGAAAAGATCCTAAAAAATCTTTGAAAATAAAACTTGACTCTTTACAGATAAAAGGTATTCCTAAAGTTATCAATTTGAATGCAGAGTATGCTGACAAAACCTATATTCGGCAATACCTCTCAAGTAAATTAATGCAAAAATCTGGTCAAATTTGTTTTAATGCTGAGCACGTAAAAGTATTTATTAATGGAAAATTCCATGGGTTATTCTTGCAAGTAGAAAACATGGATAAAGCTTTTTTAAAGCGAAATAATTTATCCAAAAAAGGAAATTTATATAAGGCCACTAAAGATGGTGCATGCCTAAGTGTTTTTGATGATTTTGATGCTAAATGGGAAAAGAAAACAAATAAAAAAAGTGACCATAATGACTTAAATAAGTTAATACACGATATTAATTCTGTGTCTAATGACAATTTTCTGGAATTCATTAAAAAAACATTTGAATATGATGATCTTGTAAATATTATAGCCCTTAACATGTTCTTGTCTAATAGTAGCACGTATTATCATAATTACTACCTCTATCATGATTTATATAAAAATGGAAAATGGAAAATGATTCCATGGGATTTAGACAAAACAATGTCATACTATAACTGGATGCCATATACATACCATAGAACATCTAGCGAGTGGGAATCTGATAACCCTCTCGTAGAAAGAGCAATCTTATGTGTTCCTATGTTTAATGATATTAAAAAAAGAATAGATGAGCTTCATAAGTCGAATCTAAACAACCTTGCTCTTAACCCAATTATCGATAGCCTAGTTTTAGAATTATCAGACATTATCCACTTAGATAAAAAGGATAACCTTGAATCTGTTAAGGAATGGAAAACGTATGCTAATAACGAAAAAAGTTACTTTGATAAACATTATACTCTTTTACAACAACAATTTACCAAACAACCCCTTAGTTTTTATGTTTTTCGCTTTAATCAAATTCAAACCGACATTATTACTTTCAAATGGCAAAAATCGACATCCCCAAACAACAAAAACATTACATATATTCTTTCTTATGGAACAGATTTTTTGTTGACAGATAGTTCTAAAACAAAATACATTATCAACATTAAAGACACCTTTTATACGCTAAAAAAGAAATTGCCAGAGGAAACTTATTACTGGAAAATAACCGCTTTTGATGGTCAATATTATACCGATGGATTTAACACTAAAAATATTTTTGAAGTAAAACATGGATCAAAACTACCAACAACTATTTCAAAAAACATAACGTTAAGTCATGATAAATCCCCATACATCATCTCTAAGAAAACCACCATTAAGCAAGGAGCAACGTTAACAATAAACGCGGGCGTTGAAATACATTTAAAAGAAAATGTAACTATTGAGTGTTATGGGGATATTATTGCAAACGGAACCGTTGAAAGCCCAATAACATTTATGCCTGACAATACAGCTAATTCTTGGGGATATATTTATTTTTATGACTCCGCAAGACAAGGAACTTTTAGACATACTATTTTCAAGGAAGGAACACTGAATGCTAAAAACACTGAATTAACCCTAGAAAATTCTTCTATTCTTATAAATGATAAATTTATGGGTGATGGCTGGAAAAACAGAAAAGTGTTAATTTACGGTAACAATTGTAAGGTTCATATTAAGAACAGCATATTTAAAGGTAATGGCGAAGGAGAGGGGGTGATTCTTTTTTATGGTGAAGCTATAACCGAAAACTCTTCTTTTAATCATGTGCCAGATGCCATCGAATACATCCAAATGAATAAAGGGATTATTCGTAATAATTTCGTGATTAATTCTCCGGATGATGCTATTGATTTGAACGCTTGCAATAATATATTAATTGAAAAAAATATTTTGCTTAACAATAAAGATAAGGCCATTTCTATAGGAACCGAACAATATGGCCCCTCAATTAATAACATTCAAATAAATAACAATTTAATTGTAGGAAATAAAACAGCAATTGGCATTAAAGATAGCTCTATAGCCTATATTAGCAATAACACTCTTTTTAAAAATACTAATGGGATTAATGCTTATAAAAAAAGAAAAGATTATAATAAAGGAGGAACGGCATATGTTAAAAACACCATTTTTGAAAAGAACAAAAAAACTAACGCTTACCCAGATAAATGGTCCTCAATTACAGTAAATAATTCTATCGTAAACAATAAGGTTTTGGCAGGAAAGGACAACTTTCAGGGAGACCCAAAGTTTATTGATGCCAAACGAAACAACTTTCATTTAAGAAAAGAATCTCCTTGTTTGAATAAAGGTGATAATAAAAAAGACATTGGAGCTTTTAATTCAGAAGGAACAACCGTTAGTTTTTCCAAAATACACATAAAATCTTCTGAAGAAAAAAAGAGTGGAGACTGGATTGAACTCTTTAATAATTATAACATTTCTGTTGATTTATCTTTGTATAAAATTGTTATAAAAAATAATGTGACGGTAAAAGAGTTTGTCTTCCCTATCGGAACAACCTTAAAACGTATGGCTACTATAACTTTAGCAAATAAATACCTTTTATTTACTAAAGTCTACGGCTATCAACAATCAGCAATTGGAGGGCTTCCTAAATTAAACGTAGAGCAAACTACTTTAAAACTTATTAATCCTGATGGATATGTGATTGACACGTTTACTTTCCCTGCAATATCAACTAAAAAAGAGAGTATTACCTTTGTTTCAAATCACATAAATAATAAAACAAAAAGAACTTGGAAATWGATAAAAGACTAAATGTCAACCAAAATCAAAAAATATTTCTTTATTCTTGCTTTGATAGGTTTTTCTTATGGCACTTATTGGTTTTTTTACAACTCACACTGGGGTGTAATTATTGATAAAGAGCATTATTGGAATTACTCTTTTCAATCTAAAGAAAATGCATTTTTAAATACTATTAATTGGAGCAAATCAAAAAAAGAAATAATTCTTTCAGAAGAAAACAGATCTCAAAACCTAATTTTTCAAACCAAATTTAATCTTAAAGATTATACAAAAATCATAGAAGGAGTTCTTGAGTATGATTTTAGATACTCTGCCAAAATATTAATTAATGGGGTGCTGTATGCTGAAATAGATAGGACGCTTATTTCTTCTTCATTAGAAGTCCATAAAATAAAAATTAATGAGTATTGGCGCCCTCGAAAAGTTAAACTAAACTATGGTTTTTTAAGCCAGCATCTTAAAAATGGAGAAAACACTATTACACTGATAATAGGTAATGTGGAAGATATTAAATCCATTAAATGCTCAAAAAAACAACTCTCTTTTTTAACAAAAGGACAAAGCAATAACCTTACATCTAATTTCAAAATCAATAAACCTAATAATTATTTTAGCGAATCTAAACTTCCTATTTTAAAAATAAATACTAGTAACAACTTTATTCCTGACGACCCTAAAATAAAAGCTTCGTTAAGTATTATCAATAATCCTTCTGGCGTAAATAATTTTTTAAACCCTTCAATATTTCACAATATAAAAATTGAGAGAAGAGGCAACACGTCCCAAACATTTGCTAAAAAATCTTACAGTTTTAATGTCTATAATTCTAGTTATAATAAAAAAAGTATTCCTATTCTTGATTTGCCTTCTTCAACAAAATGGGTGCTATATGGACCTTATGCTGACAAGTCTTTAATTAGAAATGCCCTTACTTACTCTATTTACAGACAAATGGGCAATTACGCGCCTCGCACACAATTCATCGACCTGATAGTAAACGATAATTATCAAGGGATCTATGTCTTAACTGAAAAAATTCAAATCAGCCCTAACCATTTAAATATTCATCCATTAAAATTTAACAAGAATGACAGTGCTCATTTTGAAGGAGGTTATATTTTAGAAATAGACAGAAGTGAATGGAAGTCCATTTACCCTCCAAAGGAGGACACCTCTTCAATTCCTGTTTCTTATATAGTTTATGCTCCTAAAAAGAAAAAAATTAGTGCTAATGTGCAAGATATTATTAAACATCAATACAATGATTTTGAACAACACATTTATGAAAATGATAGCATTTACAATTATGTTGATATTAATTCTTTTATCGATTATCTTATCCTAACAGAGTTTACAAAAAACATAGATGGTTATTGTTTAAGTACTTTTTTGTACAATAAAAATATCAAAAAAGAAATACCGAAATTTTATATTGGCCCTATTTGGGATTATAACTTTTCATTAGGATTAACCAATTACCACAATGGTTATAACCCTGAAGGATATGTCTATAATTCTAATAAATATATCCCTTTTTGGTGGAAAATATTATTGAACGATGAAAAATTTAAATCAACATTAAAAACTCGGTATTTTGAACTTCGGAAAACTTCATTATCTATTGATAATATATACAACACCATAGATTCTTTAGCTAAAATATGTAAAAGTTCTAGCGATCTCAATTTTAGTAAGTGGCCTGTACTTAATTCTCCTGACTTTTGGCCAAACCATTTTTTAGGAAAAACATATAAAGATGAAATTGATTACTTAAAATCATGGATAAAAAAGCGATTATACTTTTTAGATAACGATATTCTTGTTGAAGAAAAAAGAGAGAAGATGTATTATGAAATATCCATTAGAAACAATAAAGAATGGATGAAAAAAATTAATGTTAAAGCAAAAATAAGAAACGTAAGTATCGATAAAATGATAATAATTGATGCCCATCACATGGCAAAAAAAGAATGATAATTAACAGAAAATAAATAAAATTAATTTTAAGATAATCTCATATCTTTACTAAAAAGATAAAACTAACAAATGAATCAACAAATAGAACTGTCAGTTGTAATGCCTTGCTTAAACGAAGCAGAAACACTTGCTACGTGTATTAGAAAAGCAAAAAAATGTTTTGCAGAGAACAATATAGTTGGAGAAGTTGTTATTGCTGACAATGGTAGTTCAGATGGCTCACAAGGCATAGCTAGAGCAGAAGGAGCTATTGTTGTTGTTGTTTTGGAAAAGGGCTATGGAAGTGCTTTATGGAGTGGGTTTCAAAAAGCACAAGGCAAATACATTATCATGGGAGACTCTGATGATAGTTATGATTTTGGGGATCTAAGAAAATTTATTGACAAACTAAGAGACGGGTATGATTTAGTAATGGGAAATCGCTTTAAGGGAGGAATTAAAAAAGGTGCAATGCCTTTTTTGCATCGCTATTTAGGAAACCCTGTATTATCATTTATAGGAAAACTGTTTTTTAAAATTAAAATTGGAGATTTTCATTGTGGTTTGAGAGGGTTTACAAGAGAAGCAATTATGGGTATGGGACTTACCACAACAGGGATGGAATTTGCTTCTGAGATTGTTGTAAAAGCATCTTTATTAAATCTAAAAATAACTGAAGTTCCAACCATTTTATCAAAAGACGGAAGAACTGGAGCCCCCCATTTAAACACTTGGACAGATGGATGGAGGCATTTAAGGTTTTTACTAATGTATAGCCCTAGGTGGTTATTTTTATATCCAGGACTATTCTGTATCATAATTGGCTTTTGTTTCTCTGTGGCAATAATGATAAAGCCGCTTGCCATATTTAATGCTGTTTTAGATGTGCATACTTTGCTTTACGCTTGTGGCGTAATCTTAGTTGGATATCAATTTGTTTCTTTTTTCTTTATTACAAAAGTTTTTACAACAACAAATGGGCTGTTACCCAAAAGTGATTCCTTTGATAATATGTTCAAGTTTTTTAACTTAGAGAAAGGATTATATTTAGGCTTATTTCTTGTAATTATGGGGGTTATATTATCTTTTTTTGCAGTACAAGGCTGGGCTAAACAAAATTTTGGCAACCTTGAGCCAACAAAAGTTTTTAGAATTATTATTCCTGCTGTTCTCTTCCTTGTTTTAGGTGTACAAACTGTTTTAAACAGTTTCTTCTTAAGTATTTTGGGATTAAAAAACGAACTTAAAAAATGAGCTCCCCAATAGTAGAACAAGAAAAAAACGCTTATAAAGAAGCGATGATAAAGGTTCATCAAAAAGTATCTCATGCAACACGAGTAACCATTATTGCAACAGAAATTTCTAAACTTATTCAAAAATATTTTCCGCAAGTAGAAAAAATAAATTGCTTAGATATAGGAACAGGGGATATGACTATTGCAGAATTTCTGGGAAAAATAAATAATAAAACCCATTGGAAGTGTATCGACATTCATGAGCTTCCTGAAAATTTAAAAAASAMMKWTAWGWKKWWWWAATWTAWGNANTTTAATGGTGAAAATATTCCGTATGATGATGGTAGTTTTAATATAGTCGTGTTTTCTGATGTTTTGCACCATACTGATAAAAGTGCTCCAAAACTAATGAAAGAAGCTGCTCGTGTAAGTGAATATATTGTCATCAAAGATCATTTTGAATATTCTTTTTACTCCCGATTTATCCTTAAATTAATGGACATTGTAGGAAATTGGGGCTATGGTATTTCTATTCCTAAAAGGTATTTTTCTAAAGAAACTTTTTTACAATTAATTGAAAATTCTAATCTCAAAATTGTAGAGTTAAAAGTGGGAATAAAATTATATGAACACCTCCCTATTATTAAGCTTGTACTAAGACCTAAATGGCAATTTATTGCTGTTTTGAAAAATAAATAGAATTACTCGATAGTTTTTTGTGCGAAATAAGAAATAGTTCTTTCAATAATACCCCAAGAACTGCAAAAGCAAAAAAGAGGTATGGCATATACCAGACTATTGGATCTACATGTAGGTGTACGGCAGCATGTTGTCGAAAAAGAACAAACCATGAAAGAGAGACAAACAGTGCCACAAAAGAAGCAGCAATCAACCCTTTGTGTTTTTTAAAAAACAAAAGTAGAAGACTTGCTCCAAAGTGAAGGAAAACTAATGCTCCAAAGGAAAAAACGATTGTTTCGCTAAGTTTAATTGCGCTTTCATTCCAGTAAAAATTCATAACTGACAATAATTCTAACCTATCAGGTGTAATTTCACCAGCTCCAACAGTTCTATATACAAACCTCGACATCAAATGTTCAATTCCTGCATAAAAATCACCCTCTAACAACCATAATTGTAAACTAAGCACTAACAAAACTAAAAAAGTAGCTATCAGGACTGCTGCTACCGACAAAACTGAATTAAAAATAATTTTTTTTAACTTCCATTTATTCTCAATCGCAAAAAAGACAATAGGAACGAAAACCATTAAAACCGAACATGAAATAAATTCAAACCCTGTCAATAAATATTTAACCAAAACAGCCAATGTTATGAAAAGTAAAACTTTAGAGTTAGAAAGTTCTTCTTTAAACACTTTCCATGCAACAACTAGTGGTATAAACATAAAGCCTATGAACATGTACATTTCATTTCCATAGCATACAAACCAATAATTTAACAATAAAAAAAAAGTAATAAAAAAAGTAATAAAAAGACCATACCTTCCAAAGAGTATTGTAATAAGAAAGGTAAAAATAAATGCATTTATTAATGCTGTAATAAACATAAATAAATCAACCTTTCTGTCTGGTTTCAAATTTAATATTTTGTTTAAGCATGTATAAAATAAAGTGTGAAAAGCTGGGTGTGTTTTGTAAATGTCAAACCTTTCTATATTGTATTTATTCAAATATATCTTTTTCTGGTATCTTTTTGCACATTTGCTATTGTTCCCTTCACATTCTTCTGGCACAGGATAGCAACGCCCCATAAACAATCCTTCCGAAAAAATACCATTCTGATCTGAATTAGCAATTCTTCCCCAAACTAGACTCTGAGTGTCGACCATAAAAACATCAAAATGATATTGAGATGCCACGGTTTTAAAAAAATTATTATAAAAAGGCATTAACATTAGAACTAATATTAATACAAACTCAACATATTTAGTCTTTTTTATTTTAAAGAGCTTATCTAGCATCTGTCAAAACTATTATTATTTTTACGATTATTTTTTACTTGCTAAGGTTAATATACTCATAATCTTGCCTAAAATCCATAATTAAGCTATCTTGCTCCCTTAATTTTTAAGAAGTGAATATACTCGGTATTTCTGCATTTTACCACGATTCTGCTGCTGCTATCATACAAAATGATGAAATAATAGCTGCCGCACAAGAAGAAAGGTTTACTAGAAAAAAACAAGATGCTTCTTTCCCTGTAAGTGCCATTAAGTATTGTCTAGAAGAGACTGGGTTGTCTTTAGATGAGCTTGATGCTATTGTATTCTATGACAAGCCTTTATTGAAATTTGAACGGTTATTAGAAACTTATTACGGTTATAGCCCAAAAGGCATTGCTTCCTTTCTTTCTTCTATGCCGGTTTGGTTGAAAGAAAAAATGTTTCTTAAACGATTAATGCATCAAGAACTTGAAAAGGTAGAGTCGTACGATAAGAGAAAAATAAAATTCCTTTTTCCTGAACATCATTTATCTCATGCTGCAAGCGCTTTTTACCCATCTTCTTTTGAAGAAGCAGCAATTTTAACTATTGATGGTGTTGGAGAATGGGCAACCGCTTCAATTTCTCATGGAAAAGGAAATAAAATCGAAGTTATAAAAGAGCTTCATTTTCCTCATTCATTAGGTTTGTTATATTCTGCTTTTACTTACTTTTTAGGGTTTAAGGTAAACTCTGGCGAATATAAATTAATGGGTTTAGCCCCTTATGGCAACCCAGAATCTAAAGAAGTACAACAATTTATTAAGCTAATTAAGACAGAATTAATAGATATAAAAGAAGATGGGTCTCTTTGGTTGAATCAATCATATTTTAATTATGCAACAGGTTTGCGTATGATTAAAGATAAAAAATGGCAAGCATTGTTTGGTGTTCCAACTAGAAAAACAGAAGCTGATTTTGAACAAGTTCATTGTAATTTAGGATTAGCGATACAGATTATTACTGAAGAAATTGTACTTAAAATGGCGGCCGAAGCCAAAAAAATAACCGGCTCCAAAAATCTTTGTTTAGCTGGTGGCGTTGCCTTAAACTGTGTGTCTAACGGAAAACTGATTAATTCTAATGTTTTTGAAAATATATACATTCAGCCAGCATCTGGAGACGCAGGAGGAGCTCTTGGAGCAGCATTAGCAGCTTATTACATTTCTTTTGATAATGCCCGTATTGTTGACAGTTCTAAACAAGATACCATGAAGGGTTCTTATTTGGGTTGTGCTTATAGCAGTAAAGAGATAGAAACGACACTAAAGAAATACAAAGCAGTTTTTAATAAAGAAAATGATTTCTCTGAAGTTTGCCAAAAAACGGCAAATTATCTTGATGAAGGATTGGTAATTGGTTGGTTTCAAGGAAGAATGGAATTTGGTCCTAGAGCATTAGGAAATAGGAGTATTATTGGTGATCCACGTAATACCGAGATGCAAAAAAAATTAAACTTAAAGATAAAGTATCGAGAATCTTTTAGGCCTTTTGCTCCTTCAGTTTTAGCAGAAGATGCCGATAAATACTTTGATATTAACGGGGTCTCCCCATATATGCTAACAGTTCAGCTAGTTAAAGAATCTATTAGGAAAAAGATGAGTGACAACTATCAATCACTGCCCATGAAGGAAAAATTATACCAGCAACGATCTTCTCTCCCATCAATAACACACGTTGATTTTTCTGCCAGAATTCAAACTGTACATAAAGAAACTAACCCTAAATATTGGGAATTGATAAACACATTTAAACAAAAAACGGATTGTCCTTTGGTGATAAACACAAGTTTTAATGTTAGAGGAGAACCTATAGTTTGCTCTCCTGAAGATGCATATAGGTGTTTTATGCGAACTGAAATGGATTTCTTAGTTTTGAATAATTATATTTTAAAGAAAGAAGATCAACCCAAGTGGAAAGAAAAAGATAGTTGGCAAGAAGAGTTTGTTTTAGATTAAAAAAGATTTATGGAATTTTTAAAAGATTTATGGATGTTKTTAAAGGTTAGAAAGAAATTCTGGCTTGCTCCTGTTGTTGTAATATTATTACTATTAGGTGTTCTAATTGTGATTGGTGGTGGCTCTGCAATTGCCCCATTTATTTACACTTTATTTTAATTAATGGAAAAGACCAATAAATATTTAGTCCTTTTAGTAATTATAACTGGGCTTACTGGTTTACATTTTTTATTTGGAGATAGTGTTTACCTTAAGCCAAACATTTTGCTTTATGTTGCTTTAAGCATTGGTGTAACCAGCATTATATCGTCTTATCTTGCTGAGAAAATTGTTTGGGTTTGGGATAAAATCGCACTAGTTCTTGGAACAGTTAATTCAAAAATATTGTTGTCTGCAATCTTCTACCTCTTTTTAGTGCCTATTGCATTGATTTCAAGGGTCTTTAAAAAAGAGGACGAATTGATTTTAAAGAAAAGAACGGAAGGCTCTTATTATAAAGAGCGAAATCATGAATACAGTTCAGAAGATCTAGAAAATGTATTTTAACTACTCGAGGCCTAAGTCTTTAACCAACATTTTTGCACATTTTTCATCACTTATTTCATTCGGGTGCCCATCTCCTTTTATTATATGTTTTTCATCCAAAGATAGCTTTTGGGAATAATCTAAATATTTAATCCCCTTTTGTTTTAATAAAAGCTTAAACTGTTCATTTCTTTCTGGAGTAAACTCTTCCCAATCGACTGGGTGGATTACAACATAAAAATTATCATTCCCAAATTGCTCTTCATAGGTTTCTTTCGATTTCTTAATTATCTCTGCAGCCAAGACCATGTGGCTTTCTTGTATTTGTGTAGGTAAATTTACTTTAAAACAATCCCAAATAAATGACCGATTTAAGTACTCATATAGCCTAGACGTAAACCATCTTCCAGATGCAAAATTTCCATCCCTTATTACTTCTCCGTCATCTAAATAATAATACGGCATAGTATGCCCCCAACCTGTGTAAATCCTCATATCTCCAATAGCCCTTCTAATGTGTGGCCAAATAAAAATATAAATCCCTATTCCGTCTTTTTCTTTTACTTCTTTTGAAAGATCTTTGTGTTCCAGTCTTGCTAGCATATGGTGACAACCCCATCCATTAAAAGAATAATTATAAGAATTGTATGTTTCTGTATTCTCTTGTGTGTAATAAGGAATGGTTTGGTTGTCTTTTAAGCCTTTCCCAAAACATATTGAACAGCCAAAAAAGATGGCGTACTTTTTTTTATTTTCGTCATACCCTGGAGTTCTCCTTCTATTGATACTATCAACATCATAATATGTATCGAACACCGTATCATTCCCGTTAATTTTAACATCATGCCATACCGAATCAGCCCAAGGAACATGGCCTAAATGGTATCCAATATGATCTGAAGGGTTTGCTGTGCTATAATCTTTCCACTCCTTTTTTGGCATTCCCAAATAAAAGTAGCACACTATCTCTACAACAAACAACAAAATAAAAAGTACAGTGAAATTCACTAATAAGATTTTCTTTTTCTTTATTAAAAAAGAAGCTCCGTAAACCAATACCGTAAGGTAGCCTGCAAATGTAGCTAGCGTTACTATTATATGATACTTGTCATAATTAAGATTAAATAATCCATATTTTATTGCTGCAAAAAGTATAATTAACCCCACAAAGAGCTTGTTTTTTGCAATTAATGAAATTACCCCCTTAATTGAAATATCAAATTCTTGGCCTAAAATTTTCATTCTTTTTTTTCTCGATTTCCTATTACAAATATAGCGTTCTTTCGAAGGTGTTCTTCTAGACTAATGCTTTTTTCTTTTGCTTGCTTTTTTATTTGAACAAACCACTCTTCATTCTTTTTAATATTATTAATTACTTTTTTTTATCTCGTTTTCAAATTGATATTCAACGCCTTTATAATAGCTTTCAGCAAAACCAAAATCAAACTTGTAAAGATTGGTTTCAGTTGACAACAATAGAATCACATCAAACCTATTTATCTCTTCTTTAACATTAATATCTTTTATTTTGATTCCATGATTCTTCTTGCCTGATTTAATTTCTCTATTATAATACCAAAACTCCACATTACTATATTGTTCATTTATAATGGGAGAATTTGTTAACCCATAACCATAGCTGTCTCCTACAATTAAAAGCCTTGGTTTTACATCATTATTCTGATGCTTAATTTTATAAATAGGTGTCGGCATTTTATAGAAGTCCCATTCCGTTAATAAATTCATTGCATCACTAATATCTCTATCCGACCTCCTAAGCGTGTCACTATAAACAACCTCTTCCAATTCTATAGTTGGTATTTTAATTCCTCTTATGTGTTCTATGTGTTTTGAAAGACTATCCAAAGCAACTGCAATACCATATTCCCCCCAATGAACTCCTCCTTTTGGAAATATTGGTTCCTCCGACTGAGCCTTATTCTTCATAAAAAAAGAATTGAAATCAATATGATCTAATTTCAATTCTCGGCATTTTTGAGCGTAGCAAAGATAGTTAGATAAGGTTTTTTTGATGTGTCATATCTTGCGGGAAAGTACTCAGGATAATAAGAAGCTTTTCCTGGGGCAAAAGCTACAATCAAATTAATACCATCTAGTTTAAGCTCTTCTTGTATGKTTTTTATCYTTTGTAATCRTTTTGTTATTTTATCTTCTCCAATAAAATTGTACCCCATATAATCTACAATATACCCTCTTTCATACAAATAGTTTTTCTTGCCTATTAGAACCTCTTTAGCCGATGTTTTATTAAACAMRYTWTWTTKAWTWWKATTMTMNNTWSTSTTRSWWRNGTATTTCTAAACCTAAAGTTATTGTTATAATAAGCGTCATAATCTTCTTGAAAACTAGATTTCAACCACCCTTCTATGGAAATATGAGGTTTCTTGTATGTTTTAAAGCTACCATACAATGGTTTCTCTTTTATAAAATGTAATATGGTTCTTTTTAATGGAGTAAAAAAGACTACAAGTAATAATATTGACATTCCTATTATAAYTCTTTTCTCCACTAAAATCTGAAATAAATAAACTGATTAAACCTTGATGTTGTAATTATGACAACAGAAATAACCAATAACGCGATCAAAACAGTTGTCATTAATAAATAGTTTTTTATTTGTGTTTTTGAGAATGAAAAATTGCTGCTCTTTTCAGCATAGTTTCTAATGGAATTTTTCTCTCTGTTGCATGTCTCTTTACCTCGTCAAGCCATTTTTTATTACTTTTTATCTGCTTTATTAATTTAGAAATTTCTGTTTCTTCTTCTACATTATTTTTTTGTTGTTTTCTTTTATCGTATAAAGTAATAGCATTATTTCTATAAATTTCATCTATAGTTTTTCTTTGAGTTTTTGCTTGGTGTTTAAAAAAATCTACTTTATTTATTTGTTTTCTTAACTCTGTTTCTATTATTTTTATCTCCCCCTCTGGTAGTAAATCCCAGTTCCTTTTAAATAAAATTACATCTTTATTATTAACTAGTGTCTCCCATTCTTTTGATTTTGTTAATTCTTTTATCCTTAATTTATACTCTTTTGTTGTTAAAGGATAAGAAACATCATCTCTTGGGCAAAGAACAACGTAGTCAGCATGATAAACCCTTGGATATTCAAAAATATATTGTCTTGCTGCTAAATGAGGAACCAAGTTAAATTCAGCGGAAACTTTTGCTTCTGAGGGTATTTGGTTTAACCATTTTCTTATCTCTTTTTTGTTATATGGTGTTTTATAATGTTCCATCGCATAAAACCTTATCTGAATATTGTTAAACCAATTTGGCAATCTCTTTTCAATTTTGATAATATTTATTGTTCCACAAATAACAACCGATATTATTGCTAGTATTAGTATTTTTTTTCTTTTAATCTGTGCAAAAAACTCAAATAAAGCAATAGATATAATTGGAGCTAATTCAATCGAATATTGAGAAGAAAGACCCCATTGGGGATATATGTCACTAAACAACTTTTGCCCTAAGATTGGCAACAACACAATTAAATATTGTGGTTTCCTAAGTAAGACGACACCTCCCGATAATAAAAAAGTTATAAAAAATTCATTTTTAACACCTATAGCTCCCTGGTTTGTTGAGTGATTTAAAAAAAACGCTTCGGCAGTCTTTATAGGGTGTTTAAAAATATGAACTATTGCTTCGTAAGCATTGTCTCCCAAAGTGCTATAGGCAAAATGCCCATACTTCATGTTGGGAAAATAAGAAAATGATGGAATTATAACATTAATCGCTAAAAAGAAAAAGAAAAAAGAAAAAAGAGTAAGCCCTATTAAATAATACCTTTTTGTTTTGTTTTTAAAATTAACAAGCAAAAGTCCAAAAGCAATAAATCCAGCCCAAAGAATTAAGTTTTCTTTACTCATGATTACAGCGGCAATACAAACAGATGCCCACAAATAATTTTCTTTTCGTAAAAAATAGATAAACCAAGGGACAAACATGGCTCCTAGAATATTATCATGATAATCCCATCCTAGGGCAGAAATCACCCCCCAGATAGAATAAAAATGTACAAGAGCCAATAAGCTTAGCTTCTCATTCCTTGAGATTAACTTAATATATTTATAAACGCCAATCCCTCCGAATAAAACACTAACTATTTGTACAATAAGCAATGTGTATGATTTAAATAGCCAAAACAAAGGAGACATGATTAATTGTAATAGGGTAAGATGATCACTGAGCATATTTTTTGTTCCATCAAAACATACTGTGTTATAGTTTGCTCTAAAATGAGCGTAATCATAAATAGCCTGATTATAAGTTCCTAAATCACCTGCATTGGTTCTAAAGTTATAGTGATTAACCAAAGAAATTGAGCAATATATCATGCAAAAAATAAATGTGATGATAATTACATTCTTATTTTTGCTGATAAATTCAAGAAAAAAATTCATTCCTTCTTTTTTTATTTACTAAAAATATTATACTTTACTATACAGTATATTGCTCTAAATCCATCTTTTAATTCTACAGCCTTTACTTTATCCAGGATTAAGAGAATAGTTTGAGCCTCGTTATAAGCTGGTATGAGTATTGAAAGTTTTATGGCTACTGGTTTTATTTTAGCGAAAATAAGATAATTGTTGTATTTGCTACAAATAAATCAATTATTACTTATTTTCTAATAAAATTTCTTTTTCTTCCAGTTTAAAAAATTGAACGTAAGCAAGATTTACCCAATCTTTCGGATTACTGGTAATGTCAGAAACAAATAAACACCTTGGCTTGTTTGTTAATGGAGACAATACAACATTCCTTTTTATAGTGTATTTAGCTTCTCTTAGGTTTTGAAACCTTTTTGTTAACTGTTTATTATAGCAATACGCCTCTCCAGAAAAAACATCATAAAGTGCACTATATCCATTTCCTGTTAACATAATTCCTAGCAATAAAAAGATAAATAATTGTTCTTTTATTCTTTTTTTAATTTGATAGTTCATTTTTTCTTGATAAAAATTGAACCAAACGGTTAAATTTATAAACCATATTATGATAAAGAAAAAATACGCTACATTTAATGTCCTGTGCTGCCCTAAAATCCCTGTTGACCAATAAGCAGGAAAAACACATATAAATATTATTGCAAATAACATCAAAAAAGAAACCCAACGATTAATATAAAATGAATTTTGAAAAAGGTTGTTTTCTTCTCGCATCTTTTTATTAATTTGAAAATAGATAAATGATGCCGCAATTAAAGGAATAGAACCTATCCAAAGAAAAGAAAATCGGCCAACCTGCATAATTGAATAAAGAAAAGAATGTGAAAAATTATGCGCATCAGGGTATGCTTCTCCTCTTAATTCATTCCCGGGAGAGAAAATAACAGCTGCTGCAAATAAAACAGACAACAAAAACTGAATGCTAATTGNTTTTTTTACCCAAAAGGTTTTTCTTATAAAAAATATAGCTAGCTACAGCCAAAAAGAAAACCATCAATAAGATTAACACTTCATTAAATCCGCAAACAAAAAAAAGTAAAATAACTAAAAAAAGAGAATAAACGCCTTTCCTGTTTTCTCTAATAACTTTGATTAATAAGGCGACATAAAACAATAAAAAGATTAACCCTAAAGTATAAATTACCAAACCTGTGTACCAATAAATTCCTTCTGAAATAATTGGCATATTGTGAATAAAAAGTAAACTCAAAACAAGAGAAATCAGTATTTTATTAACTCTTGTTTTTTTATAAAAAAATTGGTTAACAAAAAGGAAGTTCGCAAATAGAAATAAAATAATCATTACTAAAGGGACTATTTTATACCCAATATAACTTTGATAAGCAATTGGGTTTAAATAAATAAAAATATTAGAAATATATCTTCCATTATAATATAAATACGTTTGTTTGATTAAGTGGAGCATCTCATTATTTTGAGACAGGAATGCAAACCCAAAATCATCTGAGCTTGGGTTGGCAAAAAAACATAAATAACAATATGGAAGAATTGCTAAAAAGAGAAAAAATAAGAATATGTACTGTTTTTTCATTACGATAAAAATACAAAGCATTATCGTCATCTCGAATTTATTTCGGGATCCATCATAATAATTTTTACGTATAACTAGATTCTGAAACAAGTTCAGAATGACGGATAAGAGTAAAAAACATTTTTTTTGAAAAACAACATTAACTGATTGATTATTAGATGGTTAACGTTGTTCTGTTAAATTAACTTTCTCCTTGTTTTGGTGTGCTTTCCCATAGAGAGCTTAAACTTGATTAAATCGCTTTAAAATAGCTTATTTAGGGGTAAAAAGTGGTTCTCTCTAAAACAAGCCCTCCTCAAACAAAAAATGATGTAATAATTAAGAAATGTTTCACGTGGAACAAAAGCGTTTTATCTTCCATGAAAAACCATTAAGACAGAAACATCGGAAGGAGAAATTCCGCTAATTCGAGAAGCTTGTCCAATTGTTGCTGGTTTAACTTTAATTAACTTATCAACTGCTTCAGCAGATAATGAGCTTAATTTGGAATAATCAATGTCTTTGTAAATCTTAATGTCTTCTAATCGCATTAACTTATCAGCTACTTCTTTTTCTCTACGGATATAGCCCTCATATTTCATTAAAATTTCAGCATTCTCAATTTCAATTTCATTAAATTCAACTAAAGATTCTGCCAATTTATTGTTGTTTTCTTTTAGTCCTAAAACAGTAATATTTGGACGAGTAATAACTGAAGATGCTTTAACTTTTTGTTTTAAAGGAGACGATTTTTGAGTTTCCAAATAACCATTTACCTCTTCTGGAACTAAGCTTGTTTTCGCAAAATTGTTAATGATTTTATGAATGTTTTTTGATTTTTCTTCAACAGATTTTAAACGATTATCATCTGCTAAACCAAGATTATGTGACAACTTAGTTAATCGAATATCAGCATTATCTTGCCGTAATAATATTCTGTATTCAGCGCGCGAAGTAAACATTCTATAAGGTTCTGAAGTTCCTTTAGTAACCAAATCATCTATTAAAACACCGATATAAGCTTCGTCTCTTTTTAGCACAAAGGGATCTTGATTGGTATTTTTTAAATGAGCATTTATTCCCGCCATTAAACCCTGCCCACCAGCTTCTTCATATCCAGTTGTCCCATTTATTTGTCCAGCAAAATATAGATTAGGAACTACTTTTGTTTCAAGGGTATTGTTCAATTGTGTAGGTTGAAAAAAGTCGTATTCAATCGCATAACCAGGCCTAAACATTCTAGCATTTTCAAATCCCGGAATTAATCTCATTGCTTTTTGTTGAACATCTTCTGGTAAAGAAGTAGAAAATCCATTTAGGTAAATTTCTACCGTATCCCATCCTTCTGGCTCAACAAATAATTGATGTCTTTCTCGTTCAGAAAAACGAACAATTTTATCTTCTATAGAAGGACAATATCTTGGTCCAAGCCCTTTAATTCTACCAGCAAACATAGGTGACTTTTCAAACCCTGTTTGTAAAACATCGTGCACATTTTGGTTGGTATACCCAATGTAACAACTTCGTTGTTTGGTTAATTTATACTCTGCTTTATAAGAAAATGTTCCAGGATTTTCATCACCAGGTTGTTCTTCTAATTTGGTATAATCTATTGATCTCCCATCAACTCTTGGAGGTGTCCCTGTCTTCATTCTTCCAGACTCAAAACCTAAAGAAATAAGTTGTTCTGTTATTCCAACTGATGGTCTTGCTCCAGCTCTTCCTCCTCCAAATTGTTTCTCACCAATATGAATCAAACCATTTAAAAATGTTCCATTTGTAAGGATAACAGACTTCGATTTAAACTCAACGCCAATCTGTGTTTTTACACCAACGCATTCTCCATTCTCAACCAATAATTCAACAACCATGTCTTGCCAAAAATCTAAGTTTTCGGTTCTCTCTAGCATTAAGCGCCATTCTTTTGAGAACAACATTCTGTCGTTTTGTGTTCTTGGACTCCACATCGCAGGCCCTTTAGAACGGTTTAGCATCTTAAACTGAATAGCACTTTTATCACTTACAATTCCTGAATACCCACCCAAAGCATCAACCTCTCTTACAATTTGCCCTTTAGCAACACCTCCCATTGCTGGATTACACGACATCTGAGCAATCGTATCCATATTCATTGTAACCAACAACGTTTTGGAACCTAAATTAGCAGCAGCAGCAGCAGCCTCACATCCTGCGTGACCACCACCGACAACTATTATATCATAATTATTATTCATAAAAAACAAATTGTTTCACGTGGAACAAATTTAAGTTGAGAGCAAAGATAAATAAAAATCTTCCTTAGCGCACATAACTTCTTTATCAGAACCGCTCTTGTCATCATAACCAATAAGGTGCAAAATTCCGTGAATAATTACCCGACTAAGTTCGTTTTGAAAAGTTGTTTTAAAGGCTTCTGAGTTTTCTTTTACACGATCAATACTGATAAAAACATCAGAATTTATGATGTCATCAACACAGTAATTAAAAGTGATGATATCTGTATATGTATTGTGCTGTAAATATTCCTTATTTATTTTATGAAGGTATTCATCTGAGCAAAAGATATAGGTTATTTCTCCCGTTGTTTTTCCTTCCTTGGAAATAGCGTCTTGAATCCAATTTTGGATGTCATTTTGATGTTCTAACTCAAAAGAAATGTCTTCAGAAAGAAAAGAAATAGTCTTTTGAGAGGTCATTAATTAGCTGAAAGAGAGAATCTTAACTTAATTATTGCCCCATTTTCTTCAAAGACAACGTCATCGGCAAGGGTCTTCATTAAGAAGATTCCTCTACCGCTTAGTTTCTCTAAATTTTCAGGTAAAGTTGGATCCGGGACACTATCAACATCAAAACCAGTCCCTTCATCTGTAATAGTAAACTCAACATCACTCGTTGTCGTTTCCATATTTAAGTTAACCTTTTTGTTTGGGTCTAATTTGTTTCCGTGAGTAATTGCATTATTCACCGCTTCGGTAAGTGCAATTAAAATGTTTCCATAATGGTCTTCTCCAAACTTGTATTGTTCACAAACATCATCTATAAAATTCTCTATTTCTGAAAGATTTTCGAGTTTTGAGGAGAGCTCAATGTGTTGAATAATTCCGCCTTGAATCATTGGTTAATGTTTTGAAAATATTGTGTTACTTTTTTCTTATAAAATATATTTAGGGTTGGTGGGGTTGTTTTTATCAAGTCCACTTCCTGTTCCTTTTGTTGGTTATACTCAAAAAAGAGTTCAGGGTTACCTTTTACTTGATTTTTTCCTTCCTTAGACTCTCTTTTTTCATCCCACTCTCTTTCTCTATCAGCCTTTTCAGATTCTAACAATCTTGTTAAAATTTCTTTTTGTCTATTAATTGTACGCTGAGTAATGCGTTTATTTACAATATCTGTTTCATTTTGTTCCATCATTTTTGAGATACCATTAATACCAGCTCCATTTTTTCCATTCTTTAATTTGTTCAGCTCTTGTCTAATTTTAGCTTGTYGTACAGCCATTTTAGCCAACGACTCACTCATCCCTTTTCCTCCTGGCATTCCCATTCCTTCACCCTTCTTGTCTCCCGGTTTTTCCCCTCCAGGCTTATTTCCTTTTTCCATGGCTTTTTTCATCGCCTCCAATTGTTTCTGAAGCTGTTTCTGCATTTTTTTGATGGATCCCATTCCTGGTTTTGGCTTTCCATTTCCTCCGGGCTTATCACAACTTCCTTCTCCAGGCTTTTGTTGAGCTTGCTTTTGCATTTGTTGTAAAGCTTCATCAAACAATAACGCTAAATTATTGATAGAAGTCATAATATACTGTTGTCTAGCAGCAGCCATCGGAATTTGTCGGTCTGCCATAAAATTAATAGTTTTCTCCATATTATTATTAATGGCACTTATCTCTTTATTAATGGTTGATTCCAACTGAACAACTCTTTTACTCAATGCAAAAAGAGAATCCTCAATCATTTTAGCATCATCTTTTAATTTCTTTTGTTGCTGAGTAATCTTAACATATTCCGGACTCTTTCTATCCATCTTTTTATAATTCTCCATTAAGCCTTCTTGTTCAAATGACAAGTGTAACAGATTGTCTAACAGTTGTCTCAACGCATCCATATCTTCTCCAGAGTTTTGTGCTTCTTGTTGCATAGATGCCATTTTTTGAGCCATTTCACTCATCTTTTCTGCTGCATCTTTTTGAGATTCAGAAGATTTTTTATTCTTTTTATTTTCGAGTTGTTCTGAACTGTTTTTCATATCCTCCGAGATTTCTTCTTGCTCTTTTTTGGTGTCTTCCATTCCGTTTGGATTCTCTAAGTCTTTATCCATTTTCTCTAACTCATCCAACTCCTTTTTTACCTCTTCAAACTCTTTGTTTAGTTCCTCTTGTTTTTCCTTCAGCGCCTCATTACTTTCTTTTTTGTCCTTAGTGTCTTTCGATAGTTCGCTTTGCTTTTCAGACAATTCCTCTAGCTTCATTTTAACCTCATCTAGCTTTTGTTCAAACTCCATTTGCTTAAACAACTCCAGTGATCTATCTAATTCTTTCTCTAGATCTTTATTGCTCATTTCCATTTTATCCANTTCACTATCTAACATGTTTTTATCCATCTTATCCATCATTTTTTGAAGCTCTTCCATCATCTTTTTCATCTCATCTGTCATTAATTCATCAAAAAGCTTTTGTAGCTGTTCTTGCTTTTGAAGAATCTCTTCGTTGTATTGCTTGTATTCATTTTGCTGATTGTTGTTTTTTTCGTTTTCTTTTTGAATGTCGTTTACTTTTTTCTGAAGCTCTTTTTGCTTTTTCAACAACTCCTTTATTTTTTCCTTTTCTTCCCAGCCCACTTTTTTCTTTTCAGACAGCTTCTTCTTCAATTCTTCTAAATCTTTTTGAATTTGCTTGGCATCTTTAATACTCTCACTTAAGTTTTTCTTAATGTCTTTGTTTGATTTTGAAGCAGCGGCATTTCGTTCTGTTATCGATTTCGATTTAAATGTTTTTAAGCTTGTTTTTGCAGGTTTTCGTCCATTTACACCATCATTGTCCCAAACCTCAAAATAATACACTACTTCATCTCCAGGCAGAATGTTTAACTCCTCTAAATTCCAAAAGTGGAAAAACTCATCAACCGTAACCGAAGAGTTATAAGGAATCTTAACAGATTTTAATTTATTACGTCCAAGCAAAGAATCTATTTGATTGAGAATTCTATAGTTGAAGCTCAACGCAGAAAAGCCGTAATCATCAGAAATTTCTCCTCTAAAATAAAAGCGGTTCTCGTTTGTCGAATCTCTTTTTTTATTCACACTTATGGTCGGAAATTTATCCGGAATAACTTGCAATGAATATTGAATCGTATCTCCAAACTCCACAAAACTATTGGAAGGAATAATTGAATAGCCTGTGTTTTGCTTAGCTGTTTTTTTATAAGAAAACTGATTACCTGAGCTTTTTAATTGTTTTGAACTTCCTGCCATTACAAAATAAATATAGTCCGCATCTTCTGCTTGTATAATCCACCTAATCCGAGTCCCTTCTGGAAGAATTAAATCGCCTGTGTTTTGTAATGTTTCGTTTGGCTTGTTCAGGTACTTTGGATAATCAAGGCTAACCGAAAAAGCTGTTAAAATAGGATTTGGAATAACCGCCAACTCATATTCTTCAGAATAAAAACCAGAAGCATACAGCTTAAAGTCTTTGTTTTGTTGAACATTCTTAAAAGTATATGAATAAGTTCTTTTATCTGTTTTACTCAATGGATATTTATTTCCCCCTTGCTCTAAATAAAGTTTATCTGGCAATTGATTTCCAGAAACAAGCACCTCTAAATTAAAGTCTTTGTTCTTCAACACAGACAACTCGTTGTTGTTGATTTCCATTTTAAATGGAGCAACAGGAGCAATATAAACACTGTGGTTTACTAGTCGTTCAGTACCAACCGTAAATATTTTTGGCGAAACAATTGAAATACCCACCAACAATAATAGCGGAATAAATAAATACTTTAAATGCTTTTTGTTTTCATTAAAATCAATCGCGCCTGAAAAAGGAACAGGTTTTAATTCTAGTGATTTTTGATCGATACTTGCCAACAATAAGTTATTGCTATTAAACTCTGCTCTATGTTCTAGTTGCAACACATTAATCAGCTTGTCTTTTACCTCATCAAAATGATTCCCGATGATTTCTGCAGCTTGATTGTGGTTAATAATTTTGCCAAACTTATACAGTTTAGAAATTGGAATAATCACATAATTACCTAACAAATAAGTGGTAACCCCCACAAAAGAGTAAAATAAAATAGTCCGCCCTGTAGTGCTAAACTGACCAAAATACTCAATAGATGTAAACACCATAAAAGCGGCCAATAACAAACCTAAGCTATAAATTGCACCGCGCAAGAGCTTGTTTTTATAGTACTTCCGTATAAAAGCATCTAGCTTGCTAATTAATATTTGATAGTTGTTACTCATTGTTTTCTAAAACGCAGAAAGCCTATAAAACTTGCTCTGCGAACTTATAAAGTTCGGATTTTTTTATGACACATTAAAAGCGTTTGGTTAATTGATGTTTTTAAAGGGGGAAATTCATAAAAACTAATCGTATTTATTCTGACTATTTTTTAATAAATTTTTGGGTAATGATTGTTCCGTTTGCCGTAGTAATTTGAAGAAAATAGATACCTGAAGGTAAATCACTAACATCAACGGTATTTGTTGTTGGATTAATTGTTTTAATTAGCTTGCCAGTAATGTCATTAATTTCTATTGATGCAATTGTAATTTGTTTATTATCAATTGTAATTTGTTGTGAGGCTGGGTTCGGGTAAATAGTTAAGTTTTTCACCTCTCTTCTGTCCACAATACCAACAGGAAAGTCTTGGCTTAGTTTTATAATAAAATAATCTCTACTTCCTCCGCCCGAAACAACTATATTTGTGCTGGTATCAGGGTCTAAGTCTGCGGTTCCCGTAAAACTACCAACCACATAAACAGACAGTTTTTGGTCCACAAACAAAGCCCTTCCGCTTCCCGCTGATCCAGCAAAAGACTTTGCCCATTTAAAATCTCCTAATGAATTTAGTTTTAACGCAAAAGCTGCCCCCTCAAATGCAGACAAATTAAACACTCCGACTCCTGAGTCAAAATCAACAGTATCTCTAAACCAGCCTGTTAAATAAATATTGTTGTTAATATCAACTGTGATGTCTGTGCCAACCTCCATGCTTGTTCCTCCCACAGATTTTGCCCAAACTAAATCTCCATTTGAATCTAATTTTTGAATAAACACATCTAAACTCCCCACCGGGGTTAAACTATCAGAGCCTATTCCTGGGTCAAAATCAGCTGTGCCGCTAAACATTCCTGTTGTATAAACATTTCCAAAACTATCAGTTGTAATTGCCACACCGGCATCGTTGGATGCTCCTCCCATCGATTTGGCCCAAATAAAATTTCCGTTTGAATCTAGCTTTTGAATATAAATATCGTTACTGTTAGAAGATGTTACGTTAAAGGTGTTTGGTCCTGGGTCAAAATCTGTTGTCCCGAAATAGCTCCCCGTAACAAGTACACTTCCAAACTCATCAACAGCTATATCGTCTCCTCCAGCTCTACCACCTATTCCTCCTTTTGCCCAAAAAAAATTTCCATTTTTATCCAATTTTTGAATAAAGTACCCGCCTCCACTTAAATTAAAAACACCAGCACCTGGATCAAAATCGGCTGGTCCAGCTCCTTGATAAAATCCCGTAGTATAAACATTTCCTACCTTATCCGTAGCGATAGATTTCGAGGCATCATTCTCAACCCCTCCCATAGATTTTGCCCAAATTAAGTTTCCGTTAGTATTAATTTTTAAAATAAAGACATCTGATTTCCACAAAGGTGACGATGATAAGTATGTCGCATTTCCTCCAAGCCCAAAATCTACAGTATTTGTAAACCTTCCTGTAACCAAAACATCCCCAAAAGCATCAATTGTTATAGAAAAACCCTCGTCATAAGATATGTCCCCTATTTGCTTAATCCAAGCTCCAGCTCCTGTTGAATCAAGTTTTAATATAAAAACATCGTTGAGCCCTTCAGAAACAAGAGGCATTACAATGCTGCCTGTGTTATAAATTACAGTTCCCCAAAAATTGCCCACGATATATGAATTGCCAAGGATATCAACCACAATTGAATTTGCATCATCAATGTCACCTCCTCCAAAGCCTTCTCCCCATTCAAAAGATACATTTTGTGCATTAACACTTAATGGTAAAACAAATAACAGAACTATTATAATTTGTATTCTTCTCATTTATTTAAAAATTCCAGTAACCTTTGAAACTGTTTTTCTTTTTCAAAATTAGCTTTTGCGAAATTATACGCAGCTTCTCCTAATTGGTTTCGTAATGCTTCATCATTTATTAGTTGCTCCAATTTATCAGCAAATAAATCAATATCTTGTGGTGGAATTAAAAACCCATTTTCTCCGTCTTTAACTAGTTCTGGATTACTGCTTAAATCAAATGCCAACACAGGTTTTTTTGCCGCCATTGCTTCTGCCAACACAAAGCCAAACCCTTCCCATAAAGCAGTAGAAACAAGAATGTCTATTTGTTCCATAAAGGATTTCATATCCTTAACAAACCCCAATAATTCAATTTGATCTGATAGGTGTTGTTTCTTGATTTCTTCTTTTAACCCATTATGCAAAGGGCCTTCTCCTGCAATTAGAATTTTAAACCCTACCCCTTTCCCGCGTAGGCGGGAATCCAGTTCTTTGGCAATGTCAATTAAGTATTGTTGCCCTTTTTGTTTTACCAGCCTCCCTGCATTCCCGATTACGATAGTTTTTTGCACTTCGACAGGCTCAGTGTGACAAACTTCAGAATCAGAAAACTCAATAGCATTGTAAATGATGTCTGATTTTTTAGTTGCAACAACATCTTTATAATTCTYTTGCAACAATTCTTTTGTAGCGTTTGAATTAAAAATAAAGTGGGTAATCACATTGCTAAATAAATGTTTGTTTAACCTGCTTATCTTCACCTCAACAGCAATTCCTCTCCGATATACAATGCTTTTTACTCTAGCTTTTTTAGCAGCCTTCCCTCCTAATTTTAAATCTTTTGGGCTATTAAAAATTACGGTGTCAATTTTTTTTTCTTGATAAAACTTGATGAGCTTATTTACTTTAGAAGCATTTAAAAAACTCAAGTTACTGGCTGTAATGTGAAATTGTGTTACATCAATTCCCGTCAATTTTTTAGCCAACTCACCATTCTCATCACAAACAAAAAAAGTGTTGTTAGGTGTTTTGGACATCATTTGGGCAGCCTCAAAATGCCACTTTTCTCCTCCCCCCCAAAATTTGGTGGTATTAAAAAAGCATATGTTTTTAGGTGTTGCCATTTGAAGCATCCAAATTACAAATAAAAAGAAGTTTTGGCTATATTTGATTCAACAACAAGCAAAACAAAATGAAGTCATCAAGACAAATTGCAAAACACTTTAAAGAGGTTTTTTTTGGAGGAAACTGGACCGCGGTTAATTTTAAAGATAATTTAGAGAATATATCTTGGCAACAAGCCACTAAAAAAATTGAATCTTTTAATACTATTGCTATACTTACTTTTCATATTGGGTATTATGTTTCTGCTGTTTCGAAAGTATTAGAAGGCGGGGAACTTGTTGCTAAAGACGAACTTAGTTTTAGCCATTCGCCAATTAATTCACAGGAAGATTGGGATGGATTAGTGAGTAAAATTCTAGTAGATGCCGAAAAAATGGCCAATTTAATAGGTCAACTAGAAGAACAAAGGTTGTGGGGAAATTTTACAGATGAGAAATATGGTATTTATTATAGAAACTTATTGGGAATAATAGAACATACCCATTATCACCTAGGACAAATCTCATTAATTAAAAAACTAGTTTTAAAAGTAGGGAAAGACTAAGAATTTCTATTTAACTCTCTCAGCTTAGCATATTTTAAACGCTTGGCGTAAGCCGAATTTTTACAAACCACATATCCGTAATAGCCATCCAAAAACCCCAACTTTAAAAAGTAGTCTCTAATAAACTTAAAGGTAGATTTGTAAAATATTTTAAGCCCACTACTTGTTTTTCCTTTTTCAAAGGCTGCTTTAGAACTAATATCTGTAAAATAATCAATTTGTTTTAGGTGTTGCTCTACCGTGTAAAAAGAGTAGTGTAAAACATCAGCATTAATGTGCTTCGTTGTCGCTCCTTTCTCCATTATTACTTTATCATGAGGATTGTCTCCTCCCCATTTTCCTTTTGTGGTATCCCACAGTCGCAACTTCTTATCTGGATACCAGCCACAATGTTTAATCCAAGTACCACAGAAATTGGTTAAACGGTTAAATCTGTAGCCATCTGCTTGCCAATTATTTTTAATGTTAATTATTTCTTGTTGGAGTTCTTCTGTTAAAGCTTCATCCGCATCTAACGACAATACATATTGGTGTTTAGCTTGAGTAATTGCCCAGTTTTTTTGTTCGATATGTCCTTCAAATTTATGTTCTACAAAATTCAGCTTTGTCATCCTGAGCCTGTCGAAGGACAAGCAAATTTTTTTGGTTTTGTCGGTAGAGTAGGAGTCAACTACCACAATATCGTCAGCTACTTTAACTACAGAATCTAAACATCTAGCAATATTTTTTTCTTCATTAAAAGTAATTATAACAACTGATAGTTGAATTTGCATAACACAAAGAAACAAAAATATGGTGGATTTATTTTGTTTAACCCTTCGACTCCGCTCAGGGTAACAAAATATTATGCTTTTTTTAGTGTAAATGAAAAGGTTGAACCAACACCAACCGTACTTCGTACATTAATGGTTTGATTGTGTGCTTCAATAATGTGTTTTACTATCGAAAGACCAAGTCCAGTTCCTCCGCTTTCTCTTGCCCTTCCTTTGTCTGTTCGATAAAAACGCTCAAACAAACGAGGTAAATGTTCTTCAGCTATTCCTAACCCATTATCAGCCACTTCCACCAAAATGTTATCGTGCATATCAAAGAGCTTTATTAGGGTTTCACCTTCTWCTTTTCCGTACTTTATTGAATTAACGATTAGATTAATTAGTACTTGTCTTATTCTGTCGTAGTCCGCCATCGCCCACAATGGTTTTGCGGGTTTGTCAACAAAGGTAATTTTAACCTTATTTTTCTTAGCTCTCATTTCAAGAGTAGTGATTACTTCATTTATTAACTCTGCTAAATMCACTTTTAACACCTTCATTTCAATTACGCCTGACTCAAGCTTGGTAATTTCATCCAAATCTTCTATCAACACAATCATTCTGTCAACACTTTTTGTTGCTTTTTTCAAATAATCAACATTAATACTTGGGTCTTCTAATCCTCCTTCTAAAAGAGTTAATAAATAACCTTGTATATTAAAAATGGGTGTTTTTAATTCGTGAGAAACATTTCCAACAAACTCTCTTCGATAGTTTTCCAAGCCTTTTAATCGCTCAATTTCCTTCTTGTTGAGTTTATCCCAATTTTCAACCTCTTCTTTAACCTCAGTTAATACGTTTGTGTTTAGATTAAACTCTTTTGCTTTTTCTCCAGTGGTTAATTTTAGGTTGTGGATGGTTTTATAGATTAATTTTATTTTTCTATAAATAAATCGCTCCACTGCTATTCGGAAGCCAATATAAGAAGCCACAAAAGCTATTGGGAAAACAGTGTATAACAACACCCAATTAAATTCTCCTGTAAAATAATCAACTACAGAAACAATAATAGTAACAGCTACTGCCACTATAAAAGAAATTCTGAGGGCTATTCCATTGGGGGTTAGGTCTTTCATTTGGGTAAATGTAGGGTTTCTTTTAATAAAACAGATTCTCCATCAAGCTGAGAATGACAATTTTATTATGATTCAAATTTATACCCTACTCCTTTAATGGTTTTTATACAATCGTCTCCTAATTTTTCTCTCAATTTTCTGATGTGAACATCTATGGTTCTATCTCCTACAATAACGCCCCCCCCCCAAACACGTTCTAAAATTACATCCCGCGTAAAGACTTTTCTAGGCTTAGAAATTAATAAAGCCAATAGCTCAAATTCTTTTTTAGGAAAGGTAAGCTCTTCTCCTTCTTTATATACCAAGTATTTTTCTCTGTCTATTTTAATGCTTCCTTCTTGTTCATTAACATTTATCTCTTCTGCTCCAGATTTTCTCCTTAAAATTGCTTTCACTCTGCTTACTAATAATCTTGGTTTTATGGGTTTGGTAATGTAATCATCCGCCCCCGCATCAAACCCTGCTACTTGAGAGTAATCTTCTCCCCTTGCGCTTAAAAAAGCAATTAGCGTGTTTTTGATCGAGTCTGTTTCTCTAATTTCTTGACATATTTCTATGCCGTCCATTTCTGGCATCATTACATCTAAAATAATTAAATCTGGTTTGATTGTTTTGGCTATTTCTATAGCCTTCCTCCCGCTAGTTGTAGTGGTAACATCATAGCCCTCTTTAGATAGATTGTACCCTAAAAATTCGAGAATCTCTGGCTCATCGTCAACTAATAATATTTTCTCGTTGCCCATCTTTAAGATAACAGACTATAAAAATACAATAGTTTTAGTGTTCTCCTGTAATTCCTTCCGTAACATTTATAGTGTGATCTCCTACTTTCTCCAAAGAATTGAATAAATCAGAGTAAATAGCTGCACTTTGAAAATTATAATCTCCTTTTTCTACACTTACAAAATGTTCTTTTCTAATGGTTTTTCTAAACTTATTAAGTGCTTCTTCTTGCTCCTTAGCCCTGTCCATTCTTACTGCGCTATAGCTACTTGAACTCAAGTTACGACACATTACCTCAAGGTTGGTTTGCACCATTTCAAACATATCCATAATATTTTTTCGTTGCTCTGGTGTAAACCAGACTTTCCCTTCAAATTTTCGCTCTAACCCTTTCGACATCTGATAATAAATGTCTCCGATTCGTTCTAAATCTCCTACTATACTTAGCATCCCTCTAATTCGAATTGATGTGGATTCACTCATTTCTCCTTCAGACACTTTTGCTAAGTAATCGGCCACATCATGCTCCATTCTATCTGTAATATCTTCGTATTTTTCAATTCTTGCCAGTAATTTGCTTACATTTTTAGCTTCTCGTTCTGTAACTAAGTCTTTTACAAAGCCATTCATTTTTAATACCCTTTCCCCAAAGTTTGCCACTTCTTTTTGTGCTTCTAAAATAGACATATCGGGCGTTGCCATAATTCCCGTACTAATGTGTTCTAAATGATATATTTCATCCATTTCTCCTTTCGATTTAACCAATCTAATTGCCGTTTTAACCAACTGGGGAACAAACCAAATCATAATGGCCACATTTAAAAAGTTAAAAGTGGTATGGAAAATTGCTAATCCCATTGGCGCTCCTTCTGCCGTGTATGGATCTGCAACATGAAGAATGTTTTCTGCAATCCAGCTAACCCCATGCAAAACAGGTGTAAATGAAATTAATAACACCATCCAGGTTACGCCTATAATATTAAACATGGAGTGAATTCTTGCGGAGCGTTTTGCATGAACATTTCCTGCAAGAGAAGCTAGTTCAGCTGTAATTGTCGTTCCTATGTTTTCTCCTAAAATCATTGCCGCAGCAACTTCAAAAGGAATAATTCCACTAAAACATAAGGTCTGTGTTAATGCCATTGAAGCACTAGATGATTGCACAATAATTGTCAACAACGTTCCTACTAAGATGAAAAACAAGTTGCTCAATAATCCCATATCAGCATACTCTCCTAAAAAGTGTAATACCTCAGGGTTGTTTTTAACATCAGGCACTGCGTGTTTTAGCTCAGATAACCCCCAAAACAAAATTGCAAAACCAACAACAAACTCACCAATGTATTTTATTTTTGCTTTTTTGAAAAACAACATTGGAACTCCAAAAGCCAAAAGAGGCAACGCCATTGAAGCCATGCTTACTTTAAACCCTAAAATAGCAACCAGCCAACCTGTTATTGTTGTTCCAATGTTTGCTCCTAACATTATTCCTGCAGATTCCACCAAAGAAAGCAGCCCAGCATTTACAAAGCTTACTGCCATTACGGTACTTGCAGAAGAAGATTGCACTAAACACGTTACTAAAAAACCCGTTAATACTCCCATATAACGGTTTCTGGTCATCATGCTTAAAATTCTTCTCAAACTACCTCCTGCGGCTTTTTGAATGCCCTCGCTCATTATTTTCATCCCATAGATGAAAAAACCAAGTGCTCCAATTAGTTTTAGTACGTCTATAAATCCAAATTCCATAATTATCTTTTTTTAATTCCCCACAAAGCTATCCTAGATGTTTTTTTGTTGGGCTTTTTCTATGTTAAGCTTGTGTTAAGTCTTTTAAAAGTGCAAATCAAACTGCAAGCGATACATTAGCTCGCTATCTGTACTTTTGTTTTCTGTTAAATAACTAATATCGCTTTGTACTTTTAGCTTGTGTCCTTTAAAATATTTTGAAATTCCAAAAGTATATTGTGTTTGCAATTCTTTTCCGGTAACATTCTTATCTAAAGTAATAGCCGTATATCTTCCTGCTACCTCCCAGTTCTTTTTAAATAAATATCCCATTTGAAAATTCATCCCTTTTCCAACAGCAACAACATCTCCTGTTTTTGTTCCATCAATGTTCATCGCACTATCTTGTGCTGCTGTCCTTAAAGCGTATTCCGCCATTAAAGAAAAGCCCTTGTATTTAAACATCATATCAGCAAAAATGGTTGTAACATCTGTTTCAAAGTAACCTGCATCATTTTCCATGTAGCTTCCTTGATTACTTTTTGTCTTTACTGCCCTATTGTGTACATCATATGTTCCTCCCAAAGCAAGCTTGGGCTTTTGCTCCCTTTTTATATCTCCCTCAACGTAATCCCCTTTACTTGCAAACTTTCCGAAAGGAAGAATTTCTATTCTACTTGTGTATTGATACCCTCCTAAATTGGCATCAGTCACATTTCTTCCTTCTCCTTGAGAAACAGAGAAAGCTTCTTTTACAATAAAGCTTTTACCTAATGTAAAGTAATGCCTTAATTGTCCACCCATGTCTCTATCTATATTAAAATTAGAGTTTAATTTAGATCTATTTACTAGCTGTAAATTAGCCGAAGAAACAACTCGCTCTCTGTTTCCTGGTAATTTAGTTTGCCCTGCCCAAAGTGTAAAATTTTTGTAAAAATTCCACTTTATAACTGCGTCTAATATCAATCTTGGAGCATTTTTAGTGTGAACTGATGCTCCAGAAACATCTCTATTAGTTAGGCCCAGTTCGATTTTATACTTTAGTTTTGGACTAAATGCAAACCCTCCAAACTTTAGTCTAGCCCTCCTTATTAAAAATTGACCCTGTCCTGTTCCAATTCCTGTAGAATCGTTAACATTCCACTTGCTGATATAAAGAGATTGCATTCTAATAGCAAATTTCATACTATAAGAATTATCTCTCGCTATCACATTGTATAACCCTTCCCCAAAAGTGTTGTTGGTTGTGTCTTGTGCAAAAGAAAACAATGTAACTCCAAGTCCAATTAACAGTAAATTAAATTTCTTCATTTCTTTTAGTTAATGTTATCTGTTTAATAATTTAAACAACACAAAAATATATGGCAAAAGCAAATAAGATGTTATGATATATTTATTGCTATGTTAAGTTTGTGTTAACACAACAAAAGTGTTACAATCATTTTTATTTCTTTATTATTTTCTTTTCTTTATAACGTATAAACCATTAAACTTAAAAAAGATGAGGCACCCAGCTATTCAGTGGATTCAAATTCCAGCGAAAAACTTAAATCGTGCAGCTTCATTTTATGAAAATGTTTTTGATGCTTCTTTTTTCTTTGAAAAACTAAATGAAATTCCACATGCTATTTTTAAAGAAAATAAAGGTAAAGAAGAGTTTGTTCATGGTGCTATTATTGAAATAAAAAACTGGAAAAACATAGGCTGTGGTCCTGTTTTATTTTTTGATGCTACTGGAGATTTTGAAACTATTATGGATTTAATCAAAGAAAATGGCGGAGAAATTACTCACGAGAAAACGTTAATTAGAAGTAAAGAAAGCGGCTCTTCTTTCACTATTCCTAATACCTATATTGACAATAAACCTGGGTACTATGCTCATTTTAGAGATTCTGAAGGAAACAAAATGGGTTTATATGGAACTAATTAGTTTGTTCTTTTTTTTGAATTTCCTTTCCTTTTTCCTGTTTATCAGAATAATAAATTAAGAAAGTAATAACCAGCAAGAGAAACAAGAAAAAATAAAACTTTTTTTGTTTGTAAACAGGCCTTTTAGTAATCATTTTATGCTTACTCAAAAGACTTTCTAAATTCTCTTTTTTTACAACCTGTCGCTTAGAGAGCTCCTTTCTGTTTACTATAATTATATTTTTTTCTTTTGGCATCTTTCTTTCTGTAAAATTACAACATGTTTTTCTTCATTTCTTTAAGCACCCTATATGTTCTAACTTTTGCGTTATTTTCGGTAATGTTTAACACCTCTCCTATTTCTTTAAAAGATCTTTTTTCAAAAAATCTCAATTCAATCAAGGATAATTTTTCTGGACTTAAAAAACTAAGTGTTTCTAAAAGTTTATTTCTCTTTTCCTCATCAAAAGAGTTTCCTGTTTCTTCAATTATTTCTTTAATGTTATTTTCGTCAAGATTTACAGTTCTTTTACTTTTTGTTTTTCTGTAGTGTTGATTTACTTCGTTTAGAGCAATTCTATATAACCAAGAAGAAAAAGGATGCCCTCTAAACTCATACTTATTTAAGTTTACAAGTGCCTTTAAAAAAACCTGAGAAGTTATGTCTGCGGCATCATCTTGATTATCCATTCTCTGATAAACAAAGCGAAAAATTTGTTCATGATATTTTTTATATATAGGAGCAAAGTATTTGCTGTTTTTTTTGGCAAAATTTATCAAATCTTTCTCCGATTTAATATTCCTATTTTTATTAAAAGTTGACATTAAAAAAGCGTTCTATAATAGTAGAACGCGTAAATTGAAAAAAGTAACATAATATTATTCTTGGCAACTTATTTTATTAACTCTAAAAGCATGTCTTCCTCCTTCAAATTCTGTTTTCAAAAAGACATCTACACAACCCAACGCGACACTTTCTTCTATATATCTTGCCGGTAAAGCAATAATATTTGCATCATTATGTAAGCGTGCCATTTCTGCAATATCTTCTCTCCAGCAAAGTGCAGATCTTATTTCTTGATGTTTATTTGCAGCCATGTTAATGCCGTTTCCACTTCCGCATATTAATATACCTAAATCAGCCTTTTTCCTTTCTATTGCAACAGCAACAGCATGTGCAAAGTCTGGATAATCAGTTCTATCTTCAGAAAATGGTCCAAAATCTTCAAATACAATTTGCTTTTCGATAAGATATTTCTTTACTTTTTCTTTAAGGTTATAACCAGCATGATCACTTCCTATTGCTATTTTAATTTCTTTCATTTTTGTGTTTTTAGTTATCAACATCAATAATTTTTAATTTAACTAAAATGCTGAAAATTAACACTCTAAAATTAACCATAACTTGTTGAAAAGAATGGTTAGTTGTTATTAATAATAAAATAAAATATTAGGAATTATCAATTAAAAAGTTAATGCTATTTTCCTTTTTAAAAAACAACTTTTTTATTTTTTATTTTAATACATCTTTCAAACAAGTAATAAACTTTATTTGTTATTAAAAAAACAACTTTTTATTAAATTATTATTAATGAACATGTTGTTAATTAATTTGTTAATTTGTGTTTTACAGTCATTTAAAAGAATAATAAATGTTAATTTACCTTTATAACTTTTAATAAATTAAAAATGCAAGAAAACAAATTATTAATTTTAAACTGTTTTAACAGTATAATAATAGTAATTAACTTTCTTTTTTAATAAAATTATATATATATAGTTGTGTTGAATAAAATTATTATAATTATTTTTTTTAATCTTTTACCATTGTTTTTCTTTGCTCAAGAAAAGTTAAAAGATGGGTTTAAAAAGTTTTATTATGAAAATGGACAAGTGTCAAGCGAAGGAACTATTAAAAGTGGTCTTCCAGAAGGGTATTGGATTTCTTATTACCCAACAGGTTTAATGAAATCTGAAGGAAATAGAAAATCAAATTTATTAGATAGTACCTGGATATTTTACAATAAATATGGTGATTTAAAATCTAAAATAAACTACATTTCTAATAGAAAAAACGGCTTAAAGACATCCTATAGTGATAGTTGTAATATTATTAAAGAAGAAAATTTTAAGGATGATTTAAAGCAAAATATAACTACATATTTTTATGATGTAAAAGGACATAAAAAATGGAAAGAAATTAATTTTATAGAAAACGTAAAAGAAGGAAAATCTTTTGAATACAGTTTAGATGGAAGACTAATAACTATTATATTTTATAAAAAAGGAACACTAATAGGTAAAGAGCTTATCAATAGATATGATAAATTAAATAAGAAGAAAAAAACATGGAAAACGTTTTATGAAGATGGAAAGCTAAAGGAGGAAATGAGGTATAAAAATGATTTGCTGAATGGCTATTATAAAGAGTATGATAGAAAAGGAAAACTTATTAATGCGACCTTATATATTGATGGAGTTCCACAAAGCTTTGTAGTAGAATTAGCTTCTTTAGATATTAGAAAAGAATATTATCCTGATGGGACAGTTAGATTAGAAGGAATTTATGATGTAATAGGCAAAAAAAATGGATTGTTTAAACATTTTAATAAGGATGGAAAGATAGAAAAAACAGAAATTTATTTACATGGTTTTTTATTAGCAAAAGGATTGATTGATGAAGAAGGGAAAAGACAAGGATATTGGGAAGAATATTTTAGAAATGGAAAATTGAAATCAAAAGGAAAATATAAAGACGGAAAAAGAATAGATGATTGGGAGTATTATTTTGTTAATGAAAAAATACAACAAAAAGGAAAGTATTTAATAGGAGAAAAACCTACAGGGCTTTGGATATGGTATTATGACAAAGGGAGCGTTTTAAGAGAAGAATCTTTTAGAAAAGGAAAAGAAGACGGTATGATGCATGAGTATACAGAAGAAGGAAAAATTATTACAGAAGGTGAATATGTTGATGGGTTAAAAGAAGGACCTTGGTATTATGAAATGGGAGATCATATAGAAGAAGGTAATTATTTAGATGGAAATAAAAACGGATTATGGACTTATCATTATACCAATGGAAAGTTAAATTTTGAAGGTGTTTTTAGAGACGGAGAAAAGGATGGAAAACATAAATTTTATTTTGGAAATGGAAAATTAAAAAGAGAAGAGTCATACTTAATGGGAATTAAATCAGATAATTGGAAATCATATAATGACTTAGGAGAATTGGTTTTAACTATTTATTTTAAAGAAGGGAAAGAATATAAAATTGATGGAATAAAAATAAAAGATTAGAGAAAGAGTGGATTATTCTAAAAAAACAAAAGAAGAATTAATTGATGAAATAATAATTCTAAAAACAAAACAAAATATTGTTTTTAAAGAAGAAATTATAAAGGTTTCTGAAAAAAGTTACAAAGATTTATTTGACAACAGTCTTTCTTTATTATATATAGCTGATAGAGAAGGAATTTTTATTGATGTAAATAAAGAAGTTATAAAAAAATATGGTTATAAAAAAAATGAAATAATAGGAAAAGGATTTCGTTTTTTAGCAGCACCTAATAAAAATGATTTAGAGAGTGTTCTGGTTAAAATGAAAAACGTTTGGAATGGAAAAACAGAATCTTTTGAGTGGTGGAGTTTAAAAAAAAATAAGACAATTTTTCCTAAAGAAGTTATTTTAAGGAAAGGAAATTATTTTGGAAAAAATGTTTTTATTATAGAAGGGAGAGACATTACTTCACGAAAAGTGATTGAAAAGCACTTAAAAGAAAACGAAGAAAAGTATAAAACTTTATTTACTAAAACTTTAGCAGGTGTTTTTATTACGGAAAAAGAAATAATAAAAGATTGTAATAATTCTTTTTCAAAAATATTTGGTTATAATTCAAGGGTTGAGTTAATAGGTAAAAGCGTTTCCATGCTATATTTTTCTAAAAAAGACAGGGAAAAGTATATTAAAGCTTTGCGAAAAAAAGGGTTTTTAACTAATTACAGAATAAAACATAAGAATAAAAAAGGAGAAGAAATATGGATATCAACAAATGTTTTTATAACTGATAAAGGAAGAATAGAGGGAACGCTGGTTGGGATTACAGAACAAATAAAAGCAGAAGAGAAACTTATTCAAAGCGAAAAAAGCTATAAAGAATTGTCAGAAAGCTCCCCGTATGGGATATTTGTTCATGTCAATAATAAAATAATTTACGGAAACAAACAAGCATATAAAATTTTAGGATTAAACGGAAAAACAATAAAGAGGTTTTCTTTTGCAGATTTTATATTACCTGAAAATAAAAAAATTGTAGCAGAAAGAACAAAAAACTCTTTGATGGGGGAAAACATTCCTTTTAAAGAGTTTAAAGTGATAAAACCCCTTACAAAAGAGGCAATATATGTTGAGTCTAAACAAGTTGTTTATAATTATAAAGGAGAAAAAGCAACGCAGGTTGTTTTTAGCGACATAACAAATGAAAAAGAACTAGCTAAAGAAAGACTTAGGGCAATTATTGCTGAAGAATCTAACAAGATTCTTCAAAAAGAAATTAAAGAAAGGAAAGAAACCGAACGACAACTTATAGAAAGCGAGGAGAAGTATAGAGATTTATTTGAAAACGCTACAGACCTAATTCAGAGCATAGGAATAAAAGGAAATATTATTTACGTAAATAAAGCGTGGAAAAAAACATTAGGAATTACAAGCAAAGAGGCAGAAAACAAAAATATTTTTGAAATAATCCACCCTAGTAGTTTGAAATACTGTAAAAAGTTTTTTAAAAAAGCAATACAAGAAAAGGGCAACAAAAACAGCACTATTGCTTTCTCCTTGATGTCAAAAGAAAGGGAGCAAATTTTTGTTGAAGGAAGTGTGAGTGTTAAATTTAAAGACGGAAAACCACATTCAACAAGAGCAATTTTACGAGATGTTACTTTAGAAAAAGAAACCGAACAAGAAATAAGGAAAAAAGAAAACATCATTAATGAGATTACAGAAACCATTAATGATGTTTTTTATATGTACAATATTTTGGAGAAAAAATATGACTACATGGGCTCTAATAGCAAAGATATTTTAGGAGCTAGTCCTGAGTTCTTTTATTCAGGAAAAAGCCATACGCAGGAATATGGACATTCTGAGGACATTAAAAAATTGAAAATTGCCAACAAAAAGGTTGATAAAGGAGTCCCTTACGACATAGATTATAGGGTGATAATTAATGGAAAAACAAGATGGATAAACGAAAAGTCATTTCCAATAAAAAACAAAGAAGGAAAAACCATTGCAAACTCTGGAATATGTAGAGATATTACAGGAATTAAAAAAACAGAAGAAAAACTCAAAAACTCAATAAAAGAAAAAGAAGTTTTATTAAAAGAAGTACACCATAGAGTGAAAAACAACCTTCAAGTAGTATCCAGCATTCTTAATCTTCAATCATCTTATGTGAAAGACAAAAAAACCTTAAACATTCTTAGAGAAAGTCAAGACAGAATTAAGTCTATGGCGTTTATTCACGAAAGCCTGTACCAAACATCAGACTTTTCAAAAATAAATTTTTCAGAGTATATAGCCAGTTTGTCTAAAAATTTAGTACATTCATATGGTGTTTATGATGAGTTAGTCGAATTAGACCTCTCAGTAGGAAGTGTTTTTTTAGATTTAGACCTTTCTATTCCGTGTGGATTAATTATAAACGAGCTAGTTTCAAACTCTCTTAAACATGCTTTTGGCAACAACAAAAAAGGATTAATTAAGATTGAATTGTTTGAAAAAAATGAAAACGTTATTTTAAAAGTAGGAGATAATGGTTTAGGTTTGTCAAACGAAATAAATTACAAAGAAACAGACTCCTTGGGATTACAGTTGGTAATGACTTTGGTAGAACAAATAAATGGAAAAATTGATTTAAATAATAAAAAAGGGACAATATTTACGATAATATTTAAAAAAGAACAATAATGTCAAAAAATAACATATTAGTTGTTGAAGACGAAGCTATCGTCTCAAAAGATATTCAACAAAGCTTAAAAAAACTAGGGTATAATATTGTTGGTTCTGCAGCAACAGGAGAAAAAGCTATAGAATTGGCAAAAGAAAAAAAACCAGACTTAGTTCTAATGGACATAATGCTTAAAGGAGACATGAGCGGGATTGATGCGGCTGAAAAAATAAGAGAAGACTTAAGTGTTCCTGTTATATACCTTACGGCTTATGCAGACGAAAATACTCTAGCAAAAGCAAAAGTTACAGAGCCCTATGGCTATATTATCAAACCATTTAAAGAGGTTGATTTACACACATCAATAGAAATGGCTCTCTATAAACACTCAAAAGAAAGAGAGGTAATAAAAGAAAGAGATTTCCTTTATTCTTTAGTTGAAAACCAAGACACAGAAGGTGTTATTTTTGTTAAATCAAACTCAAGATTGGTTAAGGTAAAAACAATTGACATACTCTTTGTAGAAGCATTAAAAGATTATGTGGTTGTAAATGTGGGGGATGTAAAATATACCATTCATTCAACAATGAAAGAGATACAAAAAAAATTACCATCAAAAGAATTTCAAAGAATACACCGCTCCTATATTGTTCGGTTAGATAAAATAATAGCTATTGAACAACCAAATGTTGTTATAGAGGGGGGTAAAAAACTATTGCCAATAGGAGGCTCATATAAAGAGGAGCTTTTTGGTAGAATTAATTTAGTTTGATTTTCCAAAAACAAGCTCGGTGCTTGTGTATGATCGTCCAAATGTTGCTGCAGCTGAATATACTTGGACAATAGCATCTTTAACTTGTTTTTCTGAAAGCTCCTTTAAAGGGTGAATAAAAACCGACCATAACAAACCATCAGAAAGAACATATTTGACATCTAAGACCGTGTGGTAATTAGCTTCTAAACATTTTTTATAGTATTCTTCATCTAATTTTTCTTCTTCAACAATAGGAGAAACAATTCTCATTCTATTGTGTTTCTCATCAGTTATTAATAAAAAATATCGATCAAAGTATTTAAATTGCCAATACCCCTCTTTTCCTTGAATACTATCAAAGGTGTTGTTTAATATTTTTTCTAATTTTTTGTTGTCCATTTTTTGAGACGAAGCTGTGACCACAATAAAAGATAAAAAGATAAAAACAATATATATTTTCATAATTCTTTATTTTTTCGATTAATGTAAAAACTATTTGCTTGAGCCAAAGAAGTTACCACAAGGTCGTTTATACATAAATTTTCTGGGAGGGAGGTTACGTAATAAATTATTGAAGCAACATCTTCGGCAGACATTGGCTCATATCCTAGGTAAGCTTTTTTAGCTTTTTCAGCATCTCCATGAAAACGAACCTCAGAAAACTCTGTTTCAGCCGCTCCGGGACATATTTGAGTAACCTTGATGCCATGTTCAAGCAAATCTATTCGCATAGATTTTGAAATAGCATCTACAGCATATTTGGAGGCACAATAAATATTTCCTTTTTCATAGGTTTCTTTTCCTGCGGTAGACCCAATATTAATTATATGCCCTTTTTTCTTATTAATCATTAAAGGCATAACAACTTTTGAAACATATAAAAGCCCCTTAATGTTAGTGTCTATCATTTTCCCCCAATCATCTAGCTGACCATCTTGAATTTTACTTAAACCACTCGCAAGTCCTGCACTATTTATTAAAACATCAATATTTTTATTTTGTAAACTATTAATGGCAGAAACTACAGCATTATTGTCTCTTATATCAAAACATAAAGGAACGATATTTATGTTGTGTTGTGATTTTAACTCATCAGTAAGAGCCTCAAGACGATCTTTTCTTCTTCCTGCAATAATTAAATTATGTCCATTTTTAGCAAAGATTTCTGCAGAGGCTTTTCCAAACCCAGAAGTTGCCCCAGTAATAAAAATAGTTTTCGGCACTATTTAATTTCTTTTAAAGCGTTGTTGATTAATGTTTTTAAATGGATCTTATGTGCTTTGGTAGAGACGTTTCCAGAAACGGAAACAACCATCTTTTGTATTTCTTTTAAATTGTAAATAGCCATGGATCGGGCATTAGAAATGTAGCTTTTGCTTCTTGACCCAACAACTATAGAAATTAGTTTTTTTGTATATGAAATTTGTAGGTTTTGCCTAAACGAATTTACATCTCTTGCAATATCGACTTTGAATATGGCATTATTCAGGTCAGTCATCATAGAGGAGAGAGAATATTTGTTTCCATATAATTCAGAATCAACAATTCTTTGAACCGTGTTGGCGTGTAAAAGATGACCCAAAACACGAATTTGATATGTTAATACTTGACGATGAATTTTAGGGTCTTCAGGTCCGCCAAAAAAGTTATAACCCCTTCGCTGCATAGCCAAGTAGTTAAACAAATCGTTTGGTGCATCAAAAGCGTCCGGTGCAAAAACATGGGTTGATAATGTTTTCATGGCTCTTTTTTGATCTTCTAAACTAACAGGAGTGTATGGTTTTGTCCCTCCTTTTTGACCAACCATTGCTCGATCTACATAAACCCCTCCAATAAAGCGAGAGGTAACATTTGCAGCATTAGATCGCTGTCGGCTTAAAATATAATACACCCTTCTTAATTCTTGATAAGAACGCCCTTCTTTAGAAAACTTAACTTTAACATCAGTCATCATTGTGTTAATTAGCTCAAAAATATTATTAGAGTATGTGATTTGATCATTAGATAAATCACCAACCATAACTCTTGGATCAATTGCTTTTCCAGGAGAACGCATATCATCAGCATCATTACCAAAAATTAACTCTGGTTTTGTTGATTGATTAAGCAGATCATTTTTTTCTTGTTCAGACTTAAAAGGAGTATATCCAAACTGAATTGCCCAAAGATCATAAGGGCCAACAGCAACATCATGATATTGACCTTGCTTGCTTCGATCTTTTGTTAGGTTAATCGCAGCATAATCCATAACAGACCCTGTAAGACATTTTCCCTTTATAAAGACCGCATCAGCTAGTTGGCTTGGAGAAAACAATTGACTTGCTTTCATATTGTGATTTAAACCAAGGGTGTGTCCAACTTCATGCATGATTAAAGCAATCATAGCCTCTTCTTTTAGTCTTTTCATTTCTAAATCAGACGCACTTTCTGCGATTAAAACCGAATTACCAAACATGGTGTTTTCGTGCATTAGACTACCCAAAGAGCAGAAAGGGTTGTTTTTTTTTTCAAAAAAGGGAGGGAGAAATTCTTTTTCAGTAACAGCCAAATCAAAAACTTTATCATAAATTACTCTGTTAGTAAAATGAACATATTCTAACATTATGTCTGCACCTAAAATTTGACCAGTTTTTGGATTAACAAAACTTGGACCATAGCCGCCAAAAGGAGCTCGAGGAGAAGACGTCCATCTTAGCACATTGTAGCGAATGTCTCCGGCATCCCAATCAGCATCATCGGGTTGCATTTTTACTACCATAGCGTTTTTGAACCCAGCTTTTTCGAAAGCAACATTCCATTCTAGAACACCTTTTTTAATGGTTTCTCTCCATTCTTTTGGAGTTGAGTTTTCCATCCACCATACAATTGGATTAATAGGTTCTGATAGGATTGCTCTCGGATCTTTTTTCTTTAAATTCCAACGATGAACTAAATCACGATAAGGAACAGAGCTGGTTGAGGTCATGTTTGTTACTTGCGTGGTAAAATAACCAACACGAGGGTCATCTATCAATATTTCATAATCATTGTCAGACATTTTAATTAAACTATGATATACTTTTATACTCACGTTTCTTCCGTCAGAAACAGCTCTTGACCCCCCGTTTAAGGCGCTCCCTTTAGAATAAACATATTCGATTGCTAAATCAGTGTTTTCGGGATAATTTCGTATAGCATTAATCTTTGTTTTCTCTTTATTTAAAACCCCTAAAGTAAAAGCCATTGGCGATTGCTTTGGTCGTTTAGAGGGTTTAATTTGAGAAAAAGTTTCTTTTAAAAACAAGTTGTCAGCATTAATCAAGTAGAGTCCCTTTTCCTTGTCTACGGCTTCAATTTTTAAACTTGCCATAATTCCTTTACTCATGTTTGCTGTGGCGGATCTGGAGAGAGCACTATTGGGATCAAAATAAGAAGAGGTGTTTTGTGTGATAAATTCAATTTTATTAAAATATTTTTCAATTTTAAAAACCTTAGAGCCTCGATAAGCCCCTCTAAAAGACCCTGCATCTAACACACCATTTGCTATTTGGCTAAAATAAATAAACTCTTGTCCTATCTGTTTTTCAGAAATAACCATCTTAATAGACCCAGTTGTCGTATCTTGATATATTGTAAATAAACCATCAATTTTTTTACATTTTTTAGTTACTTCAGAAATCTTTTTTGGGGTATCCTTGTCTTTTTTACTAGTTTCTGTTTTTGTGTTTTTCCCCTTTCTTTTCTTTTGAGAAAAAACATTGTTTATTCCTAAAAAGAAAAAACCAATAAAAACAAAGTAGAAAATTTTAGGCAAGAGGAGTGTTTTCATAGTAGAGATAGTTAAATTAAAAAGACAGGATAAATATAATTAATAATTTCCAATAGACAACAACACTAGCGTACAGGCAATTTCAGTGTCAATTTCTTGTTCTTGTGCTAGTTTTTCTAACTCCTCATTCTCTGTTCCGGGGTTAAATATAATGCGATCAGGATGTATTTGATTGAGAATGTAATCGTAATACTCGGGTTGGTTTTTAGAGCCAACATACAATGTTACAGTGTTAATATTTTCAATTGCAGGGGTATTTGTTAAGATAGAATGCTTTCCAATGGTTCCTTCTCTTAATCCCACAGGAAACACTTGATGGCCATTTTCAGATAAACGAAGTGTTGCCTTATAAGAATATCTTTCCGGATTTGGGCTAGCCCCAAGAATTAAAGTTCTTTTCATGATAATTATTAATTAAATGTTCTAACCCATGCTAACCTGCTATCATTATCACAATTCTGAGGATTTATTTTCTTTAAAACCTTTTCAGCTTCTTTTCTTGAATGATAAATAATAGCTTTGTCTGTGGATTTATTAAATCCCCAAAACGGGAAGCTTTTGTGAATTACAGAAAGGTAATATTCGTTGTTGTTTACTATCTTGAACATAATGATTTAAATTTTAGTACATCCAGAAAGTAGAAAAAACAATTCAAATGGCAAGGGTTAATTATTCTTTAAAACCTTGTTTTATCCAATAGATTAAGCTGACGAGAAGCCATGTGAACCAAAATAATAAGTAGGCACAAAATGTAAACGTCACCAAAGACAACATGTCATTTGAAGAAGGCTTGTCAAATAAAAAAAGGAAAGCTAAAATTACAAGACTAATAATTCCTGTAAGAATGGTCGCGTTGGTGAAAACAGACAGCAAACGTCTAGTTCCTAAGCTTTTTATCCATTTAGGTCTATATAGCAAACAATCTGTTTTGTAATAATCATAATTCGATAATTTTTTTTGAAATAGAACTATAAGCAGGAGTGTAAAAACTAAAGTACTAAAGGCACTAATAATATTATCTTTTTCAAAATAAATATTATCACTTTCGTGGTATCGGTTATAATAATCCAAAGAAGACACAATAATAGCTGCGGATATTATACAAATAAATAAAACTATTTTAAGAACTATCTTCATTTAATGCTTTTTAGTAATAAACTCTATCTACTCAGAAGCTACAGAAGCACCCAAATATTCTCTATTTAGCCTTGCAATAAATTCTAAAGAAATCCCTTTAGGGCATTCAACCTCACAAGCGCCAGTATTGGTACAGTTACCAAAACCTTCTTTATCCATTTGTTCAACCATATTTAAAGCTCGTTGTTTTCGTTCAACCTGACCTTGTGGTAAATAAGAATATTGAGAAACTTTTGCAGCAACAAACAACATTGCGGATGAGTTTTTGCAAGTAGCTACACAAGCCCCACAACCAATACATGTTGCCGCATCCATTGCTTTATCTGCCATAGGTTTTGCGATAGGCAAAGCGTTTGCATCTTGTGTATTTCCAGAAGTGTTTACCGAAATAAACCCTCCCGCTTGTTGAATTCTTTCAAAAGCAGTTCTATCTACAATTAAATCTTTAATAACAGGCATAGACTTACTTCTCCATGGTTCAATGTAAACCGTTTCACCATCTTTAAACATTCTCATGTGTAGTTGACAAGTCGTTACCTTTCTGTCTGGGCCATGAGCCTCCCCATTGATGTATAGCGAGCATGTTCCACAAATTCCTTCTCTACAATCATGGTCAAAAGCAACAGGTTCTTTTCCATCATTAATTAATTGCTCATTTAAAACATCAAGCATTTCTAAAAAAGAAGCATGTTCGGAAATTCCCGTTATTGGGTAAGTTTCTAAACCACCTTTGTCATTTGCATTTTTCTGACGCCAAACCTTTAATGTTAAATTCATGTCTTCTAGTTATTTGTATGAACGTTGTTTCAGCTCTATATCTTTAAATTCTAATTCTTCTTTATGCATTACAGCGTCTCTCGGGTCTCCCTTGTATTCCCAAGCAGCGACATAAGCAAAGTCTTTATCATTTCTTTTTGCTTCTCCTTTTTGCTCTCCGTCTAACTCTACAGACTCTTCTCTAAAATGACCCCCACAAGATTCTTCTCTTGCTAAAGCGTCTTTGGCAAAAAGCTCTCCTAACTCTAAGAAATCAGCAACTCTTGTCGCTTTTTCTAATTCAGGATTTAATTCATTCATTCCACCAGGAATCCGAACATCTTTCCAAAAATCTTCACGGATTTGTTTGATTTCGTCCATTGCTTCAGTCAGCCCTTTTGCATTACGGGCCATTCCAACATTATTCCACATTACTTCGCCTAATTTCTTATGGAAGTAGTCAACAGATTTTGTTCCTTTTATATTGATTAATTTTTCTAATCTTTCTGTTACTTCTTTTGCGGCAGCATCAAATTCAGGAGAATCAGTAGGAATTGCTCCAGTACTAATATCATCAGCCAAATAATCGCCAATAGTGTAAGGCAGCACAAAATAACCATCAGCCAAACCTTGCATTAATGCAGAAGCGCCCAATCTGTTTGCTCCGTGATCAGAAAAATTAGCTTCTCCAGCAGCATAACAACCAGGAATTGTTGTCATTAAATTGTAATCACACCAAATACCACCCATTGTATAATGTACCGCAGGGTAAATCATCATTGGTGTTTTGTATGGGTTTTCATCAATAATTTTCTCATACATCTGGAAAAGGTTACCATATTTTTCTTCGATTACAGCTTCTCCCAATTCAATAATTTTAGCATCGTTAGGGTTTTCAACCCCTAAAAGATGTGCTTTTTGTTTGCCATATCTATTAATAGCAGCTTTAAAATCCAAATAAACAGCTTCGCCAGTTGCATTAACACCATAACCAGCATCACACCTTTCTTTAGCCGCACGAGAAGCGACATCTCTTGGCACTAAGTTTCCGAAAGCAGGATACCTTCTTTCTAAATAATAATCTCTTTCGTCTTCAGTTAACTCTGTTGGACTTTTCTTTCCTTCACGAATTGCCATTACATCATCCATGTTTTTTGGAACCCAAATCCTACCATCATTTCTTAATGATTCTGACATTAAAGTCAATTTCGACTGGAAATCTCCAGATCTTGGAATACAGGTTGGATGAATTTGTGTGTAACAAGGGTTCGCAAAATAAGCTCCTTTTTTATGAATTTTCCAGGCGGCACTTGCGTTAGAGCCCATTGCGTTGGTAGATAAAAAGAAAACATTTCCGTAACCACCCGAAGCAATAACTACGGCATGAGCAGAATGTTTTTCAATTTCCCCCGTAATCATATTACGGGCAATAATTCCTCTCGCTTTTCCATCTACAAGAACCACATCCATCATTTCGTGACGGTTGTACATCGTAATTTTCCCTTTTCCTATCTGGCGGCACATTGCAGAATAAGCTCCCAACAACAATTGCTGACCTGTTTGCCCTTTCGCATAAAAAGTACGTGAAACCAACACTCCACCAAAAGAACGATTATCTAATAAACCGCCATATTCTCTTGCAAAAGGAACTCCTTGAGCAACACATTGGTCAATAATATTTCCTGAAACTTCTGCTAAACGATAAACATTTGCTTCTCTTGAGCGATAATCACCTCCCTTAACCGTATCATAAAATAAACGATAAATTGAATCGCCATCATTTTGATAATTTTTAGCAGCATTAATACCCCCTTGTGCAGCAATAGAATGTGCTCTTCGTGGAGAATCTTGGTAAGCAAAAGACTTTACTTTGTAACCCATTTCAGCCAAAGATGCAGCAGCAGCCCCACCAGCCAAACCTGTTCCTACAACAATAATATCTATGTGTCGTTTGTTGGCAGGATTAACAAGATTAATGTCATTTTTATGCTTAGTCCATTTATCTTTAATAGGACCTTCTGGTATTTTTGAATCTAATGTTGACATATTCTAAAGGATAAAAGATTAATGTGACGCTAAGTGATGAAATATAGCTATAACAATAAATCCTAAAGGAATAATTATAGCATATAGATTGCCTAATTTTTTAATAATTGGAGTGTATTTGTTGTGGTTGAAACCTGTAGATTGAAATGCAGATTGAAATCCATGTAATAAATGAAGCGATAAAAAGATAAACGAAATCACATAAATAATTACTCTAATTGGGTCAACAAACTTATGTTGGAGTTCTTCAAAATAACGGAAGCCACCATCAACGCTTAAACCCGTCATATCACCAACAATATATTTAGTATTTAATTCGGGAATCCAAAAATCATAAAAATGCAACCCTAAAAACAACATTACCATAATCCCAGTAATAATCATGTTTCTGCTCATCCAAGAAGCACTTTCGCCAGGCTTATTCATGGCATATTTTATGGGTCTTGCCGATTTGTTTTTTAACTCCAAATAAATCCCCATACCTAAATGAAACAAAACACCAAACAATAAAACGGGCTGCATAATAAATTGAATTAACCCATTTGTGCCCATAAAATGGGAAACCTCATTAAAGGTATTTGCATCTATTACCGATAAAAAGTTAATGACAAAGTGTTGTAGTAAAAAAAACATCAAGAAAAAACCAGAAAGGGCCATCAACACTTTTTTACCAACGGAAGATTTAGAAAATCCTTTGCTCATAATATGCAATGTTTATTGAAAAATAAATAGTTACACAAATGTAGAAATTGTTACGAACGATGCAATTATAAAAGACAGGTTTTTATTATGAAAAGCAAAGAAGATTAAACATCGTCTTAAAAAAGACAGAAAAACACAATCTAAAATCAGAAATTAGCGTTTTCTATAATTATACATATTTTGGAAACACTACAAAAACAAAAGAGCAAATTGAATAATGCTGGATTTCAGGTTCATACTCTTGAAAATACCACAGAAGTAAAGTTTTCCGAAAAGCTTGAAAATATGGGATTGTTTCCTCTAAAGCCAAAAAACATTGAAACTCTTCAAATTAATTTGGGAAAACTTTGTAACCAAATTTGCGAACATTGCCATGTAGACGCGGGACCAGACCGGAAAGAAATAATGATAAAGAAAGTGCTCCAACAATGCTTGGGTGTAGCAAAAACAACAACAATAACAACCATAGATTTAACAGGAGGGGCACCAGAAATGAACCCTAATTTTAGGTGGTTTGTTTCGGAATTATCACAACTCGGCAAAAAGGTAATAGTGCGGAGTAATTTAACAATCCTTACTTATAAAAAGTTTTTAGATATTCCTCAGTTTTATAAAGACTATAAGGTAACGGTTATTTCTTCAATGCCCTGTTATACAAAAGATAATGTAGACAAACAGAGAGGGAATGGCGTTTTTGAAAGATCTATAGAGGCGCTTAAAAAATTAAATGAATTGGGGTATGGAAAAGAGGGCTCTGGTTTAGAGCTAAACTTGGTCTTTAACCCTGGTGGAGCATCTTTACCTCCTGAGCAAATGGCTTTGGAGGTAGATTATAAAAGAGAGCTGAAAGATCTTTTTAATGTTGAGTTTAACAGCCTTTATACAATCACTAATTTACCAATAAGTCGGTTTTTAGATTTTTTATTGAAAGAAGGTAAGTATGAAGAATATATGGACAAATTGATAAACTCCTTTAATCCTTCTGTGGCAGAAAATGTGATGTGTCGAAACACAATCTCAGTTGGCTGGGATGGCAAGCTATTTGATTGTGACTTTAATCAAATGCTAGAGATTGGCATTGCTTCTTCATCTCAAAACATTGCAAACTTTAATGAAGAAGAATTAAAAAACAGAAACATTGTTTTAGGACAACATTGTTATGGATGTACTGCGGGGGCAGGATCGAGTTGCCAAGGAGCCTTGGTTTAAAACTATAGAGAATGAAAAAACAAATTTTAATAATATTCTTTTTGATTTTTGGGATTAACTCTTTTGCTCAAAATTATGAGACGTTTGAGGAGCTGAAAAACAATATTATTTCGAAAACAATTCCTTTGATTTCTGCAGAAGATCTTAAAAAAGCAGAAAACACTAAAAGTGCATTACTAATAATTGACGCAAGGGAAAAAGGAGAGTATAATGTTAGTCACATTAAGAGAGCACAACATGTGGGCTATAATAATTTTAATATATCTAAGCTTAAAAAAATAGACAAAAATACTATTGTGATTGTTTATTGTTCGGTTGGGTACAGAAGTGAGAAGGTAGGAGAAAAATTAAAAAAAGCAGGCTTTAAAAAAGTAATGAACTTAAAGGGAGGAATCTTTGACTGGAAAAACAAAGGTTACCCTGTGTATGATAATGAAGAAAAAGAAACTGAAAAAGTACATGCCTATGATAGGTCTTGGGGCAAATGGTTAATAAATGGAGAAAAGGTTTATGAGTAAAGAACTCCTCATTGTTTTTGTAAAAAATATTAAGTTAGGAAAAGTAAAAACACGATTAGCAAAGGCGATAGGAGATGAAGGTGCTTTTCAGGTTTACAAACACCTTGTAGAGCTTACGGAAAAAGCAATTGAAGGTGTAAACACCACAAAACATGTTTATTTTTCAGATTCAATAATTGACGAAAAATGGCAAAAAACATCAAAATTTGTTCAAAAAGGAGCTGATTTGGGTGAAAAAATGAAAAATTCATTCAAAAACGGACAAAAACAAGGTTTTTCTAAAATCGTTTTAATAGGTTCTGATTTACCAAAAATCTCTCCAGAAATTATTCAAAAAGGATTTGATGAACTAGAAAAAAACGAAGTTGTTTTTGGTCCGGCAGAAGATGGTGGTTATTATTTAGTTGGAATGACCAAGGCACATTTTTGCATTTTTGAGAATAAGGTATGGAGCACCGATTCATTATTAGAAGAAACACTTGCTGAGTTAAACGAAAAAAAGATTCAATACTCGTTGCTTGAAATGTTAAACGATATTGATACGGTTGAAGATTTAAGGAAGTCTGAATTAAACGAGCTGTTTAAATATTAATATGACTTTGAGTTTTTAACTGTATGCCTCCAAATGCACTTATAAACAGAATGGAATCTTTTATTTTTATACATGTATTCATTTCCATCAATAAAAAAATGTTCGTTTTCCTTGATTTTTTCTAAGCCAGAAACATCAGATTTAACAGTATGAATGGATCCATTTGTTTGGCGTGCTAAATCTAAATACTGAACATTTATTCTATTTTCTGCACCACACAAGATGACACGCACTGGTTTTTTAATTTTATTGATGTAATCATAATCTCTCATACTTTCTAGGTTATCGGCAATCAATATAATTTCATCAGCATCAGTATATAGTTTTATTCCATTAATAATTGCTTCTACATCGTTTTCTAAATACTCACCACCACCCGAGCCATTTCGCATACACTTAGTTACAGTTTTAATAACCTGACCTAAGCCTTTGTTTTTGGTAACATAAATGCCTTTTGTTTCTAAAGGCTTTTTTTTATTTGAGGGAGTTTCGTCTCCATCATTAAAAAACACAAAATATTTGGCAGCTTTATTTTCTTCTTGCTTTTTTAGCCACACTATAACCTGAGCGATGTATGGCGACATGCTTCCAGTCACATCAGTAACTACAATAAAGTTTTTCCAATTTTTATTTCTATCAAAGGCATTTAAAACGGTAGAATCGTTATACAAGGTTTGGTTATAAAAGAAATCGGGAATAGATGGCGGAACAGCCGTATCAGCATACCAAACGGTGTCATGTATGTATCCCCACTTTTTATCAAATCGGGTTGTCAGTCGGCTAATTTTTCTCTCTCTCTCTGTGCTGTCATTATCTAGGCTATCTTTTTTTACCATAAAAGTGAATAGTTTCTCTAAGTAATTCGCTTCTAAATCAAGTGTATTTTTAGTTGAATTTGGACGAAAAGTTACTATAAATCCATGAAACATATTATTACAAGCCTCAGGAGAATTACCGTTGGATTGGCTAATTAATTTAAAATCCCAAAACCGATTTTCAAAAAGGCGAGGAACTAACCTGTTTAGTTCTTTTAACCTGTTTTTGTTTAGCTCTTTTTGATTAAAAGAAGTTGCTTTTCGGTATTTTGTGTAAACAAGCTCTAGCTTAACAACAACTCTATTTTTTAGTTGTTTTTTTTGTTGGGGGTTTAATACATTGTTTTTGGCAAAAGGCATGGCAATTAAAAGCTGATTCTCTTTTAGTTGGGAAGTATTAATTTCATCAATAAAATAAGGATTTTCATTTATCAATGCATGATAAGTTTGAGCTGAACTCATAAAAGAGCAACAAAAAATAAGCAAGAAATAAAAAGTTCGCATTAAGCCCTGTTTAATTACCTTTGTATTGTAGAACAGTAAATTCCTTACAAATATTGCAAAAAGTAAAAGCAAAAAAGCATTTAGGGCAACATTTTTTAATCGATTTATCGATTGCTCGAAAGATAGTTGACAGCCTTTCTTTAATGGAGCAATATAAAAAAGTTGTTGAGGTTGGATCAGGAATGGGTGTTTTAACACAATACTTAATTGAGAATAAAAACTACAAGACAATTCCGATAGATGTTGATAGAGAATCTATTGGGTATTTAGCTGAAAAATACCCTGATTTAAAAGGGAGCATCATTTATGGTGATTTTTTAAAAATGGATTTAAATGATATTGTTAAGGATGAACCATTTGCAGTTATTGGCAATTTCCCATACAATATTTCTTCGCAAATTTTATTTAAAGTGTTAGATTATAAAGATCAAATTCCAGAAGTGGTCGGGATGTTTCAAAAAGAGGTTGCAGAGCGTTTTGCTGCCGAACCAGGCTCTAAAACTTATGGAATAACCAGTGTGTTATTACAGGCTTTTTATGATATTGAATATTTATTTACTGTTGAGCCTGAAGTTTTTAATCCGCCTCCTAAAGTAAAATCTGCAGTAATTCGCCTTACAAGAAACAAAAAAAGCAAACTCGAGTGTGACGAAAAGGCATTTAAAATAATTGTGAAAATGGCGTTTAACCAACGAAGAAAAATGATGCGTAAATCGTTAAAGAGCTTATTAAATGAAGACAATAAAGATAATCAAATTTTAACTAAACGACCAGAACAATTAAGTGTTGAAGAGTTTGTTGAGTTGACTAATTTGATTGGCTAACGAAAGGGTAAAGACATGTCTTTATTTTCATTATCCTACTAAGACATTAAATTTCACCAAGAAATCTTAACATCTCCAAGCGAGTTATAGGTTTTTGATAAATAACTTGGGCTTACATGAGTGTCTTTCTACAGTATTGGTTCTGTTGTGGTTTAAAATAGCAGATCGTGTGCCCTCATCATAATTTTGTAGCTTTGCAACGCTAAAAAGCAGAGAATCATGCAATTTGAATTAACAAAAGAATATTTAGAAAAACTTAACACTGCTGTAAAAGGTAAGGTTGAGAATAAAATTCTAGAGCTTATAGATGGGCTCCATGCGGTTGATGTTGCGGAAATTTTGGATGAACAAACAAGCAAAGAAGCAAAAGCGTTTTATGCCTTTTTACCTGAAGAGCTTGCCGCTGATGCTTTGGTTGAACTGGATGAGGATACTCGAGAACGTTTTTTAGAAGAAATTTCTTCTGAAGAAATWGCRGAAAAAATTATTGAYAAYYTWGATTCKGATGATGCWGCTGATGTWATWGGMGAAYTRTCWGAAGAAAAACAAGATGAGGTAATTTCTCATATTGAAGATATTGAGCAAGCGGGAGACATCATAGATTTATTAAATTATGATGAAGCTACTGCTGGGGGATTAATGGGGAAGGAGCTTGTAAAGGTTAAAATGGACTGGGATGTAGCTACCTGTATTCAAGAAATTAGAGCTCAAGCAGAAGAGGTAGAAACACTGTATACCGTTTATGTGGTGGATGAGAAAGATATTTTACAAGGAAGAATTTCGTTAAAGAAATTGTTATTAGCACCAGATAGTAATAAGGTAAAAGATGTTTATAGCGATGAGGTATTTATGGTTCAGGTTGATGTTGAAAGTGAAGAAGTTGCCCAAATTATGGATAAATATGATTTGGTAGTAATTCCTGTTATTGATGAAATAGGACGGTTATTAGGAAGAATTACCATTGATGATRTKGTWGATATAATGCGCGAAGAGGCGGAGAAAGATTACCAAATGGCATCTGGTATTTCTGAGAAGATAGAATCTTCAGATAGTACATGGGAACACACTAAGGCTAGGTTGCCTTGGTTGTTAATTGGATTATTTGGGGGGATTTTAGGTGCACTACTTATAGAGGCTAATGAAGAACAAATAAGGCTTCATGCTGGCATGGCATTGTTTATCCCCTTAATTGCKGCAATGGCAGGAAATGTKGGMGTTCAATCTTCRGCAATTRTKGTGCARGGKYTGGCKAAYAAYTCWTTRGGATTAGATGGYTTAKGSAAAAGRTTATTTAARGAATTGTTGRTTGGRTTAATTAATGGRGCTGTWTTAGGKTCRTTAATYTTYGGGTATAATTTCTTTTTTAGTGATGATTTAACCTTGAGTTTTATTGTAAGTATATCACTTGTTTCTGTTATTGTTTTTGCTGCAATTTTCGGAACATTAGTTCCATTAATGCTAGACAAATATAAAATAGATCCTGCTTTAGCAACAGGGCCATTTATTACCACAGTAAATGATGTTTTCGGATTATTTCTATACTTTTACATAGGCTATTTAATGTATACTAATTAATTTACGTTGTAGCTAATCAATCTACTTTCAAAATAATTAGGCTGCGTGTAAAAATAATACTGCCCTTTAATTACACCAACATCTTTATTATAGCTTTTGTGTGTATTCCTTATTCCCCAAGGATAATTTACATCTGATGCTGTGGTCTCTTTTTCCTTGTCGTAAGACAGAAAAGCGCCAGCAGGAACAGAAATGTTAATTTGTTGTAKGTTAACCCATGTTTCTGATGCTATGAATTCACCCCCGCCCAGAAAAGTGGTGTCATTCCTATAAACTACACCTAAATTATTGGTTGTAAAGGAGATGCTTCCATCAAGATTGATAATACTATTATTTTCGTTCCTTATAATGGCACCAACAGTTGTTGTTGSATTAAAATCACCCTCGATAATATAAAAAGTTTTACCATTAACGATTGTATCCCTATCCACATAAGCACTATCAGATGGACTGCTTAATGTTTCATTTCCTAAAGAGTCAATAGAGTAAGTATCATAAACCCAATAATTGCCAATTGCTAATGGAATATAATTTATACTTTGGGAGGAAACAACAGGAGGAGCAACATTCTCTTCAATTGATTTTTCTTTACTACATCCAAAAATTAGCAGCGAAGAAATAATTGTTATTAATATTAGTTTTTTCATGAATATACATTTTAGTTAGTGTTAAAAATGTAAATAAATATCATAGGCTTTAAATTTGTTGCTCACTAAACGGTATCTAATTCTTAATATTGTATTATGAGAAAAATACTTTTCTTAAATACTGTTCATCCAATTTTGGAAGAAAGATTAACTACTTTGGGTTTTGTGTGTGAGTACGATATAAAAGCTTCTAAAGAGAATATAGAAGGAAAAATTACTGATTATTTTGGAGTGGTTATTAGAAGTCGATTTACCATCGATAAAACATTTTTAGATAAAGCTACTAACTTAAAATTCATAGCACGATCAGGAGCAGGGCTAGAAAATATTGATGTAGTTTATGCTGAGCAGAAAGGAATTAAAGTGTTTAATTCGCCAGAAGGAAACAGAACGGCAGTTGGAGAACACGCTTTAGGCATGTTGTTAATGCTGTTTAACCAATTGAAGAAAGGAGATGCTGAGGTAAGAAAAGGAATTTGGGATAGAGAAGGAAATAGAGGGGTAGAAATTACTGGAAAAACAATAGCAATAATCGGATACGGAAACACAGGAAGTGCGTTTGCTAAAAAACTTTCTGGTTTTGATTGTAAAGTAATTGCTTATGATAAGTATATAAAACCTCTTTGTCATCCTGAGCTTGTCGAAGGACAAACAAAGAGAATAAATAGGTGGAATAACGCAGAACGAGTTGACTTATTAACCATATTTCAAGAAACAGATATTTTGAGCATTCATTTGCCTCTTTCTGACGAAACACATCATTATGTTAACGAGGCATTTCTTGCTAGATTCAAAAAACCTATTTATTTAATAAATACTGCTAGAGGAAGTAATGTTTGCATTGCTGATTTAGTTGAAGCACTAAAAACAAATAAAGTTTTAGGAGCTTGTTTGGATGTATTAGAATATGAAACCAAATCATTTGAAACGATAAATGTAGAAAATTTACCAAGTGATTTTAAATATCTATCTCAATCTGATAAAGTGATATTAAGCCCTCATGTTGCTGGCTGGACACAAGAATCTTATGTAAAACTTTCTAATTTTTTAGCTAATAAAATAGAGGCTGCGTTTGTTAAAAAGACTGTTTTAAAATCCAAGCTTTAGTGTTGTGGTCTTGAGCATTAGCTAAAGCGCTAACCGCTTCTTTTCTAGACGGAAAGCTATTGTAGCTAACAGCCCAAAGCCCTTTTCGTTTACCAACAATAGCAGCGTCAAAACCTGCTTTTTTCAGCTTCCTCACCATTCTTCTTGCATTGCTTTTACTTGAAAAACAACCTCCTATAATATGATATTGTAACTTTCTATTGGACGAAACCACATAAGTAGAAACCGGCTCAGCAAAAGGAGTTTCTTTTAATTGAACTACGATAGGGGTTTTGTTTTCATCAAAACTAACAGTTAGGAAACGGGCACTTTCATTAACAACATCAATTTGCTCTTTAAAAGAGCTTTCGTCTACCTCATTAAAAGCGAATTCAGATTTTATTGGAGTATATGTTATTTTCTCTTTTGGCTTAAAAGGATTCAAATTAGCATAGTTCAAATCTCCTGTTAAATCATATTGGGTTGGCATCCATCCAGCTAAAAAAGCTAAAGGAATAGCAATTGCTGCGGCAACCCTCCATTTAGTATTGCTGATTTTCCTTTCCTTTACAGTTGTTAATGGAGCAGTTTTCTCTTGAAATTTTTTGGTTATTTTCTCCTCTATAGTTGCTCGTTTAATCGGTTGTTTTTGAAAAACAGGTAAACCATAAGAACCTAAAAGATAATTAACTGTATTTGCCGGATCAAATTGAATGCGATTTTCTGTGTCTAAAAACAGTGTTCCAACATTATTTAGCAGGACTCTTTTTTTAAGTTTTAAGTCACGATTAATGGTTAAAACAGATTCTTCAATTTTTTTAGAAGCAATATTAAAAGGAACTTTTTCTTTTTGAACAATAAAGTTAGCTAATAAGCCATCGTTATTATTTAAGTTTTTGTTAAAAGAGATACTTTTTGATGGAGGTGAAAATGTATTTTGAATAGATTGAATAGTTGCCGACTTGTAATTGGCAACAAATCCACCAAGATCAGGAACAATAACACAATCATATTTATAAAGTAATTCTGATATATATTGTTCTAGTTTCATTTGAGTTTGCGAATGTATAAAAATACTGAAAACTAAAGTTACTTAAAAGTTAATTTTTCTAAATCCTCTGGAGTATCAATTGAAAATGCTTCATAAGAAGTAATAGCGGTTTTTATGGCGTAATTATTTTCTAGCCAGCGCAGTTGTTCTAATTGTTCTTTTTGCTCTAAGGGGGAAATTGGCAATTTGCTTATTTTAATTAACACTTCAGAACGATATCCATAAATACCAATGTGTTTATAGAAAGTGTGTAGAGCTAACAAATTTTCTTTTTTTATGTTTGATATTTTAGGAATAACATTTCGACTAAACATTAACGCAAAATTGTTTTCGTCAATCGAAACTTTTGGTCTATTTGGATTAAACAAATCTTCTTCAGTATCAATTTTTTTAATAAGTGTTGCAATGTCTGTTTTGGAATCATTAAAGCAAGAACATAATTGATTGATTTGCTCGGGGGCTATATATGGTTCGTCACCCTGAATGTTTATTACTATGTCATAATTTTCAGTTAACTTTTCTATTACCTCAGCACACCTATCGGTTCCACTTTTGTGAGAAGAAGAGGTCATTATAACGTTGCCTCCAAAAGACTTAATGTGAGTGAAAATTCTATCATCATCAGTTGCAACAACARCTTCAGACAAAGATCTTGCTTTTTTTGCCTGCTCGTAAACTCGATGTATCATTGTTTTTCCATCAATATTAATTAATGGTTTTCCTGGGAATCGAGTTGATTGATACCGAGAAGGAATTATTCCTATTACTTTCATTTAAAGTTATTATTACCAAGCATAAAAATAGTTAATTTTACTAACCCATGAGCGATCAATTACTTTATCATATTGCAATAACATCTATTCCAAATATTGGAGATATAACAGCTAAAAAACTAATTGCGTATTGTGGAAGTTCTGAGCAAGTTTTTAAAGAGAAGAAAAGTGCTTTAGAAAAAATCCCAGGAATTGGAGGGGTAAATGCAGTAAAAATTATTCAGCACAAAACAGAGGCCTTAACAATAGCGGAAGAGGAATTAAAATTTATTAAAAAGGACAACATTAAGCCGTTGTTTTATTTAAATGAGAATTATCCAAAGCGTTTATTTCATTGCGAGGATGGACCAATTCTAATTTACACAAAAGGTAATTTAAATTTAAATAACCCTAAAGTAATTAGTATTGTTGGAACACGAAAAGCAACGGATTATGGTAAAGAATTTTGCAATAAAATAGTGGAAGACTTGGTGCCTCATCAACCATTAATAGTTAGTGGATTGGCATATGGAATAGATATTTGTTCACACAAGGCRTCACTAAAAAACAACATAGATACCGTTGGCGTTTTGGCTCATGGGTTAGACAGAATCTATCCTCAGCAGCATATGGGAGTTTCAAGACAGATGCTAGAAAAAGGAGGGTTATTAACAGATTATAAAAGCGGAACAAATCCCGATAGAGAAAATTTTCCAAAAAGAAATAGAATTATTGCAGGGCTTTCAGACTTAACAATTGTTATAGAATCGAGTAAAAAAGGAGGCTCTTTAATTACTGCATATATTGCTAATGATTATAACAGAGATGTGTTTGCATTGCCCGGCAGACTTTCTGACGGACAGTCAGAGGGATGTAATAATTTAATTAAAAGCCATAAAGCAGCACTTATTCAGTCGGCAAAAGATATTGAATACATAATGGGATGGGAGACTAAGAAAAAAATCAAACCAAATCAGCCCCAGTTATTTATTGAGCTTACACCAGAGCAAAAGATTATTGTTAATATTATTTCAAAGCAAGATAAAATTGGAATTGACGAGCTTTCGCTTCAAGCAAAATTACCAATGAGTAAAACATCTTCCATGCTATTGGAAATGGAATTTAGCGGAGTGGTTAAAACTTTACCAGGGAAGATTTACAAATTGGTTTAGTGGGCTAACTATTTAGGCTCTATTTTATAAAGCTCCTTTTTTAATATCTTCAACTATACTTGGGTCTAAAAGAGTGCTAATATCACCCATGTTTGAGGTATCACCTTCGGCAATTTTTCTTAAGATTCTCCGCATTATTTTTCCAGATCTTGTTTTAGGCAAACCTTGTACTATTTGAATTTTATCAGGTTTTGCAATAGGACCAATTTCTTTAGTTATTTGAACGAGGAGTTCTTTTCTTAGTTCTTCTTCATTTACTTCTTTTGTGCAAATAGCGTAGGCGTAAATTCCTTGGCCTTTTATTTCGTGAGGAAAGGCTACCACCGCAGATTCAACAACAGACCTATGTGTGTTTAAGGCATTTTCAACTTCTGCTGTTCCAATTCTATGACCAGAAACATTAATAACATCATCTACTCTTCCTGTAATCCGGTACATTCCGTTTTCATCTCTTTTACATCCATCTCCTGTAAAGTATTTACCCTTGTATGTAGAAAAATAAGTTTCTTTACAGCGTTTATGATCACCATATAGGGTTCTTAAAATAGATGGCCATGGAAATTTAATGCAAAGATTTCCTTCAACACCATTTTCAATGATTTCTTTACCTTCTGGATCTACCAAGCATGGTTGAATTCCAGGAAGCGGCAAGGTGGCATAGGTTGGCTTTAGAGGGGTAATTCCTGCTAGGGGAGAAATCATTATTCCGCCAGTTTCTGTTTGCCACCAAGTATCTACAATAGGGCACTTTTCTTTGCCAATATTTTTGTGATACCATTGCCAAGCCTCTTCATTTATAGGTTCACCAACACTTCCTATCACCTTTAAGGAGCTTAGAGTATATTTATTTACAAAATTAATATCACATGCCTGTAAAGCACGAATTGCTGTTGGTGCAGTATAAAAAATATTAATTTGATGTTTATCTATGATTTTCCAAAAACGACCAGCATCTGGCCAAGTCGGAATTCCTTCGAACATTACTGTTGTTGCGCCAGCCAATAATGGACCATAAACAATATAAGAATGGCCGGTTATCCATCCAATATCAGCAGTACACCAATAAACATCTCCCTCTTCATATTGAAAAACATTTTGAAAACTATAATTGGTATAGACCATATAGCCGCCTGTTGTATGTACGACTCCTTTTGGTTGACCAGTAGAGCCAGAAGTATATAAAATAAACAACTCATCTTCTGAATCCATCTCTTCAGCATCACAATTTGAGCTTACTTTTTCTAGCTCTTCGTGCCACCATACATYTMTKTTAMWARAYAWWWTAAYATYTKNCTCMANTNMTTTTTAACACAATGTTTTTTTGAATAGAGGGGGTATTTTTTAAGGCTTCGTCAACTACATTTTTTATAGGAATGACTTTTGCTCCTCGGTAAGCTTCATCAGAACACAAAACAATATTACAGGTAGCATCATTAATTCTATCAGCCAATGCTTTTGCAGAAAATCCAGCAAAAACAACAGAATGAATTGCTCCGATTCTAGCGCAAGCTAAAACAGCAATTGCTAATTCTGGAACCATAGGCATGTATAAACAAATACGATCTCCTTTTTTGGCACCATTATTTTTTAACACATTTGCAAATTCACACACTTTTTGGTGTAGCTCTAAATAAGTTAGTTTTATAGTTTTGTCGGAAGGATTGTTAGGCTCCCATATTATTGCCGTTTGATTTCCCCTTTTTTCTAAATATCTATCTAAACAGTTTTCAGTAATGTTTAATTTTCCACCTTCAAACCATTTAATTTTAGGTTCTTCAAAATTCCAATCAAGAACCTTATCCCATTTCTTTTTCCAGGTAAATGTATTAGCAATTTCTTCCCAAAATTGCTCAGAATTTTCTACACTTTGTTTGTATTGGGCTTTATATTCTTCAAAGGAATTTATTTTTATAGACATATTTAAATGTTTAGAGATTTAAAAGTAAGAGAAATTTTGACAATAAAAAAGGTGAGCCAACATAACCCACCCTTTTACTTCTGATACTAAACTAAACTATTTTGAAACAATAAACTTGCTGGTAGAAATTATATTTCCATCGTTATCAGACACAGAATAGAAGTAGATTCCGTTATCAATATTTTCAGTAGAAATAACTAATTTATTATTTGTTGAATGACTTCTTTTTATGATTTTTCCTGTAACATTAATAAGAGTGACTGTAAAAATATTAATGTTTAACTCAAAGTTAATAATATTTTTAACTGGGTTAGGATAAACAGAAACTGTAAAGCTACCTAACTCATTAATTCCTGATGCAATTGAAATATCATTAGCATCTCTTGGTAAAATTTTATAAGCACTAAAAGAGKAATGTCCTATTCCTGTAACATTATAGCTTGTTCCAACATTAGCACTTAGGGCATAAGGAAAAATATCATCATCTGCTTGAATAATTCCAGAACCATCATTTAGATCCCACAAACCAAAACCGGCTGTGTTTCCTGTACAAGGAGCATTCAGCACTTGAATTAAAACACCCTCCCAATCTTCCGTATTAGCATTACCTGTTGTAAGAATGGCTGGCGTTGGCAATGTGTTGCCTGAGTTTAAAACGGTAACATTCGTAACAGAAATTAATTCTGTTGTGTTATTAAACTCATCAACAGTACCTGTTACCTCTACACTATCTCCTCTTGCTACAGTTGTTCCACTTTCAAAAATATATAGACCGTTCCATGCCCCATTTCCGTCTTGAATAAAAAATGTGCCAGGGGCACCATTAACAACTACACCTGTTACAACCCCCTTAGTCATAACAACATTTCCTAATTCAGGAGAATCGCCATTGGGGTCAACAGTAAACTGAATATCATAAATAGAGACAAAATTAGGGCTTCCAGTAGCACCAATAATATCACTTGCATCTCGCGGTAAAATTTTATAGAGACTAAAACTATAATCAAGAACTCCGGTAACATCATAATTATTACCAACAACAGGTATAAAAGGGAATATCGCATCATCAATTGTTGCCAATCCGCTTCCATCATTTACATCCCATTCTCCAAAGCCATTAGGAGCTCCCATTGATTGTGCATTGGTTACAGCAACTAAAACACCTTCGTATTGTTCATCATTAACTGCTAATGTAGAGAGGCTAGTAGCTGCTGGAAGAGTATTTCCTGTTGAGTTGATTGTAAAAGCTGTTACATTTTTAAGTTCGGTTAAATTGAAATATTCATCAACATCAGCGGTAAACGAGACATCATCCCCTCTTAAAGGAGTGTTTCCTAGGTCAAAAACAAAAACACCATTCCAAGCACCTGTTCCGTCTTGAATGTAATATCCATTGCTTTTAACAGCAGTAACTATTCCGTTAGTATTAACAGATGTTCCCCAAAGGGCAGACGTGTCTGACATTGTTCCTGGAGTTTGAATCGCAAATATGGTTTGACTATTTGCAGTCGAGCTAATTATGGTTAGCCCAACAAGTAAAGTGTAAATTTTTTTCATAAGTATGAGGTTTTAAAAGTTAATTTTTTTTATTTAATAAGTAATTTCTATATCATCGACTTCCCATGTGCTTCCGTCAGTACTAGAGCCAGTATATTTAAATCCAATATAAACGTTATTTACTAGATAAGGAGTTAAATCTATAGGCCCGTTAGGGGAGTCGCTTGCGTTTACCCAGCCAAAACCACCAGAAGATAATTTAACTGATAATGGAGCCCAAGTAGCTGTAGCAGGAGCACTTACTCCATCATAATTTGTAGAAATTAATACTTCTAAAGCAGTTCCAGAATAATTATAAGCATTTCTAAAATCAAAAACAGGAGAAGTAGAAGCGCTAAAATCTAAAGATGGAGAGATTAACCAAGCTTCAGCAGAAACATTTGGCGGAATGTAGTTACTCATTACTCCGTAGAAGTCACCAGATTGACCTTGATCGCTCGTTGACCAATCAATAGTGCCTATTACGACTTGAGTTGTCCATCCACCAGAGGTTATGCTTTGGTCTTGAAAATTTTTAATGATCATTTGAGGAAGAACTCCATTTAAAGATAATTCATTAGGGTCTCTAATTAAGAGTTGTAATCCAGAATTGTATTGAGCAACTATACCAATAAATGAACCAGCGCCAGCAGGAATAGTATCATTAGCAAAATTAGCATAACCGCTAGTTCTTACTTCTATTGTGGAGGTAGAACCGAGGTCTTGCAAAATTCTTGATTCAGAGGTTTGGGTGGCAGCATAAGCATAAGTTAACCCTTGCCCTCCTGCTTGAAACCAAGAATTATCAATTTGAACTAACTTGCCCTGAGCTGCTTCTAAATTACTAAATAAATCATCAATAGTTATTGTTTCTGGAGTTTTAAAAACTTGTGTGGCTATTTTTACAATGTTATTGTCAGGATGTAGAGAATCCACTTGTAGCATTTGATTGTATCTTAAGATTTTTGCCCCTTTTAAGTTTACCATAACGGAGTCTCCAATATACAAACCACTTGAAGAAATAAACCTTAAATACAAATTCCCCGTAGCATCAGTCATGTATGCTTCCTTATAGAGATTTCCTGTCGATTCATCCATGGTAACAACTCCATAGACAGAAATATCTTCTGTAATTACAATTTCAGTTCCGGGAACCTCCATTGCTCGAACTTCAGCAATTGTTACAATTTTTCCTTCAGGAATAGCTCTAGGGGCTGGTGCGTCATAATCTTTTTCACAAGCAGAAATAAGCATCAAAACAAGAAACAGAGAACTCAGGTTATAATATATGTTTTTCATTTTTGTTGTTTTAAAAATCAAATAAATTAAAATTATCAACCTCCCATGTATCCCATGTAGCCCCTGTGCTGGTATATTTAAACGCAACATAGACTCCAGACACTCTGTATGGTGCTAAATCAAAATCACCAGAAGCAGTCCAGGTCCAACTCCCTGTGGAAAACGCAAGAGGAGCGGAAACATCTGCCCAAGTTGCTGAAGCAGGCAAGCTAACTCCATCATAATTAGTAGAAATTAGAACTTTTAAGGAGGTTGTTGTTGTGCCACTGGCAGCAGCCGTTTCAAAATTAAAAAAGGGAGTTGATGTTGAACTCAAATCAAAAGCAGGGGAAATTAACCAAGATTCACCAGCAAGGGTATTACTGGTATTTGTAATATATGCATAGGGGTTGCTCCCTGTAAAATCATCAGTAGTCCAACTGTTGTTAGGTGTTGGGTATTGGGTTGTCCATCCTCCTGAAGTTACATTATTGTCATTCCAGTTTTTTATGTGAAGGTAGGTAGGACAGCTAGGGCAGCTAATTTTCCTTGTACCAGACATAGTAAGTTCGTTTGGGTTTCTGATTGTAAGCTGTATTGTAATACTCCCAAAATTATCTTTATATTGAGTAACAACAGCAATTATAGAGCCCTGGCCCTGAGGCAAGGTTTGCCCCGCAAAATTAGCAAAACCACTAGATCGAACAACAATTGTATTTCCCAAGGTGTCTGTTAAATCTCTATTTTCATCGGATTGAGTGATAGAGTTTGCCCATGTGTTACATACTTCATAACATGGAAACTCTACATTGTTAATTTGAACGAGCTTAGCTTGGTAAACAGAAAAATCACCGAATAAAGTTTGTATGTCAGAGATTGTTACTATTTCTGGAGTTAAATCCATACTAGACTCTTGTTTAACAATACTTGCGTCAGGGTCAATGTTATCTATTATGAGCATACTGTTGTCGTTAGTTATTGTTGCTCCTTTTATAGCAACTCTAATTCTATCTCCAATAAAATAATTGCTAGAAGAGGTAAGTCCCAATTTAATTGCATTTGCCTCATCTTGTATGAACAGCTCTTTATAAATGTTTCCAGTTGACTCATCAGCTGTAACAATTCCGTAAATAGAAATATCATCAACAATTGTAGTATCAAATGCTGTGTAAATATTCCGTAAAGAGTCAATTGTAATAATATTACCTTCGGGTAATACTTTTACAGGAGGAAAGTCGGTGTCTTTTTTACATCCAGAGAGTAGCAATAAAGCTAAAACGAATATTCCTAATATGTGTTTTATCGTTGTCATTCTTCAAATTTTTAAAATGAAAAGCTAACCATAGCAAAATAAGTTCTTCCGTACATGTATCCAATTTTGGGAGGGAACTTACCAATTTCATTTTGATCATATCTTAATTGTTCAAATCCACCAGTTTGAAAGTCGGTGTTATTAAGAACATTATTTACATTAAGGTTAAACCTTATATAGTATTTATTTTTAATTCTCCATGATTTACCTGCAAATAGATTAACAGAATAATCATCATCAAGTTTTGTTTGGTCAATTATTTCTGCCACTTGTGGATCAGTAGAAATATACTTTGAAATTGCTTCTTCAGTTCTCCTGTCAGGATTAGCATCTAAATAAATGTCAGTAAAGTAATTAAAGTTAACTCCTGCAAACCAATATTTAGGAGATCGATACTGTAAGCCTATTGACCCTACGGTTTGAGGAATTCCTCCAATTCTATAATTTTTAAAATAGATAGTCTTGTCTTCGGCTAATGAGTTGGTTGAATTGTCTTGGATGATGGTTGCGGTAGGTCTTGAATCATATAGAAACTGACCTGTAGCAAAAGCTGCAGAAATTGTAACGGTAGAGATTATATTTACTTCTGCTCCAAACTCAACACCGGTAAAAACTTGATCAACACCCGTCATCATGTAATTTACAAAGGTGTTTAACTCATCATGATAAAAACTTCTGCTCCATGTTTTGTCTTTAATGGTGGTGTGAAAGAATGTTGCTCTTGTTTTTACTTTAGGATAACGAACAATATAGCTAATATCTCCAGACATTACTTGCTCACTTTTTAGATTAGGAACAACCTGATCTCTTGTTCTTGGAGAAACAAAAGCTGTTCTTGAAAAAGGAGCCCTTGTTAAGTAAGCACCATTTAGTCTAATTAAATGCCTTCCTGTAAGTTTGTAAATTCCCCCAGCTTTAACTCCATAGTTAAAAAAAGTTTGTTTTTCAGAATCGCCTAAAGAGTTTTCGGGGAACAACCCATTTTTATAATTTCCTGTTCGCCAAAAAGAAGTGCTCGTTATTGATAAGCCAGCAAACCAATCTATTTTTGTAGTCGTTCCTTCTATTTGCCCAAATCCATTATAAGTATTAATGTTAATATCATAATTATACCCAAAACGATCTCCTTCTTTAATAATCCTGTTGGGGTTATTAATATCACTTTGTGCAACAGATTCATCAGCAAAATCTCTTTCAGCAAAYTGATCGACATCAACCCAAAAATCAGCTCCAAGCAAATCATTTATTATTTTATAATTGTTGCTTTTGTAAAGGCTAACATTTAGCCCTCCTATTAAAGTTATCTTATCATTTTTTTTATGATTAAATACCGTATTAAATCCATAATGAGAAATATCTTTTCTTGCTTCTTCAATGATGTATTTAGCTCTATTTCCAGTTACACTTTCTGTTCCTCCATTAGCATTGGTTTGTGTAAAAAGATTTTTGCTGTTAGCAAAAAACATTTGATCAAAATCTAATTGTGTGGTTGTAGGATCGTTAGCTTGCCATAAAACAGTTAATTCTTCAAACATCGCCTCATCTCCAGGGTTATTAAAATAGCTTGGCAAATTTCTATAATAATCTGGGCGAGGGTCGGCAGCACTATACCAATTTAAGCGAGTATTACCTTCTTTACCAAAAGAATAAAAAGCAGAAGAGTTAAGTGTTGTTTTGTCATTCATTTTAAAATAATGGGTTAATATTATTCTTGGTTTATGGTTGTTTCTAATCCGCGAGTTTCGTTTTTCTCCGTTTTGGTAACCCCAGTAAGAATTGTAGTAGTTATTGCCAGTTAAATCATAGGTCTCTTGGGTTGAAATACTTCTTTTGCCCTGAATTGTTGGAGCTCCGAAACCAACGACTCCTAGTGTATGTTTTTCGTTAAACTTTTTCTCAATAGAAAGAAAATAACTTGCCCCATTGTAAAAAGTTCCTTCAACATAACCTTCGTTAGAAGATCTTTTAGATGCAGAAATTACCACAGCCATTCCGTTATCCATCATGCCTGTAGAATGGGTTATCATTATTCTGTGATTGTAGGATCTATTAGCGTAAGCATAAGAAATTTTAGAACCTTTTCTTATGGATGTTGCCCTTGCATCGATATTTGAGAACCCACCAATTCCTCCAAAATTATAAGATGAAGCACTAATTCCAGATTTTGATTCTTGATAGCGAGTAATGTCGTTTAATCCTCCCCAAAAAGCCCAAATCGCCCTACCTCCTTCTGGGTTGTTTAATGTTATTCCGTTCATGCTTACGGTAAAATTTTCAGAATCATATCCTCTAACACGATATCGTGCAGCACTAAAATTAAATCCAGCAATATTTGAAAAAACATCTTTTGATGATTGCAATAACCCAGAAACATCTTGAGCCTCAGAATCACCTTCGAGCGCATCCAAAGAGCTTGTAAAAGTTGGGAAATTTTGTTTGTTTAATAAGCTGTCTGTTTTTGTTGCAGAAGAGTCTGTTTGTGCATTTAATGAAACAGTCATTAAAACTAAAGCGACCAATATTATATTTATTATTCTCATTTATTATTAAAAAAAGGATAAGAATAAAGCGGTTTGAAGTCTTATTTTGATTGCTTCATAGGGTAATCACTTTCTGTTATTAATGCAAATTCTGTTATTAATGCAAATAATTTAACAACGGCTCAAAATTAAACTTAAAAAAGCATAAAACCCTCAAAACCATTAAATTGTTAATAAAAAAATTAATCTAAATACATCTTTACTCTTTCTTAATTAAAAATTGATAGCAATTTATTTCCTTACTTTGCAAAAAATTCAAGTCATGAAACACAACATATTTTTACTAGTAATATTTTTTTTATTTACCGGAAATACTTTGTTTTCTCAAGAGGATAAAAAGGAATATTTAGTTGTAGGTATTGGCTTTTATAATTTAGAAAATCTATTTGATACACTTATTGACCCAGATACTACAAAAATTTTACAAGATGATTTTACTCCTAAAGGACAAAAACGATGGACATCAAAAAGATATAGAGAGAAGCTAAAAAACATGTCGAAAGTTATTGCCGACATAGGCATTGAAGTAACACCAGATGGGTTAGCCATTTTGGGTGTAGCAGAAATTGAAAACAAGTCTGTTTTAGAAGATTTAGTTAAAACGGAAAGGCTAAAAAAAAGAGGGTATAAAATTGTGCATTATGATTCGCCTGATAAAAGAGGAATTGATGTTGGGCTGTTATATAATCCTAAATATTTTAAAGTAACATCGAGCAGAAGCGTTTCGTTAAGAAGTATAGATACTACTTTTTACACAAGAGACCAACTACTAGTTACTGGCTTATTAAATGGGGAACAAATCCATATTATCGTTGTACACTGGCCCTCCCGAAGAGGTGGAGAAAAAAGGAGTCGACCACGAAGAGAAGCAGCAGCAAATTTGGGACGAATAATTATAGACTCGTTACAAGCAAATGACCCTAATGCAAAAATATTTTACATGGGAGACTTGAATGATGATCCAACAGACATAAGTGTAAAAAAGCATTTAAAGGGAGTCGGAAAAAAAGAAGACATGAAAAAAGGAGCTATGTTTAATCCTTGGGAAAGTTATTATAAAAAAGGAATAGGAACTTTGGCATATAGAGATGCTTGGAATTTATTTGACCAAGTATTAGTTACTCCATCTTTAATGGGAGATGATTATTCTTCGTATAAATATTATAAATCAAAAATTTTCAGCAAAGCATATTTAAAACAATCTACAGGAAGATATAAGGGCTACCCTTTTCGTTCCTATGCAGGAGGAATTTATACAGCTGGATATAGTGATCATTTTCCCGTGTACATGTTTTTAATTAAAGAAAATAATAATAATTAAACAGACATATGAAAAATACTTTTTTAATTCTCTTTATTTTAGTAGGTATTCTCGCTAAAGCACAGGATACATTGACAATATTGACGTATAATATTTTAAACTATCCTGCTTCTAATTCAACCAAAGCAGACACCTTAAAACCAATTATTCAATACATTAAGCCAGATATTTTTATGATAACAGAGCTTACTTCTTCTAGCGGAGTAACAACCATTTTAAACGATGCGTTAAATGTTGATGGTGTTACGTCTTATCAACAGGCAATTTATTTTAACGGACCAGATACAGATAATATGTTGTTTTATAACACAGATAAGTTAGTGTTATACAGTCAGTTTGAAATAGCAACAACACTCAGAAACATTAGTGAATATGTGCTTTATTATAATGTTCCAGGAATGACTGCTGCTTCAGATACCGTTTTTCTTTATTGTTATATGGCACATTTAAAGGCTAGCACCGGTTCTACAAATGAACAGCAAAGAAACCAAGAGGCAGTGACACTTAAAAACTACATGGATTCTAGAACAAATATTGAAAATGTAATTCTAGGAGGCGATTTTAATTTATATACAAGCGCAGAGGCGGCTTACAATACTATTTTAAATGGAGGTAATGTTGCTTTGTTAGATCCTATTTCTTCACCTGGCAACTGGAATAATAATGCTGCTTTTGCCAATATTCATACACAAAGCACTAGATCAGGAAGTTTAGGAGATGGAGGTGCTTTTGGAGGCATGGATGATAGATTTGATTTTATCTTTTTTACTAATGACTTACTTACCGGATCAAATAAATTAACTTACGTTGCTAATTCATACGATGCTGTTGGAAATGATGGAAACCATTTTAACAAGTCAATTAACGAATCGCCAACAAATACCTCAGCACCAGCAAATGTAATTGATGCACTATATATAATGTCTGATCATTTACCAATTATTATAAAAGCGTATCTTCCGGCAAGTGTTGGCTTGCAAGAGGTTAATACTAATGCTGAATGGGAAGGATTTTATCATAGTGGAGAATTCAAGTTTAAATCAAACAAAACAGAAAATCAAATTGATGTTTATGTTTATGATGTTTTAGGAAAAACAATACAAACAGCAACATACAAAAACATCAAAAAATTTCAATTTCAAATCAAAAATATGAAACAAGGTCTTTATTTTGTGAAGGTGGTTTCCTCTTCACAGTATAAAAGCTTTAAGTTGTTTCGGCACTAATCACAATATATTTTCTTAAAAACGCTTTCTTACTTTACAACTATTTTATATTTTCACACGTCTTTTAGGCACATAACTGAATAATAACAAGCAACTAACTTGAATATTTACTCTAAAAAACAACGATGGAAACTGCTTTTAGCAGGGGCAGCAATATTAATTATTGTTGCATCACTGTGGTACACCAATATTTTAGTTAAAAAAATTGCTACTGAAGAACGAAAAAAAGTGAAATTATGGGCAGAAGCAATCCAAAATAAAGCATCTTTAGTAAATTATACTGGAGGATTGTTTCAAAAAATTTCTGCAGAAGAACGCAATAAAATTGAACTTTGGGCAGAAGCAAATAAACGAATTGCGACATCAGATAACCGAAATGACTTAACTTTTTATCTTAATATTCTTGAAAGGAACACAACAATTCCTGTAATAATTATTGATGAAAACGGGAATATTACGAACTCTAGAAATTTTGATTTTAAGGAAGGGATAGATACTACTCAATTTTTAAAAAATCAGTTATTGTTGATGAAAAAGAGTGATAACGACCCAATTGATTTAGTATATCACATTTCTGGATATACACTAAGGCAAAAGCTATATTACAAAGATTCTAAAATTTTCTCTGAACTTAGGAATGTTTTAGATGACTTGATACAATCTTTTATTTCGGAGATTGTAATTAATTCAGCGTCAGTTCCGGTAATTTATACGGATAGTTCACAGACAAATATTATTGAATATGGAAATTTAGAAGGAGGAAAAACAGGGATTGGACAAGATTTTTTAGAAGCAACAATTGCTGATATGCGAGAACAAAACGAACCCATTGCTGTAACAATAAATAATCAAGCGGTTAACTATATTTTTTATAAAGATTCTAAATTATTACAACAATTAAAGTATTATCCATATTTCCAATTTTTAATAATAGGGTTGTTTTTATTGATTTCTTATTATTTATTTAGTACTTCTCGTAAGGTTGAGCAAAATCAAGTTTGGGTTGGAATGGCAAAAGAAACAGCTCATCAATTAGGCACGCCATTGTCATCATTAATGGCATGGGTTGAGTATTTGAAGCTTAAAGATGTTGTTGATGAAAATACAATAAGCGAATTATCGAAAGACATTACTCGTCTAGAAATTATTACAGAAAGATTTTCTAAAATTGGATCAGCTCCAAAATTAGAATTAGAAAACTTGAACACCGTTGTAAATGATTCTTTAGCTTATCTTAAAGTAAGAATTTCTAAAAAAGTAAACATCACTTTTAGAACCCAAAGCAATGCTGAAATATACGCTAAATTAAACCCTTCATTATTTAGTTGGGTGCTAGAAAACTTAATAAAAAATGCTGTGGATGCGATGAAAGGGGAGGGCAACATAGATATTTATGTTACAGACCAAAGTCAGTTTGTTTATATAGACATTACTGATTCTGGGTCTGGAATACCACGGACTAAGCATAAAACAATTTTTGAGCCTGGATTTACCACTAAACAAAGAGGGTGGGGGTTAGGTTTATCTTTAGTAAAACGAATTATTGAAAATTATCATGCAGGAAAGATATTTGTTAAACAATCTGACGCAACAGGAACCATCTTTAGAATTGTGTTAAACAAATAAAAAAATGGCAGGAATTTATATACATATTCCTTTCTGTAAACAAAGCTGTAGTTATTGCGATTTTCATTTTTCTACTTCATTAAAACATAAAAAAGATTTAATTCAGGCGCTTGTAAAAGAAATAAAGGCTAAAAAAAGTCATTTCAAAAAAGAGATAAACACCATTTATTTTGGAGGAGGAACCCCTTCATTGTTGGGTAAAAACGAGTTGAAGACAATTGTAGATGTGCTATATAAAAACTATTCTATTGCAGATAAAACGGAATTTACAATAGAGTGTAATCCAGATGATTTATCTATCGATAAACTTAAAATATTAAAGGAAGTTGGTGTAAATCGATTAAGCATAGGGGTGCAATCATTTGATAATGATGAGCTTAAATTTTTTAATAGAGCTCATAATGCAGCTGAAGCAGAATCAAGTATTAAAAGAAGTCAAGATGCTGGCTTTAGCAACATTACGATTGATTTAATTTATGGATCTCCAATATTAACAGAAGATGTATGGTTGATGAATTTGCAAAAAGTAAAAGATTTTGATGTGCCACATTTATCAGCTTATAGTTTGACGGTTGAACCAAAGACTGCTCTTGCACATCAAATAAAAGCAGGGGAGACACCCGTATTAAGTGATGATAAAATGATTGCTCAATTTAAAACGTTAATTCAAAAAACGGCAGCGTTTGGAATGATACAATATGAGATCTCAAATTTCGGAAAAGAAGGGTTTTATTCTCAGCATAATAGTAATTATTGGAAAGGAGAAGAGTATTTGGGAATTGGGCCTTCTGCTCATTCATATATTGGGAACAAACGTTTTTGGAATGTGTCTAATAATATTAAGTATATAAATGCATTAAAAAATAACGAGGCGTATTATAATGAAGAAACGATAGATGAAAAAACAGCTTATAATGAGTATGTGCTTACAAGGTTAAGAACAATATGGGGGATTGAAAAAAACTACATAAAGCATAATTTTAATTCAAAAATCAACCAGCATTTTCAACGAGAAATCCAACCGTATTTAAATTCTTCTTATATTCATCAACAAAATGATAAAGTGGTATTAACTGACAATGGAATTTTAATTGCAGATAAAATCACATCAGATTTGTTTTATGTTTAAACTAATTAAGCCTTTCCCTCGCAGGAGGAAATCCAGAGTTTCTAGCTAAGCTGTTTTTCTGGATCCCCGCTTTCGCGGGGAAGAGATAGAGTAAAAGAATGAGAAAAATCAAACTCAGATATAAATTTTTAATGTTGACCATTCTGCTGACTTTGTTATACTTTTTTTCGTTTAGAATTTATATCTCATTTTTTAGAGGGGATGTTAATATTGTTGATTATTTTCAAGCATTATGGGACGCCTGGGTATTTATCCTTTGTTTTAATTTCATTCACATAATATGGATTATTTTCATTTTAGCAGGAATTTTTAAAAGAAAAAAAGAGTTTATTTTTGGCGGAACATATGCTATTGTTTTATCTTTAATGATATTTGTATCTTTTATTGCCATTCTTTTTTTAAAATGAAGACAGAAATAAAATACAATAACAAAATTTATCAAATAGACTTATCAAAACCTTTGGATATTTCAATTCCGTTAAAAGCTGACGAAAGCAACCCTACAGCTTGGCATGTTGATGTTCCAAAGTTTGATCCAGTTATGACAGAGCATTTTATTGGTGACGTAAACAAGGGAGGGGTAGTTAACTTTAGAAATATTTTTTTTAACCCACATGGTAATGGAACTCATACAGAATGTGTCGGACACATAAGTAAAGAACATCATACAATTAATCAATGTTTAAAAAACTTTTTCTTTTTAGCTAATGTGGTAAGCATAGTTCCTGAACAGCAAGAAAAGGACAGAGTTATTACATTACAACAAGTCAAAAATGTGTGGGAAAACATTAATTCTAAAGCTATTGTAATAAGAACATTGCCTAATGATTACAATAAATTGTCAATGCAGTACTCAAACACTAACCCAACGTTTATAGATTATAAAGCTGTTCAGTTTTTAATTGATAATGGCATAGAACATTTACTTATAGATACCCCTTCGGTAGATAAAGAAGAAGATGGAGGAGCCTTGATTGCTCATCATACATTTTGGGAATATCCAAGAAACACAAAAACTCAACGAACAATTACAGAATTAATTTTTGTTCCAGACAGCGTTGAAGACGGGGTTTATTTTTTAAACATTCAAATAGCAAGTTTTGAAAATGATGCTTCTCCAAGTAAGCCAATTTTATTTAAAATAATCTCTTAGTTTTTAACATTCAAACCGCCATTACCAACTTTAATTTTGTTATTTTTGATTTGTTGAAAGAATATTTTAACCAAAGGCACAATACATGAAATTAGACGGATTAGATTTAAGCATTTTAAAAAAGCTTCAAGAGAATGGGAAAATCACAAACCTTCAACTTTCTAAGGACATAGGATTATCTCCTGCACCAACATTAGAGAGGGTTAAAAAACTAGAGAATAATGGGTTTATTAACAGTTACCATGCGTTGGTTGATGAGTCAAAATTAGATTTAGGAATTTCTGCATTTATGCAGATTTCATTAATCAGACAAAGAGATAATGCGATTAATAATTTTATAGATCAAATTAATGAAATAGATGAGGTAATGGAATGTTATAATGTTACGGGACAGGCAGATTATCTACTAAAAATTATAGTAAAAGATATTGCTGCGTTTGATGTTTTGGTTAAAGAAAAACTAACCCAAATTCCAGAAATTAGAAACATGCATTCCATGATTGTTATTTCTAAGGATAAGTACTCTAAAGTGCTACCGTTTAAGTATAAATGAACATAGAAGAGTATCGAGAATACTGTTTATCTAAAAAAGGAGTTACAGAAAGCTTCCCTTTTGATGAAACTACATTAGTTTTTAAAGTAATGAATAAAATGTTCGCATTAACAGGAATAGACGATTTTGCTTTTATTAATTTAAAGTGTGACCCAGAAAAAGCCCAAGAACTTCGAGAAAAATATGACGGGGTTACTCAAGGCTATCACATGAATAAAACGCTTTGGAATAGTGTTTATACCAACAAAGATGTTTCAGATAAATTAATTTTCCAATGGATAGATGAATCTTATGATTTGATAGTATCTTCGTTAACCAAGAAATTACAGAACGAGTTAGCCAATTAATAATCTCTCCCATTAATTATTTTTTTTCTTTCTTGGGTTTGTTTAGAGTTGTAGGAATTAATTTTATCATCTAACTCGGCAGAAATTTCAATATTATTACCACAAAGATTTTGGTATAGGTAGTTGTAAAACCCTTTTCTATCGAGCTTAAAAGAGCCTTTTGATCTTGAAAACTCAACATCAGCAAAAGGAAGATCATAATCTTCCGTTCGATCTTCAATAGTGATAATTTTTTGGTTATCTTTTGTTAATACATTAACGTAAACATAATGACGCTTTAAATCTCTATATTCCTTAAAAAAAGATAAGTTTTTTGTCATTAAAAAAGTTACAGAGATACTGTCTTCTTTAATGGCGTAGTAGTTTGAAAAAAAGGTGGTACTTAACTTTTTGATTTCTTTTGCAGATGTTTGATAGGAGGTGTTTTTACATATTTGATGTTTATAATGACTAATTTCTTTTAAAATATGTTTTCTGGTTTGACCACAAGAATAGCCAAAAATAGCAAAAGACAATATTAAAAGAAGAGTTTTCATTAAGGGGATATTATTAATTTATTGAAGTTGTTTAAAGTTGACGTAGTAAAATAACACAAAAGGCTAATAAATTCAGAGCTTTCCAGTGTGTTTTATTTGTTTCAAAACGTACTAAA
>NVVI01000042.1 GCA_002402165.1 Flavobacteriales bacterium
CTTTGCCGCTGTGCGTTGTAAAAGGACGCTCCACAACATCAATAAACTTTCCTTCAAATACCAAACGATCCTTACCGACTTTTATCATTGTCTGCTCCTGGAATCAAAATCCAAAATGTCTCCAWAWKTATACSNTRGMNTMSWTYAWAGWTRMWRGKYGWRASYTKGAGRATTRRMATWKAKWAAMYWTKAANTWRWRYYAAAAAGAATTTTAAAAATTGGCTAAACTATGGTGTTTGATGTACGTTAAGATACATGGTTTACAAAAGTTAAAGATTAGGCTTTACACTAAATTAGTTTCTAACCTTATTGATTTTTCTTTATTTCGTAATTCATTTTCATTAAAGTAACCCAAAAATACGTTTCTATAGAATACTCTCCAAATCCCATTTCCTAGTTCTTCAATTCCGACATATTTACCTTTGAGAGCAGCAGTTAAATAGACCCAGTAATATGATTTCCATCTAATAGCCCCATTTTGGGTTACTTTTAAGGTTTTGAGATTAGCATCGTAATCAAAGTTTGGTATTTTTTCGGGGAAAGGTTTCGTAGAAAAATCATGCATTGCAGCAGGCGTTTTCATGTCTAAAGCTTCGTGAGGTCTTATGTTGTTATATTCCTTTACAAAGTGATTTAAACTACGTTGTTGAGCTTTTAAATCATAAGCTGAGGGCTTTGCACAAGCAGCTTTTAAATCTCTGTGCATTCGCTCATGTCTTCCGTTTTGTTCGGGGTGTGCTGGATCAGAGAATACAGGCATAATTCCGAGCTCAATAAACCAGTAGGAGAGTTGTGTAAATCGTTGAATAGCACGAACAGAGCCAAAAGGGCTACCGTTATCAGTGTGCATTTGCCCTGGTATTCCATATTTTCTAAACACTTTTGTAAACTCCGCTTTAGCAGATTTTAAGTTTTCATGATAATGACCTTTAGCAGAGAATAGAAACCTGCTTTTAGAGTCAGCAATAGTTAATGGATGACAATAGATTTTATTACCCATTAAAAACTTCCCTTTGTAATCAGCGCTCCATACTTCATTACACTCTTTTGGGTCGAAAATAGGGAACACAGGTTTAACCCTTCTCATTCTCTTTTTAGAACACACAAAACCGTTCTTTTTTAAGATGTTGTGAATAGTAACCACCGAAGGTATCTCTTGTTCAGTAAAATCGTTAAACAATAGAATTTTGATTTTTTTAGCTCCCCAGCGAGGGTGTTTTTTCTTTAGTTTAAGAATCCCTTCAACGATGTTGTCCTTTGTTGCGTTTGGGTGTTTTCTAGGGGTTCTTGACTGTTCTCGTAAGCCATCATAACCTTGATTTTCAAACCTGTCAATTAACTTATAGGCTGTTGGTCTTGAAATTTCGAATGCTTTACATAATTCTGTAATGGTGTACTTTCCTGTTCTCCATTCACAAATAAATTCAATTTTTTGTTCCATAGTTGTTGTTTCTTTCCAAGGCATAGTAATTTGTTTTTTATTCCAAATTACTCCCTAAAAAGTGTAAAGGATGTCCCTTTAACTTTGTAAACTATGTCCCTTTACCATACCTTAATTACTTTACAAACAACGATTTGTAATAGAAAGAACTAACGCTTGGTTAGATGCTTTTAAAGCTATTTTAGTACGTTTTGAAACAAATAAAACACACTGGAAAGCTCTGAATTTATTAGCCTTTTGTGTTATTTTACTACGTCAACTTTAAACAACTTCAATAAAATATATTCCAGAAGGTAATTGAGCAACATTAATAATATTTAAGTCTGTTGTCTTTGTTTTTATGGATTTACCAGTAAGGTCAATAATTGTGATTTCTTTTATATCTAATTTACTTTCAATTTTTAATTGATTAGAAGTAGGATTAGGATACAATTTTAATTTTTTCAGATTATCGATAAAAGCATTTGAGCTTACATTAGTCGTTGTTTTTAATATTTTACCAGCAGTACCTACAGCAAAACCATTATTAGAGATAAAAAATGTCGAGTATAAATCATCAAGAACTCCAGAATTAGAAGTGATCCAAGTATTTCCAGCATCATTGGTAGTAATAATTCTTCCATTTTCACCTACTGCATACCCAGTATTCACGGTTGGAAAATAGACCCCTCTTAAAGCACTATTAAAAGTCCCTCCTGATGAGATATTTTGCCAAGAGTTTCCTGAGTCAATAGTTTTTATTACATCACTCCCTGATATATTTGAATAACCTACTGCGAAACCAGTCATTTGGTCTGGAAAATATACTGAAATAAGCGTTTCAGTATTAGGTATTTGACTAACAATCCAATTGGTTCCAGCGTTATTAGTTTTAATAATTTGACCTGAATACCCTACAATAAACCCAGTATTACTGTTTGTAAATGTTATTGCCTGTAAAGTAGGAATACTTGGGAATGAATTAGTTTGTGTCCAATTAATACCACCATTTGTAGTCTTATAAATAAAACTACCTCCAGGTGGTCCGTATATAGAAGTTATTACGTAACCAGTATTAGTTGAAGTGAAAAAAACTCCTTCTGGTGTTTCATTTGAAAAATTATAGTTCAGTTGCCAAGTATTTCCAGAATCGATAGATTTATACAACTCATTATTATTTCTTGACGTGAGATATCCAATTGTTTCATTGATGAAAAATAGATTACTTCCACTAGGTGAAAAGTTAATTAAATTCCAAGTGTTTCCATAATCAGTTGTTTTTAGTACGCCATCATTACCAGCGCAAAATCCAACACTATCATTAATAAATTTAACATCAAAAATTAATCCTGAAACAGGAGATGCTATTGATCCCCACTGAGCAAAGGTTGGGGAGTAATATGCGATAGCAAATATTAAAAATATCATTCTCATAATTCAAATTTTGAGTTTATGTTTGCCAACATGCGGCTAAACGCAATTGTGTTTAGCTGCATTATATACTTTTCAAAGTTAAACATTTTTAGATAGTGTATTTTTAGTAGCTTGTATAGAATTAGCAGTAGATTAAACGTATAATAAACGTTTAACTGTACGGATATATTTTTTAATTTGTTGTTTAAAAAAATAGCAAAACAATTAAACAGTTCATGAATCCGATAAGAAATATTAAATTTGTATTTCAAAAATTGAAGAAAGAAAATGTTTGATAGTTTATCTGATAAGTTAGAGAGAGCCTTTAAGGTTTTAAAAGGACAAGGGCAAGTAACTGAAATTAATGTTGCTGAAACTGTAAAAGAAATCCGCAGAGCATTGTTAGATGCTGATGTTAGCTACAAAGTAGCTAAGGAATTTACCGATACGGTTAAAGAAAAAGCTTTAGGTGAGAATGTTATTAATGCAGTTTCTCCTAACCAATTAATGGTTAAAATAACCCACGATGAGTTGGCTAAATTGATGGGTGGAGGAATGGTGGATATTAACATCACAGGAAATCCTGCTGTTATTTTAATTGCTGGTTTACAAGGCTCTGGTAAAACAACTTTTGCAGGAAAGCTAGCATTACACCTTAAAAATAAAAAAGGAAAAAATCCATTGTTGGTTGCTGGGGATGTTTACAGACCAGCGGCAATTGATCAATTACACGTTTTAGGAGAACAGGTTGACGTTGAGGTTTGGAGTGATAAGGAAAATAAAAGCCCAGTTGATATTGCTAAGAAAGCAGTAATTCATGCCAAGAATAATGGGCACAATGTTGTTATTATTGATACTGCTGGGCGTTTAGCTGTGGATGAGAAGATGATGAATGAGATCGCTGAAATTAAGAAAGCGGTATCTCCTCAAGAAACCCTTTTTGTTGTTGATTCTATGACAGGGCAAGATGCAGTAAATACAGCAAAAACTTTTAACGACAGATTAGATTTTGATGGAGTTGTATTAACTAAGTTAGATGGTGATACAAGAGGTGGCGCTGCACTTTCTATCCGTAATGTGGTAGATAAACCAATTAAGTTTATTGGTACTGGTGAAAAAATGGAAGCATTAGATGTGTTTCATCCAGATCGTATGGCAGACAGAATTTTGGGGATGGGCGATGTGGTAAGCCTTGTTGAACGTGCTCAAGAACAATACGATGAAGAAGCTGCTAGAAAATTGCAGAAAAAAATTGCTCAAAATAAGTTTGATTTTGATGATTTTATGAGTCAGATTGCCCAAATTAAAAAGATGGGAAATGTGAAGGATTTAATGGGAATGATTCCTGGAGTGGGAAAGGCAATGAAAAATATGGATATAGATGATGATGCATTTAAAGGATTAGAAGCAATTATCAATTCCATGACTCCACATGAAAGAGCTAATCCAAAAGTATTAAACGGAAGTAGAAGAAAACGATTAGCAACAGGAAGTGGAACTTCTGTACARGAWGTAAATAAGYTGATTAAACAATTTGASCAAACAAGCAAAATGATGCGCATGATGGGAGATAAGAAAAAGATGACTCAAATGATGCAAAATATGCCAAAACGATAATGGTGTATAGTGTTTTGTTGTATAGGATTGTCATCCTGAGCCTGTCGAAGGAAAATGAACTATACAACAAAATATTTTTATACTTCGATAAACTCAGTATGACAAAATATTTTAAACTATGGAACCAACAATTGTAAGCGGAAAAGAAGTATCTAATAAAGTTCAAGATGAAATAGCAGTAGAAGTTGAAAAATTGAAAGCGAATGGAGGTAAAATTCCTCATTTGGCTGCAGTTTTAGTTGGTGAGGATGGAGCAAGTAGAACTTATGTAAATGCAAAAGTGAAAGCTTGTGAAAGAGTTGGTTTTGGTTCAACTTTAGTAAAATTAGAAAGTGATATTAGTGAAGCTGATTTATTGGCTGAAATAGAAAAATTAAACRACAATGATGACATTGACGGGTTTATTGTTCAATTACCCTTACCCAAACACATTGATGAACAAAAAGTAACAGAAGCCATTGCTCCAGAGAAAGATGTGGATGGTTTCCMTCCGGTAAGTTTAGGGAAAATGCTCTTGCATTTACCAAGTTTTTTACCAGCAACTCCTGCTGGAATTATAGAAATGTTTAGATATTACAACATTCCAACCGAAGGAAAACATTGTGTGGTAATTGGTCGAAGTCATATTGTTGGTTCTCCTATGAGTGTGTTGATGGCTCGTAATGATAATCCAGGAAACTGTACAGTTACGTTAACGCACAGCAGAACTCAGAATTTAGCTGAGATAACTAAAACAGCAGACATATTAATTGTTGCCATTGGTAAACCAGAATTTGTTACTGCAGATATGGTTAAAGAAGGAGCAACAGTAATTGATGTAGGAATTCACAGAATTGAAGATGCTTCAAAAAAATCTGGATTTAGATTAATAGGAGATGTAAAATTTGATGAGGTAGCTCCTAAGTGTGCTTTTATTTCTCCCGTACCTGGTGGGGTAGGACCAATGACTATTGCTAGTTTATTGAAGAATACTTTGTTGGCTGTTAAATTGAATAGCTAAATTACTGTTTGTAAATCTTCCCATCTTTCATTACAAAAACTACTTTGGTCATAACTTCAATGTCTTTTATGGGGTTACCATCTACCGCAATAATATCAGCTAATTTACCTACTTCAATAACACCAATTTCATCATTTTCTAAAACTAGAGCATTGGTTACGGTTGCTGCTTGAATAGCTTCCATGGCTGGCATTCCAGCCTCTACCATATAGCCAAACTCCTTTCCATTTTCTCCATGTTTAAAAACTCCAGCATCTGTTCCGAAAGCAATTTTCACACCTTTTTTATACGCTTTTGCAAAAGTTCCTTGAATTTTTGGACCAACTTCTAACGCTTTAGGAACAACTATTTCAGGGTAAAAACCTTTTACTTTGGCTTTTTCAGTTACTTCTTTTCCAGCAGTAATTGTAGGCACCAAATATACATTGTGTTTTATCATTAATTCCATAGTGGCTTCACTCATCATTGTACCATGCTCTATTGTTTTTACACCACCTAAAATTGCTCTTTTCATACCTTCATCTCCATGGGCATGTGCAGCAACGTGCATTCCATAATCTTTTGCAGTAGAGCAGATGGCTTTAATTTCTTCTATGGTAAATTGAGGGTTTGAGCTACTTTTTGCAACACTCAAAACTCCTCCAGTTGCAGTAATTTTAATGCAATCAACTCCATTTTTATAGCGTTGTCTTACTGCTTTCCTACATTCATCAGCTCCATTTACCACGCCTTCTTTTGGACCTGGATCACCCATTAAATCTTTTTTCCAGCCATTGGTTGGGTCTGCATGTCCACCAGTTGTGGCTATTGATTTTCCAGCCGAGTAAATTCTCGGGCCAACAGTTGTTCCTTTGTTAATGGCATTCCTAACAGCCGTATTTACTCCAGTTCCACCTAAATCTCTCACGGTGGTGAATCCAGCCATCAACGTTGATTTCACAAAATTTACCGAACGTAAAGCTTTATCAGCATCGTTTAATTTAAATGGTTCTGTGTATGATTTGGGGTTAAATTCTCCTTCAACGTGAACGTGCATATCAATTAAACCTGGCATTACCGTTTTGGTTTTTAAATCTACTGTAATATCTTTATCTGATCGTGGAGTAATGTAGCCTTTTTCTACACCTATAATTTTGTTTTCCAATACCACAATGGTCATTTCGGTCAACAATTTTCCATTTTTGGTATCTATCAATTTCCCACAATGGATATAAGTGTTTTGAGCTAATAATAAGCTAGTTAAACAAGTGATGAGAGTAAGTAAAACGTATTTCATAATTAATCAGTATTTAGTCGTTATCTAGAGTAAAATTTTTGAAGATTATTATTCATTATTAAAACCATTTTATGAATTGCACGATAAAATGGTAATCCACTAAATTCTCTTACATAATAAGGAAATGGTTTTCTTAATTGTTCAAATTGCTCGTCTTTTATAATTAACCCAGTAACTGTAATCTCAGGACCACCATAGTAGGTCGTGGTTTTTTCCCCACTTTCAAAACCAGTAGTACTCCCATATTTTTTAGTGTCAGGTTCGGTAATACCTAATTCTGCTGTTAGGTATTTATTGCTACTCACTTTTATAGTGGAATCTAATTGCAAACTATCATTTAAAAACATGACGTTATCAAGTTGACTGTTTCTGACATATTTAGAATAATCACTATAAAAAAAATAAACAGGACAAAAATTAAAATTTACTCTAAATGCATTTACTATTTTTTGATTTTTTATTCTCAATTTATTTTCAGTTTTATCAGCTAATTTATTTTTATTCGCTTTTCTCATGGCAGCAAGAGATTTTTTTCGGGTACTTAATCTGACCAATAGAACTCCATCATGTAATTGTAACACCTGCTCTTTAGCCTTTATTTTAGCTTCTACACGAGCTTCTTTAATGTCTTTTCTTTTATGACTAACTACTTCTTCTTTTTGAGCAAAAGAGATAAGAGGAGAAAATAAAAATAAGAAAAGTAAATACTTCATAGTTAGTTGTTTAGTTCTTTTAATTGGGCTTCTATTCTATCCATTTTTTTGTTGAGATTAGACAAAGCGTTCAAAATTAAGATATGAGTTTTTTTAGCATCAATACCAACAGGGCTATTATCACTGTGAATTACTTTTGCAATTTCATCAAATGTTTTTTTATCTACTTCTAAGTTCATGGTTATTAGTTTTCTAAATTATTTATTATTTGGTTCCTTTTCCCATTATCATCATATAGTATTGTTTTATCCAATTTATATTTTGCAGCACCTCTACCTTGATTTTTAGTAATCTTTAAATCTACTCTTTTTACAGTTCCTTCTTGAGAAAAAGTGATAATTCTTCTATGTACTTTCGTGCGCCCATCTCTAACCAATGCAGAATATTTGTGATAAGATTTTTCTAATAAAACACCGTTAGTATCATATTTTTCTTCGATGTGTAAATGACCAAAAATGCCATATTGTGAGATTCTAATAAATTTATACCGTTTTACAACTATAGTAGAATCTTTTCTATATTCTTTTGAAATTCTTATTGACGGAAACGGTTTTTGGAACCTACATGAAAAAAGCAAAACACAAATAATTAACAAGATAATTAACTTTCTCATACTTCTAAATTAATGAATAATCTTTAATTTACATTAGTACCGTCATTGCGAGGAATGAGGAACGATTGACGAAGCAATCTTATCGATGAGATTGCTTCATTTTATTTTGTAATATAGTTCGAAAGCCCTTCGACAAGCTCAGGGTGACATTTCTCACTATGACAAAATATAAATTCGCAATGACGTTTAATAATTGTATTTATCTTTCCACAATTCTTTTAAAAATTTTCTAAAAGAAGCTTCTTTAGGATTATTACTGGGTTCATAAAATTTAGTTCCTTTTATTTCATCGGGCAAGTATTCTTGAGTTTCAAAATTTCCTTCTCCATTGTGTGAATATTTGTAATCAGCTCCATAACCAATATCCTTCATAAGCTTGGTTGGAGCATTTCTAATGTGTAAGGGAACAGAAAGGTTTCCTGTGGTTCTAACTAATTCTTGAGCCTCTTTTATGGCTTTATACGAAGCGTTACTCTTAGGAGAATTTGCCAAATAAACGGCTGTTTGAGAAAGGATAATTCTTCCTTCAGGAAAACCAATTACATTAACTGCCTGAAAACAATTATTAGCAATTACCAAAGCGGTAGGGTTAGCGTTTCCAATGTCTTCAGAGGCAGAAATTAATAATCTCCTTGCTATAAATTTCATATCCTCACCACCTTCTAACATTCTAGCTAGCCAATAAACTGCTCCATTAGGATCACTTCCTCTAATGGATTTAATAAATGCAGAAATAATATCGTAATGCTGGTCACCCGCTTTATCATAACGTACGATGTTTTGTTGCACAACATCAACCACCAAATCATTTGTAATTTCTATCTTATCAGTATCAAAACTGTTTACTACAATTTCTAGAGTGTTTAAGAGTTTTCGAGCATCACCACCCGATAATTGTAATAAGGATTCATACTCTTTAATGGTAATGTCTTTCTTTTTGAGATCTTCATCGGTAGTTAAGGCAATGTCAATTAAGCTCAATAAATCTTCTTTGCTTTGTTCTTTTAATACATAAACCTGACAACGAGAAAGTAAGGCTGAAATGACTTCAAAAGAAGGGTTTTCAGTAGTTGCACCTATTAAAGTAATGATGCCTTTTTCCACTGCACCTAATAAGGAATCTTGTTGTGATTTGCTAAAACGATGAATCTCATCTATAAATAAAACAGGGTTATTGGTTCCGAAAAATTGCTGTGATTTTGCTTTGGAAATAATGTCTCTTATATCTTTAACACCAGAATTTATAGCACTTAAAGAATAAAAAGGCCTATCTAAATAATTAGCAATAATGTTGGCTAAAGTTGTTTTTCCAACTCCTGGAGGCCCCCACAATATCATTGATGGAATAACCCCTTTTTCTATGAAATTACGAAGTGTACACCCTTTTCCAACCAAATGTTGTTGCCCGATATAATTATCAAAAGTATTGGGTCTAAGGCGTTCTGCTAATGGAGTTAGGTTTTTCAATGAAAAATTTAGTCTTCTATTATTAGAATTAAAGGTTTTCCTGTTCCGAATTCATTTTTGGTATTTACAATTTCAATATTTTCTATGTATATTTTTTTTGGATTGTATTTTTTAATTACCATTGTCATTCTTTCGCTTAATCTGTTTCCTTTCATATTTAGTTCGAAGACCGTATCTTCTTCTCCTTCTTTAGTTGATACGAAAGAAAATATAAAAAAATTCACCTTCCAATTAGTATCATTAACAACCAATTCAGTACACTTTAAAAGGGCTGATTGAGAAATTGTTTTTTCATTTATTTTTTCTTTAACAATAGTATTGTTAGTATTCCCACATATATTTATTTCTAAATTTGATTGGGAAAACACTGGAGTAAAAGCTATAAAGGCTAAGGTAATGAAGAATATTTTTTTCATAATAAAATAGGTTTAGTAGAATATTAATCTTCAGTAAATTTAGTCATTTCTAATAACTTTTTAGTGGTATTTAAATTTCTAGAGGTTGCCCGGATTTTTAATTTTCTTTCTATTAAATTATTATTCATTTTGGCTCTTCCTGCGCCATTTGGATAATGCGAATAGATTACTTTTCCTATCAATTCAAAAAATTCATTATCGAATGAAATGGAATTTAAAGCATTAATGTTTTCTTGTTTTGGATTTTCGGACAAAAATGTAAAATATGGGTTTTCAATATTTGGATACGGATTATCGCTTAATGCTGTTTCTATTTCAGCAGGAGTTAAAATCAGATTAGGAACTTCAAAACCATAATGACTTTCAATTTTATCGAAAATCATTTCTTGAAGTTGAATTGGGCTTGCTTCTTTGCATTCAAAAACTACATTACCACTTTGTATATAGGTTTGAACATTGGCAAAGCCCAACTCTTGATATAAAGACTTTAAATCGGTCATTAAGATTTTTTTCTGACCGCTAACGTTTATTCCTCGTAGTATGGAGATGTAGGTTTTCATAATTTCGTCATTGCGAGGTACGAAGCAATCTTATAATTGATTGTACAAATCATTCCAATTTGGATTTGTTGATTGTATCAGCTCTATTTTACTTTTTCTTGAACCTCCTTTAATTCTTTTTTCTTCTGCTATTCCTTCTTCAATAGTATGAAACCCTTTATAGTAAACCAGTTTTTCTATATTGTATTTTGCTGTAAAACTGTTTTTGTACTTTTTTTCTTTATGCTCAAGTATTCTATTTTTTAAATCACTTTTTACACCAGTATACAACACTTTGTTATACTTATTTGTGAGTGTGTAAACAGCACTTCCTTTTTCCATATTGCTAAATTGAATGAGATTGCTTCGTCCTTCGTCCTCGCAATGACGTATGAGGTTTTGGTGTGGGAGTGTTGATTAGTGTTTGGTTTGATTCGTAAAACAATCCCAATCTAATTTGTGTTTTTTATCTTCAATAAGACATTCTCCAATATTGCCATTTGCACATTCTTTTAGAAGAATATTCTTCATTCCTTTGTTAATTAATTCTTTAACTGAACCGAAATATATTGAAAACGTTTTTTCTTCAAATGGAATTGCTATCCAATAAGCTTCTGCATTATGGTTTTCTTCTGCTTTTTTTGCATTTTCTAAATCTTTGCCTTTGCTTTGTAATAAATTGTAATCTGCGTTTAACTCTCCTTTTTCTTTATATTTATTTCTAGTTTTAACATTTATAACATAATTTTTTCCATCTTTTTCTGCATATACATCTGCAAAAGGATAATTTTCTTTTATGTCATTTAGGTTTTTAATGTTTTTAAAGCCCTTATCAGAAAGAGTTTTCATAGCAATAAGTTCTCCAATATAACCTAGCATTTTCCCTCTTTTTGCTTCTTTCTTTGTGTCTTTCTTTGTGTCTTCCATATTAATAAAATTTAGTTTTTAATAAATAATTTTTTACATAATCTTCAACACCCTCTTCTAAAGTATGAAATGGCTTATCGTAACCAATAGATTTTAGTTTATCCATATTGGCTTCGGTAAAGTATTGATATTTATCTCTAATGTCTTCTGGTGTTGGAATGAATGAAATGTCAGGTTCTTTACTTAAAGCTTTAAAAGTGTTTTTCACCAAATCTTTAAAAGAACGAGCTTTTCCCGAACCAAGATTATAGAGTCCAGAATCTTTTCTATGATTTAATAAAAAGATACAAACTTCTACCACATCTTTTACATAAACAAAATCGCGTAATTGCTCTCCATCTTTATAATCAGGATTGTGAGAAGCAAATAGTTTCATTGCTCCAGTTTCCTTTATCTGTTTAAAAGCATGAAAAATTACTGAAGCCATTCTTTCTTTATGGAATTCGTTTGGACCGTAAACATTAAAGAACTTTAATCCAGCCCAGAAATAAGGTTGTTTTTCTTGTTTTAACGCCCATTTGTCAAAATCATTTTTAGAATCACCATAAGGGTTCAGAGGTTTYAGTTTTTCTGGTACTTCATGATTATCCTCGTATCCATATTCTCCTAAACCATAGGTTGCTGCTGAAGAAGCATAAACCAAAGGCAAACCAAATTCAACGCAGACATTCCAAATGTCTTTGGTGTAATTAAGGTTGAGGTTATCAAAAATTGATTTATCAAATTCCGTAGTATCTGTTCTAGCACCAATATGAAAAACAAACTGAACCATGTGCTCGTTTTCTTTTAACCAATCAATAAAAATRGCTCTRTCTAYTTTTTGRGARTARGTTTTTCCTTCAAAGTTTTTRTTYTTTTCTTCGTTWGAAAARTCATCWACTAAAACAATGTCYTKAAATCCTTCTTGGTTTAGTTTGCTTACTAAACAACTTGCTATAAATCCTGCTGCTCCTGTTATTATTATCATAATTGGTTAATCTATAAACAATTCATTATTGATTGTTGGAATAATCCCTTTTTCCTGTGCTAAGTTAAACATTTGTGTAATTGCATCCTTACCCTCAACGCCTAAATCGATAGAATATTTGTTTACGTATAATTCGACATGTTGCATCATCACATCTTTATCCATTTCTTGAGAATGTTCTCTCATGTATGATAGAGGAGAGTCAGGGTTTTCAAAAGCATATTCAATGCTTTTCCTTAACACACGGTTTACTTTATGGATTGTTTCATCTGATAAATTACGTTTAATAATTATTCCTCCTAAAGGAATTAATTGCTCAGTAAGGTTTTCCCAATATTCTCCTAAATCAATAACTTTCACTAATCCTTTATTTTGATAAGTAAACCGATTTTCATGAATGATTAATCCGGCATCAACTTCTCCATTCAAAACTGCATTTTCAATGTTAGAAAACAACATTTCTACTTTATTATTCGCTTCAGGATGGGCAATACTCAACAGGAAATTAGCGGTAGTATATTTTCCTGGTATTGCTATTTTGAGTGATGAAAGATTGTTTTCTTCGACAGGCTCAGGATGACAATCTTTTTTAATTAAAATTGGTCCACAACCTTTTCCTAAAGCACTTCCAGCATTAAGTAGAGTATATTTTTCTGTTAAATAGCCATAAGCGTGATAGCTGATTTTGGTAATGTCTAATACTCCCTTAAAAGCTTTGTTATTGAGGTCTTCCACATCACCTAAATAGACGTCAAAATTCAATCCTTCTGTATCTATTTTTTGATGGACCAACGCATCAAAAATAAAAGTATCATTTGGACAAGGAGAAAAACCAAGTGTAAGTTTCATAGTTGTTTTTATCTACTTCATTGCGAGTGTTTTACGAGAGTAAAATCGGGAAGCAATCTTATTTTAATTATAATGACAAATGTAAATAGATTCATCACATCAATTTATATAATTCTTCGACAAGCTCAGAATGACAAATTTTCGTTCTGAATGACGTGCTAATTATAAAGCGTTTATAATCCCCAACCCATTGGAACAAAGGTTTTTTACTGCTAGTGGAATATCCCAATTATCTTTATTTCGTTTTTCTACTTTATTAGAAATTGTTCTGATTTGAGTACAAGTAACTTTTTCTATCATGCAAACATAAAGAAAAGCAGCCCCTTCCATACTTTCTATTTGAGGGTTGTAGCGCTCTTTTACTTTTTTTATTGAGGAATCATTTCCATGAGCAGTGTTTACTGTAATGGCGATTACATTCTCTAAGCTATCAATTACTGAGTTTTGGATAGGTGTAGTGTTTTTTAATTCACTTTTACTTTCCAAATTCATATCCGATAATGAAAGAAAAGCTTTTCCATCTTCAGATCCTAATTCTGATATTCTATCAGATGTAACATGAACAGTCTGTCCGATGTTTAAATTCTCATCAAAACTACCCGCTATTCCTAAATTAATGGCTACATCATATTTTTTAGAGCTTAAGGTTTTWCCCAACCAATAAGCTGTGGATGTCATACCAATACCAGTCGTTAAAACATCAATCTGATGATTATTGTAGGTGTAGTTTTTTAATTTTTGATTGATGCTCTTTTCAAAACTAAATTGTAACAGCAAGGGTTCAATTTCCAAATAAGTTGCTGATACAATTAGTATTTTCATTTGATTTGATTCTAATTTTGCACCTTTCGACTTCGCTCAAGGGGCAAGAAAAAATTAGTAGAATGTTGGTTCAACTTCTTTTTCTACAAAATTAATTCCATAATTTTCAAGTTCATCCAAAATAGGATTATAAATTTCTTTGATAATTGGAACATGAACTCCAGGAATAGAAATGGTTCCATTCAATATCATCTTAACTGAAATAGCAAGTGGCAAGCCTACAGTTTTTGCCATTGCAGTGTATTTCTGATCATCACCTTTTACTACCATAGAAGAATGTAATTCTTTGTCTTTTCCATTTAGTACATAACGGAAACGGTGCCACATCACTATCATGTCTTTATCCTCAGGAGCAAGTGTCCATTTTTGTTCTAAAATATGTTGTAAAATTTGAGCTGGAGTAGCATCTTTTAACCCTATCTTGGTTTCTTCAAAAATCCCTAGCCAAACAAATTTGTCAAAAATCTCAACATCATCTTGTCTGATGTTAAAGTAATGTTTGAATTTCAGTTCAACCGAATCGGTTTGATTGTATGGTAGAAATGAATTGATAAATTCTCGATTGGTCATATTTTCTGAATTTTCAACAGTATAGGAATCATCAGTTAAACCCATTTTCACAAAGTAGTGCCATGATTTACAAAAACCAGGTTTTCTGAGTGTTCCTCTGTACATGGTAGGAATATTTTCCAACCCGTAAATTTCTCTGTATTGTAAGGAGTCTCTATTGGCATAACCTTCAAACTTTCCGTACTCATCAATTTCTATTACTTCAGTTCTTCTAAATAATTTATGGTAAGGAATATATTTGTATTGTTTGTTTTGTATGAATTTACAAGTTCCTTGTCCGGCCAGTACTACATTTCTTGGGTTCCATGTAAATTTGTATCCCCAAGGGTTATTATCACTTTCTGGAGCAATTAATCCACCGGTAAAAGTTTCAAAAACTTCAAGGTTTCCACCTTTTTCTCTAATGGAATCAATAACTCGCATGGCAGAAAGATGATCAATTCCTGGGTCAACTCCAATTTCATTCATCAAAACAATTCCTGCTGCCTTTGCATCTTTATCTAGATCTTTCATTTCTTCAGAAACATACGAGGCAGTAACCATGTGTTTTTTGTATTTTATGCAGTCTTGTGCAACCGACATGTGCATGTGTGCTGGAAGCATAGAAATAATCAAATCATTTTCATCAATTAATCGCTCACGCTCTTCATTATTATTGACATCAAAGGCAATAGCTTTAGCAAGCTTATGATTGTTTGCAGCTTCACTCGCTAAATCTTTAGATTGATCTGCAATTGTAATAAACCAATTTTCATTCTCTGCATTAAACAATAAATATTGAACCAACGATGAAGTTGATCTTCCGGCACCAATTAAGAGTATTTTTTTCATGCAATAATTTTCTTCGCTTTGTCACGTTGAGCTTGTCGAAACATAGATAAAGCATTCATAAAATTTATATTAAAATTATTTCTTTTAACTTGTCCTTTACTTCGGCTATGCTCAGCATAAACTAACTCAGGATGACAGTTAAAAGAAGTCCGAATTTCGTTATTTATTTAGGCTTTCCTAAATCTTTTTACCGAATTTTACTAACAAATAAGGAATATAAATTAACAACCCAAATTATGGCAAAAGGAATATTAATTAAAGGAGGGATATTAGGTGTAATAGCTGTTCTTTTAGGTGCTTTTGGAGCTCACGCCTTAAAAGAAGTTCTAACTTCAGAACATTTAGCTAGTTTTCAAACAGGTGTTAGTTATCAAATGATACATGCAATTGTTTTATTGTTTTTGTTTTTATTGATGAATAAGTTTGAATCAAAGTATTTTAAAATTGCTGCTACCTTAATTTTTTGGGGAATTATTTTGTTTTCGGGCTCTATTTATGTACTCACTCTAAAAAACATTATTGGTATAGAGTTGTTGAAATTTGCTGGACCAATAACTCCTGTAGGAGGTTTGTTAATTATTAGTGGTTGGGGTTGTATTGTTTGGGGAGGATTGAAGATGAAAATATGAATTATTTTTTACTTATAAATTTATACCCTAAACTAGCATTTAACATTAAACTAGGACCAAAATAGCCATCATTGTCATCTATTAAGTCAGGGTTTTCCATATCTACAGAAGTAGATTCATAAGTCAAGCCTATTCCTACGCTTTGTGATAAATAAAAATTCTTTGAAAATTTAAGGTTAAAGCCATAGCCGATAAAGCTTTCTATATCAATTCGATGTGATTTATAGGGCTCTAGTGTGCTAACTCCATTATTATAATAGCCACCAATATATTCTACTCCCTCGTCCCTATAATAGAGATAGACAAATTGATATTGAAAATAAAAATTAAAAACTTTTCCAACAGGATTAGGGTTGATTTGATAAACAAAATGGAATCCATTTAATTTATATTGTTCGTTTGTTGAGTAAGAATAATTATAACGTGATATTTTTAATTTTGGTCCCAATACTGGACCTAAAGCAAAAAAACTTTTACTTATTTTAGCAGTTGCATAAATATAATAATTAAAACCTTCGGATGCCTGAGAAAGAAGGCTTCCAACATTAACACCCCACACTACCTTGCTTTTTACCGAATCTACTTGTCCATTAGAAATATTAGATATTACTAAAAAAATAATTGCACAGCATAGAGGTTTCATAATGATGGTAACGAAATTTCTCATAAAATGTTGCGAATTCCTTATCAAAAATACCCTTTTTGCCATAAAGCCGCCAAATCCATAGTAATGGCTACTGAATAATGAATGGCTACTCCTAGCCAAATGGAGCGACTTTTTAAGCTTAAAGCTCCTAAAATAATTCCTGCAAAAATAGCGGCTATGGCTTCGGGCATGGGTTTTTGGAAATGTATCATCATGTAAGGAATCATCATTATAAAAACAGAATAAAAACCAAATCGTTTTTTTATTCCGTGTAACATAAATCCTCTAAAAAAGAACTCTAAGGCAAAAAACTGAAAGAAGTATAAACATTGCCATATTACAAAGTTGGGCCACAAAGATTCATTTACTGGGTTGTAAAAAGGGTATTTATGTTKAAAACTGTCTGTTGTAGCAACCATTAATATTAACGGAATCATAAATAGAAAAAATACAATGTAAATTTTGTAATTTTTAAAGAACCCTTTTGGTGATAAGCCATAATCACTTAATTTATCTTTAAATAAAATTTTGATAATTAATAAGGGGATAATTAAGTAAAAAGTAAACAATATAAACACCCAATAACTTAGTTGAAACAATCTATCATTCGGAAAATGAGTTTGAAGTGATTGTAGCCATTCAGCTACTCCATTTAATTTAATGGTATTTAAAAAGGAGGTAAAAAATTGAAAGTTGCTAAAGTATTGGATAAATACCAATGAAAAAGCAACAACAATAAGTACAGTAATTACTTTTTTATCGATTTGTGGAGTGTCTGATTTACCGGCTTCAACTTTGTTAAAAGTGTCGATAAAAATGGTATTCCAAATATTTTTTAGCATAAACTACAAAGTTTTGTCATTCTGAGCTTGTCGAAGAATAAAACAAAACGAATTAATTTTCTACCCTTCGACAAGCTCAGGGTGACAATTAATTCAGCTCGTATGGTCAATAGTAATTACCCAACTTTCATTAATTTTTTTCCAGTACAAGGTGAAATATCCACCAAGATTATCACTTTCTCTAATTAAACTCCATTTTCCTAATAGGTAAGCAGTATTTCCATTTATTTCTAATTTGAGTACTTCAAACTTTAATTTTCCCATTGCAGCTTTGCTAGGGTAAGATTTTTTGTAATTATCCAAGGTGGTTTTCCAACCGTATTTAATTCCATTTTTTCCAATAAACATTAGAGAATCAGATTTCCAATAGCCCATCATGAAATTATCAATATCTCCATCGCTCCACGCTTTTTCCTGCATGTCCATCACTGCTAAAATTTCTCTTTCTGCTGAAGGTGTTTTACTGCAAGAAATAATGGTTAAGCTAGTAAATAGGATTAATAATATTCTCATTTTATAAAAAATCTTGTGTGGATAGTTCATTAGAAAAGTCTTTTATGAATTGAATACTCTTTTCTATTAGAGGATGCATTTCTACATCATCCTCTACAAAATTAACTGATTTTCTGTATTCAGTAACAAAATCATTAATAATTGGAGATGATTTCAATGGTTTTCTAAATTCCAATCCTTGAGCAGCATTTAGCATTTCAACGCCCATAATTTTTTCTAAATTATCAACCATTCGGTAAACTTTGGTTGCTGCATTTGCGCCCATACTTACATGATCTTCTTGTCCGTTGGATGAATCTATCGTATCTACAGAGCAAGGAACTGCCAATTGTTTGTTTTGGCTAACAACAGAAGCCGCTGCATATTGAGTAATCATAAAACCACTATTTAAACCTGGATTTGCTACCAAGAAAGTTGGTAATCCTCGCTCACCACCAATCAATTTGTAAATTCTTCTTTCTGAAATACTGCCTAGTTCAGCAATGGCTATCCCTAAATAATCTAAAGAAATTGCTAAGGGCTGACCATGAAAATTTCCTGCTGAGATAATTTCATCTTCATCAGGGAAAATAGTAGGATTATCAGTAACCGAATTTATTTCTTTTTCAAAAATGCTTTGTACATGAGCAATAGCATCTTTACTGGCACCGTGAACTTGAGGAGAACATCTAAAAGAATAAGGATCTTGAACGTGAGCCTTTTCTTGCGTGATAATTTCACTTCCTGCTAGTGTTTTTTGAATATTCCGAGCAGTTAAAAACTGTCCATCGTGTGGACGAATTTTGTGCACCAACTCGTTAAATGGGGAAATTCTGCCATCATAAGCATCAATAGAAACAGCAGTTATTAAATCGGTTAAAGTGCTTAATTTTTTAGCTCTCAATAGAGAATGAATCCCATAAGCACTCATAAACTGAGTTCCGTTTAATAAGGCTAACCCTTCTTTCGATTGTAATTGAATGGCTTCCCAGCCAAATTTTTTGTTGATCTCTGCTCCAGATATTTTCTTGCCTTTATAATTTACCTCACCTAATCCTATTAATGGTAAAGACAAGTGTGCCAATGGAGCTAAATCGCCTGAAGCACCTAATGAACCTTGCTCATAAACAACAGGAAAAACACCATTATTATAAAAATCAATCAATCGTTGTACCGTTTTTAAATCTACTCCAGAGTGGCCGTAACTAATCCCTTGGATTTTGAACAACAACATTAATTTTACTACATCTTGAGGAACTTCTTCTCCCATTCCACAGGCGTGAGACATGACTAAGTTTCGTTGTAATTTTTCTAAATCTTCGGTAGGTATTTCTGTGTCACACAAAGCACCAAAACCGGTATTAATTCCATAAATAGGCTTATCATTATTAGACATTTTATTGTCTAAATAAGTTCTACATTTAACAATTAAAGCTGTTGCTTCTTTGGAGAGTTGGAGTTGGTTGTTATTAGCAAGAATATCATTTATTGTTGCTAATGTTAACCAGTTTTTGTCAATCTGATGCGTTCCCATATTTGTTGTTTTAGCATTGTAGGAACGAATCAATTTATCAGTTGTCTTTTCTTTTGATGGCACTTCGACAGCCCTTCGACAAGCTCAGGGTGACATTTCTCAGTGTGACAAAAAATGTGACTACTAATTCACAATGACGATTATTTATTAAAGATACTAATTCTTTTCATTTTACGTCATCAAAAATTAACTGTCATTCTGAGCTTGTCGAAGAATAGGTTAATTTTAACTGCTTTATTTTTTTGATACTTCGACAGGCTCAGTATGACAAAAAATAAAATTCAGCATGACGGTTTAGTTAGTTTTTATTATTTCTATTACTTCCTCAATAGTTTTATCAATATACTGTGTATCGCTTTCCATATCTCTTAGAAATAATACTCCTTTTTTTATCTCTTCACTTCTTACAGTAATAACATATCGAATCCCTTTTTTAACAGCAAAATTATATTGTCTTTTTTGTTTTACGGTGTCAGGATAAAACTCTGCATTAATACCACTTTCTCTTAATTGAAATAAATAGTTCAAACAAATATCTTCCTCACCTTCTCCATAATTGTAAAACAATACCTCAGTAGTATCTCCTTTAAATTCAGGATATAAATCGTTGTCTAACAATACATCATAAATTCTATCTGCACCAAAAGAAATACCTACACCAGAAACATCTTTTAAACCAAATTCACTAGTTAAATCATCATATCTACCACCACCACAAATACTAGGGAAGTTATCTACTTTAACTTCTATAATGGTTCCAGTGTAATATCCTAAACCACGAGCAAGCGTTGGGTCAAATTTGATGTTAGCTGTTTTTCTTCCTAAAGTTTTTAATTTTTCAAAAACAAATTCTAGCTCTTCTATTCCTTTCTGAGTATTGATGTTATCCTCAAAATTATCTGTAATAAAACCCAAATCATTTAATGCTTCTTCAGCATCGTTTAGATTCATAGTTTCTGGAATACTATTTCTAAGAATAGTTGGATTACATAATTCTAATAATTTTTCTACAGAATTCTCTGAAATACTGTTTTGAATTAACTCCTTTTTAACTCCGTCTATTCCAGTTTTATCTAATTTGTCAATAGCAACTACAATTTCTTCAAATTTATCTTGTTCTCCAACAGATTCTATAATCCCTTGTAGTATTTTTCTATTGTTAATGGAAATAGTATAATCTAATTTCCCTTGAAATAACTCTGTAAATACATCATCAATAATCTTGATTAAATCTACTTCATTGACTAAAGAATCAGAGCCAATAATATCTGCATCACATTGATAAAATTCTCTGTACCTGCCTTTTTGAGGTCTATCCGCTCTCCATACTGGTTGTATTTGAAATCTACGAAAAGGAAACGTGATGTCATTTTGGTTTTGTACTACATACCGAGCAAAAGGAACAGTTAAGTCGTAACGTAATGCTTTTTCAGAAATTGAGTTTAATATTTCTTTTGGTTCAACTAAAAGACTTAATGGATATCTTTCTCCAATTAAAGCATCATCTAGCAACTGACAATCATCTTGAGCAGCATATCTGAATTTAGATTTTTGAACTCTTACATTACTTAAAAAATTCCCACTATTTAAAATCTTAAAAATGAGTTGGTCGCTTTCATCACCTCCAGTACCAATTAGCGTATCGAGATTTTCCATTGCTGGAGTTTCTATTTGCTGGAAACCATATCTTTTGTACACCTTTTTAATGGTATCAAAAATGTAGTTTCTTCTCGCCATTTCTGTGGGAGAAAAATCTCTTGTTCCTTTTGGTATACTTGGTTTGTTACTCATTATTCTTAATCTGCCGCTAAATTAATAATCTAATAATTGATTTCAATAGAAACCTTTTAATATATTAGTCGTTAAATTTAATAACCTAAAACTAATTAAACTAATGCTAAAACGACTAAGTCTTTTCTTAATAATGGCATCTATTTTATTGAGTATTAGTGTGTTTGGTCAAGAAGGAACTCCTTTAATTACCAATTTTACTTTCGGAGAATCTAGTATAGATAATGAATCGTGGGCAATGGCTCAAGATGATGAAGGCCATATGATGTTTGCCAATAGGCGAGGAATTGTTTCTTTTGACGGTATTAAATGGAATACCATTCTTACTCCAAGTGCTCCAATGAGTTTGTTTTTTGATGACAATTCTCATCAGATTTTTGTTGGCTGCAAAAATAATATTGGGTATTTAATAAAAGGGGTTGATGGAATCTACAAGTACGCATCCTTAGTAGCAAACAAGAGAAATGTTGGCGACATAGAATCAATAGCCGAGCTTAACGGTGATATTTATTTTTACAGTTCCAATTACATTACTCGATTCAACATAAAAACTAAAAAAACCAAACAATGGCCTGCACAAGCAGGAGAACCGTATACCGGGTTTTTTATTAATAAGGCAGATGTTTATGTTAACATTAGGCAACTAGGATTGCATAAATTAAAAGAAAATTTAAAAAGCCCAGTTAGTGGTGGAGAACAATTATTTAATGTAAATATTTTATTCTATTTCAATTATTCTAAATCTCAAGTATTAATAGGAACAAGCGATGATTCCTTGTATTTATTTAGTGGCTCTAAATTGCATTCTTTTGAATATGAGTCGAGTAATTATATTAAAGAAAGCATTTTAGCAGGAGGAATAAATATTGATCAAAATAGTTTTGTGCTTTCTACAATTACAGGAGGTTGTCTAGTAATTAATAAAAGGACTAAAAAAACGACTTATACTTTAAATTATCAAACTGGCTTACCTGATGATGAAATTTATTCAATGGGGATTGACAGGAATAATGGTCTGTGGTTGCTTCATGAGTATGGAATGAGTAGGGTAGATTTGAAATTGCCGATTAGAAACATTAACCATTACCCAGGGTTAGAAGGAAATCTCACCTCTATTATAGATGTTGATAGCATTATTTATGTTTCTACAAGTGAAGGGGTTTATTATTTAACCGAAGTAAAAAATTATGAAGAGATTGAAGTGTTAGTTAAAGTTAATGCAGTTAAAAGAGATAAGGAACAAAAGGGAAATACTCAGGAAAAAAAGACATCATTTTTTGGGTTCAAAAAAACAAATAATGATGTCTCAATAGAGGAAAATGAAAAAAAGAAAGAAAAGATATGGAATAAAATATTTAAAAAAAGGAAAAAGAAAAAAAAGAAAAATAAAAAATATGTAGAAGAGGTTGAGCCTGAACCTGAAACGATTGAAGTTGTAGTGGAAGATGTTGCCCCTGAACCAGATGTTGAACCAGAAAAAATAAAAAAATCCTCAAAAAAAACTCAATCAGTTGTAAGCACTTCAAAAATTGCGTCTAAAAAAACGTATGCTTTACAATCTATTAGCCATAAGTACAATAAAATAGAAGGGTTAGAAGGAAAAGCTAAGCAACTTTTAGAATATAAAGATATGCTCCTTGTAGCTGCTAATACAGGTTTATACCAGATAGTTAATTTCAAGGCTTCGCAAATAATAGCAGATAAGTATGTTAATTTTATATATGAGTCAAAAATAAATCCAAATAAATTTTATGTTGGAACCACAGAAGGGTTATTGGTTATAATAAATAATAACAACGAATGGATAATTGAAGATAAGCTAATTGATTTTAAAGAGAATGTTTATTCTGTATTAGAATTAGACAAAAATAATTTATGGATAGGCTGCGAAAATGTTGCTTACAATATTATATTTGACAATTCTGGATATCCTGTAAACATTAAGCCTTATACATTTAAAACAGACTTTACTGAAAGGATATTAGTCAGAAGCGTGTACAACATTCCTTATTTTTTCCTTTCAACTGGGCTTCATAGCTATAGCGAGAAGAAAGATTCTATTATATACAATCCGAAAACAAATAAAGGATTTACAGGACAATCTAAATACATTTTTTCTCAAAAAAATATTACATGGATATTTAATGAATCTAAATGGGTGAGTTTGCACGAGCTTTCTCGATATGCGAGTTTGCCAGAAGCGTTTCTAGAATTGTTTGATAACATTAGTAATATATATGTTGATTCAAAAAGTAACTTATGGATTATTGATAATAACAATTCTATTTATAAAATACTAAACATAAGAAAAGATTACGAAGAAATATTTGACGTTTATTTAAATTTTATTGTAGGGAAAGGTGGAGATATTCTTTCTAAGGATAACCTTGAATTAGGTTCTAATGAAAATTCATTACGGTTTAATATATCTGCTCCTTATTTTGTAAGATCAAATGCAATTAATTTCAAATACTATATTGAAGGATTGAAAAATGATTGGTCTGAATGGAGTGAAAACCACTACATTGATTTACCCTATTTACCTGATGGAGATTTTGTTTTACACATAAAAGCAAAAAATATTTTAGGAAAAGAAACAACTGTTAAAACATTTAAATTTTCTATAGATGCTCCTTATTATAAAAAATGGTGGTTTTACTTATTCTGTTTACTAGGAGGTGCTTTATTGTTTGGTTTTGTAGTTAGATTAAGAGAGAAACAATTAAGAAGACAACAGAAAATATTAGAAGATAAAATAACGGTTAGAACAGCACAATTGGTAAAAGAGAAAGAAAAAACAGAAGAACTCATATTAAATATTTTACCTAAAGAAACAGCAGATGAATTAAAGAAATACGGTAAAGCTAAAGCTCGTCATTACGATTTTGCTTCAGTGATGTTTACCGATTTTAAAGGATTTACTTTTTTAGCAGAAAAAATGACTTCTGCTGATTTAGTTAAGGAAATAGATTATTGCTTTTCACATTTTGATGATATTATTGACAAGTATCGCATAGAGAAAATTAAAACAATAGGTGATGCATACATGTGTGCAGCAGGTATTCCTAAAGAAGATTCTAATAATCCTATTTTATTAGCATTAGCTGGATTAAGTATTATTCAATTTATGGACAATCATAAACAGGAAAGGAAAAAGAAGGACGAACCTTATTTTGAACTACGATTAGGAATTCATACTGGGTCATTGGTGACTGGAGTTGTTGGTAAGAAGAAATTTGTTTACGACATCTGGGGCGATACAGTTAATGTAGCTGCTCGTATGGAATCAAGTGGTGAAGTTGGAATGCTTAACGTATCGGAAAGTACGTATAAAGTAATAAAAGACTATTTCGATTGTGAGTTTAGGGGTATGGTAGAAGCAAAGAACAAAGGAAAAATTAAGATGTATTTTGTAGAAAGGATAAATAAAAAATACTCAGAAGATAAAGATGGAAAAATTCCTAATAAGGAATTTAAGAAAAGAATTAATATGTGATGTTAGATTTTAGAGGTGCTAAGAAATATATTATAGAGCGATTAGAAAAGGAACTAAAACCTAATCTTTATTATCATGGTATTCATCATACCATGGATGTTTATGAAGTGTCAATAAAAATAGCTGAGCTAGAAAACATTTCTCAAGAAGAAAAATTGATTGTAAATACGGCTGCGCTGTATCATGATGCTGGGTTTGTTTATCAATATGAGCATAATGAGGTGTTGGCTGTTAAAATGATAAAAGAGGTACTTCCAAAATTTGGCTATAACGATAAAATGATTAAAACCATTGGAGATATTATTTTAACCACTAGAATAAAAGCAAGACCAAAATCATTGTTAGAAAAAATAATGGGTGATGCTGATTATGATTATTTAGGGAGAAGTGACGTAGGTAAAATTGCCGAAACACTACATAAAGAACTTGCGGAATATGGATTTCCTTTTTTTGAGAAAGAATGGAATGAAATTCAAATTAAATTTTTAAAGAAGCACTCGTACCATACAAATTCTTCACTACAACTAAGAAGACCTAAGAAAATAGAATATTATAAGTATTTAAAAAGCTTGAAGATATAATCTTCAAGCTTTTTAAATAATTCRTTTCGCTTTTCTTTATGAAGTTGTTTAAAGTCGAATGTTGAAAAGAAAGAACAATACTAAAATATTGATACTCAACAATTAGTATTATTCTTTCAAAAAACACAATGATAA
>NVVI01000043.1 GCA_002402165.1 Flavobacteriales bacterium
ATTATCAGTATAATATACGAATAATTAACAACTTAACCAACTATAGTTTAGGTGATTATCTTAGATTTGTTTGAGAAAAAAGTATGAGTTTGCCCTGATTCATTTAATAAATGTTGTAATTCTATTGGTGTTGCATAACCAGTTAAACACTCCCCAGTTTCTTTATTAATCCAATCAGCATCATTAGTTGAGTACTTCCATAATTCAGGGTTTTTAACTGTTTTTTTAGTGATTTCTATTGTTGGTTGAGGTGGTAAATTAAAACCAAATCTATCAAAAAGCCTTTTACCTTTTAATGCTGCAAAAATATTATCTAAAGCATAGGCGTATATCATTGGGTTGGTAGATAGTTTTCCTTTCTTTTTAAGGTCGGGTTCGGTAAATATTTTACTGCCGTATTTAATCTTAGGGGGTGTCCCCCCCATCTTTACTACAGAAGAATTTTGACATTATATAATGTATTCGAGTAAAAGTTAAAGCATCTGTGGAGGCAACAAACACACCCWTATATATCGTATATATGATCTCCAACACAAAACATCCACTAATAAATTATATAGATATAGATTGACTTAAGTCAATAAGCTTTAAAAGTTTAGTACCATTAGAACTCTCTTTTTATAACCCACTATTATAACTAAAACCCTTCCCTGTGGTTAGTTGAAAGAGTCCTTAATTGCCTTTTCTATTATTTTTGTAATTGTATTAATGGCATTCTTTCTTTAACGTAGTTTCAATTACTAACTCAACAACCGACCATGTTTTTGTCACACCATCTTCACCTGTGTGTAATGGACCACAAACTTCGTTTAAAGAAGCTACAGCGTCTTCAGCACCAAAGTCAATCATATCTATTTCTCCAGTTAATCTGATGGTAGCATCCTCTACCACATAATTTAAAATGGTTTCTTTTTCAATATTATTGATGGTTAAATAAAAAGTACAAGTTCCACTAGTATTATCTCCTTCAACACTTTTTACTTGCCCTAAAATAATATCAGTTTGGTTCATTGCACCAAAGAATGATTCAACAATTTTAGAGTCCCTGCCTTCATCTGCAGTATTTGTACTTGAAGTAGGAATATTAAATTTTATTTCTTGTATTACATCAGTAATTTTTGTTGATTTTTCACCAGCAGTTACGTTTACTTGGTCAAATTGACCTCCAACACCTTTTTTTGCAGTAGTTTTAAATGCAGTCCAACGAACTTGTGTGCCTGCTGTTTCATCATAAGAGTAGAAACAAGTCTCACCTGTACTTTCAGTTATAGCTTTTTCTGTTGTTTCATTACCTCCACAAGAAGTAATTGTAATTGCTGTTAATACAGCTAATGGTAAAAGTATTTTTCCCATATTGAGTGTAGTCGAAATATTCATTATTTTATAATTTTTAATTTATAGTTATCATGTAAAAGGATTCCTCTGTTCCGCTATCGCTTCAATCGGAATGACACTTTGGTTATCCCAAAAATGGGTATCTGTAATCTGTTGGTGGCACTAAAGCTTCTTTAAAAGTTCTTGGGCTAACCCACCGTACCAAGTTAAGGTAAGAACCAGCTTTATCATTAGTTCCTGAACCTCGCGCACCACCAAATGGTTGTTGCCCTACAACAGCCCCAGTTGGTTTATTATTAATGTAAAAGTTTCCAGCAGCATTTTGTAATTTTTCTGTTGCGGTAATAATAGCATACCTCTCTGTTGCAAATATAGCTCCTGTTAATGCGTAATCAGAAGTTTTATCTAACAATTCTAGTGTCTCTTCATACTTGTTTTCATCGTAAACGTAAATAGTAACAACTGGACCAAAAATTTCTTCACACATGGTTCTGAATTTCGGATTAGTTGTTAAAACAACAGTTGGTTCAATAAAATACCCAATTGATTTATCATAACCTCCGCCACAAATAATTTTAGCATCATCTTGTTCTTTTACATAATCAATAAATGAAACAATTTTATCAAAACTTCTTTCATCAATCACTGCGTTTATAAAGTTACTGTAATCTTCTGGGCTTCCCATCTTAATGGAAGCAAGGTCTTTTTTTACTAAATCTAATACTTCGTTAGCAATGTTAGAAGGCAAATAAACTCTTGAAGATGCAGAGCATTTTTGTCCTTGAAATTCAAACGAACCCCTTACAATTCCTGTACACACTTGTGCTGGAACAGCAGATTTATGAGCGATTATAAAATCTTTTCCTCCAGTTTCTCCAACTATTCTTGGATATGACCTATAATTGCTAATGTTATTTCCGATTTCTTTCCATAAATGTTGAAATACTGCAGTAGAACCAGTAAAGTGTAATCCTGCAAATTCACGATGTTTAAATACCACATCACCAGCAGCAGGACCATCACAATAAACGATATTAATAACGCCATCTGGCAATCCGGCAGCTTTAAATAATTCCATTATTACTTGTGCAGAATAAATTTGTGTGTCTGATGGCTTCCAAACAACAACGTTACCCATCATTGCTGGTGCAGCACATAAATTAGCTGCTATTGAAGTAAAGTTGAAAGGAGTGATTGCAAACACAAACCCTTCAAGTGGTCTGTATTCTAATCTATTCCATAAACCTAATGGAGATTCTGGTTGTTCTGAATACACGTCAGCCATGTACTGAACATTGAACCGGAAAAAATCTATCATTTCGCAAGCAGCATCAATTTCTGCTTGAAAAGCATTTTTACTTTGACCCAACATCGTTGCAGCATTCATTTTTGCCCTAAAAGGACCGGCTAATAGCTCCGCACACTTTAAAAAAATAGCAGCTCTATCTTGCCATGGTGTGTTCGCCCATTTTTCACGAGCTGCTAAAGCAGCATCAATGGCTTGTTGTACGTGGGTTTCATCTCCCATATGAAAATTACCCAAATTATGAGCATGTTCATGTGGTGGGTGCATGGAAACCATGTTTCCAGTTCTTACCTCTTTTCCTCCAATAATCATTGGAGCATCTATTTGTTGAGATTTTAGTTCTGCGTAAGCAGCTTGTAATTCTTCTTTTTCTGAACTCCCTGGAGCATAGTCCATAATTGGTTCATTTTCTGCAATAGGAGGAGTAAAAAATGCATTTGCCATAGATAGGTATTTTTTAAAATTGTATTAAGATTTGAGGAACAAACTTATAAAATAATAGTGAGAATTTAATAATCTATTTTTTAAATAATCTCAACACAACAAAACCAAAAACAAATGAAAGTAAACTAAGTTTTAAAAGGTAATAATTTTTGTAAATGATCGGAGTATTAGTTGGTGTAAAGCTTTTTAAAACCTCAAAATTATTGATGTTAAGTATTTCTTTCTCAATAACACTTAGTCGTAATTGAGCATTCTTTTTTTCCTTAATCAAAGAAGATGGGTTAAATGCATTTTCTTTTAGGAGTCCAGCCTTTAGACTCTTATTGATTAGAAGTTGCATACTATCGAGTGCAGTAATTTCATTTGAAAGAATTTCTTTTTCGACTAACAATTCATCTAACTTCGTAGTTTGATTTTTTATCGAATATGGGGTGCTAATCAAATAGGTAAGAAGTGATTTTTCAATAATTAAAAAATTAGCATTATTAGTAGTATTTATTGCAATCCTAAATGGCTCAGTCATTTTTAAGGAATCAGCACCCTGTTCTGGATATAAGAATTCAAACCATCGTATTTCTGAATAAATTTCTTTTTTAAGCCCTAATTTTTCACATTCTGAAAAATTACCGTCACTAATTAAAGTGTTTAGAGATAAAACTATTTGATTACAGGTGTAATTGTCAATAAATTTTGAATCAACTATCATCTCACTGCGATAGATGGGAGTTTCATTTTTTTCAATAAAATATCCTCCAATAGCTCCAATAATCAAAAATAAAGCAAACCATATGTTATTGTCGAAAATGAATAGAATACCCTTATTTAAACTGCTATAAAAGCGAGTCTTTTTAAATGCACTGTAAAGGTCAAACAAATCAATTTCCTCGTTTTTCATCAAATTAGTTTAATAAGTAATTATTGCGAATTTAACTAAAATTATATATTTCATCCACTTCCTTGATACGAGAGAAAAATTAATTTAAACTAATAATTAAAAAAGGACTAATATGGTCTATTTATTAGTTGATGTATTGATGTTTTCACCTTTTTATATGGAGTTAAATTCACTACATTTGTTTTCTATAATATGATGATAGTATAAGATAAGTTAGTGTATGTTAAATAATAAATCAATCTTAATTACAGGAGGGACAGGTTCCTTAGGTAAACAATTAACAAAAACAATATTTAAAAAGTGGCCAAAAGTTAAACGTTTGGTTATCTATTCTAGAGATGAGCAAAAACAGTTTCAAATGGCTCAAGATTTTTCAGTTACCGATTATCCAGCTATTCGTTATTTTATTGGTGATGTAAGGGATAAAGACAGGCTAATAAGGGCTCTTGAGGGTATCGATATTGTTATACATGCTGCAGCTATGAAGCACGTTCATATTGCGGAATATAATCCAACAGAAGCGGTAAAAACAAACATTGATGGAGCTCAAAATGTTATTGAAGCTTCTTTGCAAACGGGAGTTAATAATGTAGTGGCTCTATCCACCGATAAGGCATGTGCCCCAATTAATTTATATGGAGCAACAAAATTGGCTTCGGATAAATTATTTATTGCGGCAAACAACATTAAAGGAAGCAGAGATTTAAAGTTTTCAGTAGTAAGATATGGTAATGTGATGGGCTCTAATGGTTCTGTTATACCGTTTTTCTTAAAGAAAAAGAAAGAAGGAGTTTTGCCAATTACAGATAAGAATATGACACGATTTAATATATCGTTAGATGGTGGTGTTGATATGGTATTGCATGCCTTAGAACATGCGATGGGGGGAGAAATATTTATCCCTAAAATACCTTCCTATAGAATTACAGATGTAGCAACAGCTGTTGATGCCAGTTGTGAACAAAAAGAAGTTGGCATTAGACCAGGCGAAAAACTGCATGAAGAAATGATTACTTCGTCAGATTCTTTTTTCACCTACGATTTGGGTAAATATTATGTCATACTTCCTTCTCAGCCTATTTTTGATTTAAACGATTTTATTAATCGTTTTAATGCTAAAAAAGTTCCTCAAGGATTTTCATATAATAGCGGGACTAATGAAGATTTTGAAACTGTTGAATCAATGAAGCAATTGATAAAGGAACATGTGGATTTAACCGATTAAAGTGTTATGGCCAATTCATTTCATATTCCTTATGGAAAGCAGAGTATCACCCAAGATGATATTGATGCTGTAGTTGAAACATTGCAAGCAGATTTTTTAACTCAAGGTCCTAAAATTGAGGAATTTGAAAAAAACTTTGCGAAATATGTAGGAGCTAAATATGCAGTTGCAGTGTCTAACGGTACTGCAGCTTTGCATTTGTCTTTATTGGCTCATGGAATTAAAAAAGGAGATCGAATAATTACATCTCCCATTACTTTTTCTGCTTCTGCTAATGCGGCCTTATATTGTGGAGCAGAAGTGTTTTTTGCTGACATCGATCCTGACACCTATGTCATATCAATTTCTGAAATTGAAAAACTGTTAAATGCTCACCCAAAGGGGTATTTTAAAGCTATTATACCTGTCGATTTTACCGGATACCCTAGCAATGTGGAACGATTGAAGGAACTTGCTAAGATTCATGATTTATTTATTTTAGAAGATGCATGTCATTCTCCAGGTGGATATTTTATTGATAGCAAAAATGAAAAACAACTTTGCGGAAATGGGAATTATGCTGATGCCATCGCATTTTCATTTCATCCGGTAAAACATATTGCGGCCGGAGAAGGGGGTATGATAACTACCAACGATGAGGATTTGTATAAGAAATTAATGATGCTTCGGACTCATGGAATCACCAAGGAAAATATGACGATGGATGTATCAAATCCTGAGGAGCAGGGAAGTTGGTATTATGAAATGCAAGAGCTGGGTTACAATTATAGAATTACAGATATACAAGCAGCATTGGCTAATAGTCAGTTGCAGAAGGCTGAAGAGGGTATTGATCGTAGACAAGAAATTGCTAAAGCTTATCGAGAAGCTTTTAATAACGATCCTCTTAAAATGCAACAATTAAATGAAGGGTTTTTTAACGCACATCATTTATTTGTGATTGAGGTGGAAGATAGAAAAGGCCTTTATGATTATTTAAGAGGGCATAATATTTTTAGCCAAGTACACTATATTCCTGTACACTTGTTGCCTTATTATAAAAAGTTTGGATGGAAAGAAGGCGATTTTCCTCATGCTGAAAAGTATTATAATCATTGTTTAAGCTTACCCATGTACCCTTCAATGACTAATGAGGAGCAAGAATTTGTAATTGAAAAAACACAAGAATTTATCAATGGGTAATTTAGCCATCATACCAGCAAGAGGTGGAAGTAAACGCATTTCTCAAAAAAACATAAAATCTTTTTTGGGTAGGCCTATTATTGCATATTCCATAGAATGTGCATTAAATTCAAACCTGTTTGATGAGGTTATGGTTTCAACAGATGATGCTAAAATTGCTAAAATTGCTAAAAAATATGGAGCTAAAGTGCCATTTCTAAGAAGTGATAAAAATTCAAATGACTTTGCAACAACTGCTGATGTTATTGATGAAGTGCTTTCATCTTATAAGGAAATAGGAACGACTTTCGAAAAAGCATGTTGTATTTATGCCACAGGACCATTAATTGATGTTTTAAAGGTAAAAGAGTCGTTTGAAATATTAGAGAACGGTAACTATGATACTGTTTTTACTGTTGTAGAGTATGCTAATCCAATTCAGCGAGCAATTAAATTAAATGAAGGGAAAATGTCCTTATTTTTTGAAGAACACAAAGATGCCCGTTCTCAGGATTTAGAAAAAGCATATTATGATGCAGGCCAATTTTATTCTTTTTTCACTAAAATGTTTCAAGAAAAAAAACAACTTTGGACAGATAACACTGGGTTAATTGTGTTAGACGGAATGGATGCTCAAGATATTGATACGATGGAAGACTGGAAAATGGCAGAACTTAAATATCAAATAAAAAATAAAGGATGAGTAGTTATAAAACAGAACAAGAAGAATTTTGGGCAGGAAATTTTGGAGTAAGCTATATTGGCAGAAACGAAAGTGAGGAGTATTTAGCTTCTAATTTGAGTTTTTTTTCTAAGGCAATGCGTCAAATTGGAAAGCCATCATCCTTGATAGAGTTTGGAGCCAATGTAGGGATGAATTTAAGGGCCATCAAACAATTATACCCCAGTATTAATTTAAATGGAATAGAAATTAATGAGACAGCTTCCAAAGAATTACAAGAAGTAGTTGGGAATGACAATGTTTTTACCGGGTCAATATTTGATTATCCAGTAACTGAACAATTTGAAATTACATTAATAAAAGGGGTGTTAATTCACATCAATCCTGAGATGCTTGATATGGTTTATGGCAAGCTATATGATTCAAGCAGTAAATACGTTTTAGTTTGTGAATATTACAATCCAGCACCCGTAACTATAAACTATAGAGGTAATGAGGACAGATTGTTTAAAAGAGATTTTGCTGGTGAGATGCTTGATAAATACAATGACTTAGAATTGATAGATTACGGTTTTTGTTATCGAAGAGATCCTTCATTTCCTCAAGATGACATCACTTGGTTTTTAATGGAGAAAAAAGGATAATTAGCTCGTTTATTTATAGAATATGAATACKTAYAAGGAATTAGAKAAACAAGAATTTRCWGAGGGYAARTGGARTATAGTTCCTATTCGCTATGATGAYCGATTTTTRATYATGAAATGGAGAAATGAACAGRTTTATCATCTTCGYCAAAATCGACCATTAACAGAAAAGGATCAAGAAGAATATTTTTCTAATACTATAGTGCAATTGTTTGAACAAGACCAGCCTAGTCAACTGCTTTTTTCTTATTTAGAAAATGGAATTTGCGTTGGATATGGAGGATTGGTTCATATTAATAGAGTTGATAAGCATGCAGAAATTTCATTTATAATGAATACTGAATTAGAGCAAGAATTTTTTCAGGAGCATTGGTGTACCTTTCTAAGGTTAGTAGAACAAATTGGGTTTGGTGAATTAAGGTTACATAAAATGTATACTTATGCCTATGATATTAGACCACTTCTGTACAAACCACTAGAAGAAATGGGTTATAAAAAGGATGCTGTTCTTGAGGATCATTGTTTGTTTAAAGGAGGCTATAAAGATGTAATCATCCACTCAAAAATAAATCAATTATAAAGCAGAGTGTTGAAACAATTAAAAATAAGGAATGCAACGCCTTCAGATGTCGATTTGATCTTTGATTGGGCTAATGATGAATTAGTTAGAAAACAGTCTTTTACATCAGCTGACATAGATTATGATACACATCGCGAGTGGTTTTCAAATAAATTGGAAGACGAGAATTCGCTCATTTTTATTATTGAAGCCCAAGAGATACCAGCTAGTATTGTTCGTTTTGAAATTGGAGATCGATCCGCTACTATAGGAGTTTCCATTGCTAAAGAATTTAGAGGAAAAGGATTTGCCGTTACGACAATAAATATGGGAGTTGATGCTTATTTTAACTCATATAATCTAACTATTTTAGCTTCGATTAAACCAGAAAATATAGCTTCAATTAAATCGTTTAAAAAAGCAGGTTTTGAATTTTTGAAAGAAGAAAAGATAAATGGTATTGAAAGTGTAACGTATCAATTAACAAAACCATAATGGAGAATTATTTTTTAAATAAGGATGCTTGCTTTATTATTGCTGAGCTTTCGGCAAATCATGGGGGAGACATAGAAATTGCTAAAGAAACGATTAGAGCCGCAAAAAGGGCTGGAGCAGATGCAGTTAAACTTCAAACTTATACTGCCGATACAATTACCTTAGATGTAAAAAATGACTACTTTAAAATAGACCAAGGGACTCATTGGGATGGTCAATATCTATATGATTTATATAAAGAGGCATCGTTACCATGGAAATGGCACAAAGAATTGTTTGAATTGGCAAAACAGGAGGGATTGATATGCTTTTCTTCACCTTTTGATAGAAACGCGGTAGATTTCTTAGAAGACTTAAATAACCCCATCTATAAAATAGCCTCATTTGAAATAACAGACATTCCATTAATCGCCTATGTTGCGTCAAAAGGAAAACCAGTAATCATATCAACCGGAATAGCGGATGTGTCTGATATTGAATTGGCMATAAAAACGTGTAGAGAAGCGGGAAATAATCAACTAACAATTTTAAAATGTACTTCGGCTTATCCGGCTTTAYCAGAGGATGCAAACCTTAATACCATACCAGATATTGCTAAAAGGTTTAATGTTGTAACAGGTTTATCGGATCATACTTTAGGAATTGAAGCTCCAGTGGTTGCAGTTTCTTTAGGAGCAAAGGTTATCGAAAAGCATTTTATATTAAATAAAGAAATTGGAGGCCCAGATGCTCATTTTTCTTTAGACGAAAATGAATTTTCTGAAATGGTAAAAGCCATTAGAACAACAGAAAAGTTGATGGGTGTTGTAGACTATGAAATGACCGATAAAAAGAAGAAGAGTAGAGAGTTTTCGAGGTCTTTGTTTATTGTTGAAGATGTTAAAGAAGGCGATACAATTTCCATAGAAAATGTTCGTTCCATCAGGCCAGGATATGGAATGCATCCTAAATATTTGAATGAAATTTTAGGTAAAACATTGAATAAGAATTTAAAAAAGGGAACGCCTTTAAACGGGAATTATATTAACGAATAAGAAAAGTATASTGCTAATTGTACTTAATAAGAATAATCAGGAATTAAACCTCGATTATAGTAATGTAGAACAAACGGAGAATTTTTTTGAATCCGAAAGATTTACCTATTTTTTTGATGTTAATATAGTAGAAAAATCTAAGGAATTAGAAAAGCTGAAAGCATTTAATACATTAATCAGTTTCGATGAAATTAATGAATTAATGAGGGGTAATTTTCTCATTATCATTATTGATAATCAAAAACATAATTGCACGGTTTATCGAGACAAATCGGGTATAAAGACGGGCTATTTTTTTGTTGATGACCACCAGATTGTAATTGGGACTAACGTTCATGATGTAGCTAAAAAATCCAAGGTAAAATCATTTAATAAGAACGCTATTTGTAAATATTTGTATGGAGATTTTTTATTTAATGGAGAAACCTATTATGATGAAATTATAGAATTTAAAAGGGGAGGAGCTTATTCTTTTAATAAGCAGTTAGAACTTGAAAATGTTAAATACTCAACAATTGACCTTTCGGCATTAGAAAATCGACTTTCCGAACAACGGAATATTATAGAATTAAGGAAGGAAATTGATAACGCTCATAAAGGCTATTTATGCTCTAAAAATACAGTTCTTCTATCGGGTGGGATTGATTCTGTAGCAATGTTAATAGCCTTAGACGATCTATTGGCCAAAGATCAAATAAGAGCAATCACGTACAAAGTAAAAGACACAGAAGAGGATGAGACTTATTACGCTAAGAGCATTGCCAACCATTTAGAAATCCCTATTAAGATTATAGAAATTGATTCCGAGGATTCTTCAAACTACGCTAATTTTGAAGATAGAATTTTAAAAATGAATAATCCATATATTGGTATGTGGATTTTTGGAAATTTCACTGGAACGCCTCAAGAAATGTTTTATGCAGGTCAAGACACTAGATTGCATACCCCTTCAGTTAATCCTATAGATAGGATAGCGTTCAATTTAGTTACGGTAAATAATAATCTATTTGTTAAACTATTGGATAAATTGGCTGTCTTTTTTAGAGGAATTATTATGTTGTTTAATTATAATCAAAATAAGTATTTAAGAGAGTTGTATAAGCTCTCATACGTGTTCAATGTAAAAGAATACGTAAATAAATACTACTTTAAATTGGATTATAAAAAATTCAAAACCTTAGGATTTCCAGATGCAATTTATGAAGAATTAAAATCTTATTTCAAAATTGATTATACCCAAATTAAAACACCAAGAGCCTTGTATAATAAAATAGTTGAGTTAAAATGGAGTGAACAATACATAACCGACATTAGGTATTTACAAGATGTTGCTAAAATTAATAACACTTATGTTGCGATGCCATTTTATTTGGAATCCATTGCTACTTTTTCTGCTGCTATTCCGTTCAAATTATCGATTAAAAATATGGTTGGGAGAGGTAGGTTTAGCAATAAAAGGCGAATAGTCAAAAAATACATCCTAAGACAGGCTCTTAAAGATAAAATGAATGATACGGTTTATTATAGAGCGAAAGCAGTTTCTTCAACTATGCATTTAATGTTTAATGGAGTTTTGGGAGAATTGATAAAACAAGAATTAAATAACGATTTAAATAGAAGAGATTCGTTTATTAATAAATTCAAGCTGAATTCGTTTATAGATAGGTTTTTAATTAATGACGAATGGATTGTAACAGACGAAGATTATCTATTGAAAATTTATCAAATTGGTACTTTAGCAATATGCAATAGAAAAGTTTTAGCAGAATAATTAGAAGAACAAGCTATGGAAATTAATAAGTTTCAAATAATAAGAAAAATTGCCAAGATTAATTTACTAAGAAAAATAGCGATTAATTATTATGGAATTTTCGCTAAATCAGATCATAAACTAAATGATAAAACAGTATTTTCTGAATTAGAAATAGATCGGAGCTTACAAGAAATCAATGAAAAAGGGTATTCGTTAGGCATTCAGCTTTCATCGGATTTGTTGACAGAAATTTTGGACTTTTGCGAAATCAATGAAGTTTGTATTAACAGAAATAAAGATAATAAAACTTTAATATCTATGGTTGATGAAACACCACCAGCCATAGGAACTGTATTTAGTTATACCAATACCTATAAAAATTGCGAAGCGGTAAGGAACATAGCTCATGATCCAAAAATATATGAGATAGTTAAAAATTATCTTGGCTGTCCTCCTAAATTTGTTGGTAGTCAAATATGGTGGTCTTATCCTCAGCTAAATGAAAAAGGAGAAAAGATAAAAACTCACCTATATGGATATCATTACGATATTGATGATTTAAAATTTTTAAAGATATTTTTCTACCTTAACGATGTTGATGAGGATAGAGGACCACACGTAATAATTGGGAATACTCATAAAAAGAAAAATTATTTTGAAATCCGTAATCGGAGATTAACTGATGAAGTTGCCAATGATAAATATGCGAAGCAAATAAAAGTCATTACTGGTAAAGCAGGGTCTGGTTTTTTTGAAGACACATTTTGTTACCACAAAGGAACACATCCAAATAAAAGAAGGCTTTTATTACAATTTGAATTTGCAATAAACGATTTTGGTCATCAAAATGATGATAATTAGCTATAAAGTACTTGAAACGAGCCGTAGCTTTATATAAAAATAATAAAAAACTATTTAGTTTTATAGGACTAAGTTATTTTGATAAGATGGTAATTTTTTTGTTACCGCTTGCAGTTTTAGCCTTGTTTAAAGATAAAACGGTATATGTTAGTTTAGAATATATTTATTCAATTGTTTTAATTGTTGTTCCATTTTTAGATTTAGGTCTAGGAGGGTATTTTTATTATGCTTACAGAAATAACAACAATCCACGATTGGTTATAATCCAATTGTTAAAGACCTTTCATTTAATATTCCTTTCTATATTTTGTATAGGAGTGGCTTTAATAGCGGTTCATTACTTAGCTTATCCATTCGAAGAATATATAGTCTATGTGGTTTCTCGATCAATTTTTGTATTGGCATTTACTTTTCTTACCGCTTATTATCGCTTAATTAATAAACCTCATAAGGCATTATTTATAACTATTTCATCTAATGTTTTATCACTTACTTTTTTACTTTTTTATTTTTTCTTTGATTCGGAATTTGGTCTATGGCTAGTTTTTGTTGGCCAAATTCTATTCTGTATACTATATTTTTTGTGGATTTCGAAAAGAGTCATTTTTAAGAGGATTAGGTCTTATCGCTCTCTTAACGTTATCGATATGATAAGAAAATCAATGTTATTTTCTTGGCCTACTATTATTCAAGTTTTTATTTTAATGTATATCGCCAATTACGGAAAAATTAATGCGTTAGAAAAACTTTCTGTTGATGATGGCGTGCTTTTGTCACTTACCCAAAGATTTAGCATGTTAATACAGCTTACCCATGTAGCCATTGTGGGATATTTAATGAAAGAGCTGTTCGTTTCAGGCGAATTATTAGTGATTAAAAGGAAGATATTCTTAAAGTACCTTGCATTACTTTTTACATCTGTTTTTATAGTTATTTTTATCATAATGGGCTATTTATACTTTAATGAGAATGACTATGATCCTAAATTCTTGTTTCAAATAATTAGCTTAATAATTGGTTATACTTTCTTTTGGTGCATATTTTCATATTTTGAAATTTACTACAGTCGAGAAAATAAGAATATTATAAAAATGTTTCTTGCTATTTTTAACGGTATTGTGTTTATAATCATATTTAACATAATCAAAGCTGGTTATCTAGAACGAATTACTTTGTCTATGTTTGTAAGCACAATGCTAACATTTTTACTTAGCTTAATTATTCTTAAGAAGAGAAATTATAAGTTTGTTTAAAAAGATGAAGAAAGTTTGCTCATTTTTAATATCGTGTTTTCCTATAAATGGATTGAGGATTTTTTGGTACAGAATTTTATGTGGATATGATATTGATTACAAATCTAGGGTAGGGATTTTTAATATTATTTCGGTTAAGGAATTTAAAATGGAGAGAGCTGAAATTGGCAATTTTAATTACATTGATGCATATAAATTGGAAATGGGTAATGGAGCATTAATTAATAAATTAAACAAGCTAAAACATCTAAATGTAATCTCTATGGGTGAAAGAAGTATTATTTTTAGTCGAAATTTTCTGGGTGGGAGTAGGCAAAGCATAAATTTTCCTAAGCAAAATCTTAAAATTGGGAATGATACAGAAATATTAAGGAATAACTATTTTGACGTAACGGATGAAATTATAATTGGTAATAATGTGGTATTTGGAGGAAATGGTAGTGAAGTATGGACTCATGGGTTTGATACAAAAAGGAATATATTGACAGGAAAAGTTATTTTCCAAAATGATATTTTTATTGGTAGTAATTGTATTTTCACTAAAGGGATAACAGTAGTTGGAAACACTACAATTGGCCCAGGTTCAGTAATTTATAAAAGTATTGAAGAAAGTGGGCTTTATTCATCACAGCAATTAGTGAAAGTTAAATAATTTTTGATATTCAAATTTGGTATTAATGAAAAATATCTGTTTTGTAGCCAATTACGAAAAAACCTTGTTGTTTGATGAAATAGCAAAAAAAATGCCCGATTATAATATTTACTGGGTAACTGTAAATCATTTATTGTATAATCATCTTCTCAAAAATTACCCCAAAGAAAATATTTTACTCATAGATAAGCCATCTGTATTAGTCAATAATATTGGTTCGTTCGACTCTTCAAAATATAAGTTAAACGAATTATGGATAGGAGACAGGGTCTTAAAACATGAAAGTTGGGGGCAGCAATATTTAGCTAATCTTAGCAAAATATATTATGATTTTATCGAGAACAATAATATAGATTTTATTTTTGGAGAAATAACATGGGCACATGAATTGTTGCTTCATCGAGTAAGCATTTTCAACAAATCATTAAATTGCAAATTTCTTTGTCCACATACTGTACGTATGCCATCTGGCATGTTTGCATTTTTCAAAAATGAATTCTTATCTGAAATTTTTACACGTTATCCAGATGGTTTTAATTACCCAAAAGAATCTTTGTTGCAGGCAAAAAAACCTGAATATTTAGCCTTAAACGATAAAATTCTAGATAAAAAATCCAAGCCTTCTTATTTCATTAAGAAATTAAAATATTTTTTTAAAGAGCGAATACATGAGGCTCATGATCCGACCAAACCTGATAGTTTAATAAGGGCCTTTAAAGCTTTTGTTTTTTACTATATTAATAAAAAATATTACCATTGGTTTGTTACTGAAATTCAAAAAAAAGATATAGAAGACAAAGATTTTGTATTGTTTACCTTACATAAACAGCCAGAAGCATCTATCGATAACATGGGAAGGTATTATGAAAATCAACTCGAAATCATCAAAAATATTTGGCGTATCTTACCTAAAGATACTTTGCTGTTGGTAAAAGAACATTCTAACGCTATAGGAGATAGAAAGTTAAGCTATTACAAGGAAATTAGCCAACACAAAAATGTTAAATTTATCAATTACAAAGAAGATTCTTATGCCTTAATTAAAATGGCAAAAGCCGTATTTACGATATCCGGTACAATAGCTTATGAAGCTGCTTTAATGCAAACACCAGCATTCACTTTTATACCTATTTATTTTAATAGATTATCATTATGTAAACACATCAATTTTGACGATTTAAGAAATCCATCAAATTCACTGGAAAATTTAGTCAAATCAGTAAAATACGATCAACAAAATGATGAAAACTATACCAACTGGGTAAGTGCGAATAGTTTCCAAGGTATAATTGCTGATTACAATTCTAATCCTGCATGTATGGAAGATAAAAATATCGATAAATTAGTAACCGCTGTAAAAATCATTATTTCAATTTAATGAAATGGCGATTTAATATTGCGGTTTTTGTAATCATAATTTTTATCTTTCTTAACGATGTAGGATTGCCCTATGGACTGCAATATACTGCGTTGCTTACTCCTTTTTTCTTTTTAAAGTATGGTCTTAAATATTGGAAGAGTTTTGCCCTGTTTTTTTTCATAAGTGCCATATATTTAGGAGCACATCTATTTAACGATGAAGTAACATGGTTTTATTATTTTCGATCTCAACTACTCCATTTTATGGTGTTTGTACAGGTAGTAGCCTTTTATTTTGTTATTAATTATAAAAGTTATGCTATAAAAAAGGCTTTTGATTGGAGTGTTTATATTAATTTGTCTTTACTAATATTCGGAATATTATTATTAATAATAGGATTTCCTCAAGTGATGTTTGAAGTTACTCATGTTTCAAAATCGGTAGGAGTATTGCCTCGATTTAGAATATTTACCGTGGAGCCATCATATTACTCAATGCTTATGGTTCCGTTACTGTTTTTCTATCTTACTCAACCTTTAGATAAAACCAAAAAAATTGATTTTGAAAAAATTATATTAATAGCCGTTTCATTACTTATCTCTTTTTCATTTGGTGTTTTAAGTCTGATTTTCGTAAGCATCTTTATAGTTTACTTATTGAGGGTTGAAAATTTGTTGGATAAAAAGAAAAGGAATTTAATACTCTCTTTTGTTGTTATTATTGTTGTTATTATTGGTGGGATTTATTTATTTAAACCAGATAATCCATTATTTATCCGTTTTGGAGACATTATTTCTGGTAATGATAGTTCTGGTAAAGGTAGGATTACACAGCCATGGATTTTAGCTATGAAAATGTTATCCAAAAATGGTGATTATTGGCTTGGAATTGGCTGGGGTCAAATTCGAATTATTGGTAATGATATTATTAAATCGTTTTATCAATATACCGAAACTCCTCAAAACAAATTTGGATTGCCTAATGTTCTCACAGAAATCACTACTATGTTTGGATTTGTTGGTTTAGTGGCGGTTTTACTATTTCAAATAATCATGTTTAAAGTAACTAAAGTATATCAATCTTATTTTCGTTCTTTAATATTTTGGTTTATTTTTATCTATCAATTTACTGGAAGTTACAGCTCAAGTGTTTTATTTTACTGCTATTGGGTGTTGGCGTTTTCCCCAGCATTTGATAAACAATTAAAAATTAGAATGAATGCAGTTTCCAAAACAGAAAAAATGGAGAATCAATGAATATTCTTGTTGATGCACATATTTTTGATGATAAGTATCAGGGAACTCGTACTTATATTAAAGGGCTCTATTCAGCCTTAATTCCTATCGCTAAAGATTGGAATTTCTTTTTTATTGCCAGTGATGTTGAGCAGTTGGAAAAAGAGTTTGGAACTACTTCTAATGTAAATTATTTGTCATACAAATCAACCAATAAGTTCTATCGCTTACTATTTGATTTACCAAAAATTATTAAGGAAAATAACATAGATTATGCCCATTATCAGTATATCTCTCCTCCATTTGGAAAATGTAAAAACATTGTTACTATTCATGATATTCTATTCAAAGAAAACCGATTTAAAAAGTTTTTTCCATTAAAATATAGAATGCTAAATGGATTGCTGTTTAAAATTTCGGCAAAAAAAGCGGATGTGTTGTTAACTGTTTCAAATTACTCTAAAGAAAAAATTAATGAGCATTACAACATTCCTTTAAAAGAAATTTTTGTCACCCCAAATGCTGTTCCAGCTGATTTTAAATGTTCTAATAACAATATCAAAGAAAAATACAGCTTAAGTAAATACATATTGTACGTGAGCCGAATAGAGCCTCGAAAAAATCATTTGGCATTGTTAAAAGCTTATCGAAAAATGAAATTATGGGAACAAGGCTATCAGCTAGTTTTTATTGGAATAGAAGATATCGTTTCGGTAGAATTGGACGGCTATAAAGAAAAATATAAGCTGGAATTAGGTAAAAATGTTCTATGGTTAAATGAGGTTGATTATGAAGATTTGAAATGCTTTTACCATGATTGTGAGTTGTTTGTTTTCCCATCTTTTGCTGAGGGTTTTGGCATTCCACCTCTTGAAGCTATAGTTATGGATAAAAAGGTACTTTGTTCAAACGCTACCGCGATGAAAGATTTTAATTTCAAAGAGGATATGACCTTTAATCCATCGGATGTTGAAGAGCTAAAAAATAAAATTAAGAAGGCCTTATATGATGATAACTTCCATAAAATCGCTTCAAAAGAAGGTGTTTTGTTAAAATATAATTGGGATACCATTGCAGATAATTTTTACAAATTAATCAATTCAAAAAAAAGAAGTGTAGAAAATGAATAAGGGTAATTTTAAAATATTCCAATGGCTATTTCTACTGGCCTTTTTGATTGCTACCTTGTTTTATATTAACAATAAGTTTGTTTGGCGTAATCATACCGTTGAGCAAATAGAGCTTCGAATGGATAAGTCATATGGTAGGATGAACCCTACGCTTTATTTGGTGCATGAAAATGATGTTGGTTTTGACTTTTCTATCCCCTATAAATTAGAATTAGGGAAAGATTCATCTTTAGTTTTTAATTTTAATTCGGCTGTAAAAGTTAGAAAAATTAGAATTTATTTTGAAAAAGAAATTGATGAGCTAGCAATTAATGGTATTGTTCTAAAGGAAAAAGATGTTGGAGTTACGGTTGATTTGAATGGATTTATAACTGGTAATGGGCTACAATTAGATAGGAATAAAAATGCTTATCTGGTAAGAGTTGTGTTAAAAAATGGGTTTATAGAATCACCTAAATATTTTCTTTATTCAAGCGATAAATGGTCAATAGCGATATTATTTATTATTTTTATAGGGCTTTTGATTGGGTTCTATTTTCTATTTAATAAGCTAAAGTTCTTTGGTAATTTTAACTTCTTAAACTTTGTTGATGGGAGCATTGCTTTATTTATAGTTTCTATCTTTTTCCCCCATCCAATATTTAACATTACCCTAATTCTATCTCTTTTGCTAGTGATTAAGAATTTTAATTTTAAAGGCTTCATTGCGAACCGGATTAACTTGATGTTTATTGCTTATTTCTTAATGCTATTTTTGAACGATTTGTTTGTAGCTCCATCTGGCTTTCATAATTTAAAATCTACCGAAACATTGTTACCCTTTTTAATTTTGCCAGTATATGTTTCATGTATTAGGGGGGCGAAATATTTAAGCCATTTCCCTACTTCTGCCATTATTATTGGGGTTTTCATGTTTTTAACCTCCTTGTGGGATGCTATTATATTTAGGAATATAGCATATTTCTCCTTCGATGAGTTTGCTAAGTTTACTCATCCAATTTATTATTCATATTTGGTTTCCTTCTCTATTTTTTATGTCCTGTTAGATAAAAAAATGAATAAAAGGTTAAAGAATGTTATTCAAGCAGTATTATTCGTTTTCTTAATTCTTGCGGGTTCTAAATTAGTGATTACCATTACGCTCATTCTTTATTTCATCATAGTAATGACTAATAAAAAAGCAATGATTGCCTTAGTTTTAGGAGTAGTTTTTTTAGGTCTTTTTCCTCCAGTTCAAGATAGGTTTAAGGAAGTGCTTAATTTTGATGATTTAAGTATAGTTAATGAGGAAATTATAAGCAATGATAAAGATCCTAGAGTTAATGGACTTACTTTGAGACTATTATTATGGCAAGAAAGTATTAATACCATAGAAACCCTACCTGATTTTTTGTTTGGATTGGGCGTTGGAAAAGCTACCGATGCTAAATTAAAAGAAAACTTAAACAAAAGAGGCTTAGAAAAATATAATAGGTATTCTACCCATAATCAATTTGTAAATGTTTTTATGCGGACAGGAATTGTTGGTGTAATATTGTTGCTATTCATTATAGTATATGGCTTATATCAGGCCATAACAAGAAAAAATAAATTATTGCTAATAATGATGGTGATGTTCACTTTTGCCATGATTACTGAATCTGTTTTACAACGAGTTTTAGGGATTTATTTCTTTACAACAGTTTTGTTATTTTTAATGAAACCAAACTTTTTAAATGAAGATAGCAATAATTGGAACTAGGGGTATACCAAACCATTATGGTGGGTTTGAGCAATTTGCTGAGTATTTGGCACTTGGATTAGTAGCTAAAAACCATCAAGTTTGGGTGTATAATTCCCACCTTCATCCATTTAAAGAAAATAATTGGAAGGGGGTAAATCTTATCCATTGTAAAGATTTGGAGCATAAAATAGGTACTCCAGGCCAGTTTATTTATGATTTTAATTGCATTATTGACTCAAGAAAAAGAAATTTTGATATTATTTTACAATTGGGTTATACGAGTAGTTCGGTATGGGGATGGTTGTTGCCAAAAAAATCCGTTGTAATTACCAATATGGACGGACTGGAATGGAAAAGAACGAAGTTTTCTAAAAAAGTACAACGATTTTTAAAGTATGCCGAAAAACTGGCAGTAAAAAAAAGTAATCATTTAGTAGCAGATTCTATTGGAATTCAACAGCACATTAAAGAAAGATTTAACAAGGAGGCAAGCTATATTGCTTATGGTGCTGATGTATTTAATTCTCCTAATCCAAAAATATTAGAATCTTATAACATCCATGAATTAAAATATTATATTCTTATTGCTCGAATGGAACCTGAAAATAATATAGAAACTATATTAGATGGATTTATAAAGAGTAATGTAGAAAGTCCTTTTTTGGTAATTGGGGAAGCAGAAAATAAATTTGGGTCATACTTAAAAGAAAAATTTAAAAACAACAAAAACATTCAGTTTTTAGGAGGAATATTTGATATGGAAGTATTAAATAATCTAAGACATTATGCCAAACTTTACTTTCATGGGCACTCGGTAGGAGGTACTAATCCCTCACTGTTAGAGGCCATGGCATCTAATGCTTTAATTGTTGCTCATAATAATATATTTAATGAAAGTATTTTAGGAGAAGACGCGATGTACTTCACAAATAGTGAAGATATTGCCAATATTTTCTCAAAACAAGAGACGAGAAATAGAGCAAAATTTATTGATAACAACATTCAAAAAATTAAAACTCTTTACAGTTGGGGCAAAATTATTGACGACTACGAAAAGTTATTTATTAAATTAGCATAATTATAACTGTTATAGCATCATAGTTAGTGAATAGAAGTCACATATACTTTTTAGGAATTTATTATCGATTTATCGATTTAATAACCTTAAACGTAGCTTTTTTTATAGCTACTTATATTCGTTTTAACGATGAAGAAACCTATGGATTTTTAAAAAATGAATATCTTACCTTATTGATATTTATCAATCTCTCTTGGATAATTCTATCGCATTCTCAAAAAATTTATAGTACATTATTATTCACTAGCCGAAGAAGGTATTTTCTTAGAGTTGGATTAGTAGTCTTGCTTCAATTATTGATAACCATTGCTTTTAATGGGTTAATTAAAACATTTTATTCGCGATTATTTTTGTTTTACACCTTTATTGGATTTGGAACTTTAATGTTTTTTGGGAGAGTATTAACCAATGTATTTTACAAAACCTATATCTCTAAAAGAGTACAAAAAAATTTAATTGTAATTGTGGGTGAAGGATTTTCTATTCAGGATGTACAATCAACTTTACTCGCAAATACAATTGATAAAAACTATCAAAAGATAGAAGCAATTAGTGGAACAGATAATTTAATAGAAAACTTAGAAAACCTTAAAAGAGAAACACCAATTACTGAACTGTATATTAAAATATCATTAATTAATCATGAGTTAATGGACGAACTAACCAATTATTGTGATAATAATTTTATTCGTTTAAGGTTGGTTATAGATTGGCAAAGAGTTAGTTCCAAGCTCATAGAATCTAGAAATATTAGTCATACCACCGTGCTTAATATTCCTTTAACACCTTTAGACGACCCTTATAATACGCTACTAAAAAGAAGTTTTGACATATTGTTTTCAGGGTTTATTATTTTAACCGTTTTTACTTGGCTGTTTCCTATCCTAGCTGTAATAATTAAAACAACATCAAAAGGACCTATATTTTTTAAACAAAAAAGAACGGGTATAGATAATAAAGAGTTTTATTGCTTAAAGTTTAGGAGCATGAAAGTTAATGACGATTCTGATAAAATTCAGGCAACAAAAGAAGATAAAAGAATAACGGTAGTGGGTCGATTTATAAGGAAAACCAGTTTAGATGAATTTCCACAATTTTTTAATGTGTTTAAAGGGGAAATGAGCATAGTTGGCCCTCGTCCACACATGCTAAAGCATACTGAAGAATACAGCCAATTACTAGGGAATTTTATGAATAGGCATGCCATCAAACCTGGCATTACAGGGTTAGCTCAGATAAAAGGATACAGAGGAGAAATAGATGATTCTCATTTATTGACTAACAGAGTACGGTTAGACCGTTTTTATGTGAATAATTGGTCGTTATATTTAGATGTTAAAATTGTATTTTATACGGTGTTCAGCATTTTTCAAGATCATAAATAAAACAATTCATAGCTTTCTTTTAAACTCTAACTATTTTAATACATTTGTTGCTCTAAAAATTATAACATGGAAGTACTAGATATCAAAGACATTGCTTTAAAACAAAAGCACATTGATTTAGGGGCTAAGATGGTTTCTTTTGCGGGATTTAATATGCCATTACAATACACAGGATTAACGGATGAACACTTAAATGTTAGAAATAATGTTGGTGTGTTTGATGTTTCTCATATGGGAGAATTTATGCTTTCAGGAGAAGGAGCGTTAGATTTAATTCAAAGAATTACTTCTAATGATGCTTCTAAACTAACAGTAGGTAAAGTTCAGTATTCTTGTTTTCCAAATAATGATGGAGGAATAGTTGATGATTTGTTAGTTTACATGTTAGGAGAGAATGAGTATATGTTAGTGGTTAATGGTGCTAATTTAGATAAAGATTGGGACTGGGTAAATAAGCACAATACTGCAAATGTTAGTATTGAAGATAGATCTAGCAGCATTTCATTATTAGCCGTGCAAGGTCCAAATGCTCAAAAAATGCTACAGCCCTTAACTAATATGGATTTAGACATGGTTTATTACACCGTTCAAAAAGGAACATTTGCAGGAGTTGATAATGTAATTATTTCTTCAACTGGTTATACAGGAGCAGGAGGATTTGAAATTTATTTTGAAAACAAGGATGCAGAAATAATCTGGGATGCCATTCAAGAAGCTGGTAAATCAGTTAATATGAAAATGGCTGGTTTAGCATGTAGAGATACATTAAGATTAGAGATGGGATTTTGTTTATATGGAAATGATATTAATGACACAACATCTCCATTGGAAGCTGGTTTAGGTTGGATAACTAAATTTACCAAAGATTTTGTGAATTCAGAATTTTTAAAAAAACAAAAAGAAGAAGGAGTTACCAAAAAGCTTGTTGGGTTTGAATTGATTGATAGAGGAATCCCTCGTCATGATCATGAGATTGTTGATGCTGACGGAAAAAATATTGGAATAGTTACCTCAGGCACAATGGGTCCTTCGGTTCAAAAAGCGATAGGCATGGGTTATGTTACTGTTGAAAATGCTAAAATTGATTCTGAAATCTATATTTCCATAAGGAATAAAAATATTAAAGCCAAAGTGGTTAAAATGCCATTTTATAAAGGATAATTAGTGTATAGTATTTAGTAGTTAGTGTATGGTTATACTATCAACTAAAAACCAAACACAAGAAACTAAACACTAAAACATGAGTGAAGAATCATCAGGAAATACAAGGAAAGTTGAAGTAGTTCCTTCTCCTGCACTTTTCCCAGTTTATTTTGAGAATACGGATTGCACAGTTGTTGTAATTGATGTTTTTAGAGCTACATCTGCTATATGTGCTGCTTTTGAGAGTGGAATAGACAGTTTAATCCCAGTTGCCACTTTGGAAGAAGCAATAGAATACAAACAAAAAGGATTTTTAGTTGGTGCAGAAAGAAAYGCAGAAGTTGTTGAAGGTTTTGATTTCGGRAAYTCYCCTTTAKCATTTARAGATGGRCGGTTTAAAGRYAAAACCATTGTTTTAACTACCACAAATGGTACAAGAGCTATTGAAATGGCCAAATCTGCTCATAAAGTAGTTATAGGAGCATTTACAAATATAACTGCGGTTTGTGAATACATAGAAAAAGAGGATAAAGATGTGTTACTACTATGTGCAGGCTGGAAAGATCGTTTTAATTTAGAAGATACATTATTTGCAGGAGCAGTTGCACAAAAAATTTCTCAAAATTTAAGGTTTACTAATTTATCTGATTCTAGTATTGCAGCTATCAATATGTATAATTCTGCAAAAGACGATTTATACAATTTTTTAGGAGAATCATCTCATAGAAAAAGATTAAGTCGATTAAATATGGAAGAGGATATTATTTATTGTTTAACTTTAAACCAATCTAGTATTGTTCCGGTATTAGAAGGTGATGTAATTGTAAGTAGTAAATAATTTGAAATTCTTATCTAAATATATTCTAAGTATAGTATTGATCTGTTTTATTATTTCTTTTTTTCAAGAGACTGCTACTTCTTGGGGTTTTTTCGGTCACAAAAAAATAAACAGAATGGCGGTATTTACTTTACCTCCAGAAATGATTAAATTTTACAAGAAAAATATTGAATACATTACTGAACATGCGGTAGATCCAGATAAAAGGAGGTATGCTGTTGATGGAGAAGCACCTAGACATTACATTGACATAGATCATTATGTTCATTCAGGAGAAGACCCGTTTAAAGTAGTTCCTAAAAAGTGGTATGATGCAGTAGAAAAATTTACTGAAGATACATTAAATGCTTACGGAATTGTTCCTTGGCATGTAAATGTTATGGTAATGCGTTTAACGAAAGCTTTTGAAGAAAAAAATGTAGACAGAATTTTAAGCCTATCTGCAGATTTAGGGCATTACATTGGCGATTCTCATGTGCCATTGCACACAACTGAAAACTATAATGGGCAATTTACAGGACAAAGAGGAATACATGGTTTTTGGGAATCGAGATTACCAGAATTAAAGTCAAAAGATTATGACTTTTTTGTAGGACGTGCTGAATATGTAGATGATATTTTAGAAGATGAATGGGAAACAGTAAGAGGAAGTTTTGCCGCAAAAGATTCGGTGTTGGATTTAGAAAGAAAATTAAACAATGAATTTCCTTCTGACCAAAAATATTCGCATGAAAATAGAGGAACCGTTTTGGTAAAAGCGTACTCAGAAGAGTATTCTACTCAATATCATAATATGCTTAATGGAATGGTAGAGCGTAGGCTAACAAGATCAATTATTAAAGTAGGGAGTTATTGGTACACAGCGTGGGTAAATGCTGGTCAGCCAAATTTAGATGATTTGCTTGAAAAAGGACCTTCTAAAAAGTTACTAGAAGAAAATATGGCATTGGATAAAAGTTATCGTGGTGCTAAAATAAAAGGGCGAGAACACGGAAATTAATTTTAAAACTCAGATAATAATTCATTTAAACTTAAATCTAAGCCCCTAGCAACTTCCAGTAAGTAATAAATGGAAGGGTTAGTTTTTCCGTTTTCTACCCTTTCTAAACTTTGTTTGTCTTTATAAATTTTTCGAGCTAATTCTGCTTGAGATATTCCTTTTTCAATTCGTTTTTTACGGATTTGACCACCTAATTGTGTAAGGAATATTTTTTTGCTTTCACTCATTCCGAAAGCAATTTGAACTAATCTAATAAAAAAACAGTCAGGGCAAACTCATACTTTTTTCTCAAACAAATCTAAGATAATCACCTAAACTATAGTTGGTTAAGTTGTTAATTATTCGTATATTATACTGATAATC
>NVVI01000044.1:0-23844 GCA_002402165.1 Flavobacteriales bacterium
TCTATCTCTTTTGAGGAAGGAACAGCTAGAGCTATAAGCATTAGCAACAGTTTAGGTCAGCTACTATTATCAGACAAAATAAAGGCTACTAATCAAGTAGAGTTAGACCTATCAACTTACCCTACTGGTATTTATTTTTTACAGCTTGAAGTAGATGGGCAACTAATTACTAAAAAGATTGTGAAAGAGTAATAATAACTAAGATATTAGCTATTTTAAAAATTATAGCTAGTTTCGTGGTGTGAACCGTTTAACAAATCAACTTATTTCATACCTACTGTTGCTGTGTATTTCAGTAACAATTGTTCCGTTAAACCTTTTACACCATCACAAAGAAGAAGCTCATTGTGACAAATCAAATAATGAGCTTGAAAACAATCTCTGCCATATCAGTAGCTACCACGCACACGAGTTGGATAAGGCACATTGCGAACACAAAACTCATTTTAATAAAAAGCATGAGCATTGTGAGTTTTGTAAGATTATAACTGTTAATCGTAACAAATACGTTGCTAATAGTCATTATTCATTTATTCCAAATCAACTTTCGTCAACAAATATAGTTATTGCCTACTCTTTCTTTCCCAACGCTGTTTCGAGTGTAATTTTTAGTAGAGGTCCGCCTGTAGTTTAAAGTATTTTACCCCAGTATATTTTTTTCGAAATTTTAATCATCCCAACACTTTATAGGGATGAAATACTGGTTGCTTTAAATCAATTTTACCATACTAAAAAATGAACAATGAAAACATTAATAACAATACTGTTTGCTATGCTATTTACTATGCAGGCAAGTGCACAAAATAATTTATCAGGAAAAATAATAGACAAAGAAACAAGTGAATCGTTACCTGGTGCACATATTTACATCCCTGATCTTCAAAAAGGAACAACTACAAACGTAAATGGTCTTTTTGAATTCAACGATTTACCACAAGGAACTTTTCTTATTGAAATAGGCTACTTAAGCTACTCCACACAAACTATAAAAATTACTATTAAAGGAGAAACCAGATTGAATGTTGAACTAAGTCCCGCAATAACTGAAATGAATGAAATAGTAGTTACTGGAACTTCAGCTTCTACAGAAAGAAAAATAAATCCCGTTCCGATTATCGTAATCGAGAATATTTCATCTAACGAGTCCTCTTCAACTAACATTATTGATGCTCTTGCTAAGCAACCCGGAATTTCGCAAGTAACAACAGGAGGGGCAATTTCAAAACCTGTTATTAGAGGGCTTGGCTATAATCGTGTAGTTGTACTAAATAATAACATTAGACAAGAAGGGCAGCAATGGGGTGATGAACACGGAATTGAAATTGATGAATACTCTGTTAATCGAGTAGAAATCATAAAAGGACCTGGAAGTTTAATGTATGGTTCTGATGCTATGGCTGGAGTAATTCACTTTTTAGCTCCAAAACCAGTTGAAAAAGGAAAAATAATTGGCACGATAATGTCAAACTATCAATCTAACAATAACCTGCAAGGCTACTCTTTTATGAATGCAGGAAACATAAAAAGTATTAACTGGCTAGCAAGGGTTAGTAAGAAAACAGCAGGAAATTACGGTAATGCTTATGATGGAAAAGTGTATAACTCAGGTTTTGAAGAATTTAATTTTAATGGAAGCATAGGTCTCAATAAAAAATGGGGATTCTCCCAATTACATTATAGCAGCTTCAATCAATCCTTAGGTTTAGTAGAAGGGGAAAGGGATAGTTTAGGGGATTTCATAAAACTAGTAGCCATAAATAACTCAACAGTTGAAGAACAAACTGTAACTAATAACGATTTACAAAGTTATAGAATTGATATTCCAAGGCAGAGGATTAATCACCTAAAAATAGCTTCCAACAGTAAGTTCTTTCTAAAAAAATCAATACTTTCATTAAACTTTGCCTACCAACAAAACAGTAGAAAAGAATTTGCTGATCCTTTAGATGAAGGAGCAACCGAACTTTTCTTTTTACTGAATACGTTTAATTATAATGTAAAATATCTGCTTCCTGAAACAAAAAAATGGCAAACATCTATAGGCATCAACGGAATGCAGCAAAACAGCTATAACAAAGGTGAAGAGTTTTTAATTCCAGAATATAATTTATTTGATGCTGGGCTTTTTGTCTTCACACAAAAATCATTCGACAAATTACATATTAGTGGTGGCTTTAGGTACGACATGAGAAACCTCAACTCTTTACCATTGTATCTAAATTCAAATGATGAACCTACCGATATCTCTGATACTACTGCGATTATTAAGTTTCAGGATTTCAATACTACGTTTTCAAACTACTCAGCAAGTATTGGAGCGAGTTATCGTCTAACTAAAAAGTTAACAGCAAAGCTAAATGTTTCAAGAGGCTTTAGATCGCCTAATATGGCAGAGTTGGGTTCAAACGGGCTTCATGAAGGAACATTCCGTTATGAATTAGGAAATACTCAATTAAACCCTGAAACAAGTATTCAGATAGATGTAGGTTTATTATACAACAGCAAACACATATCTTTTGAATTAGCAGTATTTAACAATTCTATTCAGAATTACATCTTTTTGCAAAAGCTCAACAGTATTTCAGGAGGAGATAGTATTATAGATCCATCTGATCCTGCTCCAACTTTTCAATTTGTGCAAGGGAATGCCAACCTTTATGGTGGGGAGTTTGCAATTGACATTCATCCTCATCCATTGGATTGGCTTCATTTTGAGAACTCTTTCTCTTTTGTTAGAGGAGAGCAACTTAACCAACCAGATAGCACCAAATACTTGCCTTTTATGCCTGCTCCAAGAATACAATCGGAGTTAAGAGCAAACTTTAAAAAAGTAGGTTCACTTTTTCGTAATTTATATCTAAGTGTTGATCTAGCTTACACTTTTCAGCAGACTGAAATACTATCTGCTTTTGGAACGGAAACTCCAACAGCAGGGTATACTTTGTTAAATTCAGGAATAGGGACTAATGTGGTAAATAAAAAAGGGAATACATCATTTTCTATCTCTTTTACAGTAAGTAATCTTTTAGATGTAGCTTACCAAAGCCATTTAAGTAGGTTAAAATATGCTCCTGAAAATTTAGCAAATAACCAAACTGGTGTATTTAATATGGGTAGAAATTTTAGTGTGCGTTTGATTGTTCCTTTGACATTTAGAAAGAAATCTTAAGAAATTTTCATACAACTATTAGTCAATAGTCCATGAAAAAATCTTGTTCTATCAAAACAAAAAAGCCCCAATCCCGATAGCTATCGGGATTGGGGCTTTTTTGTTTATCTATCTTGTTTTGGGGTTACCCCCCAAAATCATCAAATCGTATGTTTTTATACCAGGCACACCTCATCCAAGAAAAGTAACAGCTTAAACTTGTTATCTAATTGTTAGGCTTTTTTATTTTGAGTTAAGGAGTTCTTTCTTTATTCGCTCTTTTAAGCCTATATCAGGTTTAGGCAAGTTCCGCTCTATTATTTTATAGTTGGCATCTACTAATATATAACGAGGTACTCCCTGTGCGGTATATTTTACTCCTTCTTTCTCAAACTGGTAATAAGTTAATTGCTCTATAGGGTGCTCTATATCTTTGCCAACCCAATAGTGCCAATCGTTCTTCTTCTTCTTTTTCTTTAGGTAACTCATCCAAGTTTTTTGTATTTCATCTCTAGATATAGAAAGGAACATTACCTCCTTTTCATCAAACTCTTCTCTTAGTGCATCGTAAGCTGGAGCTTGTCTTTTACATGGTCCACACCAAGTTGCCCAAATATCTATTACTATTAAATTGGCTTTTATTTTATGAAAGGAGGTTTCTTCTCCGTTTGCATTAAGAAGTTTAAAATCTGGTAACGTTTTCCCATTATCGGTATTCTTAATGTAAGTTAAACGCTCGTTTTGAGACCATGATGTGGTACAATTGAAAAGTAGTACAATTGATATAATTATGAGTTTCTTCATTTTTCTAAATTAGCCAATTTTACACAAAAAAGCCGCGACAGTATCGAGGCTTTTTGTTTGTCTATATTTTATTGAAGTTACCCTCCGAAATCATCAAACCTTATCCATTTTAAGTACCTTTAGCACACATTGTTATTTACAACAAGTACATGAAAAAAAACACTGAAAAACCCTCACCTGAAGCGAAAGCACTTTCGCTTTTTTTAATGGCCTACAAAACGAAAGACCCTATTCACAAAGAGAAATCTAAACGGATTAATAGGCGTTGGGTGATGGTTTCACTAGGTAAAATAAGCAAGAAAGAACACGTTGCAGAGGTGCAGGAAATGCTAACATCGTATGGTGGTTATGATGAAGTAGTAGCTAAAACAGTTCGATTTTACATTGAAAAAACTGGCGAATGGACATTAGCTGGTGATGATAAATATTGCAAAGATGCAAAGATAGTTGCTGATAAGATCTTAAAGAAGTAGCAGTCTATTTTTAGCTAAGCATTAAAACAAAAAAATCCCCGACACTGTCGAGGCTTTTTGTTTGTCTATATTTTATTGAAGTTACCCTCCAAAGTCATCAAATCTGATGCTCTCTAATGGTATACCAAAATCTTCTCCCATTTTTTGAACAGCAACATTCATCATAGGCGGTCCACAGAAATACAATTCTATTTCTTCTGGTTCTTCATGTTTGTTTAAGTATTCATCTATTACCACTTGGTGTACAAATCCTGTAAAACCATCTCCATCAGGATCGTTCACATCTTTTTTGTTTACCCAGTTATCAGATTCTAATGCATCAGACAATACCAAGAAAAATTTAAAGTTTGGAAATTCTTTTTCTAAATCTCTAAAATAATGGATGTAAAACAACTCAGCTCTTGATCTTCCACCATACCAATATGTTACTGTTCTACCAGTTTTAAGTGTTTTAAACAGTTCGTATAAGTGCGAACGCATAGGTGCCATTCCTGCTCCACCACCAACGTAAAGCATTTCTGCATCAGAATCATTGATAAAAAATTCTCCGTAAGGTCCAGAAATGGTTACTTCATCACCTTCTTTTTGGTTAAAGATATAAGAAGACACTACTCCCGGATTTACATCCATCCAAGTGTTCTTGTCTCTATCCCAAGGTGGTGCTGCAACTCTAACGTTTAGCATTATTTTTCTTCCTTCTGCTGGATAAGAAGCCATAGAGTAAGCTCTAATTACTTCTTCATCATTTTTCATGACTAAGTTTCTAATGGCAAAGGCTCCTTCTGCCCAATCTTTTTCAAACTTATCTGGTTCTCCCGGATGATCTTGAGGATGTGCTTTAACATCCATATTAGAAAACTTAATGGTACAAGGTGGCACATTAATCTGAATGTACCCTCCAGCTTTGTAATCCATGTCTTCTGGTACTTCTACAATAAACTCTTTAATGTAAGTAGCCACATTGTAGTTAGAAACAACTTTAGCTTTAAATTCTTTAATTCCTAATATTTCTTCTTCAACCTCAACTTCCATGTCTTCCTTCACCTTTACTTGGCAACCTAATCTATGGTGAGTAGCAATTTCTTTTCTAGAAAAAGAAGGCTCTTCTGTTGGTAAAATAGAACCTCCACCAGAATGTACTTGACATACACATTGCGCACATGTACCACCACCACCACAAGCAGACGGCAAGAATATACCTTGACTACTTAATGTATTTAATAGATTATCTCCTCCATTAACTTCTAATACTCTATCTCCATTAATGGTAATTTTAATTTTACCTGAAGGCATTAGTTTCGCCTTAGCAAATAGTAACACACTTGTTAGTACTATAACTACAACAAAAAATACAATTATTGCTATTATTATCAGTTGAATATCCATTATTTATTAGTTATAAAGTTTTTAAAGTTATCAAGTTAAAAGTGTTGTCTTTGCTCTTGATATCTTAATGTCTTAAATTCTATTTTAAAGTTCAAATCCTAAAAATCCAAGGAAAGCTAATCCCATTAAACCTGTTAGAATAAATGCCATTCCTACTCCTTTTAGAGGCCCCGGAATGTGCGAATACTTAATTTTTTCTCTTATTGCTGCAATTAATACAATGGCTATAAACCATCCAAATCCAGACCCTAAACCATAAACTGTAGCCTCACCAATGTTAGCAAATTGTTTTTGTTGCATAAATAAAGCAGCTCCTAATATTGCACAGTTTACTGCTATTAACGGTAAGAAAATACCCAAAGCTCCATAAAGTGCAGGGGAAAATTTCTCAACCAACATTTCAACTAATTGAACAATAGAAGCAATTACTGCAATAAACATGATGAAACTTAAAAAGCTTAAGTCCATTGTTGCATACTCATCTCCCATCCATGTTAAGGCTCCTTCTTTCAATACAAATTCCTCTAATAAATAGTTTATCGGAATGGTAATTACTAATACAAATATTACCGCTGCTCCTAATCCTACTGCAGTTTTTACTGTCTTAGAAACCGCCAAATATGAACACATCCCGAAAAAGAAGGTGAAAACCATATTGTCGATAAAAGCACTTTTTATAAATATGTTAATATATTCCATGTCTTTGTTAATTTGATAATGAGATAATGTGATAATTCTTTAATTATTCCATTTGCTCATTAGCTTTATTATCTAATTAAATTTATTCTCCAATTAATTCTGGTGTTCTCCATTTTTGAACCCATATATATATTCCTACCAAAAATAATGATGATGGAGGTAACAACATTAATCCGTTATCCATATAATCCATTGCATATAAACCAGTCATTTCAGTAGCATTACCAAAGATTTCTAATTTACCAAAGCCAGGTATAGTTAATGAACCTGAGCCAAACAACTCTTTAAAAAAAGCTACAACTACCAATACCAACCCGTAACCAATTCCATTTCCTAAACCATCTAATGCAGATGCCCATGATTTGTTTCCTAATGCAAAAGCTTCTAAACGACCCATGATAATACAGTTAGTAATAATTAACCCAACAAATACTGAAAGTTTTTTAGAAACATCATATACATAAGCTTTTAGAATTTGATCCACAATAATTACTAATGCGGCAACAATAACTAGTTGAACAATAATTCTAATCTTACCAGGAATAATGTTTCTCATTAATGAAACCAATACATTCCCAATAATCAATACTGCTGTTACGGCTATAGACATAATTATGGCGTTGTCCATTTGCACCGTTACTGCTAGTGCTGAACAAATACCCAATACCTGAATGGTTACTGGATTAATTTGATTCAGTGGATTAGTAATTAACGCTTTATTCTTTTTAGAGAATAATGGTTCTGATTTTTTTTCTTCGCTCATAGCTAATTCTTAAAATATCTTATTCTTTAATAAACTCTGGGTTATTTTTTAAAAACCTGTAGTAAACTGATAAGTTTCTTCCCAACATCTCGTCCACTCCTACTCCTGTAAAAGTCGCACCACTAATTCCATCTACTTGATGGTTATCTTTATCTTTTCCTGGTTTTAATACTCCAATTCGAACAAATTCTCCACCTTCTTCAATTGTTTTTCCAATAAATTGCTTCTCAAACCAAGTTTCATTGATTTTAGAACCTAAACCTGCTGTTTCCGTTTTATGATCAAACACAGTCCCCGTAAATGTTTTTCCATCAGAAGCAATTCCTAAGTAACCCCAGATATCATCCCATAATCCTTTGCCACTTGCAGAAAAGATATAATACGTTTTACCCTCATTCTCACAAACAAATATTGGAAAATGAATGTCTGTTGAATTTGACAATGCTTTTTGAAGTGCCTCTTCATCGCCTTTATTGTCTCTCATTATTGGTTTAACATACCTAGAGTATTCTTTTCTTAAATCGATGTTAAAAGCATCCAATTTATCCATAGGATCAATTTCATCTGCATCTGTTTTATCACTCAAAATTTCACCTTTATAGTTAATGGTAATTCTTCTCTTGATGTAATCGTTAAATATTCCTCCTGCATCATTTCTTTGCAAATCATTCATTTCTTCCAAACCAATAGCTTGCAAAATATTTTGCATCTTTTCGTTTTTAACGTTTGCATCTTGCAACGGTTTTAAACTCGATGAGATAAAAGCCAATAGCCCACCAACAATGATTACCATAATGGTAGCAAACAAAATTGTGTATCCGTTACTTTCTTTATTAATAGCCATAATTACGCTGTTTTAACTCGTTTTAATCTTTTCTTAATGTTTGATTGTATTACTACATGATCAATTAATGGTGCACATACATTACCTATTAATATTGCCAACATCATTCCTTCTGGATATGCGGGATTAGCGACTCTAATTAGTATTGCTAAAAATCCTATTATAAAACCATACACCCATTTACCTGAATTGGTTTGTGTCCCTGTTACGGGGTCTGTTGCCATAAAGACTAATCCAAAAGCAAATCCTCCTATAGCTAGTTGATGTAAAGGTGGAACTGCCATAAATAAGTTATCTCCTGCAACTGCGTTAAAGATTAAGCACATAACATACCCTCCAACAAATGTTGAAAGCATAATTCTCCAACTTGCAATTCCTGTAAACAACAACAAGATAGCTCCTATTGCAATAGCAATAACAGAAGTTTCTCCAATTGAACCTGGAATAAAACCAATAACTGATTCCATAATAGAAGGAATAGCATTTACACCACCTTCAACTGCATTTCCTAAAGGAGTAGCACCAGAATAGCCATCAATTAATGTTTGTCCTTCTTCTAAACTTACATCTGTCCAAACTTTATCTCCCGACATTTTTGTAGGATAAGCAAAGAATAAAAATGCTCTTGTTACCAAGGCAACATTTAAGATATTCATTCCTGTACCTCCAAAAACTTCTTTACCAATAACAACAGCAAAAATAACCGCCACAACTAACATTCCCCATGGAATATCTACTGGAACAATTAGTGGAATCAGCATTCCTGAAACCAAGAATCCTTCTTGTATTGCGTGTTTATTGATTGCTGCAAAAATGAACTCTACTCCTAATCCTACTCCATAAGAGATAATTACAAGTGGCAATACTTTCATTGCTCCAAATAAGAACTTATCCCAAAACATTCCACAAACATCATCACCAGCAACACATTCTCCTATTGCTAAAAAATGTTGATGTCCAACATTAAACATTCCAAATAATAAACATGGAATTAATGCCATTACAACAATTATCATTGTTCTTTTTAAATCTACACTATCTCTAATGTGAACTCCACTCTTATTAGTATGCCCAGGAACAAATAAAAATGTATAGGTTCCATCCCAAACCGCATGCGCAATAGGAAATTTCCCATCAGCACTTGGCTTCATTTTTTGCATAAATTTTTCTAATGCTTTCATATATCTTAATCTATTAAGGATTTAGCTCGTTTCTGATCTTACTAAATCTAAAGCGTCTCTTACTATTTTTTGCGTTTCTATTTTTGAAGTACATCCAAACTCGCATAACGCAAAATCTTCTGGTGCTACTTCGTAAACCCCTAAGTTTTCCATTAAGTCAATATCTTCTGTAATCATTGATTTTACTAAGTGAACAGGATAGATATTCATAGGAAATACTTTTTCGTATTCGCCTGCCATAACAAATGCTCTTTCTTCTCCATTCATATTGGCATCTAAATCACGCTCTTTATTTGGCGATAAAAATGAAAATGAAGTTCTCGATAAGCTTTTCCCTGTAAACCCTAAGAACGGTAGCCAGCCCATAAATCTATAATCTCCACCTGCAGGAATTACTGTTAGTTGATAATTGTAAAAACTTAAATGACCATTATCGTTTACTTGTGTTCCTGTTAAAGGGTTTCCACTAATAAATCGTCCTCCTTCCTCTACGTTTCCTTTCAAGATATCAGCAACATTAGCCCCTAAAACAGTTTTAATATATTTAGGTGTAGTTACTTTAGAACCAGTTAAAGCAATTGTTCTTGAAGCATCAAATTTACCTTCTTTAAATAATTTACCTATTGTTAATACATCTAGTGCATTTAATACCCACACAACTTCTCCTTTATTAATAGGATCGATGTGGTGTAATTGAACACCAACATTTCCTGCTGGGTGTGGTCCTGAAATTTTATTTACTTGCACATTTTTTGCAGAAGAAAATGCTTCATCAGCATTTGCATTTCCTGTGATATTTAAATGTACGGCTCCTGATGTTAATTTTGTTAGCGCATCTAATCCAAACTGTAAAAGCTCTCCTTGTCCATGAACAATAAAGCCGTAATCTGGAGCTAATGGAGCAGAATCAAATGCAGTTATATGAATTGCTTTTGGAGTATCCATAGGATTAGCAACAATATCATAAGGCCGTTGGCGAATAAAAGGCCAAACCCCACTTTTTAGCATATTATCTAAAATTTCTTCTTTAGACATACTGCTTGGATCTCCCTGCTTAAAAGTTTCGTAAGCCATGTTCCCATCAGCTTTTACTTTTACTTCTAGTATTCTTCTCTTTTCTCCTCTGTTAATTTCTGTAACCTCCCCACTAATTGGAGAAGTAAATAATATTCTCTCATTTTCCTTGTTATAAAATATTGGAGAACCAGCTTTTACTTTATCTCCTACCTTAACCATCATTTTTGGTGTTAATCCAGGAAAATCAGTAGGCTTTAGAACAATATCAGAAGTAGTAACAGGATTGGCATATAATTTTTCGGCTGTACCTTTCAGTTTAATGTTTACGCCTTTACGAATTTTTACGTCTATTGACATATTTATTTTTTTGTGAAGTAGACAACAAATTTATAAAATAGTATCGTGTTTCAAAGCAATTTAAAAAGAATTTAGATGGGCACTAAAATTGCATAGTTCAATATCGTAATTTCACCAACTAAACTAATTTTAATGAGCAATCATTTTCTGCGATTTTCAATCATTTCTGTCATCACCTTAGGAGTTGTATTTACAATATGCAGTTCAGCCAAATTAGTTGATAAAAATGAGGATGATTATGCCTTAGAAAATTTTATTCGGTATGATGATTACATTTATGATGACAGCATAAAAACAGTTCTGCTTTTTAATACACGTTCTGAAATGACTTATCCTATTATTAGCTTAAACAGTGGCGAAACTATTAAGCTAAGCTTTGATGATTTAAGAAGAGACAATAGCATCTATTATTTTACGATAATACATTGTGATGCCAATTGGGAAAAATCTGAACTAGCTCAAAATGAATACATAGAAGGTTTTTTTGAAGATGAATTATTTGATTTTAGATATTGTAATAACACCGACTTATATTATACACATTATAACCTAACCTTTCCTAATGAGAACATGAAATTGACCAAATCGGGCAATTATGTTATTATGGTATACAAGGTAAACGATAAGGAACATCCTATTATCACTAAACGCTTTATGATTTTTGAAAATCATGTTGCCATTACAATGAATATAAAAAGAGCAACTGATGTTAATGAAAGCTACTTTAGACAAGAAATTGATTTTAAAATAAACCATGATGGYTATGAYATTAAAGATCCTTTTGGGAGATTAAATGTAGTRYTGATGCAAAACTACCGYTGGGATAATGCCATTACTGGTTTAAARCCAAARTTTATWAACGATACCGAATTAAAYTACGATTACAACAACAGTGAGAATGTTTTTGATGCCAACAATGAGTTTAGAGAGTTTGACATTAAAAGCATACGATACAACACCATTAGGGTTGAAAAAATACAACTTGAAGCACATGATAGGTTAACTCATGTTTACCTTTTAAATGATGAAAGACGCTCTTTTAAGCAATACTATTCTCAACCAGATTTAAACGGTAATTTTTTAATAAAACGAAATGAAGGAACAGACAGTGAAATTGAAGCTGATTACATTAAAGTTCATTTTAGTTTACCAACTATCCCCATACAAAATGGAAACCTTTACTTATTTGGTAAGTTTTGTGATTGGAAATTTAAAGAAGAGCTAAAAATGGAATACGATACCCTTAACCAACAATACTTTAAAGAAGTACTCTTAAAACAAGGTTATTACAATTACCAATACTGTTTTGTAAAAGATGGCTCTAAAAATACTGGAGATATTTCTATCATTGAAGGCTCGCATTACGAAACCAGAAACGAATATTCCATTTTAGTTTACCATAGGGAGCTCAATGACAATTTTGATCGATTAGTTGGTTTTGCTACTGTGAGTAATGATTAGTACTAATAACGTCATTGCGGGCTTGACCCGCAATCTCAAACTAAAATTTATCTATCAATTTTAGCACTCAAATCTAGCCAATCAGGATTAGTTTTATTAATTAGTTCGTCTTTCCATTCTCTTTTCCAATTCTTAATGTTTTTTTCTCTTGCAATCGCTTCTTCTATTCTTGAGAATGTTTCGTAGTAAACCAGTTTATTACAATTGAATTTAGCTGTAAATGAATTAGGATATTGTTTGTTTTTATGCTGATGTATTCTGATGAACAGGTTTGATGTTACCCCTAAGTAAAGTACATTATTATAATTATTAGACATAAAGTAAATACAACCGCCTCGTTCCATTTTACTAATGTAACTAATTTATAAAGATTGCGGGTCAAGCCCGCAATGACGTTAATTCTGCAGTATTTGAGAGATTAATGACACACTGAATATACTCAGTAAAAACCAACCCAAGAAGCCTTCTAGAATAGCTACATAACGGCTTACCCCAACAACAGGTATATCTCCAAAACCTAAAGTAGTAAATGTGTTAATGCTCAGTATTAAACTATTTAAACTTCTAATGGTAATTAAATACACACCATAAGTTATTATTGCTAAAAAGGTTACCGAACCTAGCAAAAACTTTTTACCTGCAGTTAAGTCTACCCACTTGCCTTGCAAAAATTCTACACGCTTATACAATGCTTTGTTGCCTTTTAATTTAAGTACAGCAATCCAATATAAAGGTTTTAAAAACAACATAAAAAAGAAAGGCACTTGCTCCTTACTCTCTTTTAAATTTTGTTTAAATGATGTAAATGTGCTTAAATCTTCTTTGTGTTTATCGGAGTATAAATCCTCTAGCTTTTGTTCTGACTTAAAGTAAGCGAGTAACATTTCTCCTTTACCAATTAAAAATTTACGGTTAATTTGATCCCAAGCAGAGTAAAAGAAAAAATAGAAACAACTAAAAATTAGTATAACCCAACCACTAATTTGTACTGAACGAACAGGGCTAGTTCCGTACTCCGCAAAGAATTTTAGAAATCGATTTAAGTTGTAATTTAGAAAATACTTTGAGCCTCCTTCAGTTTCATACAAATATTTTAATCTGCGTGTTTCCACATCTTTCATTTCTACATAACAGGCGTTAGCGGATTCTAAGTCGCCTCTTGTTTTAAAAGTAGAAAAGAACTTGATTAACGTAGCTATGTATTCGTTATATATTACAACATCTGATAAATCATCAGTAGTAAAAACATTATAATTGGTTGAATCTGTTAATTTAAAATTAAGCTTATCTTTAAATTGACTCCAAGTAAAATTGATGTTGTACTCTGGTATTTCAATACCTATGGCTGAAAAATCTTTATTAATATTTACACTATCTAAATTAATGCTTTTCGTAAATGTAGTGTTGTTAAAGTTAATACGTTCAATATTTTCATTTTTCATTTCAAACTCTTCAAAAGTAGAACCTGAAAAATCATAATTGTAAACACGATTAATAAGGTGGTGTTTTATTGATATCAAAAATTGAGTCTCTCTTTTTAAAGACACTGATTCCCTCGCTATTAAGACCTAAAACGCCATAAGTTAAATTGAATGTTGAATCAATCAAGAATTGGTTTTCTGTAATGAAAAAATTTTCGCAAGTCCCTTTATTAATAATAATTTGAGAAGAAAATGAGTTATTATAAATGTACAAATCACCAAACTTATTATATGACATACTCATACTTTTTATATTATTTTTTGTTAATTGAAAAAGAAATGGATTATCATCAATTTTATTATTTATTCCTGAAAAATTTAAATTGTCGATATTACAAAGCCAAACAACAAGCAACCCCTTTAAACTACAGTTAGCTATGTGAAAATTAATATTACTCTTTTTAACCCTAATACCGCCATCTATTTTCAGAGTTTTTTAAAGTTAAAGACTCGAATAAACAAGAATCTATAACTATTTTTTTGAATTTGGTATTTCGAACTTCAAAGTTTGAGACTAAACAATTTCTTTCAAAATAAATAGGACCAAATGTGCAATTAAAAAAAGATATATTATCTATTCTACAATTCTGAAAGGAATACAACCCATTGAATTTTTTATTTCTTATAACAAAAGTAGATTTCTCTACTGTTCCTCCATGTAATCTAATTAAGCCTACATCTTCACCAACTATTTTCACTATTGTACTCATTTCTGGCGTCTAATTTTATGTGAGTATTTCTAAATTCAGTAACAAAACCTGGTTTTGCATTTTCAATTTCAGTAATCAACTCCGTAAATGAAATTATTTTATCATATTTCTTCTCCTCTTGTCCAAAAGAGCACAATACACTAAAAAGAAAGATAATTATAAGTAGCTTTTTCATAAAGATGAGTTAGGCAACTAATTTAGTTAAAAAAAACTTCTTTCCTGCGCAGGCAGGAATCCAGTGTCAAAATAAAGTGTTTTTTCTGGATCCCCGACTGCTCGGGGAAGGAGTTAATTTCTACTCCGCTATAAACGGAACTCCAAAGTAAAACTCTAACACCTTTAGCTTAAACATAAAATCGTACTTGCTTTGTATGAGTTGCGATTGTGCATTTACCAAGTTATTTTTTGCTTGGTTAAAATCAAAAGAATTTATTGCTCCAACTGTAAAACGTTCTTGAGCGTAATCAAATGCTTTAGATTGTGCTTCTACAGAAATTGTAGCAGCATCATAAGCCTTAGAAGAAGCTTGAGCATCCGTATAAGCATTTTGTATAGTTTCTCTTAGACGTAAACGCTCACTTTGCAGATTGTACTCTATTTTTTGATAATTGATTTTAGACCTATTTACATTAGCTCTAAACTGATAAYGGTTATAAATAGGAATGTTTAATGAAAACACTACTGATTGTCCTAAGTTATCATCTATTTGATCGCTAAAAGTAAACGGAGAAAAATCTGTTGTTCCTTGTCTATGCTGGTAAACTGTATTCATACCAAAGCTTACCGAAAAAGAAGGATAAAAGCTTGCTCTCGATATTTTAATGCTTTTTTCTGCACTTAAAATATTTAGCTCAGCCAATTTAATTTCCGGAAAAGTAGCATTTGCTTTATCATAAATAGCTGTTACACTGTTGCCTAAAATTGCTTGATCTTTAACATTAATAGGTACATCAGCAACTTCTATACTCATTGCATCTAGTTGCAATAATTGAGCTAAGCCTAAACTAGAAATAACCACCGTGTTTTGCGCGACAATTAAATTTTGATTGTCAGCCGCTAATGTAGATTTAATGTTTAGTAAATCCCCTTGAGGTAAAACTCCTGCCTGTACCAATTGCTCTACTCGACTCACTTCATTTTTACTAATCTCTAATTGAGATTCAGCAACTTTAAGCTGCTCTTTAGCAAACAATATTTGCAAATAAGAATTAACCACATTTAAGGAAATATCATTTTTCATTTTTGCAATGGCAGCTTCTTGCACCTCTACTCCTATTTTAGCTTGTTTTAAGCTATGTACATTGGCAAAACCATCAAATACATTAATAGTAGAATTAATGCTAAAGCTATTGGACCTAAAGTCTGCTGGAATTCTTGCTCCAGAAACACCAATGGAAGATCCAAAATTATAACTCTGTGCAGCACTTGCATTTAAGTTTGGTGCAAAATTCCACTTGGCTGCTTTTACATCTTCTATGGAAATATTCTTGTCCAATTCAGATTGTTTTACAGAAATGTTATTTTCCAAAGCATAATCAACACACTCTTTTAAAGTCCATACTTTATTTTCTTGAGCATTAACGCTTCCGAAAAAGGATAAGGCAATTATTGATAGTATTATTCTCATGTCTATTTCTTTCTTAGCGTCACCATAAATTCATTTCAAGGTCTGTTTAGCTAGATGCTGAAATAAATTCAGCATGACGTTTTATTTAGTTATTTTCTTTTTTTCTTCTTTTTCTTATCCTCTTCACTTTTTTTCTTAAGAGGCTCTGTAATGTTCCAGACTTTAACTTTGTCCTTTTCTGTTAGTCCTGATATTATTTCTACATTAATACCATCAGAAATACCTAATTCAATATCTCTGCGTTCAAAATCTTGGTCACCTAACTCTAGCTCAACAAAGGGCTCATCCGTTTCCTCATCAAATTGGACATGAGCTTCTTTTATTGCTAAAATATTTTTCTTCTCTCCAATAACAATTGTTGCATTAGCACTATAACCTGCTCTTACAAAAAAGTTGGAATCTAACTTTACATTCGCTTCAATTTTAAACTGAACTGCCCCTTGTTCCTCTATTCCTTGAGGAGACACAAAACGAAGCTTAGCATCAAATGTTTTGTCATTTATTGCTCCTAATCTTATAATTAAAGGCATATCTATTTTTAAATTTCCAACTTCTGCTTCATCAATCTGACCTTCAAAAATCATGTCTGTTAAATCGGCAATAATCGCAACTGTAGTTCCTGGATTAAAATTATTACTCTCTATTACTTGGTCTCCTTTTTTTACTGGAATTTCAAGCACAGTACCAGAAACAGTAGCACGAATATTTGTGTTTGTTGCTCCTTTACCTGCTGTTCCTAATTGAATGATTTTTAAATCATTTTCAGCATTAATTAATTCTTGTTTAGCTTGATTAAATCTTAATTCGATGGATATAAAATCTTGATTTGAAATAATGCCTTTGTCATAAAGTTTCTTATTTCTTTTGAAATCAATTTTACTATTGGCTAATACAATTTTAGCATTATCAACTCTTCCTGTAGCACTATTTAAGGCTTGTTCGTTAGGTACTACCTTAATTTTAGCAATCAACTCTCCCACTTTTACAATTTCTCCTTCTTTCACAAAAACCTCTTGAATAATCCCAGAAATCTGAGGCTTAATCTCAACTTGATCTTCGGGAACTACCTTGCCTGTTGCTACTGTTTTTTTCTCAATAGTTGTTCTTATCGGATTTTCTGATTCATACTTAACAGGGTCCTGATTGTTGGTTTCTATAAAAAAACTTGTTGCATATATTACTCCTAAAAGAAGTCCAATTATTAATATGTATTTAAATACTTTTTTCATGTCCTTTGTTATTTATTTTTTAAATTCTTTTAACATAGCCCTAATTTTGTTTCCAAATTTATCCTTCGATAAACTCAGGATGACAATTTGGACAAAATTTCCCCTTTTCAAAAGAGAAATTCCTTCGGTATTATTTTATATTCTTATTTATTCACTTTACATTCATTGTTACTCTTCTCTCAATGCATCAATGGGCTTAATACTTACTGCCCTTTGTGCTGGTATTAAACCTATTAGGGTTCCCAATACTACCATTATAAATAATGCTCCTAATACATAAGGAATAGGAACTGTTGGATTAGTGTAAGGTATATCTGTGTCTTGTGTTGCCACATCTATTCCTTTCAACACAAACGAGCCTAAAACAATTCCAAACACTCCAGCAACCATGGTAAGAAATACTGATTCTAATATAATTTGTCCACGAACCTCACTTGGCGTTGCTCCTAAAGCTCTTCTCACTCCTAATTCCTTAGTTCGCTCTTTAACCGATATCAGTAAAATATTGCCAATCCCTATAACTCCTGCAACAATTGTTGCAATTCCTACCACCATGGATAAAAACGTTAATCCCTTAGCAAAGCCATTTATCTTATTAAAAATTTCACCCAAGTTAAACGAACCTATTGCTCTATCATCTTCAGGAGAAATTTTATGAATTTTCTTTAAAATATTTTTAACATCTTGTTCAACTTGCATTACATCCGCATCATCATAAGCTGCAATAGCTAACCATCCGACATCATCACCAGTATTATAAAGCTTTCTAAATGTTGTAAATGGAATGTTGATATCGCCATCTCCTGCAAAGCCTCCCCCTTCTTCAAACTTTTTAACACCTATCACTCTAAAAAATATTTTATCAATTCGGATGTACTTACCAACAGGTTCTTCATCCTTTGCAAACAATTCTTTTTTTGTTCGTTCTCCAATTACACAAACTTTTCTGTCTTCGTCTATATCTCCTTGATTGATAAAACGTCCACCAATATATATTTTTTGTGTCGCAATTTTTGATAACACAGGGTAATCCCCATAAACATTGTAGCTCCCTACTCGTTGACCTCTAACAACACTACCTGGCATTCCATCAAAAACTCCTTTAACAATTCTAGGTGCTATAAATTGAATTTCAGGAATTCTTGTATTTAACATCCTTACATCCCCTAACTTGAGTTGTATAGGTCTTCCTGTTTTAAATCCAGCATAAGGAACACTCGTTTGTTGTGCCCATGCAAACATGCTATTCATCGCAACATCTTCAAATCGTTCTTCAAACCCGTTATCCAATCCTTTAGCTGCTCCAGATAAAACGATGTAAATGAATATGCCCCATAATACCCCTATTACAGTAATAATGGTTCTAGCCTTATTCTTTTGAATAGAACCAAATATTTCTTGCCATACGTCTCGGTTAAACATCAACATTATTCGTCTCTTAAAGCAACAATTGGTTTAATTCTGGCAGCACGTCTTGCGGGCACATAACCAGCAATTGCACCAAATATAATTAGCAATACAGTAGCAAAAATTGCTGTACCCATATTGATGTAAGGGTTTTTAATAAAATAATCATCTAATGAATCTCCTAAAGAAGAAAGTAGAAAAATACCACCAAACAAGCCAATATACCCTGCAGCTGTTGTAATGAAAATTGATTCTTGGAGTATCATTAAAATAACAGATCTTGGAGTTGCTCCTATTGCTTTTCGGATGCCTAATTCTTTGGTTCTTTCTTTAACAACATAGACCATTATATTACTGATACCAATTATACCTGCGATTAAAGTTCCTATCCCAACAAAAGTTACTACAATTTGCAGTAAACTACCAAACTGTTGATTTTCCTCTAATGTTTCTGCTACATTTCTCAAATAAATACCACTTTCATCTTCTGGGCTTATGTCATGTCTTTTTTTCATAAAACTCATTAATTCCTCTTCAAAAATCATCGCTCCTTCGTAACCTATTATCGGTTTAAAAGCAATAATAATTTGTCCCACCTTATCCGTATTCATCTCAATTAATTGATTTGTTGTATAAGCAGTATAGACATATCGTTCTTCATTGTCTCCTCCATCATCTTGAAAAACACCAACTACTTTAAAAGATCTTTTTCCTATGTTTATGTATTTCCCCATTGCATCTTCCTCTCCGAACAAATCATCCTCTACTAATCTTCCTATAACTACATATTTTGTCTTGTTTATTACATCTAGTTGATTGATAAAACGCCCTTTCATTAAAATTGTTTTTTCGGCATACTGATGCCCTGGTGCTACAGCTCTTAGCCCGTAATTGTTTGATTTATTTTTATACTTTATAGTGTAATTCCTTTTTATTCGTGGTGTTATATATTGTATTTGGAAAGCAAAGGTTTTTTGTATTGCTGCTAAATCATCATTATCGAATTCTACCTTTCTTCCAGATTTAAAACCATTATGAGGTAAAGCTGTTCTACCTGGAAAAAGTCTAAATATGTTAGTAGCATCATCTACAAAAAACTCTTTAAATGAATTTTTTAATCCATTACCAAAACCAAAAAGAATAACAAAAATAAAAATACCTAACGCAACAGTAAACCCCGAAAGAAAAGTTCTTAATTTGTTTTTTGAGATGGTATCAAATATTTCTTGCCAACTGTCTCTATTAAACATGATCTGAAGCTTTTACTTGATTGATTTTTTTGTCCTCTATAATTACACCATCTTTAAGAAGCACTATTCTTTTGCACATATTTGCAATATCGTGTTCATGCGTAACTACTAAAATTGTTTTTCCTTCATCATTAATGTCTTGAATTAACTGCATTACCTCTGCTGAAGTAACAGAATCTAATGCTCCCGTTGGCTCATCTGCCAATAATACTTTTGGTTGAGCTACTAAAGCCCTAGCAATGGCAATTCGTTGTTTTTGCCCTCCAGAAAGTTCACTAGGCAAGTGTGTAGCCCAATCACCAAGCCCAACTTTTTCTAAATATTTCATTGCTTTGATTTGCCTTTCTTTTCGAGGCATTTTTTGATAATAAAGCGGTAGCGCTACATTTTCTAATGCAGTYTTATAATTAATTAAATTAAATGATTGGAAAATAAAGCCTAAAAACTTGTTTCGATACTTAGCGGCTTTGGTTTCGTCTAAATCTTTAATAGGAACCCCATCTAATACATACGAACCTTTGTCCGCAACATCTAGCATTCCTAAAATATTAAGTAACGTGGATTTTCCAGAACCGGAAGAACCCATAATGGCAACTAATTCACCTTCAGCTATATTAAAATTAATTCCTTTTAATACGTGTAATGAATTTTTACCAACTTTATAAGATTTGTGTMAATCTTTTATTTCAATCATCCCTCGTTAATAAGTAATTACTTTAGTAAAAGTAGCTTACTTATGCATTTGTATAATCTTAAATTACACAAATGGGGGATTAAAATGATAAATGGTAAATATTACCTAATCGTTTTTTTTTTTTCATCATGTTTCTTACTATTAACATATAGAAGAATCATAATTCCTCCTAAAATAACAGTAGTAACAATTCCTGTAATGATTCCTTCATCCATAATTCAAGTATATTAGGTTAATCGACAGATAATTTGATTCTTTAAATCATATTACTCGACAAATATAGTTTTTTTATCGACCAATATCAAATTATTGCCTATTAATATATTACGAGATGAATTTAATTTTGTTACTTTTATTTCAATTAATTATGACTAAAAACATTAACAAAACAAAGATAGGAACTAGAAACTCCCTGACAGCAAAGGAATACTTTGATGGTATTCTTATTGGAAATACATCAATTTTAAGTAAATCCATCACATTAATAGAAAGCTCTCTTCTTGAACATCAAAAAATTGCTGAAGAATTAATTGAACTCTGCTTACCTAAATCTGGGAATTCGATTCGAGTAGGTATTACTGGAGTTCCAGGAGTGGGGAAAAGCACATACATAGAGTCTTTAGGTACATACTTAATAGAAGAAAAAAACAAAAAAGTAGCTGTTCTAACAATAGATCCAAGTAGTAAAAAAAGTGGCGGAAGCATTTTGGGGGATAAAACGAGGATGAATAGCTTATCTGTTAATAATAACGCTTTTATACGTCCTTCTCCATCATCTGGCACCTTAGGAGGTGTTGCAAAAGCTACTCGAGAAACTATCATACTATGCGAAGCAGCTGGGTTTGACACCATTTTAATTGAAACAGTTGGTGTAGGACAGTCAGAAATTGAAGTAAAATCAATGGTCGATTTCTTTTTATTGCTTATGCTTGCTGGTGCTGGGGATGAATTACAAGGAATTAAAAGAGGTATAATGGAAATTGCTGATGCCATATTTATAAATAAAGCTGATGGAGAAAATATTGATAAAGCAAATATTGCTATTCAAGAATATAAAAATGCGATTCATTTTTTTCCTAAAAATGATAATAAATGGATACCAAAGGTTGATTCTTGCTCAGCACTCGAAAACAAGAACATAGATATTACCTGGGAAACTATCGAAAGCTTTGTAACTCTTACTACATCTAATGGACACTTTAATCAAAATAGAAAACAACAAGCTAAATATTGGTTAGAACACACTATTAATTCTTCTATTACTGCACTTTTCTATTCTAATTCTAACATTAAAAGCAAAATGAATGAATTAGAAAGTCAGGTAATAAACGAGGAAATAAGCCCATTTAAAGCAGCAAGAGATTTGCTGGCTATATTTAAAAGCTAACAAAATACTTTATTAAAATTATCATTTTAACTTTGTATTAGTAAATATCAAGTATGCGATTAACTGTTTTTCTATTTATGCTTCTTTTTCATGGTGCTTTTTTGAGTGCACAAGAAAATGAGCCTATCATATTAATGCATAAAGAGGATATTAAAACAAATAAAGGACGAATTTATATTTTCTGGGGTTGGAACAGAGGTTATTATACCAATTCTGACATCCAATTTACTGGCGATAACTATGACTTTAAATTAAATGATGTTGAAGCAAGGGACAGACAATCCAAGTTCGGTTTAGACCCTTATTTTAATCCTAGTAGGATTACTATTCCCCAAACAAACTTCAGAATAGGATTTTTTGTAACTAACAACATAGATCTTTCTATTGGAGTTGACCACATGAAATATGTGATGGTTACTAATCAAGAAACTGAAATTACTGGAGAAATTAATGACGGAAGTAATTATGATGGGACTTATGACAATGATGACATTACAATAAGTCAGGATTTTTTAAGATTTGAGCACACTGATGGGCTAAATTATTTAAACATTGAAATAACAAGAAATGACGACCTCCTAAAACTGTTTAAAATAAATATGAATCCAAATAAAATTGAGGTAAACGCTTTAATAGGATTTGGTATTGGAGCTTTAATGCCAAAATCTAATGTAACCTTATGGAATAAAGAACGATATGATGAGTTTGATTTTGCTGGTTATGGACTTGCTGGGAAAATTGGATTAAACGTAACTTTCTTTAATACCTTTTTTATAAGGGGTGAATTAAAAGAAGGTTTTATTGATATGCCTAATATAAGAACTTCGCCCGACCCATCAGACAGAGCCAGTCAACATTTCTTTTTTACCCAACTTAATTTCTCATTTGGATTTGCAATTCACCCTTTTTAAGAATCCTAATAGATTATTGATAAACAATTTTCTGAGTAAACGTTTTATTATTATTTATAACTCTTACCAAATAAATGCCCTTAGGAAAATTAGCAATATTAATTACCATTTTATTTTCTAAAACAGTTTTATTGACTACTTTTTTACCCATTATATCATATACCTCTACTAATAAACTATTATTAATTAAATTTTCTAACTCAATAGTAAATATTCCTGTTGTTGGGTTGGGGTAAATTTTAATTTGTGAAACAATGTTATCCGTTGATAATAGTTCCTCTTTCATCTTCAAATTATCCTGAAATACATCTCTATTATGCTCATTAATAGTAGTGTCAATAATACGTGCATTGGAGTTACATACAAGCGGATCTATTATAGCATAAAAAGAGGCTCCCTCTTCTACATGAAAATCAGGCAAAATAATTATTTCATTGCGAGCAATAACAGTTGCACTTGTAGCGGTAATCACTTTCGCATTGTAAAACAAAACAGCAACATTCCCTTTATGCACACCAGAGAAAGTAGTAAATTTAACAACATCATTATCACAAATTGGTACTTTTCCCCAGTATCGCACGTAATCTATTTCGTATGTAGCAGGAAAAACAGTCGATGCGTTAGGTGCATTTGATCCAGTTTCAATGGCCATATTTAAAACAAGTTGCATAGGTTGCCTAGGCCAAGCAGTTAAATCATATGCGGATCCAGCACCAATTGTCCCATCATCACAAAATAAACTTTGACCACTTAGTGTTAAATATCTAGTCTTTCGATGGATAAAATTGCCATCAATAAAATATTCAATTTTATCCTTTTCAAAATAGGTCGTGTAGGTATGCCAATTTTCAAAATCATTAGCCGCACTATGTCCTATCTCATAATCACATTGTTCACCATTAGTTTCACCATCATTGTTTAAGTCGAAATGAACATTGTTAGTGTATCTAAAATTATCATCATCATGATATATTTCAAAAAAATCATGCTCACTCCAAAKTGTACYACCWGSYNC
>NVVI01000044.1:23849-24593 GCA_002402165.1 Flavobacteriales bacterium
CACCTGAAAATGTCCAAAATGCTGGCCAYAATCCTTTACCTTTAGATATTCTACAYCTAATTTCATATTTCCCTTCTAAGAAATCATTCTTTATTGTCCAAATATTTGATGATGAACGGTTGAAAGTTCTAAGGTTTTTAAATCCATCACTCATAATACAATCATCTATTTCTTGTTGCGTTGCACATGGCTGACATTGAGGAGGACAATAGCCAACAACTAAACCAGTTTTCGGTTGGTCAACTGCCATTATTTTTAATGTTCCATTTGAAACTTCAAGGTTTTCAGAATCAAACGTATATAGTTGATGTGAATTATCACCTACTTTAGACCCTAGACCAAAAAGTGGTAAACCCCATACACTTAAGTCAAGTTGATTTCCATTAAAATTATCTTCGAATTTTAAGGTATATGTTCCATTATTACAACTGGGCATTGTTATGCTATAAGGATAAGGAAATCGTTGGCATTGTTGAGAATAGGAGTTAGTGTTACCTAAAACTAACATTATTAATAATAACTTAGTAAATAACTTCATTCTGATTTGCTTTTAATTAAATAACTAACATTTAGTTGTATGAAAAGAACTTTCTCTCTTATATTATAATTATGAGATCCCCCATTTTGTTGAGGAACCAAAGAAGAAGCTGCTGGCGTAATATCAAAATGATATTGACCTAATATAGAAATTAAAAAATTAGATGAAAGCATATAGTCAAATCCAGTATTAAACTTAGCTCCAAA
>NVVI01000045.1 GCA_002402165.1 Flavobacteriales bacterium
AAATGAATTACGAAATAAAGAAAAATCAATAAGGTTAGAAACTAATTTAGTGTAAAGCCTAATCTTTAACTTTTGTAAACCATGTATCTTAACGTACAAATCAAGATATCCTACTCCAATTAATTTTATTACCAAACAACTGTTTTAGTGTAGAAACTAAACGATGGTTTTTGTCTAACGTTAAATTAGGGTCTTCTTTTAAAATCTCAATAGCAATGTCTCTTGCATATTGAAGTATTTGTCCATCTCTTACTAAATCGGCAATATTTAGGTTTAATAAGCCACTTTGTTGGGTTCCTTGTATATCTCCTGGTCCTCGTAATTTTAAATCTACCTCACTAATTTCAAAACCATCATTCGTTTTTACCATGGTATCCATTCTTAATCTTCCATCAGCACTCAGTTTATTACCTGTCATTAAAATACAATACGATTGTTCTGCCCCCCTTCCTACTCTACCTCTTAATTGGTGCAACTGAGATAAGCCAAAACGTTCAGCACTTTCTATTATCATAACACTAGCATTAGGTACATCTACACCCACTTCTATTACAGTTGTTGCTACCATAATTTGTGTTTCTCCTTTTACAAAACGCTGCATCTCAAAATCTTTATCGGCAGCTTTCATTTGCCCATGTACAATGCTTATTTGATAATCTGGTCTCGGAAATCTTCTAATAATACTTTCATAGCCATCCATTAAATCTTTATAATCCATTTTTTCGGATTCTTTAATAAGTGGATAAACGATGTAGACTTGCCTTCCTTTTTTAACTTCTTTCTCTATGAAACCAAAAACCTTTAGTCTCGAAGAATCAAATCGATGTATCGTTTTAATGTCTTTTCTTCCAGGAGGCAATTCATCAATTACCGAAACATCTAAATCACCATAAAAGGTCATGGCTAATGTTCGTGGGATAGGTGTAGCTGTCATCACCAATACATGTGGTGGGATAGTTGCCCCTCTAATCTCCCCATCGGGAAGACTATTCAATGCTTTTTCTATTTTCACAACTACGCTATCAATATCTCCTATAACTTCTTCATTGGTAAAGCGAATCACCTTAAAGCCTAAATCTTCTAAAATCTGAGTTCGCATTTCATCAGCTTCTTGTTGCCCTTGTTTAAGGTGATATTTACCATCTACTTCAACAATAAGACTCTTTTGGATACATAAAAAGTCAACAATAAATTGGTCAATAATATGTTCTCTCCTGAACTTCATTCCCAACTGTTTAGTTCTCAGTCTTGACCATAGTGCTTTTTCAGCGTCAGTAACTCTACTTTTTCTATCTTCTTTAAGTGACTTTAACAAAGCATAAGTAGATGGTTTGGCAGTCTGATACTTATAAAGAATTTGCTCTCTTTCCTTCCCTCTGGGAAGGACTAAGGAAGGACTACCCTTTCTCCACAACTTTGACCGCTGTTGAACCCCAAAACGATGTTGTTCATCAATTACCACAAAACCTAAGTTTTGAAACTTTACCTTATCCTCAATTAGAGCATGCGTTCCGATTAGAATATTGAGTTCTCCATTTTCTAATTGTTCATGAATTTCTCTTCGTTTAGCGACTTTAACCGAACCTGTTAAAAGTTCTACTTTTAAATTCATTCCTTTTAATAGCTTCACTATTCCTTCATAATGTTGATTCGCTAAAATCTCTGTCGGAGCCATTATACATGCTTGACAGCCATTGTCAATAGCAATTAAAGTGCTCATTAATGCCACAATGGTTTTACCACTCCCTACATCACCTTGCAACAAACGGTTCATGTGTTTTCCATAACCAACATCATCTCTTATTTCTTTTAATACTCTCTTTTGAGCTCCTGTTAATTCAAAAGGTAAATTTTGCTCATAAAACCGATTAAAATAATGGCCAACTTTATTAAATACTGCTCCTTTAATGGTTTCTGCTTTAATGACTTTCTGCCGAAGCATATTTAATTGCAAGTAAAAAAGTTCTTCAAACTTTAATCGATAACGGGATTTTTGTAACAAATGCTCATTTTCGGGAGCATGAACATTAATTACCGCTCGTTCTTTATCAATTAATTTGAGTTGGTCTAAAATTTCAATGGACAAAGTCTCATTAATTTTACCACCAAGTTGTGGAATAAGTTTTTGTTGAACCTTATGAATTCCCTTAGAGTTTAATCCTAATCTAGATAGCAATTCTGTGGTTGGATAAACCGCCTCTAACGTGACTTGATTAGCGATTAAGGATTGATCAACCTCATCTAAATCTGGGTGAGCAATATTGTACCTGTTATTGTATTTAGAAGGTTTACCATAAACAATATATTCTTGTCCGATAACAATAGAAGAAGCCAACCATTTAACCCCTTTAAACCATATCAACTCAATCTCACCTGTTTCATCCTCTAAGGTCGCAACCAAGCGTTTTCCTCTACGTTCTCCTAAAGTTTGTAACTCGGTAATTTTTCCTTTAAGCTGAATGTAAGTTTCATCAGAGTTAATATCAGCAATATTGTAAACCTTAGATTTATCAATGTAACGGAAAGGGTAATACACTAACAATTGGCCAAAAGTAGCAATGCCCAATTCTTTTCGAAAGATTTCTGCACGCTTTGGCCCCACTCCTTTTAGGAATTCTATTTTGGTATCTAAGAAATGGTTTGACATCATCAACTAAGGAAACTAGATTAAAAAAACATTATAATTAAAATCTCTAAACTAGTCCTTTTTAAATACTTTTATCAAAATAAATACTTTAAATTACTAAAGATAATGACTAAATAAGATTAAAAAGTGAGCCAAAAAATCATCTATAGTTTATTTGCCATACTCATTGCTATTGTAATAATTTATTTTAATTCTTTGGGCAATGGATACAATATGGATGATTCACTTGTAATGACTGATAATCAACTAGTTGAAAATGGTAGTTTAGGAAAAATTTTTACACAATATTCATACCAAAGCGGTACATATAATTTTGCATACAGACCTTTAGTTATTGCTTCTTTTTACTTAGAGAATATTTTTTTTGGCAAATCTCCTTTAGTCAGTCATGCCATTAATTTAATTCTATATATCATACTAAATTTTATTGTTTTTTTTCTACTATTAAAATTTTCTAATAATGTCTTTTCCTCTCTCATTATAACACTATTATTTTTAAGTCTTCCATTACATACAGAAGTTGTAGATAATATAAAAAATAGAGATGAACTATTTGTATCAATACTAGGTTTTCTCTCCATCTATTTTACAATCACTTCTATTAGAAATGGTAAGATGCATTATTTAATTCTCATTTTCCTTCTTTCGGTTTTAGGATTTTTCGTAAAACAATCATTTATTATCTTCCCTTTTTTAATAGCCATAAGTGCTTTCTTATATTGTTTAAAATTAAATTTTTATAAAAAAATTACTATTTTTTTTAAATATTTTATCATTTCAGGGTCTGCAATGCTTGTGAATATATTTGTCAAATATTATTATCTTAACAAAATCAATTTGAACCGGACGTTTGAATATTATGAAAATCCTTTGTTTTTTTCAAGCCTAACCGAGAGAGTATTTCCATCAATATATATTATTGGTTATTATATTTCTTTGTTGATTAATCCTTTTAATCTCAGCTATTATTATGGCTATGATGCCGTTAATTTTCATGATTATTTTTCTTTGAATTTTATTTTAGGATTGCTGTTCCTTATATCAATTATAGGAGTTTTTATTTATCATGAAAAAATGAGTAAACTTTTAATTATTGGTATATCCCTTTTATTCATTAACATAATTGCTATTTCTAATTTTGCTCTACCTCTTCCGGGTATTATAGCAGAAAGATTTATTTTTAATGGTAGTTTAGGCTATTGCATCCTTATTTATTTATTTCTACTCTTCATCACATCTTACATTAAAAAAATAAAACTTAGGAATACAATTCTTTTTTTGTTTACTCTCTTATTCGTAATTTCTTTTGGATTAACATCTATGATTAGAAATAAAGACTGGAAAGATGAATTAACTCTTTATTCTCACGATATAACTAACATCCCAAATTCAGTAAAAGCTAACGAAATGTTAGCAGGAAATTATTATAAACAATTTTTTGAAAAAAATGATACTATTAACTTAACCCTAAGTGAAAAGCACTACTTAAATGCTATAAAAATATACCCTTCTCATCCAGCATGTTTAAACAACTTAGGAACCATTCATTTTTTGAAAAAAGACTACCAAAAAGCTATTTATTATTACCTCAAGACATTAAAATTAAATCCTAAATCAAATGTACATTATAACTTAGCTACGTGTTATTTATTAATTAATAATATACCCTCTGCTAAAAAAGAGTATGAAAGTGCATTACTAGAAAATCCAGAAGATTCAAAAATTTTTAGCCATTATAAACAGCTTATTATAAATAATAATTTAATCGTAGAATCAATTAGTTTTTTAGAAACGGAAGCTCTAATAAAGCATAATAAAAGCCTAAATATTTACTTACTTTTAATTGACCTACACAATGAATTAAAAGATTATAAAATAATGCTTAAGTATCTGAAAATTACTAATAACATTAAGCCTAACATCAATTATATTAATTATATTAATCAAATCGAACAGTTTTTAGCTAACGAAAAGGCAACCAAAAATACTAAACTAACGTCTTTAGAGTACTAAATTATAGGCAATTAAAATTCATAAATTGGATGAATTTCACCTAAACTGGCTTATTTTTAGTGAAAATATTTTCAACTAAGTGAAGAAAACTATAACTATACAACTCCTTTTCTACTTCTTTTTCAGTATTCTCTCAACTGTTAGCTTCTCTCAAGAAATATGTGATAATGGTATTGATGATGATGGAGATGGCCTAATTGATTTGAATGATGTTAATGATTGTGTATGTGCTCCAGTAGTTATACCATCCTTAATTCCTAACCCATCGTTTGAGCAAACGAATTGTTGCCCTTCTACATATAGTCAAGTTTCATGTGCAACTGGTTGGTCACAAGCAACAAGTGCAACTTCTGATTATTTTAATTGTGGGTATAATTTTGGAGCCGCAACAAATGCAGGATTAGTTCCGCCTCCTGACGGAAGCGGATATTTAGGTACTATTTTTTCACCTGGATGGCAAGAATATGTAGGTTCTTGTTTAATAAGTCCACTTATTGCTGGAACTACATACACGCTACAGATGAATATTGCCTCCACGCCTATAGACAATCAAGGAGGTGTATGTAACGGGGGAATCATTGACTACCCTCCAATAGACATTACTATTTTTGGGCATCCTGGTTGCCCATCATTCCCTATAGGAACAACTGGTTGCCCATCAGCTGCTGATCCTGCTTGGATAGTTGTCGGCACTGCTACTTATACCCCCGTTCCAAGTTGGGGTGTAATATCCATTACTTTTGTTCCAACTATTAATATAAATGCTGTTATTATTGGATCTCCCTGCACTCTACCCGCTGGTTATTCGCCTCCATCAGGATGTTTCCCTTATTTTTACTATGATAATTTAATACTACAAGATGCATTATTATCCAATTCGATTACACAAGTAGGCCAATGGTGTGACGATAACATCGAACTTTCAACTGTAGCAACAGCAGGAGCTACTTATCAATGGTATTTAGATGGTATTGCTATAGTAGGAGAAACAAACTTAACTTTAAATGTATCTTCTAATGGCTACGGAATAGGAAATTACACCATCGTTACAACAAGTGGAGGTACTTGTGCTTCATCCTCGGATAGCGTTGTATTTCCTCCTTTTCCTATAGCTAATTATACAGCTTCTTCTGTCTGTAATGGATTACCAATTAATTTTGTTGACAATAGTACTTTCCCGCTAGGAACAATTACCAATTGGGATTGGAATTTTGGTGATGGCAACAATTCAACTCTTCAAAATCCTTCCCACCCCTATAGCGGATCGGGACCATATAATCCAGTTCTTATTATTACTGGTGATAATAATTGTAAAGATACCATATCTATTCCTATAAATATTTTCCCTAATCCAGTTCCAGGTATTATTATTGATAATTACGCATTATTAGATTCAACCCTTGGCATACCAAAAGGAATTTGTGAATTTGACAATGTTAATTTCACGAACAACAGTAGCATATCTTCAGGAAATATTATCTCTTGGAGTTGGGATTTTGGTGATGGAAATACCTCTAATCTTCCAAACCCTTCCAATACATACTCTCCCTCTGGAGCATTTAACATTCAACTAACTGTAGTTTCAGATAGTGGTTGTACAGATTCTATTATAATTCCTTTAATTATTAACCCTAAACCTATAGCTAACTTCTCTATAACCGATGATTGTGTATATAATTCATTGGCAGTAAATGATTTATCTAGTATATCTTCAGGTTTAATTACAGGATTACTATTGGATTATGGGGATGGAAACACTAGCACTTCATTTACACCACCACATACCTATTTAACTGATGGTTTCTACAATGTTACATTAATTACTGTTTCTGATAGCGGCTGTAGTGATACTTTGACTCAAATAACTGAACGATATCCTACTCCCACAGCAGACTTTAGCAGTATTAATGTTTGCTTTGGAGATTCTATCTGCTTTTCAGATAACAGTTCAATTAATCCTTCCGACACAATAACAAGTTATATCTGGAATTTTGGAGATGGGTCTCCTCTTCAGTCTAATTCAAATTTATGTCACTTATACCCATCTTTTGGGACATATTATACAACGTTGATAGTTAGTTCTAATAATAACTGTATAGATGACAGCACAAAAGTAGTAGAAGTTTACGAACTACCTGTTGCTGATTTTAGTTCTACCACTATTTGTGAAAATGAACCTCCAACCCAGTTTACAGATTTAACTCAAGGTAATTCTGGAAATATTGTTACTTGGAACTGGAATTTTGGATTTGGTAACTCAATAATTCAACATCCTAACTTCACATTCCTTTCTAATGGAACATATCCTGTTGAATTGGCTGTTATAAATAGTGTAGGCTGTGTTGACACCATTATTAAAAATATTACAGTAAAATCAAAACCTACTGCAAATTTTGATGCTGACACAACAAATGGGTGTATCAACTTATTTTGCGTTAATTTTAATAATACAAGTAGTTCAAATGCTTCTAGTATAGTTACATGGCAGTGGGACTTAGGGAATAATTCCTCCTCAGTACAAACACCTACAACAAATTGTTATGATGTGGCTGGTGATTATACAATTTCTCTAATTGTGCAAAATGATGTAGGTTGTTATGATACAATTACTAAACCAAACTACATTAATGCCTATCCTTTACCTATTGCAGACTTTCTTTTTGAACCTCAACCTACTGACATGTATGACCCTACAATAAATTTTACAAATATCTCTTATGATGCTTATACTTGGCTATGGAATTTTGGGGATGGAGATTCATCAAATTCGATATATTCTCCTTCTCATATTTATGCTGATTCAGGAAATTATTTAGTTCAATTAGAAGTATGGAATGTTTATGGCTGTTATGACTATATTACTAATCTGATTAGAATAAACCCTGTATCTGCTATTTTTATTCCAAATGCTTTTACACTTGATCAAGATGGTCTAAATGAAACTTTTTTCTTTAAAGGTTTTGGTATCCTTGAAGAAGATTTTGAGTTTTATATATTTAATAAATGGGGGGAAAATATATATTACACCCAAAAATTTGAACCGTGGAATGGGACCTATAAGGATAAACCTGTAAAACAAGATGTTTACGTTTATAAGTTTGTTGTAAAGGATGTTAATAACCTAAAGAGTATCTATGTTGGAAAAGTAACTGTACTAAGGTGATTTTATTATGTTAAGCTTTGCATTAATTGAATTAAATATTTTGAGCTCCTAATAAGATAACTGGATTCTCCATATAGTTCTTAAAAGTTTGTAAGAATTTAGATCCGGCAACTCCATCTACTACTCTATGGTCACATGAAAGGGTTACTTTCATAACATTACCAGAAACTACTTGTCCATCCTTAACAACAGGAACTTGTTTTGTTCCTCCAACTGCTAAAATACAAGCATCTGGTGGATTAATAATTGCAGTAAATTCTTCAATTCCAAACATTCCTAAGTTAGAAATAGTAAACGTACTCCCTTCCCAATCTTCTGGTTGTAATTTTTTATCTCTTGCTCGTTGAGCATATTCTTTTACTTCACCAGAAATTTGGCTCAATGTTTTACCATCAGCGAAACGCACTACAGGAACCAACAGACCATCTTCTACAGCTACTGCAACTCCAATATTAACGTGTTCGTTATAACGTATTCTATCTTCTAGCCATGATGAATTTACTGATGGATTATCTTTTAATGCACTTGCTACCGCTTTAATAATTAAATCATTAAATGATACTTTACTAGGTGAAATCATAACATTGATAGACTTACGCGCTGCAATAGCATTATCCATATCAATGTCCATGGTTAAATAAAAGTGAGGTGCAGTAAACTTACTCTCTCCTAACCTACTAGCAATTACTTTGCGCATCTGAGAAACTGGCACTTCAGTGTATTTTTCTACTCCAACAAAATTAGCTACTACTCCTCTACCGTAATTTTCAATGTCTCTTTTTATTATCCTTCCACCATCTCCTGTTCCATTAACCATAGCAAGGTTAATGTTTTTATCTGCTGCTAATTTCTTAGCCAATGGAGAAATCAATATTCTTCCATTTGAAGAAGTAGTAACTACTGAGGCTGGTTTCGATACTTCAACATTTTTTGGTGCTTCTAATTTAGTTTCAGTAACGATTGGGTTAGCAACTTCTTTCTTAGACGTTTCTACCTTTTCCTGCCTGCCGGTAGGCACGGCTTCTACAAGCTCAGCTACAGACTCTTCTTTTAATAAAGCAGAAAAATCTTCTCCTTTTTCTCCAAAAATTGCCAAAATAGTATCTACAGGTGATGTGCCTCCTTCTGGAACACCAATATGCAATAGAGTTCCATCTACAAAAGATTCAAACTCCATTGTTGCTTTATCAGTTTCTATATCAGCYARCAARTCKCCTKMACTWAYWTTRTCTCCAACTTTTTTATGCCAYTYARCTACMACTCCTTCYKKCATRGTRTCRCTYAATTTKGGCATTCTWACWAYTTCAGCCATNWYTTMTTAWTCTTTWATAAATGGATAATCTGGTTCTGCATAAATTTCTTCATACATTGCTGAAGGCTCTGGAAATGGAGATTCTTCCGCAAATTTAATTGCATCAATAATTTGCTGCTTTACCTTATCATGAATTTTATCCAATTGCTTATCAGTTGCGTATTTGTTCTCTTTAATTGTCTTTAAAACTTTACTAATAGGATCGTCATCTTGATATTCTTCCTCTTCTTCTTTTGTTCTGTACTTACGTGGATCAGACATTGAATGTCCTTTAAAACGATATGTTTCCATTTCTAACAAGTAAGGTCCTTTCCCATCTCTACACCATTTCGCAGCTTTTTCAATTGCATTATGTACTGCCTCTACATCCATTCCATCAACAGCCTCTCCTGGCATATCATAACTCAATCCTAATTTATATAGTTCAGTAACATTAGAAGTCCTTTCAACAGAAGTTCCCATAGCATACATATTGTTTTCAATAATATAGATTACCGGTAATTTCCATGTCATTGACATGTTAAAAGATTCATGCAATGCTCCTTGTCGAACTGCCCCATCACCCATTGAGCACATTGTTATGTTATCTGTTCCTTTATATTTTTCAGCGAAAGCTAAACCAGCTCCTAAAGGAATTTGACCTCCAACAATACCATGACCCCCAAAAATTCGCTTGCTAACATCAAACATGTGCATAGAGCCTCCTTTACCTTTCGATAAACCAGTAGTCTTACCATACAACTCTGCCATCATAAATTTAATGTCGGTTCCTTTACCAATTGGATGTGCATGACAGCGATACGCAGTAATCATATTATCTGCTGGTTTTGTAGCTGAAACTGCCCCAGCGACAACAGCCTCTTGACCAATATATAAATGTAAAAATCCACCAAATTTACGCTGAATATAAAGCTGGCTCAACTTTTCTTCAAACTTACGCATAAGGTACATTGATTCGTACCAACTTAAGTATTGAGCCTTAGAAAATTTAGTCTTCTTTCCCATAGTTTATCATGTTAACACACAAATTTAGAATAAATATTTATGAATCTAACTTTTTTTGAGGATAGTCGCACCATCAAAAGCAAAAGGTAGAATATCCTTTATACTTTTAAATTTCCAAATTTTAGAATTTCCTGATTTCAAAATTAATTCTATTGGTTGTTTTTGAGCCAATTCATATTCAATTAACACTTGCCTACAAGCTCCACAAGGCGACACAGGATGCTCCGCTGTTTGCTCTGTTGTGATTACAATTTTCTCAATATTTTGATCTGGAAATTGTGACTTAGCAGAAAATACAGCAACTCTTTCTGCACATAATCCAGAAGGGTAAGCTCCATTTTCTTGATTAGTACCAAAAATAGTTTTACCGTTTGCCATCTTACATACTGAACTTACCTTGAAATTAGAATATGGTGCATAAGCATTTTTTAAATTATTTTCTGCTTGATTTATTAAGTCCAATAAATCACTATCCAAACCGTTAGTTGAATCATATTCTACAAATTCAATTTTCAATGACTTTTTATGCATTTAACGTATTATTAATAATTTATAAGTATTACTTTTAAACTTTCTGAAATTACACCAGTCAAACATACCAAAATTAAGCATGAAAAAGTGTCTTTTTATAATTAGTATATTCATATTAAGCTTTTATTCTTGCTCTAAAGAAGAAGGTGAAGGTGGAAGATCTTCCATTTCTGGAAAAGTTCACATGACAGATGTTACTGGTTTTAATGCTGGAGATGAATATGATGTTCCAGAATACGATGTATATATCATATATGGTGACAAGGATAATGTTTATGATGATAGAATGAAAACTAATTATGATGGCACTTTTGAATTTAAAAATTTACGAAAAGGTAGTTATAGAGTTTTTGTATATACATTAGACCTGAGTGAAAAATCAGGAGTATCACCAGTTTTTAAAGCTGCAGATATCGGAAAAAATGAAGAAGCAAGTGTTGGAACAATAGAAGTTGAAAAATAATTGGAACAACTAAACAATATACTAAAACAATTAGACCCGATATCTTTAAAAGAAATGGATAGGGTTAAATTGCAAAACAGAACTGATACTAAGTTTGTATTTGAAGCTGATTTATTGCCTGTTATTATAAGTGACATTAAAGATTTTTATTCCATTTTAGAAATAAAAAACAAAAGAACCAATAGCTACAAAACGCTATACTACGATACAAAAGAGCTTCAAAGCTATATTGAACACCACAATGGAAAGGCAAATAGAATAAAAGTTCGCTTTAGGAAATACATCGAATCTGATTTGAATTATTTAGAAGTAAAATTAAAAAACAACAAAGGAAGAACAGTTAAGTCAAGAAAAAAAATTAATGATATTGAATCTGTTTTATCTCCAATTTCTAAAGAATTTATTGAGGAAAATTCATTCTACAAAAGTGATGATTTACATCCTGTTTTGTGGAACGAATTTACTCGATTAACATTAGTGAGTAAGACAAAAAACGAACGATTAACAATAGATCTCAATTTAGAGTTTAAATCTTTTTCTAATAACTTAAAAAAGGATATTCCTCATGTAATTATTGCTGAAGTGAAACAAGAAAAAGCATCTACAAATTCTGAATTTATACAAATTTTAAAAAAATGTGGGATTAGGAAAAGTGGGATGAGTAAATATTGTGTTGGAACTGCTTTATTAAATAAGGATCTCAAACAAAATAATTTTAAAGAACGAATTTTAAAAATTAATAAATTAAAATATGCTTAACGATATACTACTACAAATACCAATATTAGGTTCAAAATTATGGGATTATAATGATTTTGGTGAAATGATAATAAGATTTGCACTCGATTTTAGTGTCGCTTTCATTATTATAAGGTTTATTTATTACCCAATACACAAAAGAAAAGATTACCTCTTTACTTATTTTATGTTTAATATTTTAATCTTCTTTATCTGCATTTTATTGAATAGCGTTAAACTGAAACTCGGTTTTGCTTTTGGACTATTTGCCATTTTTGGAATTTTAAGATATCGAACAGAACAACTCCCTATTAAGGAAATGACCTATCTATTTATGATAATTGCTATTGCTATTATAAATTCCTTAACTAACAATAAAATAACCTTTGGCGAAATACTATTTACGAATATTACTATTATAGTCGCTGCTTATTTGATGGAAAAAGTTTTCTTATTAAAGCATGAATCAAGAAAAGATGTGCTCTATGAAAAAATTGAAAATGTAAAGCCTGAAAATCACAAGCAATTAATTGCAGATTTAAAGGAAAGAACAGGGCTTAATATAAACAGGGTTCAAATTGGTAAAATTGATTTTTTAAGAGATACGGTAAGAATTATAATTTACTATTATGAAGATGATCCTGAAAAAAGTTTTAACGAAAGCACCTATGTAAGTAATAAAAGTGAATAGGAATTTACTCTTCATATTAATTTTACTTCCTTTTTTTTGCAACTCTCAAGTTGTTAGTGATGCTAAATTGAGGGCAGGAGCCACAATAAATAAAAAGTTAGGTGATTTCGAGATTTCTCTCTCCCCAGAACTTAGGTTTGATGAAAACATATCACATCTTAACAAATTCTATATCGAAATTGGAGGTAAGTATAAAATAATAAAAGGCTTAAGCGCTAAACTAAATTATAGATTTGATAGAAATAATGATTACGAAACCCAAAATTATGATCTTAATCATCGCATTGATATTGGAGTGAGTTATAAATATAAAATCCAAAAATTTCAAATTGGTGTTAGAACTAAAATTCAATCCAAAACTGAACAAAGCAGACAAAGTAATCCAACATTTAGCCGAAATAAATTTTCTGTTAGATATAAATTAAATAGTAGTATTTCTCCTTACACAGCTTATGAATTCTATTACCAATTCAATGATCGACAAATAATAAATAGAAATAGATTTTATCTTGGAATAAAATTGAAAGTTAACAGTAATAGCTCCATAAAAGGTTATTATTTATATGAAAACAAGTTTAACGTTATTAATCCTAAACATAACCACATTTGGGCTATAAACTATAGCATAGATATTTAAATACCACTTCTATATATTTAATATATTTGCTTTCAATTAAAATCATTTAATGTTCAATTTTCTACGTAGTAAAGCTTTTTTAATCAATTTAGTTGCGGCTTGCTTATTTTGTTTACTTGCAGTTTGGGGCATCTTTAAATTTATTAATAGCTACACTTTACATGGTGAAACGATAAGTGTGCCTTCTTTAGAAGGCTTAACAGTAAGTGAAGTTGATGAAATTTTAAAAGAAAAAAAATTACGTTACATTATTCTTGATTCCATATATATATCAGATGCTGAAAAAGGAATTGTGTTGGAGCAAAATCCTTCTCCAAATGATTTAGTTAAAGAAAACAGGACAATCTACATAACTACATCTAAAATAGTTCCGCCAAAAATTTCTATGCCTAATGTTGTGGATATGTCATTACGATTAGCAATAGCAAAAATAGAAAGCTATGGTTTAAAGGTAAAGATACAACATAGGCCATCAGAATGCGTTAATTGTGTACTTAAGCAAGAAATARATGGTAAAGAAGTAAAACCTAATGATAAAATTAAAAAAGGCTCTGTTGTGCTTTTAACTATTGGAAGTGGAACAAGTAACGAAAGAGTAATGGTTCCATATTTAATTTCACTAACTAAAGAAGATGCCGAAGGAAAATTAATGGAAGCTTCGTTAAATATYGGTTTTAGTGATTATGAAAATTGTAATTGTAAAACACCTGAAGATACTCTTAAGGCCAAAGTATATCGTCAATCTCCAGTACGTAGCCAAAGTATTGCAATAAACATGGGAAGTTCTGTCGATTTATATTTTACTTGTGATACAAATTTAGTTAATTTTAACCCTCCTGTAATTGATACATTAAGCATAGATACCGTAAATTGATTAAAAAAATATACATATCATTAATTATTATAGCAATGTGCTCTAGTGCATACGCTCAAAAAGATACATTGTTGGATTTAACTATGAATAATGCAGTTAGAGCGTTTTATAATTCAAACTCTTCCGCTATCGATGCTAAGATGGTTTATAACTTATTCCCCATAATTTCACTCCCTTTTTTAGATGATTTTTCTCAAAATTATATTTACCCAGATAATTCTCTTTGGAAAGATATTGACGCTTATGTGAATTCGAGTTTTGCAGATAATCCAATATCTTATGGGGTTGCTACTTTAGATGGATTAGATTACACTGGACGACCTTATAATTTTTCTTTGCCTACTTCTTATGGTATTGCTGACCATTTAACTTCTCGGAAAATTGATTTAACAACAATAATCGACAGTGTCTTTTTAAGTTTCTACTATCAGCCTCAAGGAAATGGGAACAAACCAGAAACAAAAGACAGTATTCAATTGCAGTTTTATAGACAATCGGACAACAGTTGGGTAAGAATGTGGGGAGCCCCTGGTTCGGCAAATCAGGCTTTTCGTAAAGTAATGATACCTGTTGATACTTCTTTTCAAAACAATGAATTTCAGTTTCGGTTTAGAAACTGGGCAACACTTTCTGGAAATGTAGACCATTGGCACATTGATTATGTTTATTTAGATGAAAATCGCAACCATGCTGATACGGCCTTGAATGATGTCTCATTCATTACCAATCAYCATAGCATGCTTAAAGARYTAACATCTYTACCWTGGTCKCAYTAYTTRACAGATACWATTGGATTRATGGATACAGCWATAAATGTTACTTATAGAAATAATCATAGTGCCCAATATGCTGTATTTTATAAATATGAGGTAATTGATAATAATGGTACTGGCCCAAGTATTGAGCTATACCCATCTGCCGCTTCTTCTAAAAATGTGGCTGCCTACTCAAATTTTACTGAACCACAAGCTGTTTATAATACTTCTCCCATTTTTCTTAATGATTTTTCTTTTCCATCTGATTTTTCAGCCCAAACAAAGGTCTTTCAAATAAAAAATTATTTTACAGTAACACCAGCCGATATTTATACGAATAATGACACTGTTAATTCATACCAAGTTTTTGGCTCTTATTATGCTTATGATGATGGTACCGCTGAAGTTGGATATGGAGTTCAAGGTATTGGGTCAAAGTTAGCACATGAGTTTAACATAAGGAAAAATGACACATTAAAATCCTTTCAGATTTATTTTAATCCCATTACGAATGATTTGAGTGCAGAATCGTTCCGATTAAAAGTTTGGAGTAGCTTAAATCCAGAAGTTGAAATCTATTCTCAACCTGCTGCACTTTTTACAAACCTAACTTACTCTAACACCAATGAATTTTTAAATTATGATTTAGATGCTCCATTGTACCTTACTGCAGGAACATATTATTTTGGATGGGAAAAAATTTCTGCTGAATTTTTAAATGTTGGTTGGGATGTTAATACTAATAATAACACTAAAGTTCATTTTAATTCTGTCGGAGTATGGGAAACAGCATCTTATGATGGTACATTAATGTTAAGACCTGTATTCGGGAGTGTTACTGACCCTCAAGTTAGTGTAAAGGAAGAAACATCAATTGATGAATTTGAGGTTTATCCTAATCCAGCTTCCGATGTCATCTATTTTAAAAACAATAATAGTAACAGCAATGAACTTTATCATGTTGAATTGGTAAATATTTACGGGCAAGTTATCATTGAAACAGAATTTTCACTTCCTAACAGAATTGATGTTTCTCACATTTCAAATGGGATTTACATTGTCCGTTTCACAAATATTAAAACCAAATATCCTTTGTTAAAAAAGGTAATAATATCTAAATAAATTGGAAGAAGAAGATTTATCTAACAGTCCAGAACTTTTTGAACATTTTAATTTCACTTCAGACCAAGGTCAGGAATTATTGAGGGTTGATAAATTCTTAATGGCACGTATACCTAATACTACTAGAAATAAAATTCAAAAAGCTGCAATTGATGGTCATATTAAAGTAAATAAAAAGCCTGTTAAATCTAACTATAAAGTCAAACCTTTTGATGAAGTTACTCTAGAACTTCCTTATCCTCCTCAAGAAATAGAATTAATACCCGAAGATATTCCTTTAGATATTATCTATGAAGATGACGAAGTTTTGGTTGTAAATAAACAAGCAGGACTTGTTGTGCATCCTGGATATGGAAACTTTACGGGAACTTTAGTAAATGGACTTATTTTCCATTTCGAAAATTTACCTAAAACTGATGTTCCTAATCGTCCTGGCTTGGTTCATCGTTTAGATAAAGATACTACTGGTATTATGGTTGTTGCAAAAACAGATCATGCGCTATCACATTTAGGAAAGCAATTTTTTGACAGGACATCAGAAAGAAGATATAACGCACTTGTTTGGGGAGATGTTAAAGAAGATAGTGGAACTGTTGAAGGAAATGTAGGTAGGAGTTTAAAAAATAGAAAAGTAATGGAAGTCTTTCCTGAAGAAGATTATGGAAAACATGCCGTTACGCATTATAAGGTATTAAAAAGGTATGGTTATGTCACCCTAATTGAGTGTAAGTTAGAAACTGGACGAACTCACCAAATACGGATTCACATGAAGTACCTTGGACATCCTTTGTTTAATGATTCTTCTTATGGTGGAGACAGAATACTTAAAGGCACCTCTTTTAGCAAATACAAACAATTTATTAATAATTGTTTTAAGATATTACCACGACAAGCACTTCATGCTAAAACGTTAGGATTTGAACACCCTAAAACTGGAAAATGGCTAAACTTTGATTCTGATTTACCAAAAGATATGAAAGCTGTATTAGAGAAATGGGATGTATATGTCGCTAATCGAGGTGATGTTAAATAGTTAAAAAAACGATTACTCTTCAAGAATTTCTTTGGCTTTATTTACAGGAATTAACGTATTCTTATTGAGTGCTATAATAAATGCTCCTCCTATTCCTTTCTCTACCATTTTAGCTTTAAATTCTTCCGCTTTTTTATAACTAGTAAAATCGCCTCCAGCAGTATACCTAGTTAAACCTCCATCTAATTCTGTTTGCTCTACCCCTTCCATCTCCATAAACTTACTCAATACTTCTGTTGGTAATTGATTTTTATAACTACCTATTTGTACTTTAAACTTAACATCAGCTTTATTATACTTTGTATCATTGCTCGGTTTAATATTCTCAACTGCTGAGGATTCTATACCAGCTTTAGTCAATGAAATCCGTTTTCCATCTTTATAAGCTACTATGAAAGCATCTTCAACACCATAATCAACAGCTAAATCAATTTTCTTTCTTGCAGCATCTTGCATGGTCTTAAATGATCCTGTATATAAATATTTCCATAATCCATCATCAGCTTTAATCTCCATAATATTACTTAAGCCATTTAAATAATTTTTAGATAAACGTTTTGAAAACGCTCCTAATTGAACCCTAAAAATTAGCCCGCTAGAGTTTATTGGATCTCCTACAATGTTATCTACATTCATATTATTAGCTGCATCTCCAACCGATGTAAATGTTCCGTCTTTCTCCTCTTCAACGACAATAGCTGCATCAAATCCTTCAGAAGTTAATTGAATTTTTCGTTTTATAGCTTCTGGTAAATTATCATAATCACCAACTGCAATAACTGTTAAACTATCTCCAAAGGTTTTGATTTCAACATCTGGAATACTTAAAAATTTATCTACTAAATCAGCATCAATTGCTTCAGTAAATTCACCAACCTGCACTCTATATTTTGTCGTCTTTTTTCTTTTTTCTGCAGCAATAATCCTTGTTTCTGTTTCTGCAAACATACCGGTAGAATCCAAATACCTCTGATATGCAATATATATCATTGTATCTGTCATTTCTACTCCATTTGGTGTTACTGGTGCTTTTTCTCGTGTTTCTAGCTCATCATCTTTGTAATTTGGCACAAAATCACCATCTTTATCTAATGGACATCCTTTCTCATCGACCTCAACTCCTGCTGGAGTCCATGGACATTCATCAATAAAATCAATTACACCATCACCATCTTCATCATCCATATCATAAGCAAGATAATCAATATCCTCTTCAAATTCTTCAATTTCCTCTTTCTTCTTATGCTTTAAAAAATTATAACTTATAGAGAATGATGTCATTAAAAAATTATCATTTCCTCCATTCTGTGTTTGATTTCCTAATCTCTCTCCTGAACTTTCAGAGTCTATATTATCAATTACATCAGAAAAAGTAAAATGTAGTGATGTTCCTACTGTAAAATCGATATTTTTAGTCATGTGCATTTTAGCTCCTACACCAAAGGGTATCGCAAAAGTTCTCTCTGGATATTTACCATATCCATCATAGTTTAACTCCCGTAAATCCGTTTCGTAAAAGTAATCTCGCTGAATTATAATAGCATTTGATGCGTTTGGATCATTCTCAGCAATATTTCTAATTGAACCATCTGACCAATAATTATATTCATTGCCATATTCATCATATAAATCGGTCTTAGAATGGAATTCTACAGACTCTATACCTAAAGAAATATAAGGGCTAATTATTCTATCTTCTCGCAAAAATTGATCGAAATTGTACATTAAAGCGAAACCACCTACTGTTATTTTTGATTTGAAGTTAAGATTTCTATTTTCTGACCTCTCATTTGCACTTAGAGTACCAAAAAGAACGTAAAACTTAGCTGTCAAAAAGGGGTTTAACTGCTGTCTAACATGCAAATCATAACCTATATTACTAATTAATGGGTTTCCGTAGTTAGCGTCTAAAATATCTCCATAAAACTTAAACATTCCTATTCCTAAACCTACTGTAGGACCATAAAACATTTCTTTAGGAGCTTCTTCTTTGGGCTCAACTATAGAATCGTTATCTCCAACAGCAAATATTGAAGTACATAACAAAAAAGCAATTAGTAAAAATATTAATCGTTTTAGCATAAAAGTCATAATCTATAACTGATACGAAGATAATAAATTAAAGATACAAAAATTATTTATACCACTTTTGGTTAGAAATCATCAATGCTTCTTGAACCGTTATTCTTTTACCAGAATTGTAAGCAGTTACAAATGCCGTTTTAATGTTATTTCTAACTTTATTTCTCTTATCTCTTGCAGCCTTATACTCTCCGAAAGAACCAACTAAATACTTAATCCAACCCTCATGATTGATTGTACTTACATTATCTTTAAGATTAAATTTAACAGAAAAGTAATTTGATGCAACCGTTTTATGTCCTGCTCCTACTTGAACCTTGTATGCAACTTCATTTTCAGGATTTGGAGTTGAAGTAACCTTATCATTAGAGTTTTCTGTAATTATAGGTTCTACTACAACTGGCTCTTCGATTACAGGCTCTTCAATCACAGGTGCTACTACTGGCTCTTCAACCACTAATTGTTCGATGTTTAATTCGAAATTAGAACCATCAATATTATACTTACTTGTAACATCATTCTCTAAATAGGAATAATAACCTTTAATGCTGTATGTTCCATTTTCAACGCCTGAATTTGCTTCTAGATTATAGGTAATAGTATATCTGTCGCTTTTAGGAATAGCCATCCAGAGTATTTTAGCTTCACTTTCTTTAAATGAAAAAACACCCCCTTGAGAATCACTTTCTTTAGCTATAAACCCTTCAGGAATTTCTTCCGTAATTTTAGCAAATCCTTGTATCCCTTTTTTATTAATTTCTACAACTACTTTATATTTTCCATCTTCAATTTTAGTAATAGATCTATTGCAGTTAATCGTAACTAGTGCAGCAACTGGCTCTTCAACCACTGGCTCTTCTATAGGAGTTTCAATCACAGGTTCCTCAGCAAGGGGTTCCTCTGGTGCTGTTTCAACTACAAGGGGTTCATCACTTATAACTTTAAAATTTGCAATCGGAATTTCTATATTTTTTCTTTCACTTTCTGAAATAAAAGAAAACTTACCACCAAGGGTAAAATCACCAATAGTGTTTTCATTTGGTTTAATTTTATAGGAAATTGTAAATTCTTTTTCTGCCGGTAAAGCCATCCAGATAAATTTGACTTTATTATCTTTAAAAGAAAAAGTTGCTCCTTTAGTATCTATTGGTTCTGCAGTGAATCCATCAGGGAAAATTTGTTGAACCTTAGCAAATCCTGTTATGTCTTCTTTTTTGATTGTTATTTCAATAACAGCTTCAGTTCCTTGAGTAATAGAGTCGGGAATTTTTTGAGTTACAGTTAAATCTCCAGTGAATATTAATTGGTAAAAAAACAATCCAAGTACTTGGATTAATAGAATTAACTGTTTAATCATTTCATATCATTATTGAGCTATTGATCAAAATAAAAGTCTATTAATGTATTAAGATCCTTAGCGGATAAATTATTCTCTCCTTCAAAGAAGCCATCTATTGCGTTCGTCACTTCTTTTGCAGAAATATAGTTGTCATTATCAGTATCTAGCCCTTGAAATATAGTGGGAATAGTTGAATTATTAATTGAAGTACTATTGTTTGCTGCTTCGTATTGTTTTTGAATTTCTTCCATTTCCTCTTTTGATAAATCTTCAGCCACAAAAACTCTATATTCTGTTTCAACCGAATCTTTCATTTTTGCTTGTGTTTCAATCATTTCATCCGTTAATGTAATCCCATCCTTTGTTACCAATGAACCTGAAGCTGTATTTAGTTCCTTATCCTTATAATCTGGTACTCCATCTTCATCTCCATCTAACGCACAACCTTTATTATCTACTTTCACTCCTTCAGGTGTGTTCTGGCATAAATCTTTATGATCGAATACACCATCTCCATCACTATCATCTTTATCTAAATCAGAAAAATCAAAATCTTTATACTTGTCATCTTTTTTAGTTAATGTTGCAAAATTATATTGCAATCCGAAAGAAGTATAAAAAAGTTTATCATTTCCGCCATCAGCAACATTATCAATATAATCAGTCATTGTTATAATGTATGCTGCTGAAATCCGAGCCTGTAAGTTAGAGGATAGTTTGAACTTCAATCCAAATCGGATAGGAATAGTAAATGTTGTTTTTGAATAATTATTAAGACTATCTTTTAATGATGTTTCGTATTCATAATTCCTTGTAATGACTGTGGAAAGTGTGTCTGCTCCAGGAGTAGATTCTGCTATATCTCTCAATGTWCCGTCACTCCAATGATTRTAAAACGCYCCATTTGAAGMCAAATCTCCTTTWGGATTAAAYGMWAGATACCCRAAACCAAAAGAYAWATAMGGTGAAAAYAAWGATGAYTCATTTATTATTTTCCCATTATCGAAATCTAAYAAYAARTTCAAATCAAAATTCATWATRCTYGATTCGAAATTTAAAAASACATCATCATCTAAWTGGCTTTTRGAAACTTTTCCRAAGATCCCATTAACTGAAACACCAAAAATACTCCCTATCTTTTTTTCCAAATAAAAACCATAAGCTGGTCTCCAATAAGTGTAAATAGTTGCTCCACTTGATCCTTTGATATCTCCTAAATATGATAATGCTCCAACATGAAAACCAATAGAGGGGATATACTTTAAGCCATCAGATTTTTTCCCCTGACTAAATACCATTCCTATTAGTAAGAATGTAATTGCGGATAATAAGGTAATTTTTTTCATAGTTGTAAAATTATTGCGTTAATGCAATAAAAATAAAACAAATATTCGGAATACCGAACCTAACATACAATTATTAACAACTGTTAATAACTATCTTTCCGACAAATCTATTATATAAATAAAGTAAATGGTAAAACAGGAGTTTCACTTATAAACTAATAAATGTTAATAAAGTTAGAAGTTTGGTTTCAATAAATAATTACTATAAAAATCATCTATGCACTTAACCGCATCATCAACAGTATCTACTAACTTAAACAAATCAAGGTCTTTAACGCTAATATTGTTTTCCGTTTCTAAAACAGTTTTTTCAATCCAAGCAACCAAACCTTCCCAATAACTTTTACCGACAAGCACTATTGGGAATTTTCCAATTTTTCCTGTTTGGATCAACGTAATTGCTTCAAAAAGCTCGTCAAATGTCCCAAAACCACCTGGTAGAGCAATAAATCCTTGAGAATATTTCATAAACATTACTTTTCTTACAAAGAAGTAATCAAAATTAATAAGCTTATCTGAATCTATATACTTGTTATTAAATTGTTCAAAAGGGAGTTCAATGTTTAATCCTGCAGATCTTCCTCCAGCTTCAAATGCTCCTTTATTTCCTGCTTCCATAATACCTGGACCACCGCCAGTAATAACTCCGTAACCTTTTTCGGCCAATTTAGCAGCAATCTGTTCTGCCATTCCAAAATATTTATTATCTACTTTAGTACGAGCAGAACCAAATATTGAAACACAAGGACCAATTTTTGCCATCTTATCAAATCCTTCTACAAATTCTGCCATAACTTTAAAAATTATCCAAGAATCATTTGTTTTAATTTCATTCCAATCTTTTTTCTTGAACTTATTTTTTATTTTTTTATCGTCTGTCATTGTATTTTTATGTCTAAAAATTGCAAGCCAAAAGTACCATTTAACTTTAAACCGCTTACTATTTTAGCGCAATAAAAAGCAACACCTTTCGGTGTTGCTTTTTGATTAAACATATTATCGGTTGAATTTTTTATCTAATCATTAATTTATCTGATTTAACAGTAATACCATTTTGAATAATGCTATAAAAATAAATACCTGATTTTAATACTGTTGTTTTAACAATTGTTTCAGAAGCGTTAATTTGCTCAGTCATTATATTCCTTCCCTGGGGAATGTTGGTTGTAAGTCGAGAGTTTGGAAATGAGATTGCTTCGCTTCCTTTCGGCTCCGCTCAAGGGGCACTCGCAATGACGGAATTGGTTATTTGGGATGGAAGAACCACCGCAGGGGCAGCAGCACTTGAAGGTACTTATTTTTATGTGATTACCTATACAACTTTGGATGATGAAGTAAAAACAGAGAAAGGGAGTGTCACGTTGTTGAGGTAATTTCCTACAAAGAAACCCTACTTTTTAAGTAAGATTCTGGGGTTAATACTGGAAAATCAGAAAGTTTATAATCCTTAATATTTCTCGTAATAATTACACTAATTTTACCATGCTGAATAGCACTGTAGTATTGTAAAGCGTCCTCGAAATCTGTAAAAGAAGAGGCTAGTGCTAAATCGACTGATTTTTTATTTACATCTAAAATTTTAACCAACAACCTTACCTCTTTTAATTTAGATAGAAGTTTATCTCTTGTTCCAAATTTTCGTAGCACATAAAACGCATTAGAAAATGATAATGAAGTTAAAAAAATAGTGATTTCTTTTTGCTCAGCCAAACTGAATAATTGTGCTGAAAATGTGCTAAAAGGTTCTCTTTCTATTAAAAAATCTATCAGCACATCTGTATCTACAAAAACATACCTCACTTTAGTTGGTGTTTTTTAAGTAGGGCATTGGTTAACTCTTTTTTATAGTCAAAATCTAAAGGAACTTTAAATGAGCTTTTTAATGATTTTGTTAAAGGGGATAAAGCAGCTTCTTCATCGCCTGTTTTTGAGGTTAATAATTGCAGATAATTTTCAATTAAATCAGACAAACTTCTTCCTTTTGCTTTAGCATATTTTTTTGCTTGTTCTATGGTTTGCTCAGAAACCGATAATGTTAATTTAGAAACTGACATGATACGTATATATTTTATTCAAAAATACGAATAATATGTGTGATTAAAAAATAATTACACATATTATTTTGTTTAAATAAGTTAATAATGAACAAACCTAAACCAAACACTTTATACATTTTCCCACTAATGTTTGAGTAGTAGGGTTGGGTTTATAAATAGAAGTATTTTACCAATAAGCGGTAAAAAACGACCTCATTTATACTCATTTTTTAAATTGCTTCATTAAAAAGTGTTTAATTTAGGTTAATGTTTTGCTAAATTCATAAAAAAAACAGAAAACAAAATTTATTTTAAACTTTTTATTAACAATGAAGTTGTTTAAAGTTGACGTAGTAAAATAACACAAAAGGCTAATAAATTCAGAGCTTTCCAGTGTGTTTTATTTGTTTCAAAACGTACTAAAATA
>NVVI01000046.1 GCA_002402165.1 Flavobacteriales bacterium
CTTATCATTGTGTTTTTTGAAAGAATAATACTAATTGTTGAGTATCAATATTTTAGTATTGTTCTTTCTTTTCAACATTCGACTTTAAACAACTTCTATATTCCTGTTCTATGAAAACAAATAATATCAATCTTTATTATTTGTTAGCTCTATTAAATTCTAAGTTTCTAACATATATCGTTAGACAAATGATGATAACAAATGAACAAGCTTTCCCTCAAATAATGATGACAGATATTAAATTATTGAAAATACCAGATGCAGAGAGTATTATTCAAACCAATTTAGCTGAACTGTCTAATACTTTGTTAGAAAGAACTAAAGTTTATTTTGAGGTGGAAACAAAATTTTCAAAATATATCCAATCACAATTTTCATTAGAAAAACTCTCTAAAAAACTTCAAAAATGGCACGAGTTAGAGTTTGCAGCATTTATTAGCGAGCTTAATAAAGCCATTAAAAAAGTAGGAGGAGAAAAACTAAGCAAAACAGATGAAATGGATTGGATGGAAGTTTTTGAAACTAAAAAAGCAGCAGCCCAAACCCTAAAAGCCCAAATAGATAAAACAGATGCAGAGATTGATGCTATGGTTTATGAGTTGTATGGATTAAGTAAGGAGGAGATTGCTATAGTTGAGCAGTAATTTTTTATCTAATGAGTTTTATTAATGAATAATTCTCCTGCTCTATTTTAATTTTAACTGCACCACAAGCTTTTAAATCGCTTGTCAACGTTATAAATTTTTTGCGTTGTCCGTCACTTATATATAATGCAACTGTATTGGGTGGTATATCGCCTAAATTATGGGCATAAAGTGTTAAGTAATACTCTACTCCTTCTTCTACAGTTATCTCAACATCTAATCTGTCTTTGCTTATTTCAAATTCTTTTAAAATGTTTTTATTATTTAAAAACAGTGAGATTACATCGCCATCGGTTGTTCTGTTATCCCAAACCGTAATGGTTAGTTTATCTCCTCTAAAAGTAAATTCGGCTTCTTTGTTTATTGGTCTGCCGTCAATTTGGGTGGGTATGGTGTGATTAGTCCCTGAATACAACCCTTCGACAGGCTCAGGGTGACATTCTTTTTTAGGATGACCGAGAGGGTAATACTTCATGTTGTCTATGAGTATATTACCATTGTATTTAGGCAACTCCACATAATAAGCTTCTAGTATTAAATAATCTACGGCTATATTAGGGCTAAGCTCAAAATAAACCGTTTCCCAATTTTCATTGGCTACTGCCCCACTCTCCCACAAGAGTTCTTTATCGCCTTGGGTACTCATGCCCCAAATTCTTAATTGGGCAGGTTTATTAAATAGTATGGTATCTGCTTTAAAGTTTTTGCTGTGTGCTAAATCTATACTGTAATGGTAAGTATCTCCAACAAATAAGGGGGTATTTAAAGGTTGCATGGCACTTTCCCACAAGTAGCTATCAAATATACTATAGCCTCTGCACACCATACTTATATAAGTCCCACCATGAGCCGCTTCTTTTGTTACATTCCAAACACCTGGTTGGGTATCTGGAGAGCTTGCTGTTCCGTAAGCTTTCCACATTGCTGGCACTCTTGCTCTACCAAAAACACCCTCAAAGCTGGGGTTAACTAATTGCTGCGCAATTACAGATGAATCTGTAGTTACCATAAACATCAGCAACACAATTACAGATAATATTTTCATTGAATTTTTCATTTCATTAGATTCAAGATGTCAAGAGTCAAGACTTAATTGTCTTAGCATCTTGTGTCTTGCTGTCTTTTAGTCTAAACAGACATGCAAGCAAAGCAATAAGACGACTAAGGCGGGTCGTAAAACATTGCCAGATTTATTCTGGCTTCTGTTCTTCGAGTTGAGAGATCCCGCAACAAGTGCGGGAATAACTCTTCGATAACTATTGCTCTGCTTTTGCATGTTTTTTTTTGTTTAGTGCCCCTTGAGCGAAGTCGAAAGGAAACGAATTAATAACATTCACTTCGGCTCCGCTCAGTGAGCAAAATAATTATTTACGGATTTTCACTTTTCCAGTTGAACTCCAACACTTGTATTCTGCTGTGTAGTATAAGTAACCTGAGGAAGCTGGTGCTTCGTAAGTTCCAGGAACCTCAGCTTTTAAATCAAGGTTAATGGTGTGTGCTGCATTCGGAGCCATATCTCTAAAGTAAAAGATTACATAGTTATCTGTTATCTCATAGAAACCAATGATTCCTTTTTCTTGCAACTCTTTTAACTGCCATGGTTGAGCACTCAATCCTGAAGGGATACCAACTACTGCCATAGTCATTGGCATTCCTTTGTCTTGCTTGTTCTTAACTTTAGTAGTTAAACGAACCGTCTCACCCACTTTACAGTTTAAAGTACTTAGCTCAGCTACTACATCTACATTACATTGCTTAGCGCTTTCTGGTAAAGTAGTGTTGTAATCAATAGCCATAGTATATGGTAAAGAATTCTTCGCACCTTTTGTTACAATTTTAATCTTGTGCTTTCCTGCTTTTAAAAACTTTTCTAAGTTTTTAAACTCAATTGCTTCTTTCTCACCAGCTTCATAATGTTTAGAAGCTACTAGTTTACCATCTACATAACACTCTAATGTTCCTGCTTCATCTGTTTTTTTAGATGCTGCAGCGTACTCACTCAAGGCTTTTAATGCTAACACAGTACCTTGGGTAGAACCAAAACCTCCATAACCTGATCTTGACTTAATCAAGAAGTCAATTGCTTTGTTCAGTGCTGCACCATCCCCGCCTGCGGAACGGGCAGGTTTTTTGTCAGCATTCAACATAGCCAATACTGCTATAGAAGTTGTTTCTATTTCTAAAGATAATCCTCCAGAACGAGTAATTGAATGGTCTGATGTGAAGCTACCGTTTTCCTTTTGCAAGGCCATCAATTGCTTCATTACTCCTTCAGCTCTTTTATCGCTAAAGTTGTGCAAAGTGTTTGCCATCATAGCTAACTGGTAACCATCTTTAGATCCTATTGCAGCTTTGTAAGACGCTTCAAACTCTTTTTTCACGTCATTTTTATAACCTGCTTCTGATAAGGCATATACAATGTAACCATTAGTTACTTCTGCACTTGCTCTACCAAATTGATCTAAAGCTCTAGGATTTTTCTTAAATCCACCTTTACCATCTCTACGACCCATTATCCATTTAGCAGTACGGTCAACCATATCATTGCTTACATCTGCATAAACGTCTTTCATGTCGTTAAACTGCATTAATCCGTAAGCAGTTAAGGCTTCATGACCTGGAGATGAACCAAACCATTCATAACCCTTGCTTTTGGTTTCGTAAGAAGTTAACTTCTTGTAACCTCTGTCTAACTTACTATCAATACTAGCTAACAATTTAGCATCATCAAAACCAGTAGTTTTCATGTAGTTTAATGCCATAATGTTTGGATAGTTGCTCATAGAAGTTTGCTCAAAACATCCTGATGGCTCTCTAAAGATACTTTCTATACCACTCATTAAATCATTTACCACATTAGGAAATGCTGTTAATGAAGCAGTGATAGAACCGTTTACCACATCAGTCATGTTTACCACATATTCTGTAGACAATTCTTGTCCAGAAAATGCCAATTGAACCGGGTAACCTTTAGCTCCTATTTTGATGTTTTGAATAAACGCATCTTTTAATCCGCTAGCGTTAAAAGCAATTTCCAAGTTATCCTCTCCAACTTCATTCAATACTAAGTACTCTAAATAAATAGTCTTAGTACTATTTGCAGGTATTGTTTGAGAACCTGTTGCTACATTAATTGCTTTAAATCCCTTTGGAGATTTAACCGTTAAGTTTCCAGTAATCGCTCTGTCTGTTGTGTTTTTTAACGTTAACGGCACAGAAACAATGTCTTCAAAAACTACTTGGTTAGGCACTTTAGCAAACATAGCGAATGGTAATTGTGTAAAGAATGTTTTCTCTACTCTACCCGCCATTCCTACTCCAATACCCTCAACCGTTGTTCTAAAAGAAGAAACATCATCGTTGTTGTAAAACTCAATGTACGCTAGTCCATTATTTTTTACTTCAATGTCACCATTCCAATAAATGGTTTCTCTAAAGTCTGTTCTTACCTCAACCGTTTGAGAATTTGCATAATTTACTTTAGGAAAAACTTTAGCTCTGTGGTAAACAACTGCAATACCTTGTTGTTGTCTGTTGTTATCTACCCTTCCCATTTTTCTTTTCTTCTTCTCATCTTTGCCTCTTCTATCCCAAGCAGCTAACGCCACTTTACCAGCAACCACAACTATCTCGTTCATTTGCTCTTCATCTTCCATATCGAAATCTTGCATTTCTTTTGCTTTTTCAGCTTCACCCTTATCCATTTTAGGAAGATCATTGTTTTTCTCTAAGGCTTTAAAATCATCAATTTCGTTATTTAAAACTTCTAATTTTTCTTCTAAAACGACAGCATTCATTACCATCATAGGAAGTGCTTCCATTGGAGCTGCTGCGTCCATAAGAATATCGTCTTCAAAAAATCCAGCACCTTCTGGGGCATTATTAGCTGCTTTATTCATTCCACCTCTAGGCCTATGCTTTGTTCTAGATTGTGATGCGTACTTGTAAGGCTTGTACATGTTAACATTATAGTTATCTCTATACCCATTAACATATAAACTTTGGCTTTGCATTCCACTAGCTTTTACTGTTAAATAAAAAGGATTATATAAATCAACTATCTTATAGATGAATTTTCCATCCTTATCAGTTTTAACATTTCCACTTGTTTTGTAAGTACCAATTACTGATGCACCAACTATTGGTTCTCCAGCAGGGTTTAATACAATCCCGGAAATTATTGCTTTCTCACCAGCGTAAGCCATGGCAGGAAATTGACCCTCTACAACTTCTTCCCATTGAAATCTTCTCCAACCATCAGTCATCAATAAAAAATCTAAGGCTTCATCAGCTTTCTCTTCTTTAGGATCAAAGTAGAATCTTGGCTCTTCAACTTTACTTAAGATATCTTGCTCCAATAATAAGCTTGTTAAAATATTACTAGACTTATCGTCAGCAAAACTCAACAATTTATCATCTACTACACTCATAGAAAGATTTGCAGGAACTGGCAACCCTCTTTCGTCAGTAACCTTCAACGTCATTTTTACTTTCTCACGAGGTAAGTATTTTTCTTTATTGGTTTTTATCTCTATGTTTAGTTTCTTGTCTTTGTTTACAAAAACCAAACGCTCAGCTCTCTCAATATCTCTTCCATCAAATAAGGTGATTTGTGCAACACCTATTGGAAATTTCTTTAATGGAATTTTAAATTCATTTCTTCCTCTAGTTACATTTACTTCTCTAGAGAAATAGTCTTTGCCTCTCACTTGGCATATTAAAGACATTGTTTCATCTTCAGTTGAATTAATAATTACTTTTAGGTTATCTTCATCTATTTCTTCAACATTCAACACCCAACCTCTACTCATACTTTCTGGTAAACCATAAGCTTTTTCTATTCCAGATGGCTTAGTAATAAACACTTTATAGTTCCCTCCAATTTTTGGCTCAAACTCAAAAGCACCCATTCCATTATGAAAAGAAGTAAACTCAGAAACGATTCTTCCTTTATGGTCTTTTACAACTCCTTCTACATCGGCAGGCTTACCAAACTCATCCATCGCTTTAAAAGCTACCATAGTTTCTAAACCATCTACTAAATCACCACCTTCTGGGAAAAACGATAACTCAATGTTTCCTAATGTAATTGGTATAGACCTTGAAATGCTTTCTGTTCTGCCTTCATACTCTATCATAATATTTAATAAACCGTCATTAGTGGCTAATTCTTTTGGTAATTCAAATTTCAAATAGGCTTCACCAATTTCATTCGTAGAAAACTTTTTGGTTAAAATTTCTTTTCCATTCAACATGGCCACATATTTAAAATTATGATCAGATAATGGCATATTAGTAAGAGTGTTCAAATCTAATTTAGCAATTACATCATCACCTGGTCCATAAGCTTTACGCTGAAATTCTAATTTCATTTTTAATCGTGGCAATATCACTTTCTGAACTTGAATTTCTTTTTCGAAAAATGTTTTGCTATTTTTTTGCCAATTGGTATAAGCTTTTACTTTATACAATCCACCCATCATATCTTTTCCTATAAAAAACTCAGCGTTTGCTTTCCCTTTACGTGCAATCAAATTTAATTTTTGAGATACATTTCCTTTAGGGTCTATTAACTCCACATGCAAAATTTCACTTTTGACAGAGGCTTTTAAATCAACCCCATTTCTAACAAAAGCACTAAACCATATTGTTTCCCCTGGCTTATACATGGGTTTATCAAATTGAAGATAGACTCTATCTTCTGGTTGATTATCGTTAAATGTTTTAATTTTTGATTTTAAATCAGTAAGAAATTCATTGGATAAAACTTCTTCCGTAAATGTTCCTGGCATCAAAGAACCTAAGAACAAAATTGTTGTTAATGCGATAAATATGTTTCGCATTTTTGTTTTCATATTTGTTTTCATGACGTTATAATTTTAATTGTTTGCCTATTAGATGACAAGAAAATTTATATTCCATAAAATCAATAAAAAATAATTGTTGTTATTTGCATTTACAAGGACAAAATGTTTTATATATTAGTTGAATGAAAGTAAACTTGGTCATATTTAGATTGTTTATTGTAGCATTATTAATAACGCTCTTTACACAGAATGTTATCGCTCAAGATAAAATTAAAGACAAACTTTTTATGCTTTCAAACACACTTAGTAATGTTACTGGAATAAAAATTTCAAAAGATCATCCAAAAAAACAAGCTTTATATATTCATAACTATATTATGAATATTGAATGGTCTAACCATGCAGCATTAGACACTTTTAATATCGCAATTTTAGGAGACTCTAATAATCTTGTTTATGATGAACTAGTTAAAATTGCTCAATCAAAAAAAGCTAGAGGTTTGCCAATTATAGTTAAAAGATTAGAGAACCTTAATAATTTAAGTAATGTCCAATTAATATACTTTGATAAATCTTCTAATCTAAAACTCAAAGATACTTATACTGCTATTGGAGATAAGACTATTTTATTAGTAACACAAGGCTACCCTTATGGTAAATCCATGATCAATTTTGTAATGGATGGAAAAAAAGTACAGTATGAATTAAATGAAAAAAAGTGTGAAGCTGCTGGATTAAAAGTGAGTAAATTATTAACCCTTGTTGCTGTTAAATCTGAAAAAGAATGGGATAGTTTAATTGATAAAATAGAGAGTCTAGCTGACACAGACAACAAAACAGTTCAAATTGACACTAAAGATCTTGCTAAAATCATTAGAGAACAAAAAAGACTGTTGAGTGAAATAGGAACAAACACTCAAAAATTAGAATTACAAAAAGAGAAACTAAAAAAACAACAATCGGAGTTAACGGCTAAAGAAAATCAGCTCATAAAAACCAAACAAGAAATTAACATACAAAAGGGGCTTATTTCTGAACAATTAAAAAAGATAAAAGTTCAACAAGATAATTTATCTACTTTAAATTCAAATGTTTCTGTTAAACAAGAAGAGCTCATAGCACAACAAGCGGAATTAAAAAAAGAAGCCAAAAACTTAATTGCCATTCAGAACGAATACAAAGAGATTGAAAAGGCATTAAAACTGAAAGAAATTGTAGTTAATGAGCAAGGAAAGACAATAGATGCTCAGGGCAATGAAATTATTACAAAAGCTGATAAAATTGAGGAGCAAAAATCTATTATTTGGTTATCCATAGCCTTTTTGCTTATTGTATCAGTTTTAGGGATTTTAGCTTTTAGGAGCTATAGATTAAAGAACAAAGCAAATATTTTAGTCTTAAAACAAAAAGGAGAAATTGAGGAACAACACCAAGTATTAGAGGAACAACATCGAGAAATAACCGACAGTATTAATTACGCTAAAAGAATACAAGATGCCATTTTACCTCCATTAAAATTAGTAAGAGGATATATGCCTGATAGCTTTATTCTTTATGAACCAAAAGATATTATTGCCGGAGATTTTTACTGGATGGAAGGGATTAATAATCTTATTGTTTTTGCTGCTGCTGACTGTACAGGACATGGCGTTCCTGGAGCTATGGTAAGTGTTGTTTGTCACAATGCAATGAATAGAGCAGTAAGAGAATTTATGTTAGTAGAACCTGATGAAATTCTTAATAAAACACGTGAAATTGTAGTAGAAACATTCGAAAAAAGTGATGAAGATGTCCGTGACGGAATGGATATTGCTTTAGTTACTATTAACACAGAATCTAACAAATTAAGTTTTTCTGGAGCAAATAGTGGTCTATACTTTATTAGAAATGGAGAATTAACACAGATTAAACCTGATAAACAACCTATCGGGAAGTATGAAGATTCAAAACCATTTACAAAACATACTATAGATCTTGAAAAAGGAGATGTTATTTATACTTTTTCGGATGGCTATGCTGATCAGTTTGGTGGCCCTAAAGGGAAGAAATTTATGTACAGGCCTTTTCGAGAATTACTTTTGGATATTCATGAAAAACCAATGGTGGATCAGCATGACTTATTATTAAGTGCTTTTGAAGATTGGAAAGGAGATATGGATCAAGTTGATGATGTTTGCATCATAGGCGTTAGAATATGATGTAAAAGTTTACCCTGAGCTTATCGAAGGGTATAATTGGTGTTAGAATTTAAACTTATGGATAATAATATTTTTGGTCAACCTCTTATTGCTTGTAGTGATAAACCCTTAACTGGTTATTTTAGAGAYGGYTGTTRYAAYACTGAYGAAACTGAYCAAGGAGTTCACACAGTWTGTATMRTTGCKACTGAAGAATTTYTARMATTTTCWAAAAATGCWGGAAACGAYTTATCYACYCCAATACCAGARTGGTCTTTYCCWGGTGTAAARRTTGGTGACAAATGGTGTTTATGTGCTGTAAGRTTTAAAGAAGCTCATGARAAYAATGCTGCTCCAAAAGTGWTATTRGAAGCTACTAATGARAAAACATTAGMTATTATTTCCATAGAAATTCTAATTAAACATGCTCATTATACTGATAAGGTTTAGCTACGCATGAATATACTTATTACAATATCTTTATTATTTACTTTTTACATGAAAAAATTTATACTAGCCTCGGTAATACTCTTATTTACTTTAACATCATTTAGTCAAACTATACCAAAAATTGAATTTGGAGCACTTAATGAAAATTCTAGGTTATATTCTTATAACATTAAGGCAATAGGATCAGATGAAACAGCCATTTACAGTAAAAAGAAAGGTATATATTTTCCTGATGGAACAATTGTAAAGCATGACAAGAGCATGAAATTTATTAAAAAAAATAAAATTGAACTTAAGAAGGGAAGATCCCTTGAATTCATCTGCTATTTTAATGATAAAATTTATGTGTTCTCATTGGAACTGAATAAGAAAAAAAAGAAAAACACACTTTATGCTCAAACAGTAAACAAAGAGACTTTGGAGCTGAATGATGATGAAAAAATAATTATCGATGTAAAATACACATCTAATAATAAATTTTTTGGAGTTAGATTACAAGAATATTCTTTTGGTAGTATTTCATCAGATGGAACCAAATTGATTATTTCACACTTGGCATATGGAAGTGCTATAAAATACAGGAAAAATCCAGATAAAATTAATAGTGGCATCTATGTGTTTGATGGTAATTTGAATCTATTGTGGAATCAAAGTAAATTATTAGCTAACGAAGCTTCTCTTCTTGATAATGATGGCAATTTTTATAGTATAATTAATCAAACCTTAATAAGTGTAACTAATAATGGCGAAACTAAAAAAGAGTACATATTAGATTCTGATAAAGAAAGGTTTTTCTTCGATTACAGAACAAAGACAAACTCTGAAGGCGAGATCATTTTCGCAGGTTTATACAAAAATGGTAGTGCTGCAATTAATAAATCAGATTTTAATTCTCAAGGTAATTACAAACATTTTACAGATGGTACATTTTTAGTAAAATTTAACCCGACAAATAAAAGCATTTCTGATGTTGTTTTTGATGATTATAATTCACCTCTGTATGATTGCCACATGAAAGATTTAATTTTAACTGAAGACGGGTCAATTACTTTAATGGAAAAATTTTATACAGAAGAAAAAATAAAAGAAAAAATAACGACAACCACAAATCAATATGGAAATACAACCGGCATAGATCGTGATAGAACATCAACAACACTATTTATTCATGAAGATATTATTGTGCTAAAAAGGAATCATGAAGGGGTTGAATTATGGACAAAAGACATACAAAAAAAACAACGTTCAAGTAATCGTAATGCCATTTCATTTAATTTTATATATCTAGAAAATAGTTTGTTTTTACTTTACTATGAGATTGTTGACAAGAAATTAGTTTATTATATGGTAGAAGTAACTATGTTTACTGAAGAAAAAAAATCAATCTTATTTTCAGAACCAAAAGTCGAACTGAGAATAATTCCGAACTTTACTCTATATAATAAAGATAAAAATGAGCTCATATTATACGGAGTCCATAAGAATTATCACGGTTTACTGAGTATCACTTTTTAATCTTCCTTTCATAACTCTCTTTTCACCTAGTATCCATTATCTGGATTCTTCCATCCTTAATTGAATCTCATTAATAGAATTAATGTACAATGATTTTCCCCATAAACTCTGTATTACTATTCTTTAATCGATAAATATATGTCCCTTTAGGGTATTTTGAAACTTCTAATTGCGTTGGTAACGAATTTATTTTTTTCAATAACACCTCTCTTCCTGTCAAATCATATAATCGGAATATCGTATTTTTAAAATCGGCTAGCCCTTTATATTTAATATTAATAAAAGAACTGGTTGGATTAGGATAAAGTGTTACTTCTATTCCATTATTGTTTAGTTGATTAACTGATGTGATTTTACCATTAATATCATACTTTGCAAAAAATTGCCATATCTTTTCAGAAGCATTAATGTCATAATTAGTAGTTCCTATTACAATTGGAGCTCCTGGCCAAGTGTGCCCTCCGTTAATTATTTTATAATGTTCCACCTCTACCCCATTATTACCATTTTGGTAAAGATAGTGTTCTGCAGTACAGCCATCAGATGTATTAATATCTGGAACATTAGTTACTATTGCTCCAGTATTACATTGGTTAAAGTTTACCCAATAACTCATTACATTAGCAACAGATTCCATTGATCCTGTTCCATTATAAGGTACTGTTCCATCTGCTGTTCCATGTATTTCCATTACAGGCATAGGATGAAGTGGATTACATGCAGCTGACTGATTAAAATTCATTGTACCTGTAACCGAAGCAATAGCTGCAATACGATTGCTTAACTCACAAGCTAACGTATAACTCATAAAACCTCCATTGGACATCCCTGTGCTATATACTCTCCCCATATCTATATTATAAGACAAAGCAAGTGAGTCGATTAAAGCTTCTGTAAAACCAATATCATCTGCAGTTCCTCCCCAATTTGAATTCCAATAAGTATTCCCTGAACCATCTAACGTTCCCATTGGATGAACCAATAAAAAACCTGCAGTATCTGCTATTGGTCTAAAATCACCATAAAACATCTGATCATTCGCATTACTGGTATAACCATGAAAATTAAGAACTAATGGTGCTGGAGTCCCTACAGAATATGATGCTGGAACATATAAAATGTATGTCCTTTGAATACTTTGATGTGTAATACTACCATTAATGGTTTGTTGTCCATAAATAAGAAGGGAAGCACATAAAAATGAAATAAATAATAATGCAGTTTTCATGCTTTTGAATTTTAAGCTAAAAATAAACCCTCATATTTACAGATAATACTAATTTATGATGAACGGTATTATAAATACATAGCCTCATTATTTATTCTTAAACAACAATTTTCCAACATAATGTATTCTGCACAGCTACCCCTACTGGATCGCTATGCAACATACTGTTGCCATTAACAATCAATCTCCCTGTACTTCTTTAACAATTCTATGTTGCTTTCTTGTTTGGCTTTACCCATCAACTCCAACAATTCATTTGCTCCTTCAAAAACTGTCATATCTGGGTAATAATTATCGCGAGCAAAGTGCATATACTTTAACACCTTAAAGGCATTAAACCATTTAAAAAACACCTCAACAAAATGTATTTGAGAAGTACTGTTCTTTTTAATATTAGCTAAGTTCTCTTCAAAATCAATCGTCTTTAAAAATCCCTGAACCGTTTCCGGTATTGTATTCTTATCATTATGCAATTCAGGGACAGTTTTGCAAAACTGCTTTAAATCAATAAATGATTTCAGATTATAACTGAACAACTCTTGTTTTTCTTCATCTAACCAATTTTGCATTGCTTTACCAGTCCCAAAAGGAACCCGATCAGAAACACGAGGAGAAGGTATTACTTTAGTGGTTTTGAGCTCTGTAAAATTTCCTAGGGGAATTAGCTTTTGCAAAAAATAAAAATCTTCTCCAGCTTTTCTTTTGTTCATTCCATTTTGCTTTTGGTAAGTTTCGCTCCTAACTGCCATACTTGATCCTATTGTATGAAAAGCGTAAGGTAAACCTGCATAAGCCAATCCATTTTTATAGTAACGTAAATGCAATTCGTATTGGGTAATTCCATTGTATATTTCTTTAGAAAAATCATTGCCTGCAATCGGATGTTCAAAATGAATAGAGCAAGCTGGTGACTTTGGGTTTTTCTCAAAATGATTTTCCAGCTCCACTAAATAGTTTTGGTCACAAAGAGCATCAGCATCAAAACAAGCAATAATTCCTTGATGATTGTTTACTAACTCAAATCTTCTAACTGCTTCATCCATTCCTATTTTGCGAGCCAACCCCACTCCTGCGTGCTTTTTTGGAAGATAACTTTCTTCTATAAAATAGAATTGTATGTCATTTTGGTGATTATTTCTCCATCCCTCTGCTTCAATCAAAGTCTTTCTGTTTTGCTGAAGGACAACTTCTTTAGCATCCTCAGAAGCATTAATGACTACAATAATTTCTACGTTACATTTTGGTTTTTCGCAGTCATATAAACTTTGTAATAAAGGGATTAAATTAGGCTCATTATAACAAGGAATAACCACTACTATTCCTAAATCATTATTAGGTTTTTCATTAATAAGTTGTTCTCGAACAGAGAACCTATTGATGTAGTAATTCATATTGCGAAGGTAGGAAAAACGACCTGTCATACCGATCAAAGCCAAGGTATCTTTTGGGTTTTTAGTACAAAAAAAAGATTCCACTTTTCCACTTCATCTCAATCGGAATGACATAAGGACAAAAAAATCCCCAGCAGATAAAACAAGAAACCCAACTGGGGATTAAATCAAGGAAAACTCGATTTTAAAAATTACCTGGTAAAAATAATTGGTTTTTATAAGAATAGATGTCTGATAATTGACACCAACATCACTTTATTAAAATGATTATAAATATTTAGTGAGCCAAGCTTCTGCTTCATTTTTAGAATTAAAAAATTTTGTTGGAATCTTAGGTTTATTAACTTTCATGTAAAAATTAGCTAATAACTTATGGGCTAATGAAGTAAAAACAAAGGCGTCTACTCTAGAATATTGAGAGCCTTTTTTTGTAGAAAAATAATTTCTCGCCTCATTAGTAAAAGTTACATAATCTCCTATAACGTATAAAAATGGATACTTCTTTTCATCTAAAAGTTCAGTGTATGCCACATACAACTCGTTACAAGAGTTTAAATCCATAGCGCTATCCTTTATAAAAGAAATAAAGACAATACCATCCTTTCTAAGAAAAATTTCTGAATGGCTTAATGTTATTTTATCTTTTTTATCGACCAACTAACTTAATTAATCGATGAATTTAAGAAATTATAATTTTTGACACAAGTATTTAGCTGTAAAAGATTCTTTAACATTGATAAGTTCTTCAGGTGTACCTGAAAAAATAACATTACCACCATTCTCTCCTCCTTCAGGTCCTAAATCAATTACCCAATCAGCACATTTTACCACATCTAAATTATGTTCAATCACAATCACAGAATGTCCTTGAGCAATTAATGCATCAAATGCTTTGAGTAATTTTTTAATGTCGTGAAAATGCAAACCCGTTGTAGGTTCATCAAAAATAAATAGAAGATTAGAAGATGAATCTTTTTTGGTTAAAAATGAAGCTAATTTCACTCTTTGAGCCTCTCCACCACTCAAGGTACTTGATGATTGTCCTAAACGAACGTAACCTAGTCCAACTTCTTGCAAGGATAATAATTTATCATTAATTCGTTTTTCAATTCTACCATCAGTTTCTTGAAAAAAGGTAATAGCGTCATCTATCGTCATTCCCAACAAATCTGCAATAGTTGCATCGTTGAATTTAACATCTAAAACTTCATCCTTAAAACGCTTCCCATTACATTCTTCACACATTAGATGAATGTCAGCCATAAACTGCATTTCAACGGTAATCTCACCTTCCCCTTTGCAAGTATCACACCTACCTCCGTCAGTATTAAAAGAAAAATGCCCTGGCTTATACCCTCTTGCTTTTGCCAAGCCTTGAGAGGCATACAATGTTCTTATTTCATCATACGCTTTAACATAAGTTACTGGATTAGATCGTGATGATTTTCCAATAGGATTTTGATTGATAAATTCTACCCCTTTTATGCTATCGATGTCTCCACTAATTTTATCAATTACCCCTGATTGTTCAGCATAGCCATCAAACATCTTTTTTAAAGAAGGCAACAAACAGTTTTTTACTAATGAAGATTTTCCTGAACCACTTACTCCTGTTATAACTGTCATTACGTGTAAAGGAAATTCAACATCAATCGATTTTAAATTATTTTCTCTAGCTCCTTCAATGAGAATTTTCTTCTTCCATTTTCTGCGTTTAGATGGTATTTCAATTTTTTCTATTCCATTAATGTATTTGGCTGTTAAACTAGCATTGCTTACTAATAATTCTGAATAATCTCCCTGAAAAACAATTTCTCCTCCTAGGTTTCCTGCTTCTGGACCTAAATCAATAATTTCATCTGCAGCTTTAATAATGTCTTCATCGTGCTCAACAACTATTACTGAATTACCTAATTGCTGTAATTCTTTAAGCACTTTAATCAATCGCTCTGTATCTTTTGAATGCAATCCAATACTAGGCTCATCCAAAATATACATTGAACCAACTAAACTACTTCCTAAAGATGTAGCCAAATTAATTCGCTGTGATTCTCCTCCAGAAAGCGTGAATGACAACCTATTTAAGGTTAAGTAGCCCAAACCAACATTATTCAAATATTGTAAACGGTTATTGATTTCTTGCAATAATCTGTTAGCTATTTCTGAATGAAGCTTATTCAGTTTTAGCTTATTAAAAAACTGTTCCAATTCTTTTACAGGCATCAAAACAAGCTCTGTAATTGATTTCCCTCCCACTTTAACATAATTGGCATCTTTACGTAATCTTGTCCCTCTACAATCACTACACAAAGTTTTACCTCTATACCTCGAAAGCATCACCCTGTACTGAATTTTATAACTTTTTGCTTCTAATTTCTTAAAGAATTTATTTAATCCTTTAAAATACTTGTTACCTGTCCAAACGAGCTGTTTCTGTTCTGAATTTAGCTCATAAAATGGTTTATGAATAGGAAAATCAAATTCCATTGCACTCATCACCAATTCATTTTTCCATCGCTGCATTTTCTCTCCTTTCCAACAAACAATAGCATTATCGTATACTGATAGGTTTTTATTAGGAATTACTAGGTTTTCATCAATTCCTATAACACTTCCATAGCCTTCACAAGTTTTGCAAGCTCCAACAGGATTGTTAAAACTAAAAAAATAAGCATCTGGCTCGTGAAACTCCATTCCATCTGCTTCAAATCGGTTATTAAAGGAGTTCACCTTACTTTTCTCTTCTTCAATAATAATTACTTTACATTCTCCTTTCCCTTCAAAAAAAGCAGTTTCTACGCTATCATATATCCTACTAATATTATCTGCATCATCATTAACAACAAATCGATCTATTAATAAATTTAATATTTTGGATTTAAATTTAGCGGTATCAATCTTTTCCAACCTCACAACATTACCATCTATCCAAGCTCTAGAAAATCCTTGTTTAATCAACAGTTGAACTTGTTCTTTAACAGTTTTAATACTTACAGGAATTTCAGAGAGCAAAATAACTTTAGTGCTGTTAATGTGTGCATTAATGTATTCAACAACACTATCTGGTCTGTCTCTTTTAACTTCATTACCAGATATCGGGGAATAGGTAACACCAATTCTAGCAAACAACAACTTTAAATAGTCATAAATCTCTGTAGAAGTACCTACTGTTGAACGCTTATTAACAGTATTCACCTTTTGCTCTATGGCGATTGCTGGGGCAATTCCATAAATGTGATCAACATTGGGTTTTTCAATTTTCCCCAAGAATTGCCGAGCATATGAAGACAAACTCTCTACATATCTTCTTTGACCCTCAGCAAACAATGTATCAAAAGCCAAGGATGACTTACCAGAACCTGATAATCCAGTAATGACAACAAACTTACCCCTAGGAATGCTAACATCAATATTTTTTAAATTATGAACCTTAGCACCCTTAATAATAATATGGGTTTTAGAGTTTATTGACTTCGAAACCGTTTTAGGCATAGTTATTGTTAAACGTTAAAGTATGTTAACGAATTCAAAAGTACTTTCTTTTTTAGTAGTTTTGAAGTAACAAAAAAATAAATTTGTCGTAAACACAACATATCTAATAAAACATCGTTAGTATGTTTGTTAACTAAAATTAAAACAAAAAACGCCTATAAGTAATATCTACTCTTTTTAAATAATAAGCTATAAAAGCTATAATTATTGTGAACAATTAAAGAAGGAGAGGTATTATGAAACTTTCAAAACTTACTGAGAAGGAATTAGTTCAAGCCTATTTAAAAGGCAATGAATTAGCCGTTGAACAATTAATCATTCGTTTTAAGAGCCAAGTTTATACTTACATTATATGTAAAGTAAGAAACCAAGCTTTAGCTGAAGATGTATTTCAAGATACTTTTATTAAGGTAATTAATACCATTAAAAGAGGTAAATACAATGACGAAGGGAAGTTCTTACCTTGGGTAATGCGTATTGCACACAATCTTATTATAGATCATTATAGAAAAAGTACTCGAATGCCTTTTATTAAGACTAAGGATGATTTTGATATTTTTGATGTAATTAAAAATCCAGACAGCAACATTCAAGAAGACATGGAAAGAGATCAAGTCCTATCTGATGTCAAAGAATTGGTTAAATTTTTACCGAATGACCAAAGAGAGGTGTTAATGATGAGATTATATTATGACATGAGCTTCAAAGAAATTTCACAGTCAACAAATGTAAGCATCAATACAGCTTTAGGAAGAATGCGTTACGCATTAATTAATCTTAGAAAAATGGCTGAAGAAAAGAATTTATCATTAACCCTTCATTAAGAAGTTAATAGATTGTTTAGTTAGGTAAAAGCTCTGAGTTTATTCTCAGAGCTTTTTTAATTTATTTTAATGGTTTTATAATAAATTAAAATAATGGTCGTTATAGATGTAATTACGCACTAAAAACAAAACCAAAATAGCCTATGCAAAAATTTACTCACTCTGATTTATTGGAAATTACCGAACAAGAGCAAGGACTTAAGTTGCTTTTAAATCAAAAAAAGGAGGATAAAATGTACACTCCAAAAAAAGAAACGGTTGACAACATTCTTAATTATTCAAAAGCGTTAAGCATTAGAAAATCTAAGAATTTAGAATACATCGAAATGATATTAAACTAAAAAGAATTTCCGCACTTGTTGCAGAATCTTTTCATACTAACAGATGCCAGAAAAACCCTTCGACAAGCTCAGGGTGACATTTCTGGCATTTTTTCATTTAACAGCGATTGCTGAAATTTCTACGTTAACATTTTTTGGTAAGCAAGCCACCTCTACTGTCTCTCTTGCAGGGTAATCTGAAATAAAGTAAGTCCCATATACTTCATTTATTTGCGCAAAATTATTCATATCAGAAATGAATATAGAACACTTTATTACACTAGAAAAATCCATCCCTACTTCAACTAAAAGTGCTTTTAAATTTTCCATTACTAATTTTGTCTCACTTTTTATATCGTCAATTTCCAATTCGTTGGTTGCTGGATTAATAGCAATTTGACCAGAAGTATATAATGTGTCTCCAACCATTACAGCTTGGCTATAAGGCCCAATTGGTGCAGGAGCATTTGGAGTGTTTATTATTTTTTTCATCAATTTATATTAATATTCTTCTGCCATTAATTATATTTCAACAGCTACATTTAATTGATTCATGTGCACTTCAACAAATTGCTCTAAGGTTTTAAAGAAATTGAGAATATCTTGTTCGCTATTTTGTGCATTAATGGTTACTAACCTTATAAACTCATTACCTTGAAAAGAGCCGTAACCAACTAGGAGTTCTGATTCTTCATAGAGTTTTGCACAAAGTTTTTGTGCAGGAATATCCTTATAATTAAAACAAATAGAAATAGAATCTTCTATTCCGTAAAAAGTATAATCATCATTATTCTTAATGTAATTTCGAGCAACATTAGCTAGTTCAAATTGTTTGTCAACAATATTTTCTAAGCCTTTTGTTCCAACACTTTTCCACAGTGTCCAAAATTTTAAAGCATCATTTCTTCTGCCACATTGCAAAGATGTTTTCCCTAAATTAAACTCATCTCTATCAGTTTGGTACAAATAACTCGCTTCATTGGTAAAGGAATCAAACAAATAGTTTTTCTCCTTAACAAGAATTAAAGAACAAGTAAGAGGAGTTCCTATCATTTTATGGGCATTAAAACTAAATGAATCAACTAACTCAACCCCTTTAATTAAATGCTTGTATTTATCGCTAAAAAGAACAGATCCACAATAAGCACCATCTAGATGCAACCATATATTATGTGCCTTACAAATTTCAGCAACCTCTTCAATAGGGTCAAAAGCTCCTAAAACAGTAGTTCCGGCAGTAAGATTAACCAAAACAGGTTTTTTTCCAATTTTAATATCCATTACAATTTCCTTTTGCAACTCACTTACATCTATTCTTCCCAAACTATCCGTTGCAATGTTCCTAACATTATCCTTACCTATTCCAGAAAAAGCAGCATTTTTTGCTATACTATAATGAGACTCGATTGAAGAATAAACAACTAGTTCTTGTTGACTCATTCCTTCATTGCTGATAGCATTATTCGAAGCATCTCTCGCCATTAGCATAGACATAAAGTTGGTCATAGAACCACCTGTAGCAAATGTTCCTCCTGCATTTTCATCCCAACCTATCAATTTACAAACTTCATTAAGCACTACCTTTTCTACCCCTACTTGAGTCCCAGCAGCTTTATACGTGTACATACTGTTGTTAAGCATAACAGCTAATAAGTCGCCCAAAACAGCTTTTTCATTTCTACCACCAAACAATTGATTGAAAAATGCATTGGTAGCAGTTCTTGGAGTTTTTAACACCAAATCTTGTAAAGCAGTTTTAAACCTTTCCTCATCTATTGGTTCATCCGAAAGCTGTAAATCTAATTTATCAAATAGCTCATCTGAAGAGACAAATTCCGCTACTGGATTTTGTTTTTCATCTGCCAATAATTTTTTAGCGATGTCGTTAAAAATATCTAAGCTATTATCCATTATTAATGTCTTTTATTTTTCAAAAGATTATTTTCCTCAAAGAAAAGAGCCATAATTGGCTCAAAACTGTTAAAAAAAACTAACTTTTGTAGAAGAAATTTTTACTCTACAAAGCTAGGTTTAATTTAAGAGAATATAAAATATTTAATAAAATGGATGAGATAAAGTCGCTTAACGGACTAATAAAAAAACTAAAGCAATCTGATGCTGAAGATTATGTAAAGCTTGCTAAAAACATGGATATTCCTATTAGTGAATTTAGCAAGTATATGCACTGGAAAGATGATGGCTATACCAGAAACTGCATAATTAGAACTGAAGCTTTTGAATTGATTTTAATCTGTTGGAAAAAAAATGACTTTACCCTTATTCATGGACATAACAATCAAAAATGTTGGGTATATCAAGTGGATGGAAATATGACTGAAATTCGATATCAGATAGATAATAATGGCAAATTCCATGAAACAAAACGAATAGATCTTACTCCACGAAAACTCACTTACATGCATGACAGCATGGGCTACCACTCTTTAGAAAATTCCACCAAACACAACGCTATGTCTTTACATTTATACTTGGGACCTGTTGAATCTTGCCAGGTTTTTAATAAAGAGAGTAATTGTTTTGAAGAAATGGAATTAACTTTTTACTCAGTTGAAGGGAAAAAGGTTAAAGAACTTATTTAAAACAGTCTTAGTTTTTATGTCCCAGCTAAGTTAGTAACTCCAAAGATCAACAGAATGGCTTTATGGACACTTCAAATAAATACCTTAACTTATGAAAAAAAAGGTGCTGATGGGTCAAGAGGATTAAACAATTAATTCTATAGATTAAGTAAAGTAAAAATTATTACTTTTATTCTCTTAATAAAAATGCAACCATTTATCCCAAAATAATGTCTTGTATTAGAAAGGATTTTAACGTAGTTCATTTAAAATGAAAAAAATAATTTTATTTATTTCCCTAATTATATTAACTTCTTTGGTGGCAAAAGCTCAAAGAGGTAAAGATGGGGTAAAAATTGTTACTACTACAGAAGTTGTAAATGCCTATACTACAATGTCATGGAACGTTGGCGTTGGTTTTACCTCAATTCCTGTTGTAAATTCTAATCTCAATAACAACTTTTCTGCAAACTTATCAGCTGGGGATCTAATACTAATTATTCAGTTGCAAGGTCTTCAAATGGATAATTCAAATCCAATAACAGCTGCTACTTGGGGACAAGTAATCAATCAACAATTTTGTGGATTATATGAATTTGCTCAAGTAAACAATGTTCCTAATGGCACAACTATAATTATAGATTGCCCTTTAGTAAACAACTATGCCTCTAATTTTGCTGATCCTATAGCTAACACAATAATCATTCGTGTTCCAAGATATGTTGACTTAACAGTAAATGCTGGAGGAACATTAACAGCTGACCCTTGGAATGGAACTGTTGGTGGGGTATTAGCTATAGAAGTAAATGGAGTAACCACAATAAATGCTGGGGGAAATATTGATGTTTCAGATATTGGATTTAGAGGTGGTCAATTCGAATTATTGACAACTTTTGGTGGATTAAGATACACAGATAATAACCCCATTGAAGGTGCAGAAAAAGGAGAAGGTGCAGGAGGAAGCCAAGCCACATATAGTAGCTCTTATGCTGGAAGATACGCTAGAGGAGCTGCAGCTAATGGTGGTGGTGGTGGGAATGCACATAACGCTGGTGGTGGTGGTGGTGCTAATGCGGGGGATATATCTAATTGGAATTTTGGAACAGGAGTCCCTGATCCAACTTATAATATAGCTTGGGCATTAGAAACTCCCTCAATAGTTGGAATTGTAAGTTCTGGAGGAGGAAGGGGTGGTTATTCTCACACTGGAGGGGATGATAATGAATTAACTCAAGCTCCTGGCCTGTGGAGTGGAGATGGTAGAAGACAAGTTGGAGGGCTAGGTGGTAGACCTCTAGATTACTCAACAGGAAGGATATTTATGGGTGGTGGTGGTGGAGCCGGAGATGGTGAAAATAGTACCGATGGAGCTTTACCTGGAAGCGGTGGAAATGGTGGTGGAATAATCTATTTAGTGACGTATGGAGATGTAATCGGAAGTGGCAATATTAATGCGAATGGTCAAAATGGTTTTAATTGTGAAGGTAATGGTGGTGCACCATTTAACACCGTAACAGGTGTTGATGCTGCAGGGGGTGCTGGTGCTGGCGGCACAATTCTTATTAAAACAACTGGTACCGTCTCAGGAATTACAATTAATGCAAATGGAGGTAATGGGGGAAACCAAGTATTAAAAGCTGGCACCGCTGCAACTATTGGCGAAGCTGAAGGTCCTGGTGGTGGTGGTGGTGGTGGGTACATTGCTATAACTTCAGGATCCCCAGCTAGAAATACAAATGGAGGAATTAATGGAATAACCAACAGCCCTTACATGAATAATTCTCCAACACCACCAAATAATTTCGCACCAAATGGTGCTACTAGTGGTGGAATAGGCTTATCTAATGAAAATATTGATGCTTTTAATGTGTTTGTAAATAATGATACTATTTGTACTAATACCTCCTCTACATTAACAGCTTTTATAAATGGCACTGCTCCTGTTGGGGCTATTTTTGAATGGTATAATGCTCCTACTGGAGGTACACTTTTATTTACGGGTAACCCCTTTATTACTCCTGTTTTAGCTATATCCACTACTTACTATGTTAGAGTTTGTCCTGCCCCATATAGAGTCCCAGTAACTGTGTATGTAACTCCATGTCCTACTATTATTGCTAGTTTCAGTTCAACAGACAGTACATTATGTGCTGGAGATTGTATTAATTTTACTGATTTGAGTTTTGGTGGTGTAGCTACCGGTTGGACCTGGTCTTTCCCTGGTGCTGTAACAACATCTTCTTCAGTTCAAAATCCAACTAATATTTGCTATAATAATGCTGGTAGTTTTGGTGTTGAATTGATTGTGACTGATGGAGTTAACATCGACACTTTATTAATTCCTAATTTTATTACAGTTAGTTCTTTACCAACTGTTACTGCTAATACTTCTGCTAATCCTATTTGTGTTGGTGACCCTGTTACTTTAACTGGTGGTGGTGCTACTTCTTATACTTGGGATAACAGTGTTACTAATGGAATTGCCTTTAATCCTAGTACTACTACTTTTTATACTGTTACTGGAACTGATGCCAACAACTGTCAAAATACAGATACCATTACTGTTTTTGTTAATCCTTTACCAACTGTTACAGCTAACGCTTCTGCTAATCCTATTTGTGTTGGTGACCCTGTTACTTTAACTGGTGGTGGTGGTGCTACTTCTTATTCTTGGGATAACGGTGTGATTGATGGAATTGCCTTTAATCCTGGTACTACTACTTTTTAT
>NVVI01000047.1 GCA_002402165.1 Flavobacteriales bacterium
GCTATTTTAGTACGTTTTGAAACAAATAAAACACACTGGAAAGCTCTGAATTTATTAGCCTTTTGTGTTATTTTACTACGTCAACTTTAAACAACTTCACTAAGAGAATTGTTAGAAATGCTTAAAGATTTAAGATATGTTGGGTGGTTTGTCGCAGGAGCTGCAATTTTAGGATGGTTCTTTAATACAAAAAAAATAAGAAGAATACACCACAAAGAAATGGATAGAGTTGCAAATGTAAMATCTACTATGCAAAAAGACCAAATACCAGTTAAAACCGATAATACAAAAAAATAGAATGGCAATTACACTTTTTATATTAATACTACTCGCAGCATATCATTTTGTTTATGAGTCAATTATATTACCAACAGAAAGGCTTGACCTTAGATATAAATTATTTAAAGAAAGAGATAATTTAAGGATATTAAAAATGAATGATAAAGATGGGAAGATAACTGATGATATTTTTAAATTATTARATACAACTATTTGTAATTCAATTGACTTATTACCACAATATACTATTTCACTATTCTATAATGCTGACAAAGAACTTAGACTTAATAAGAACTTAAGGGCTAAGGTTGAAAAAAGGAATCAACTAATCGAAGGATRTGAAGTTGAGGAAATTAAAGAAATAGGAAACAACGTTTATCATCATGTTGGTAAGGCTTTTCTATTAAATTTTGGTAGCTGGATAGTTTATTTACTTCCATTTTTAATTCTTATCATTCTATATGCGGTAACAATGAATAAAATTGAAAGAGTAAAAACTCAAATTAAGGCAGTATCTTTTACACCTAACTACGAATTTGAAGGGATGCTTACCCCTTAATTAATTTTATCCCCTCTCCTATTTTTGTCTTATAACTTGTATTATGTAAGACTAAAGACAATAACCATAATAATTACTCCTATTAGGAATATATAAATCTGTGTATAGAATATTATTCTTCGAGTCTTTTGGTTTGGGAATAAAGCTTTGAGTGAAACCAATTATTATCTATATCTTCAAATAATCCCATCAGATAAATATACTAAAGTTTGGAGAGTTGTAACCTATAATTAGCCACTATGCACCGCAGAAACAGTAATGTTCTTTTGCAGTTTTTTTTGGTTACAATTTCGTTACAGGGCTTTCCTAATGTTCAACCAATTCAGACAAATTTATTAATGTTGTTTTAATGTGGGAAGAGTCTTCAGTGTCTGTCCATGCTATAATTAGTTGGTTACCTTTTTTAATCWKTWTAKRMMMNGCYANTNSAAMRGYNTTSCAKWCRWTKTAGTAATTATTATTGGTGCTCCTAATTCTCTTGTCCCATCTGTTTTAATTGTTCTAATTTTTAAATATGTTGCTTCATTATCTTCTTCCATCCAGCTAACTACAGCAGTTTTTTCATCAATAGAACAAACATCAACCCTTCCAACAGGAACTTGAGTATTTACCTTAATTGGAGTACTAAAAGATGTTGAATTATTATCTAAAAAAACAAATCTAACGGTTGGTGTATCGTTTAATAGGGTAAACCAAATTAAAGATGTTTTATTACCTGTTGCATCAATTGCAGGTCCATTAACAGGGCATCCCGCTATCATCCAATTATCTTTAGCTATTAATTTAGGCTCAGACCATTCTCCATCTTTAAAATAAACAATAGACATATCTCGAATTTCATTTTCATCTCTGTTCCGATAAACTACAGCAATTCCATTTTTAGTAACTACAGCATCTGTAGCACAGCAATCACAAACTCTTTGGTCTAAAACAAATTCTTGCTCTATTTTTCCATCTTTGTTAATGATAGCTGCTCTCAATGTCATCTCATCCTCTCCTGTATCATATTTTCTTCCATCGAGCCAAATAGCCATAAAAGTTTCATCTAAATAAGGAACTAAAGAAACAAAACCATGTTCTGTTTGTGTGCCATCATTATGAGGAAGAAAGGGATTGCCCCAATTTTGACCATTATCATTACTTATTAATAGTTTGATGTCATAAGCAAAGGTTTCACGATTCGTTTCTACAAGGTAATTTACTACTAATGAATTATTACCAAATTGTGTTAAAGAAGGAAAGTCTGCCCAATTCACTATCCAATCATCTCCTTCTGCAATTTTAATAGGCTCTTGCCATTTATTATCTTCTAATGTTGAATAGTACAAAATAGTTTTCCCATCTTCCTGAGATTCTGTCCATGTTAGGTAAACAGTTCCTGTAGCTCCTATATGTAAATTAGAAATAGAACTTCCAACATTAGCAGGAGATTTAATTTCCTGCACAATTTCGATTTCTTCCTGAATTGCTTCTATCTTTTTAGCCTTCTCTTCATTACCACAAGAGAACAGAAAAACTGAAATAATTCCTATTAGCAAATAGCTTACAAATATTCTCATAACTCTTAGTCTATAAGTATCAGTTTAATAGTTCTGACATCTTCATGAAAAATTATTTTGAAATGATTATTTTTTGTGTGTTTAATGTACCGCTACCTTCTAACACTAAATAATAAATCCCTGAAGAAAAATGGTTAACCAAAATAGTATGTTTTCCTTTTGCACTTATCATTTTGGAGAGCACTAGTTTTCCTATGGAATTATATATACTTATTGTTTTATCTGCACTAAACTTAGTAAAATCAATAACAATATTATCTGAAGCCGGATTTGGGTAAACCGTAAACTGAACTTCCTCCTCGAGCATTTCAATACCAGTAGTTATTCCAATATTAATGTCATCAATGTATAAATTATTACCCCCATCAGTAATGTTTACTATTTTAACTTGCACGTATTGTTCTGACAAATAAGGGTTTAACAAAATTGTTGCTGTAGCCCACTGTGTTGAATCGGGAATAAAAGGTGTAGTTTGCGTTGGTCCAGTAACCAATGTATTTCCTGTTCGGTAATATATCTGATTAAAATTTGTTCCACAATCCGTAGATAACAACACAATCATTTCGTCCGAAAAGGAAGGATCCGACCTAGCATATGCCCACTTAAATGTCATAAACATATTTGTTCCAGTAAAGGAGGTAAAATCTAAGTAAGGCAATACAATCTCATCTGAAGAACCATAATTAGTATTGATATAATTATCAATTTTAATAGAATAATTGCCAGAAACCGATGCTGCTGAATCTAACCCCCAGGTAACGCCTCCATCAAAATTATTAATAATAATTCCTTGCGGAGGAAATATTCCTGAATCAAAATTTTCAGAAAAAGGCAATGCTGTACCAACTCCAGGAGTAGAAACAACAATGTAATTTGGAATGGTAATACTATCTATAGTACTCCCATCAGAAACAACCAATGTAACATCATAAGAACCTAAAGTAGGATAAGTAATTGAAGGGTTTTCTACTATTGATGTAGCTGGCGTTCCTCCAGGGAAGGTCCATTGCCATGATGTCGCATCATTTAATGAAATGTCCATAAAATTAACTGTATTTCCTTCGCAAACAACTGGTGTTAATGTAACAAAATTAGCAACCACGCCACAAACTGTTGGTGCAGTATAATTACTATCACAACCTGTGGCTATTAAATTAGTTTGACTCCAAATAATCGTTCTAATCGTGTCTAATGTGGCTTGTATTCTTAATTTTTGACCATTGGTAAACATATCTTTACAGGAACCAGGCGTGTAGCTCATGTAATTTTCTTTTTGGTCGTTTACATCAGGCACATCATTTGAACAGGTATTAAGTGTATTGCAATTAAAACTTGGCGTTGCTTGTGGAGGTGTATCACAGATGTAATCTCCATCCAAACATAAGTCAACACCGCAACCATTATTAAACGTATGATACAAACCAAACCAATGACCTATTTCATGAGAAGCAGTTCTACCTAAACTTGAGGCTGCTGTTCCAATATTCCCAAAAACATTACTACGAACAACCATACCATCTTCATCTGGTGGACCACCAGGAAAAGAAGAATAGCCCAAAACTCCACCTGTTATTGATTTAACCAAATAGATGTTCATGTACTTCGTATTATCCCAAAAGCTTAATTGCTTAAGCATTGCTCTCTCATACGTTTTATGATTAGTCAATGTAGAATAGATGCGAACAATGCCATTGGTGCAATTCCCATTAGGATCAATCCTAGCTAAACAAAACCTTATTTTAGTATCAACTCCATTTCCATCACCATTGGTTCCAGCTATTTTTCCGTAATCCTCGTTCATTATGGTAATCTGACTTTGTATTTGAGCATCTGAGATATTTTCAGCACCACCAATATGGAGCACATGTATAACTACTGGAATTGTCTTAGAGCTATCATGCCCTGCTTTATTAACTGGTAATTTTTTAAGTATTTCCACCTTAGCTTGAATTGCAGCTTCTGTTTGCAATATGCTATTATTATTGGTGTACTCATCAAAATAACAAGGGTTATTGGTGCTACTTTGGGCTTTATTAATATTAGAAACCAACAATAAGGCACTTGCTAAAAAAATAGATTTGGTTAGGCTATTCATATTTTCAATTGTTTAAGTAATTTATTCTATAATTTCTTTTGTTTTACCGCAAGTTATCATTTTATCTCCAAAATACGGGTTCTGAATTTCTTCTTGAAGGCTTAACCAATATGCTCCTTTCCCGTTAAGGGCCATTGGACAATATTGGTAATAAGATTTCATTCCTAAAACACCATAAGTTTTAATACTTTGGTACAGTGCTTCACTTAAAACTGCAAAAGCAATTCGTTGTTTTTCAATGTCTTTAACTTTTAAAATTGCATTGATACTGCTTTCAATTTTAATAGATTGTGTCACCCATACTTTTTTATTTTCTAATAATGCTGATGCTTTCTCAACATTAGGCAACTCTCTTTGAACTTCTTTTGCCATAGCAATTATAGCTTCTACATCCGACTTAATAAAAGCAGATTTTAAATTAATGTAATGTTCATAAATCATCGTAAGGTGTGTTTTAAACTCATTATCTGTTTTGTTTTGAGCTATACTAGAAAATAATGTTCCTAGTAGGAATAAACTGATTAAAATTATTTTCTTCATAATCATGGTTTTTTTAGTTTATGTAAAGAGTTATCTCTGTATTGTTTTTACTTTTTATTCTACTTTTATTGTTACTTGTTCTTGAGAATTTGAATGAACAAAGCAATTAAAAAAATAAGTGCCGAGGGTATTAAATGTATACGAATAACTATCATCAATTTTAATATTCCCGCTATTAAACAAACTTCCACTCACTGTGTGAGTACCTCCTCCGCCAGTATTATTAAACAAAACAGTTGTACCAACTGGAACGGTTAATTGAAACGGATGAAAACTTTTAAATTCTAATCTTACTTCATACTGTCCTTGATTACTATCATCATGCTTAGAGCAAGATAAAAGAACAATGGATATAAAAGTGAAAAAAAGTATTTTTTTATTTATCATAAATTCGTTTCAAAATGGGTAAAAATAGAGGAATAAGTTATATAAATACATAAACTTATCCCTCTAAATATCATCTAATGTTCTCCTTCTTCATCTAATACAACCAAGTCCATTCCACATTCGGGGCAAGAACCTTCTTCTGCATACGTTTTTTCTCCTTCACATTTCATAGGACAATAATATGTTGTTTCCGCAATTTCTTCATGAGCATGCTCTTCTCCTTCAGCATGTTCATGACTATCACTTTCGTGATTTTCTGAATTCCCACAACCTATAAAAGTTGCACTTCCTACGATAAATAGCATTGCTATTCCTACTGTTAAAATTGATTTTTTCATTTTTTTTATTTTTATGATTTATTTTTTTAATTTATTTATCCATCTTATTATTTCTATTTTTTCTTTTTCAGAAAATTTAGCATCACTATGAATAAATGTATATGATGATAAGGGCATTTCATTTTTCTTAATCTGATTCAATATTGATTTCAATTTATTTCTTTTTCTTCTTTTCGAATAAGACCCAAATTCACTAAAGTTTAATTCAGATTTTGCTTCTTTGATATGATCTTCAAGAAACCAACTTATTGGTTGAATTTTATTGTACCAAGGGTAWTTAGTGTTATTGCTATGGCAATCATAACAAGAGTTTTGTATTAAGTTCCTAACATTGTTAGGGACATTATAAACCCTCATAAAATCCGTGGTTAATGTTTCATCACTTTGATTACGATTGGTTGGAATAAACTGTATTCCAACCAAAATAACCAATATTATTAATGTAGCTATTTTTAAAAAACGCTTCACGTTAGTTTATCTCTTGCTCTATTTTCCCACATTTAGGCATTTTACTTCCCATATAAGGATTGCTAATTTCTTCAGTTTCACTTATCCAAATAGCTCCGTTATTGTTATCTGCCATCGGACAATAATCTCGATATAATTTTCTATCTGTTCCTATTAACGTTATTAAATCATTAATATCCTCACTTAAAACTACTAAATGTTCTCTTTGATGATCAATTACATTTGCATTTTTAACAATGTGTTCTGCATTTTCAACAGCACTTTCTTTGATTTCAGCATATTCTGTTGTCTTAGTTTCTGTTAAAGAAGCTTCATCAAAACCATTAMMTGYTSMRWKNATWYWATKTGCTGCTTCTGCTGCTTCACTGCCATTATCTTTTACTAATGCATTTTTCAATTGTAAATAACTATCTATTATAAGAGATAAATCTTTAACTTTTTCTCCGTTAAATTCATCATTAATCTCAACCGATGATTCTTCTGTTGCAGGAGAATGGTCATGAGAATGTCCATCTCCGTTGTCATGTCCTTCATTATGATCGTGATTTTCACTTTCGTGATTCTCTGAGTTTCCACAACCGATAAAAGCTGCACTTCCTAGTACAAATAACATGGCTATTCCTACTGTTAAAACTGTTTTTTTCATTTTAATTGTTTTTTAGTTTATAAATTATTTTATTGGTCTTCTGCTTTGTTTAATACAATCTGAACTATTTCTATTTGAATATCATTTTTTAAATTTAAGCCTTCTAGATTTAACCCTAAATCATCTTTCTTGATATTAAATTTAAGTGTAAGTAAACATGAATAAGCCCCTCTATTTGAGATGTGTTCCAAATGTCCTGTTCCGGTAATTATATTATCATTGGTAGAAAGGATTCCTTCTACTTGAAAATCTAATGGAGGGTGTCCGTTAGTGTTAATATATTCAAGGTCTAATTTTCCATTAAACTCAATAATCTCATACTTCATTAACTTTAATTTCTTATCTAAAGAGTCATTTCCTGTATAAAATGTAGATTTATCCATCTTTATTTCAAACTTAGCATTCTGGTAATTTAACAACACCAATAATTCTTTAGTAGTTATCTTTAACACAGTATCTGCAGAAATGGTCGTGACAACCATATTTCCATTCTGAGTACGATAAACATCTTGAGCTTGACTGTGTAAGCCAAAAAGGATGATAATAATTGAAATAAATAATGCTTTCATTTTAACTATAAATTGTGCCTGAATAAGAAAGAAAATGTCGTTTCTATACTTAACTAACCTATAAAGAACTGTTTAACAACTTCTTCTCTCTTATAGCAGGAGTTAATATTAATGATGATGCCCTTTATGGTCATCTTCTTTTTTCTTCTCAGTTGGTCTTTCATATTGACAACATCCAGGCAAACTGTTATATGTTTTTTTTGTAGCTCTATACTCATCTGTATCATACCCTACTGAAGCGATTTTCGTTTTTATTTCACCTAAAGAAATTTCTTTTTCATTAAATGTTACTTCCATCATCTTGGTTTCTTTATTCCAGCCTGCTTTTTCGATTCCTTTTACTCCATTTAGTGAACCTTCTATTGTTTTTTTACACATGCCACAATTTCCATAAACTTTAAATGTTTCTGTTGTATTACTCAACACTATTGTTTTTTCAACATTCGTGCTAATTCCATACGATTCGATGCTCATTAGAGCAATTGCACCTATCAAGGTGATTTTTAAAATATTCTTTTTCATCTTTCTTTGTTTTGGTTATTATTAAATTATTTATTGTTTTTCTAAATTCATTCCACATTTTGGACATGTTCCAAAAGTATCACTTTTAACTTCTGGATGCATTGAACAAGTGTAACTTGCTGAAGAATGATGTCCAATTCCATTCTGAATAAATACAGTAGATACTGTTTTCCCTTTTATAATAAATTTTACAGTTGCCTGAAAAGAGCCAGAATTTTGAAGCTGAGCAACAAAAAAATCATTTCCTTTTGCTTGTAATGACTGAGTGGAGGTTTTTTTATCGTTACTCTTAATCGTAATTGTTCCAGTAATGCCTTCATTTAAAATCGCTCTGAAATTACCTTTGAAAAGATAAAACCTTAGTTGATCTTTTTTAAGAAACATATTCGCAACCATTTCAATTTTATATTTGCCTGCTTCTTTAATTACCCCTCCATTCGGTGGTTGCTCCACATGTGTTGTATGACTCCCTCCATGACTGCTATGGTCATGTTGAGCATAAGTCATAGTTACACAAAGCAACATAATAGGCAGTAGAACATATCTGTTTAAATTTTTCATGATTTTAATTATTTTTTAGTTAACGTTTCTTTCACACTACCACATTTCAACATTTTCTTACCAAAATATGGATTTTTGATTTTTTTCTCAGTGCTTAACCAGTAGCCTCCTTTATTATCATTAGCCATAGGGCAAAATTGGATATAAAGTGATTTATTGTCTGCAATTTTTATACCCAATTTTTGAGATGCATCAGAAAGAGATTGACTTATGGTTAAAAATATGATTCGTTGTTCATCAATATTTACTGCTTTTGACAATAGCTTTAAATCTTTGTTTAATGATTTTAGAGCTTTCATCCAAACATTGTGTGCATCTTCCATTACCAAACTCATATCTACTTTTTTCAACGCTTTTTGTATAGCTTTAACATCCGCTTGAATATTAGGGTCATCACTAGCTAATTTACTTTTGAGTGGCAAATAACTTTCAACTACACCTCCTAACTGTTTTTTGAATTTTGAAGAAATTTTTGATTGATCAATCCTTATTTCTTCTTCCATATTCATGTCCGATATATCATTATCTCCATGATTATGACCAGTAGAAGATTTTCCTCCTGTTGGATTCATCATACTCTTTTTGCCCGCCAATTGAGCCGCTGCATCWATTTTAAATACACCGTTGGTTGCAATTTCTTCGCCTTCTTCTAAGCCTTTTTTAACAACATAAAAATCACCTGCATCTTCACCTAAAATAATCTCACGATAAATAAATGAATTATGGTCTCTATTTGGTAGTTTAACATATACCACCGCTCTTTTCCCTGTCCATAGTGCAGCTGATTTTGGAATTAAAATCACATTCTCATCTATCGGTAGTTTAGAAATAATAACACCATTAGCAAACATATCTGGTTTTAACAATCCTTTAGCATTTGGTATCTCGACTCTTACGTAGGCAACTCTTGTTTTAGGATTAATAAAAGGATCGATAAAAGAGATCTTTGCATTAAATATTTTACCTGGAACAGACTTGAGTTCTATTGCTAATTTATCGTCTAATTTAATCCAAGGCAAATCATTTTCATAAGCTTCAAAAAGTATCCAGACCTTACTTAAGTCAGTAATTTCCAATAAGGTTTGACCTTCCTTGACATAATCTCCTTCTGCCACCATTCGCATCATCACATAACCGCTATGGTCAGATAATATATTAACTTCATTTTGAACTTTTCCAGATTTTTCCAGTTCCGCAATCTGCTTATCAGTAAATTTCCATTGTTTAATTTTGTTACGGGCCGCTTCAACTAATGCTGGGTTAGTAGATTTGTCTTTTAACACCTCAAATAATTCTTTTTGTGCAGTCACTAATTCAGCAGAATAAATAGTTGCTAACTTTTGACCTTTATACACTTTTTCTCCCGTAAAATTGATAAATAACTTCTCTATCCTTCCTGAAAAATGAACCACTTGTGAATACATTAAACGTTCATCTGCTTTTACTTTCCCTAGTAAACGAATTTCTTTTTCTGGCTTTTCCTTTTTTACAATATAAGTTTGTATTTCAGCCAATTTCATTGCAGCATCCGACATTGGAACTTCATCTGGCAGAGCATCATCACTACCCATAGAATTGTCTAACGGAATTAAATCCATTCCACATAAAGGACAACTTCCTGGCTTATCTTGTTGTATTTGAGGATGCATAGAACAAGTCCAAATTTCTGCTATTACTTCACTACTTTCTTGAGTAGCTGTATCTTCATTAGTAGATGAATTCCCTCCTCCCATAAATTTTCCAATACCTATTCCTAGTATCAATACCAGCACAATTACTATCCATTTATTTTTTAATATATTTTTCATAATTCTAAATTTATCTTCCTAATAAATAATTTATAAAAGCAGCAGCAGCATTTTTATCTGCTCGTGCTTTATCTTGTTCAAGTGCATATTTCAACACTTTTCTTTCCATTCTAAGCACTTCTTCAAAATTTTGACTATTAGTTGAATAGGCTGTTAAAAGAATGGCTAAGGATTTTTCAGCTAACTTTAGTTGTTTTTCAAACAGTACAATTCTTCGTTCACCATCTTTATAATCTTTGTATCCTTTTTCGAATAAAATGATTAATTGGTTTTGCTTATCCTCTTTTTTAAATTGAGTTGCTTCCATATACAACGAGGCTTCCTTTATCATTGCCTTGTATTTTTTACGATACAACGGAATGGTAATCCCTATTTTTGGAAATAAGATAGCATCTTTTCCATTTTCGCTTCCTAAATTTGGATTACTACTATTCCCAACCAAAATATAGTCAACCCCAATTGAAAATTTTGGTGCTCCCATTTTTTTTGCTGCAATTTCTTGCTTTTGAAAAGAAGCTATTTTGTATTCTAATTGCTTTACTAAATGATTATTATTGGTAATACTGTCTAACAATGTTTCTTTAGACATTGTTAAAATATCATCCCATAACACATCGGGAGTAACAATAGAATTTTCTACTGGTTGGTTGAGTAATTTATTAAACTGAACCTCCAAAGCCCATTTAGTATCTATCAAATATGCCAATTGATTTTCTAACTCATTAATTTCCATTTCAACTCTCATTTCATCAACTGCGGATGCTTTTCCGGTTTCCAACTTAATTAAAGCCAATTGCTGAAAGGTGCTTAGGATAGCTAAATTTTCTCGAGTAATAGCTATTCCTTTTTTTACAAAATAGATGTTGAAATATGCAGATTTAATATCAAAAAACAATTTCGATTTTTCTTCTTCGAAAGCTTCATACTTTGCTTTTGCTCTTTCAATAACAACAGCCTCTTTAGCGTTTAGTGTTCCAAACCAAGGGAACATTTGGCTAATACCAAATTTAGCTTGCTGTGGTCCAACCCTCGTTTCTACTGGAGAGATAAAATATCCAAAAGAAATTGTCGGATCAGGTAAACTTCCCACTTGTGGAACTTTTTCCAACGCTGCATTGTATACTGAAAATTTTGCTTTTAAGCCAGGATTGTTTTCTGCCCCTATCTCTAAATAAGTGTTTAGTTCGTTTTGAGCATTTAAGGTTGTAGATGTTAGAAGATAGAAAATAGAAAATAGAAAATATCTAAAATCTAAATTCCAACCTCTAATATCTAAGTTTTTATTTCCCATAATTTTTCCAGTTTTGATGTAGTTTGGTTAACATTTTTCCCACCTGATTAATCTCATCTTTTAACTGTTGGTAATCTTCTTTAGTTAAATAATTACACTCAAAAGCAAAGTCTAACCAATTTTCAGTTTCTGAATTAGAACCCAAAGCATGTATTAAATGCTGTTTAAATACATTTTCATACTCTCTTTTAGCCCATCCTTCAGTAATATTGGCACTAATTGATCTTGATGAACGAACAATTTGAGAGGTTAAAGAATAAACCTCTTCTTTAGGAAACTTTCGAGTTATCCAAAAGATATCCATTGCCATTTTAAATGACCTCTTGTAAATTTCTAAATCCCTATATGATGCAATCATTTATTTTAATTTTATTATCTAACTTTCTAACCTCCAATATCTAGTTTCTCATCTCTATCTTCTGATTTCGAATCTTTGATTCTTGCCACATACAGTACAATACAGGCATTATAAACATTGTCATAACCGCAATTATCATCCCTCCAAATAATGGAATGGACATTGGTCCCATAATATCAGAACCTTTACCTTGAGAAGTTAATACTGGTATTAATGCGATAACGGTTGTTGCTGTGGTAAGTACTGCAGGTCTAACTCTTTTAGATGCAGCTAATAATACCATCGCCCTTATCTTATCTTTAGTATCAGGTTTCTCCTTCTCAAATAACTGAGTTAAGTAGGTTCCCATTAACACCCCATCATCGGTTGCTACTCCAAATAAAGCTATAAAACCAACCCAAACAGCCACACTTAAGTTAACAGTATGAACCTGAAATAGATCCCTGAGGTTGATGTCTCCAACTGAAAAATCTAAAAAGTCTGGCTGTCCATATAGCCATAGCATAATAAACCCTCCAGAAAAGGCAACAATTAAACCGCTAAAAATCATTGAAGTAACAGCTACCGAACGAAATTGAAAATACAAAATCAAGAAAATAATCAATAACGCAATTGGAACAACTATCATTAATCGTTTAGTTGCTCTTACTTGGTTTTCATAATTTCCAGTAAATCGATAACTCACTCCTGCCGGCAATACAAACTCTCCTGATTCCATTTTTTCTGCAAATAATGCTTGTGCATCTTCCACTACATCAACTTCGGCAAAACCTTCCTTCTTATCAAAAATAACGTAACTCACTAAAAAGGTGTCTTCACTTTTTATGACTTGAGGACCTCTCACGTAGTTAAATTCCACTAATTCTTCTAAAGGAACCTGAACTCCTGATGGTGTAGGAATTAACACTCTTTTCAAATCCTCAGGATTATCTCTAAATTCTCTAGCATATCTTACTCGAACAGGAAAACGTTCTCTTCCTTCAACTGTTTTAGTTAATGGCATTCCTCCAATAGCAACACTAATAACTTTTTGCATATCGGCTATGGTTAAACCATATCGTGCAATTGCTTCACGATTAATGTCAATTTCTAAATAAGGTTTACCAACTACCCTATCAGCAAATACGGCATTTGCTTCTACACTTGGAACTTGTTTTAACAAGGCCTCAATATCATATCCAACTTTTTCAATGGTTTCTAAATCTGGCCCAAAAACTTTAATTCCCATAGGGGCTCGCATTCCTGTGGCTAACATCACCAGTCGTGTTTGAATTGGTTGTAATTTAGGAGCTGATGTTAATCCGGGTATTTTAGAATAGGCCAATATTTCTTTCCAAATATCATCAGGAGATTGAATGGTTGTTCTCCATTGTCTAAAATATTCTCCATCTTCATCTTCTTCTAACTCTTCAGTTGGAATGGAACGAAATTCATCTTCTGCATACTTATAGGTAGAACCATCTTTTAACACAAACGCATTGTTATCATCTATTTTAAAACGAATTTTTCGTCCATCTTCATCTACTTTATATTCTGACAAGTAATTAATGACATTTTCATACATTGAAACAGGAGCAGGATCTAGTGCAGAATTTACACGCCCCCATTTACCAACGGTTATATCAACTTCAGGAATAGCATTAAGATTTCTATCTAATTTACGGATAACATCTACATTTTCTTCCACACCAGAGTGAGGCATAGTAGTTGGCATCAATAAGAAAGATCCTTCATCTAAAGAAGGCATAAATTCCTTTCCTAATCCAGGGAAAGTTTCATCCAATTTATTCCAAGTAGTAGTATTTTTAACTGCATCGGGCATAAAGCTAAATATGGAACTAAAACCAAGCCAAGCATTTATTCCAAAAAGAATAACAAAAATAGGGGCCATTAAAAAAGTCCACTTGTTTTCTAAACACCAATTTAATATACGCTTGTAAAAATGAACAATGGACATTAAGGCTCCAAGGATCAGCCCTACCGTAATAGCCACAAATAAAAGGTTAAAAAAGAAACTGTTTTGAGCTCCTAATGGCATCCATACCAATGCTATAAAATAGATAACTATAAATACAGTAATAATAATATTTATCCAATTCACATATTTCCGCTTATTTTCTGGCCATTTAAACTCTAGTAGATTATTTACTCCATATAAAATAAGAGCTCCTGATAACCAACTTCCGTAACCTATCATAAAAGTTAAACCTAAAATAATTAATAGCCCGTTCCATACTTTACTCATCTTTCCCTTATCAAATCTAATGGAGAATAAAAGGTGCGTAAATGTTGGAATAAACAATACTCCAATAATTAAAGCTGATAACATTGCAAATGTTTTCGTAAAAGCCAAGGGGGTAAATAATTTTCCTTCGGCTGCCTGCATCGCAAAAATGGGCAAGAAACTAACAATGGTAGTAAACAGGGCAGTTATCACTGCTGAAGCAACCTCTGATGCTCCTTGGTAAATTACTTCTAGGAGTTCTTTGCCTCTTTTACCTACATTCTCTGGGAGTTCTACGTGCTGAATTATATTTTCTGTGAATACAATTCCCACATCTACCATTACTCCAATTGCAATTGCGATACCAGATAACGCAACAATATTTGCATCTACTCCAAACTGACGCATCATTACAAAAGTGATAAGAACACCTATTGGTAATAAACTTGTAATTAATATAGAAGCTCTTAAGTTTAGTACTAAAACTAGTACAACCAGTAAAGCAATTAACATTTCCAATGAAAGTGCTTCTTCTAAGGTTCCTAAGGTTTCCTTGATTAATCCTGTTCTATCATAAAAAGGAATAATAGTAACTCTAGATACTGTTCCATCGGCCAAGGTTTTGGTAGGTAATCCTGCTTCAATTTCTTTAATTTTTTCTTTTACCCTATCTATTACTTGCAGTGGATTTGCACCATAACGTGCCACAACAGAACCTCCAACAGCTTCTGAACCACCTTTATCTAATCCACCTCTTCTGGTTGCTGGTCCAAATTGAACTTTAGCTACATCTTTAATTCGAATAGGAACATTATCATTAGAAATAATGACACTTTCTTCCAAGTCTTTTAAACTCCGAATGTAGCCTAATCCACGTATTAAATACTCAACTTTATTGTACTCAATAGTTCTTGCTCCAATGTCGAGATTACTCTTTTTAACCGCCATCATTATTTGAGCAACTGTTACATTGTGAGCTTTCATTGCATTAGGATCAATATCAACTTGATATTCTTTTACAAATCCACCTATTGTTCCTACTTCAGAAACTCCTTTTACAGCAGTTAACGCATAACTCACCTGAAAATCTTGTATGGTTCGGAGTTCTTGAGGATCCCAGCCTCCGGCAGGGTTTCCATCCTTATCTCTCCCTTCTAAAGTGTACCAATACACTTGTCCTAATGCTGTTGCGTCTGGACCTAGAGCTGGTGAAACATCTGATGGTAATAAACCACTTGATAAAGAATTTAGTTTTTCTAAAACCCTTGTCCTACTCCAGTAAAACTCCACATCATCTTCAAAAATAAGGTAGATGCTTGATAATCCAAAAATGGAATTACTACGAATTGTTTTTACTCCTGGTATTCCCAAAAGAGCAGTAGTTAGCGGATAACTTATTTGATCCTCTATATCTTGAGGGGAACGACCCGACCATTCTGTATATACGATTTGTTGATTCTCCCCAATATCAGGAATTGCATCTACAGGAACTGGATCTCTTGGGATAATGGTATCTCCCCAATTGAAAGGTGCAGTTGAAATTCCCCACATAACTAATGCACCAAGCAGCAGCAAGGTTACTAATTTGTTTTCGAGAAAATATCTAATTATTTTGTTTAACATTATTTTGATTTATTGATGTGATAATGAGTAAAATGTACTAATGAAATCATCGCACAAAAATGCTCTTGATATAAAAAGTATATCAATGCATTAACATTAAATCAAAAATCAAATAAGGAAAGACTGAATCAAGACAGGAATGTCTTTAATCAGCGGTGGTGGAGAATGGTTATTAAAAAAATCTTTATCAGTAGTCGTATTTTTAAATAAATCAAAATAAACACCTGCAAAAGCAATTAAAAAATCGTTAGAAAAATCAATCCTAGTTAATTGCTGTGTATAATCTGCATCAATCTGCATCAATCGAAATTCATCCTTACAACAGTTAGATTTGATTTGTGTTTCAGTATCACATTTAATTTCCACTTCTTCCATGCCGCAAGAAACATCAGCATTACTCATACTAAAAACAGTTTTCACTTTCTTTCCTCCACAAATATGTGAAGAAACCGTGAACCCCATTGAAGTGATGAGAAAAACTAAACTTAATATGACTGAAAAAATCTTTTTCATAACACGAACTTATACGCAAGATATAAAGATTTATTGTAATTTCAATTTATTATCTTTAGAAATTATCAATTTTTTTACTAAATCTTCAACTATTTTACACCTAGTTTATGAAGTTTCTCTAACCTACTTATGAAGAAACTCCTATTCAAACTATTACTATAAATTATTATTTAATTTTATATCTAAATCCGAAATAAACATTCCGACCTATAATTGGCCCCCAAATTAATGAAGCATCAAAATTTGAACTATTTGGATTATCTGCCGCTATTATAGGGTTTTCCTGTTTGTAATCGAATAAATTTTCTACTCCTGAATATACTTCAAACTTTTTAAATGCTTTTGTAACCTGACCATTTAAAGTGTAATAAGATTTAGACCTTGTATTTACAACATACTCAGATGGATTAGCTGAAGTACTTGGAATTCTACTTACATCAAACCATTTTGCTGTCAAATCAAACTTCCATTTATCAAAATTAGTAATATAGCCAACATTTACAAGCACTCTGTTTTTTGGAGTTAATGGTTTATCTTTTAATTCACCATTGTAAGTAGTTTTTATATTATACCACTTATAAGCTACTTTTAACTCTAAAGCTTTTGTTAATTCAATAGAATATTCTGCCTGGAAACTGTGAGAGAAAGATTTTCCATCCAAATTGTAAAAAGAAATTTCTCTAGGATTTTCAATATCAACCACCACTTTGTTGGTGAAATCTGTATAATAATAGTCTATAGAAACATTCATTCCTTTTTCTGCAATTTCGAAAATATGGGTAATACTTGTTCCATAGTTCCAAGCAATTTCTGGCAACAAATCTTTATCATTTAAAATAATAATTCTTGAACTCGTCATAGCAGGTCCAGTATTCTCAATAATTGGATTAGTTGTTCTAAAACCTCTCCCTACCGACAATCGAAATGCTGATTTATCAGTAAAGTTATATTTGTAATGAGCTCTCGGAGTTATAAAAGCACCAAAAGTGTTATGATAATCTCCACGTAGTCCTAAAACTAAAGCAGTTCTTTTCTCAGCGTTATAAGCATACTCAACAAAGATTCCAGGCACACTTTCGATTTTTCCGAATTTATATAAATTATTTAAGTTTTTATTATAATTATCGTAAACCCAACTGCCACCAAATTTTATTTTATGATCAGTTTGTCCGATAAGGGTTTGATAAATTAGATTTATATAACCACTATATTGGGTAGCATCGTATGACTTTGACCCATAAGACGATTGATGGTCATGAATTTTAAAACTGTTTAAAATTCCTATACTTTTATAAGGCTGCTTAGGAAACAAAAAACCATTCTTAGTAAAAAGCTCAAATTGCTTTGTCTGAACTCCTATAGCATATAAGGGTTCATTATCATTCGCTTTTATCTGTCCAGCAGTTAAATCATCGTAAACAGCTCTAAACCCAACTTGAAAGACACGTTTTTCACCTCTATACTTCCATCGATTAAATACATTATATTGAGTTCTTAAGGGATGGTCTTCAAAATTATCATTATTATTATCATGGCTAATGCTTTGATTATTTGCGTGGAGCATAGTCATTGTAGACCATTTTTCGTTTARCTTTTGAGCARCTTGAARATTTATTTCTGCTCTACTTTKTATATTYCCATAGAGGTTTAAATATAACCTATCTGCTTTTTCTGGTTTTTGAAGTTCTAAATTTATTTGTCCAGTAATTGACTCATAACCATTTAAAACAGATCCTGCTCCTTTTTTTATTTGGATTGATTCTGCTTGAGTTCCAGGAATAAAAGTCAACCCATAAGCCGAAGAAAGCCCCCTAATCAATGGAAGGTTCTCAAACTGAATTTGGGTATAAATTCCGTCCAACCCCAGCATCTGAATCTTTTTGGTTCCCGTTGCTGCATCGGTATAATTCACATCTACCGATGCATTGGTTTCAAAGCTTTCTGAAATATTACAACAAGCGGCTTTTGCTAACTCTTTGGATGTTAAGGTTTCAACATGAAGCGCATCTATAGTATTAATAAAAGTACTTGACTGCCTTTCAGTTACTTGAAATTCATCAAGACCAATAATACTTTTTAACTGCACCTTAATTTTCTTTTGGTAAGCATTTAAAGTAATTGTATCAGACTGATACCCAACAAAACTTACAATAAGATTTGAAGGATATGATTTTGGCTCAGAGATTATAAAATTGCCATTTATATCAGCTACTGCTCCAGTAGAATATCCTAGCCAATAAACATTAGCTAAAGGAATGGCTATATTTTGTTTTTCCTTATTTTCATATACGTAGCCTTTGATGCTTTTTTGGGCTATCATAAAATTAGCCGTAAAGAAAAAAATAATTATATATAGAGTTTTCATAATTCTTATTAATTTATACTAAAAGTTGCTGAATACAGCACAATCATCTCCCACATATTGAAAGATGAAAAATTAATATAAAATGTATCAAATAAGAAAAGACTGAATCAAGATAGAAATATCTTTAATCAGTGGTGGCGGTAAATAGTCATTAAAAAAATCTTTTTCTGTAGTTGTGTTTTCAAATAAAGCAAAGCGAACTCTAACCAATGAAATGAAAAATTTTGCCGAAAAATCAACCTCCGTTAATTCTTGTATGTAATCTTCTTCAATTTGTATTAGCTGAAATTCGTTTTTACAACAACTCTTCTTCATCTGTTTTTCACTAGAATAGCTGCTTTTCACCTCTTCCATGCTGCAAGAGAAATCTGCTTTGCTAATACTCAATGTTGTTTTTACTTTTTTTCCCCCGCAAATGTGTGAAGAAACCGTAAACCCCATTGAAGTGATGAGAAAAACCAAACTTAATATGACTGAAAATATCTTTTTCATAACATAAACCAATACGCAAGATACGAAGATTTATTGTAAAATAATATAATTCCAATTAACCCTAGCTGGATTATATTTAAAAAATCATACCTTTTTTACGAGTTTTTAATCATTTCCCAATGATAACTAGAAAAAAAACAGAATTGAAAAATAAAAAAAACTGTGTTAAATTACTGTTAATAGTATTTTGCAACATAATAAATAATCAAAAAATTACCTCAAGAATTTTATTTATTACAATACTGCTGAAGCATTTGTACAGTGCAAAAGCACTCCTTTTTTATGCTCTAAAATTGTTAAAATTTTAACTCAAAAATTAGTTCTCTTGTATTTATTAACATGGAGCAACCTTTTCTTCAAATTTATCGACTATATTAGTAGTATGAATTAAATTCGCATAGCACAAAAAAATAACAAGGCAAGGCATGAAAAATTATCTAAAGTATATTTTCGTATTCTCTCTATTATCTTTTTTATCAATTCAAAACACTTATGCGTGCCATGCTATTGCACTAGTAAATATTAATCAGCAAATTATTGGAGGGACCAGTATTCAGGTTACTGCTGCATCAAATTCTCCTACTTGCGGCTGTGCTGTTTACTGGTTAGATGTAGAAGTAAGGTGTTTGAATGAACCTTTTAATGGATTTGCATTTTCTCCAGGGTTTTGGGGGCCTTTAAATACGTATCCATTTTTCCAATCAGCCCAAATGAATAAACCCAGTTGTGTTGTTCAAAATTATCCTTGGGTAACTATTCCTTTTGCTAGTTTATGTCCGGGGATGACTTATAAATACAGAATGCGTGAAAATCATAACGGTGCAGTGGCAGCTTGGTGTGCTACACAAACTTTCACAGTACCTGGGTCTACTCTCCCTCTTGTTGCTTCAGCTAGTGCTTCTAACACTACTATTTGCGCTGGGGATTGTGTTAACCTTACATCTGTTGTTGCTCAAGGTTGTAATTTGGCAGCAACATATACATGGGATAATGGTATAGGTGCTATTCAGAACCCAACAAATATATGCCCAGCAGTAACAACTACTTACTGTGTTACTATTGTTGAACAATGTAGTGGATTTACTGATCAAGCTTGTGTAACTGTTAATGTTGTACCTCCTCCAGTAAATGGAACAACAACTGTTACTCCATCAACCTTTTGTGGTACAGCCACTCCAACACTTACATTMACAGGGCATGATGGTCTNATTCAATGGCAATCAGCTCCTGGTACTGGTGGACCATGGACTAATATTGGAGGAGGAACCACAACGCCTTTTAATCCACCAGCAATCTCAACTACAACATGTTATCAAGCAGAAATAACTGGATGTGGTGCAACTATTCTTTATTCAAATATAGTTTGTGTTACATTGGTTATTCCTACTCCTCCAACCATGACTTTCACAAATGAAACATGCGATGGAGATGATGATGGCACTGGAACTGCTACACCTGTAGCAATGACAGCACCTATTACTTATTCTTGGAATACTACTCCTGTTCAAACAACACAAACTGCGACTGGCTTACCTCCTGGAACATATACAGTTACCGTTACAGATGCCAATGGATGTATTGAAACAGGCACAGTTACTATTTTACCTGGGCCACTAGTTGTTGCTGGATTTACACCTCCGGCCAATCAATGTTTAACAGGTAACAGTTACACTTTTAATAATACTGGTACTTCTGGTGTTACATATGCTTGGAATTTTGGTGATGCTGGACCTGGAACATCTACAGCTGAAAATCCRACTTATACTTAYSSTKCWGCWGGWACTTAYACKGTTACTCAAACCGTAACTTCTGGTYCTTGTGTAGCTGTTTTTACAGCTAATGTTACCGTTTATCCAATGCCTGTTCCTACTGGTACAACAACTCCTGTTCTTTGTAATGGAGATGCAACAGGTACGGCTACTGTAGATGCCCCAGGGTATGCTTCATATCTATGGGATGCTGCGGCTGGCAACCAAACAACTAATCCTGCTTCTGGATTAACTGCTGGTTCTTATACTGTTACAGTTACTGATGCTAATGGTTGTATAGGTCAAGTTACTCTTGTTGTTACTSAACCGCCWGTACTTACWGYWACWGCWKCTRRWRYWSMWSMWACTTGTRATGSTTTKKSTGATGGAACCGTTTCTGTTATCGCTGGTGGAGGTACTCCAGGCTACACCTATTCTTGGGATAATGGTGCTGGCACAGGTTCTTCAGCCTCTGGGTTGTGTGATAACACTTATAC
>NVVI01000048.1 GCA_002402165.1 Flavobacteriales bacterium
ATTTTAGTACGTTTTGAAACAAATAAAACACACTGGAAAGCTCTGAATTTATTAGCCTTTTGTGTTATTTTACTACGTCAACTTTAAACAACTTCATTATATGAAAAAGAAATTACCCATAGGGTAATGAAAAAATAAAATATATAGAGGAGTTCATCCATAAAACGTTATTACCAACTCCCCCCTGCTCCACCGCCACCAAAGGAACCTCCTCCAAAACCACCAAAGCTACCGCCACCAGAACCAAAGTTTCCAAAAGCTCCACCATGGCTTCTGCTACTAGCATTCATAATTGCTAAAGCTGCCCAAAACCCCATATTATTAGTCGAAGCATAACTTCTTGCTTTACCTGCTCTCATTAGCATAATAAAGAGGAACATTCCTATGGCAAAAAGAAAAGGCATAAACTTTTTATAGTTTGCTTTTTTTCCATAGCTATCCGCAGAAAACTCTCCAGAGGTAATGGACATTACTGTAATTACGGCATTGGAGATCCCTCCGTAATAGTCTTTTTTCTTAAAGAAAGGTATCATTTCATTCTCTACAATACGCTTAGCAATGGCATCTGGCAAAACACCTTCTAAGCCATAACCTGGAGCAATAAAAACTTCTCCTCTCCCATCAATCTCTTTGGGTTTTACCATTATAACAATACCATTGTCTTTACCATCTTGTCCTACTCCCCACTTCTCTCCTAATGTGTAGGTAAAACTAGCTTTATCATAACCACATAAATCAGTTACTGTAACTATTAGTATCTGATTAGAAATAGTATCATTAAACGCAATTAAAGTTTGTCGCAAGCCTTGTTCTTCAGCTTCTGTAAGTACATTGGCATAATCTTGCACCAAATTTTGTACAGGAGGTTTATCTAATAAACAATCTTGTGCGTTTACAGTTGTAAATGCCACTAATAGTAAAAGTATGGTTAGTGTTTTTTTCATAAGTCATTGCCGGACTTGTTCCGGCATCTTTTTATTGAACAGATTCCGCAACAAGTGCGGAAATATTTACTCTCCAAACGAAATATCGTCTGATAATTCATTTACATCATCACTTTGATAAGGGAAATGTTGTTTTAATTGTTCTCCTGCTAATTTAATTCCACCGGCTAAGCCTTCTGTAAATTGACCATCTTTAAATTTATTAATCATAAAATCTCGAGTGCTGTCCCAAAAATTATCGGCTACTTTTTGATTAATTCCTGCATCACCTAAAATGGCTAATTTTTTATCAGCAACTGCCAAATAAATTAGCACGCCATTTCTCAACTCAGTTTTTTGCATTTCTAGTTTATCAAAAATAAAAGCCGCTCTATCCAATACATCTTCTTTGCATTTATTATCGATGTGTACTTTTATTTCGCCAGAAGTGTTTAGCTCTGCTTCTTTAACTGCAGCAACAATCTGCTGCTGCTGCTCTTTTGTAAATAATTCTTTTGCCATTTTTATTTTGTTAAGCGTCATTGCGAGGAACGAAGCAATCTTATTGATGAGATTACTTCGTTCCTCGCAATGACGTGTGTATTAAAATTCTACTGTTGGTGCATTTTCTGTTCCTTCTTGAGCCTCAAATCTCACTTTTGCTTCAAAACCATACATAGCGTTAAACATATTATTTGGAAATTTTTTTATTGTTTTGTTGAAATTACCTACTGCTTCATTGTATTTGTTACGCTCTACATTAATCCTATTCTCTGTCCCTTCTAATTGAGCTTGTAGCTCTAAAAAGTTTTGATTGGCTTTTAAATCAGGATAACGTTCAGAAACCATCATTAATTTGCCTAATGCACCAGAGATACCAGATTGTGCTGCTTGAAACTTCTGAATGCTTTCAGCCGTTAATTTAGAAGCATCAATATTAATGCTGGTCGCTTTTGCTCTTGCTTCCATTACTGCTTTTAATGTTTCTTTTTCGTGCTCCGCATAACCTTTTACAGTATTTACCAAATTAGGTATCAAATCAGATCTTCGTTGATAAGAACTTTCAACATTAGCCCATTGCGTAATGGCATTTTCTTCTAATTCTACCATGCTATTATAACCACATGATGATAATGTAATCGCTGCTACGAATATTAATAAAAGTGTTTTAAATTTCTTCATTGTTTTTTGTTTTTTAAGTAAAAAACTCTTTGTAGTCCTTCGACAGCACTTCGACAAGCTCAGTGTGACAAAAGACTAAAGAGAGTAAGGTTTATATTAATTCTAAGCTTTGATTGATAAATTTAGTTAATTCTTCACCTTTTAGCATGTTTTGAGACAACAATGCTAAATCGGCTGTTCGCTTGGTAATCTCCTTTTGCTTTTTCTTGTCTTTTTCCTTCAAAATCTTACTAATTAATGGGTGATTGGTATTTACTACTAAGTTATAAGTATCTGGCATTGCTCCACCAAACATATTCATTCCTCCTCCTCCAACTGCACTCATATCTTTCATTCTTCTCATAAACTCTGGCTGAACAACTGTCATTGGTTGATCTTTTTCACTCATACTCTCAAACTGAACATTAAATTTTTCTTTAGACATTACACCCTCAATAACTGGTTTCAATTTTTCTTGTTCTTTATCCGAAAGTTTATTAGGAATTTCTTCGTCTTTGTTAATCAGTTTATCTATCGTATCTGCATCAACCCTAGTAAATACAGAGTTTTCTTGCATCTGCTCTAATTTACCAACCAAATGAGCTGTTAAATGGGTATCCATCACAATTACTTCATATCCTTTAGTTGTTGCAGCATTAATAAATGAGTGCTGACCTTCTGAATCATTGGTATATAGATAGACTAACTTTTTGTCCTTATCTGTTTGATTTTTTTTGATTTTATTAGTCAGCTCATCCATTGTATAATACTTCCCATCGGTAGTTTTATACAAAGTAAACTTCTTGGCCCTTTCAGCAAATTTCTCATCAGATAACATTCCAAACTCTATAAATATTTTAATATCATCCCATTTGTTTTCAAAATCTTCTCTGTCTTTTTTAAACAGTTCTTCTAACTTATCTGAAACTTTTTTAGAAATGTGACTAGCAATTTTCTTAACTGCTCCATCTGCTTGCAAGTAAGACCGAGAAACGTTTAATGGAATGTCAGGCGAATCAATAACTCCATGTAAAAGCATTAAGAAATCAGGTACAATCCCTTCAACTGAATCAGTAATAAAGACTTGTTTGGAAAACAATTGGATTTTATCCTTTTGCATTTCCATATTTGGAGAAATTTTAGGGAAATATAAAATACCTGTTAAATTAAACGGGTAATCAACATTCAAATGAATGTGGAATAAAGGATCTTCAAAGTTCATAGGATACAACTCTTTGTAAAAGCTATTGTAATCTTCTGGTTTTAATGATGATGGCGATTTTGTCCATGCTGGAGAAGGATTATTAACAATATTTTCAACTTTTATTTCTTCTTTCTCTACATTACCATCCTTGTCTTTCTTTCCTTTTTTATTATCTATCCATTCAGATTTTTCTCCAAATTTGATAGCCACAGGCATAAACTTACAGTACTTATCTAATAGCGTTTTGATTCTGGTATCTTCTAAAAATTCTGTAGAATCTGAATCAATGTGTAAGACTATTTCTGTTCCTCTATCCTCTTTTTTTTTATGATTTTTCAGTGTAAACTCTGGGCTACCATCACACTCCCAAATTACGGCTGTTTCACCTTTGTATGATTTTGTAATAATTTCTACTCGTTCTGCTACCATAAAAGAAGAGTAAAAACCCAATCCGAATTTCCCGATAATTCCAGCAGCATCATCTTGATCTTTAAATTTATCTACAAATTCTTCAGCTCCAGAAAATGCAATTTGATTGATGTATTTTTCTACATCTTCTTTTGTCATTCCAACACCTTTATCTTTTACAGTAATGGTTTTTGCTTTTTTATCAATAATTACTTCAATTGTAGTATCACCAATTTCTCCTTTAAACTCTCCAGTGGAAGATATTACATTCAGTTTTTTAGTCGCATCAGTTGCATTTGAGATTAACTCTCTTAAAAATATTTCGTGATCTGAGTATAAAAATTTCTTGATGATTGGAAAGATATTTTCCGTGGTTACTTTAATTTTTCCTTTTGCCATTTTATTTAAGTTAAAAGTGACAAGTCAAAAATGACAAGTCAATTATTATTCTATTTTAATTTGATTCGGAATAGTCAAAGTGTATGCCATTGCATTTTTAATGACATTATGACTGAAAAAAAGTTTATAAGACATTAAAAACTGCCATTTCTTTTCTAAATAATGACAATTTCACCCTAAGTAAGTATAATTAATTATTCAAACACTAAGCATTTTAACTCATTGAATTTCAGTAATCAAACTCTTTTATAATTGTAGTTTGGTTTATACTTTTACCCTATAATTTAAATCTATCTAAAATGAAGACTTCATTACTTTTAATCACCCAACTATTTTTTATTTCTTCTTTATTCTCTGAAGTTAGAGCTATATATAATGATGATAAAGTTGAAATTTCTTGGACTAACCCTTTGTATATTGAAGTAGATTATTTTGTAATTGAACGATCTAAAAATGGCAAAAATTTTAAAAAGATTATGAAAATTGATGGTTCTAAAAGCAATAAAATTAATATTGAATATTATGAAATTGATTACAACCCCTTTAATAAAAAGGCCTATTATAGAATAAGACAAGTACATGTAAATGGTAGAGTTAACTATTCAAATATAGTTGTTGCAGAAAAAAATAAAAATGTAAAATCAATATTTGGATTATTTTCAAAATCTAAAAAAAATAAGCATTTGAAAGGGTATAGTGAAAATGATGTTTTAGTTGTATTAATTGATGCTAAACAGAGTGAATACATTGCAGTAATTAATGTTAAAGAAGAAAACAAGGAATTAATAATTACCTATTCTAATGTTTATTTACCTACTGGGGTCTATTTAATAATAGCTACTTCTGATGATGTAATATATGGAAATAAAATAAATGTAGCTAGTATTTATTTTAAACAATCCGCTTACACTCTGCACAAAGAATAGCAGTTGCAGTTGCCACGTTTAATGATTCTGCTTTACCATATTTAGGTATAGATATCTTCTCAGTTATAAAAGGTATTAACTCATCAGAAATTCCTTTAGATTCATTTCCCATTAATAACACAGACCCTTTAGAATTAAATTTCTCATCATAAATATTATTGCCATCCATTAATGCTCCATAAATTGTTAAATCAGTATTCTTAGAAAAGAAATCAGCTAAATTAGTATAAACAATATTTACTCTAAAAAAAGAACCCATTGTGGCTTGCATCACTTTTGGATTATACACATCTACAGAATCATCAGAACAAACTATATTTTTGATTCCAAACCAGTCTGCTGTTCTAATTATCGTCCCTAAATTACCAGGGTCTTGAATTATATCTAGAGCAATTGTTAACGAAGAATTAATTTCAAAAAGTTGAGCTTCTTTTTGTTTTACTATGGCAACTACTTCATTAGGAGTTTTTAGAGAAGAAATCTGATCTAATTCTTTTCCTGATACTTCTCCACAATCAATAGTTGAATTATTGTCTATCCATGTGGGTGTTGCAAAAATAGATTCTATTTCATAATCAGATTGAAGTAACTCCTCAACCATTTTAACTCCTTCAACAATAAAGGAATTGTATTGCGTTCTAAACTTTTTCTGTTTTAAGGAATTAACGTACTTCTTCTGATTCGCACTAATCATTATTTACTCTCAAGCACCTTAAACTCTGTACGTCTGTTCTTTTGTCTTCCTTCTGGGTTATCACTTCCATCAGAATTTATATTATCAGCAATAGGTTTTTCTTCACCATAACCGGTTGGTACTAATCGAGATTTAGAAATTCCTTTTTTAATTAAATAATCAACCACAGATTGGGCTCTACGCTGAGATAAGCGTTGATTGTATTTTTTACTCATCTTATCATGAGCTTCTTTTGTATAAGTTTGACCTCGTTGCTTAAAAGTACGTTTAGCCATTTCAACATTACGTTTAGCATCTGTATGGCTACTAATTTCTACTCTAATGTCTTTATGCTCGCCTAAAATAACAACCAATCTGTCTAATTCAATTTTAGATAATGGTCTGAGCGTAGCTTTATCAAAATCATACTCAATATTTTTTAAAGTAAATGTCCTTCCAGCATCCATTGGTTTAAGCTCAATATCAGCATCTATATTAGCAGTAAACAGCGTATCAATGGTTTTGTTTTCTTTTTCTAACTCAGCATCTAAAATAGCTTGTAAAGCAGGGTCATTTTGAGCAATTAAACTAGAATCGCTATATATTCTGAAGTCTTTATGTAAAACTACATATTCTGTAATTTGATCTAATCGTACAGAGTCTATTACTGTTTCTCCAGTTTCTAACTCAACCTCTATTTCATAAATACCAGGAGTTAGTGCCATTACATATTTACCAGTTTCAATATTTGATCTAAAAGTTCCCTCTAATTCTCCTTCAGTTTGCTTATACAAATGCATTGTAGAACCGGTGGGAACGTCATTAAAATAAACTTTTCCTAATAAAAGTGCTAGTACTGGTTTGGCAATTTTTCCAGTTATAATTTTAAAAATATCTTGTTCTCCAATACTATTTTCTCCGCCACCAGAATAGTAACCATTTCTCCCATCTGCCGCTAAAACAAAATACCTATTATCATCTATAGTATTTATTGGATAGCCTAAATTTTTAGCTCCACCAAAGCTACCACTTTCATATTCATCTTTAATTGCTGAAAATATGTCATACCCACCAATACTTGAATGACCCTGAGAACTGAAATAAAGCGTTATATTGTCTGGGTGAATAAAAGGATCATCATCATTATAAATACTATTTATATTTGGCCCTAAATTTTGCACATTATCCCAGCTACCATCGGCTTGTAAATCTGCTTTATAAATATCTCTTCCTCCTAACCCTCCTTCACGGTCACTAGCAAAATATAATATTTTTCCATTAGGTGATAAACTTGCGCTTCCTTCCCAGCTCTTGTTATGATTAATATCTCCTTTTAATTTTTGAGGTTTTGTCCAATTTTTTCCAATTAATCGACTAACATAAATGTCACCTAAATTGTTGTTCTCACTTTTATATACAAACAATGTTTGTCCATCTACAGAAAGACCTATTGCAGCATCATGTCCTTTGCTATTAATATTATCTCCTATACTTACAGGTTCAGTCCATTCTCCATTTTCTTTATATGAAATAAAGACATCTTCATCATATGCTTCAGACCCCATAGATAATTCTACGTCTTCAGCTCCTTTACTTTTTACCCCTCTATATGTAAAAATCATAACAGATTCATCAGCGGATATTACAGGAACATATTCAGAGTATTGTGAATTTACTGGATACTTAATATTTTCAACTATATTTTCACTGATAGTATCTGCTAAAATTTCTTTTGCATTTTTACAATTTTGTATCATCTGACTAGCTAATCCTTTTTGATTCGCATCTTCTTGCGATGCTCTTGCTAAAAACATATTAAAAAGATTCACAGCTTTATCAAATTCGTAATTTACAGCATATGCTTTTCCTAAATAAAAATTACATAAATTGTATTCTGGATTAGTTATTTTAACCTGTTCAATTATCTCAATAGACTTATGCTTTTGAGCAGGATCATAAGTATAGCAAATGCCCATCATTAATTTATAGTACAAATCATTTGGTTTGTATTCGTATAACTGTATAAACTGGTCTAACGCTTGTATATAATTTTTTTCCTCAAAATTAAGGTCTGCTTTTTCTTCCATAACCTTAGCTTCTTTTTTGGTAAGCTTCTTGCCATCTTGAGAATAAACGTTAATAGTGATAATTAATAACAATGAAATAGTTAATAATCTAAGCCCTGTTTTCATTTTCGTAATATTAATAATTGTTATTTTGCGTTGAAATAAATAATTGCAAACATAAGCAAATCATTAAGATAGTAAAATAGAAAGTTGTATAATAAACCTATTATAAGTAATCCGTTAAATCGTACTGCCATCTTGWTTGGWKTTTTATTWTTTRTWYTMTCTAGCTGCAAYCCYACYAARYMTGTYAARCCTAAYGAATTRTTTCTTCAAAAAAGYAAAATTAAAATAGATRCTCGAAAAATTRATAARGATGATCTTSARAATATMATTAARCAAAAACCYAATAGAAAAATTTTAGGTGTATTTAGATTTCATTTAGGTGTTTATAATCTTTTTAAAGAAGATAGTGAAAGTAAAATTAAATTAAATATTGGAGAGGCACCTGTTATATATGATTCACTTTTAGCTGAAAGCACGACAAAACAATTAAAGCTTTTTGCTGATAAACGAGGTTATTTTGATAGCGAAGTAAGCTACACAACAAAATCACATAAAAATAGAATTAAAATAGAGTATCAAATAAAAGCTGGGGCATCATATAAAATTAAGAGTATTGATTATGTTTTTGCTGACAAAGACGTCCAAGAAAAAGCTTTTTTTATTTTAAGAAAAACTCTATTTGACCTTAAACCTGGTAACGACTTTGATATAGATGTGTTAGATGACCAAAGAGAAAAAATAAAAATGGAAATGAGGAACCAAGGCTATTACTACTTTAATAAAGATTTTGTTAAGTATAAAGTTGATAGCACAGTTGGAAATAAAGAAATAGCTGTTCACTTATACATTAACAATCAGCAAATAAAGAGCCAAGCTAATGATACTGTTATTGAAAAGAAACATGATAAATATTACATCAATAAAATAGATGTCTATTTAAGCAAAAATTATAAAGGAAAAAATTTAAATGACTTTGACACATTGTCTTTTAAAAAAATAACGGTACATAATGATGGAAAATTAAAATACAGGGCTAGAATGTTAAACCACGCTATTAGTATTAATAAAGGAGGATTATATTTATTAAAAGACCAGCAAAACACCTATAAGCATTTATCTGAGTTAAGAATTTTTAAAAATGTAAATATATCTTTTGAAGATATTGGAAACAATCAGCTTAATACAAATATTTTCTTAACACCATCGTTAAAAAAATCTTTTTCCATAGAAGGAATTGGAACTAATAATGGTGGCAGTCTAGGTATTGAAGGGAATCTTATTTATCAAAATAAAAATTTATTTAGGGGTGGAGAACATTTAACAGTTAAGCTAAATGGAGGGCTTGAAATACAACAATTAATTAATGAAGATCAAGAAGAAGACCTTACATTTTTGGAAGTTTTTAATACACTTGAATTTGGCCCTGAAATAAATTTAGAGTTTCCTAGATTTTTATTACCTTTTAGTTTAGATAAATTTTCAAGAAAGTCTAACCCAAAAACTAATCTCAATTTTTTATTAAATTTTCAAAAAAGACCAGAGTATGTTCGAAATTTAACCCAAGTTACCTTTGGATACTTTTGGAAAGAAACAAGATTTAAAAAACATTTTATAAATCCTATCAACATTAGTGTTATTGATTTAAAACCAAGCTCAGATTTTCAAAAAAAATTGGAAGCTGAGAATAATCCTTTTATATTAAACAGTTTTCAAGATCATTTTATTAATTCAACCACATATAGTTTTATATATAATAACCAACGAATAAATAAAGCAACAAATTTTAGCTATTTTAGACTAAACGCTGAGTTTGCTGGTAATATCCAATCAGCATATAATAGTATAACAAATAAACCATATGATAATCCTGATACCGAAAGCTATAATGTTTACGGAATAAGATATGCCCAGTTTGTTAAAACAGATTTAGATTTAAGAATATATGGACAAACAAAAACCACATCATTTGTTAAAAGAATAAATATAGGAATAGGTAAGCCTTATGGAAACCTTGATGTGCTTCCATTTGAAAAAAGTTATTTTGGTGGTGGAGCCAATAGCATTAGAGCCTGGCAAGCTAGGTCTTTAGGTCCAGGATCTTTGCCAGATAGCTTAGCTGAAAATTCTTTGAATCAAATTGGTGAGTTGAAAATTGAGGCAAATCTTGAATATCGATTTGATATTACTAAATTATTTGAAGGTGCGGCATTTTTAGATGCTGGAAATATATGGATATTAACTGCTGATGAAAATAGACCAAATGCTGAGATTAAACTTGAAAAATTTTGGAAAGATATTGCAGTTGGAATTGGTGTTGGTCTTCGATTAGATTTTAATTTTTTTCTAATTCGATTTGATTTAGCTGCTAAGTTAAAAAATCCTGCAAGTGACAACCCTGAAAGGTTTAATTTAATATGGAGGCAACCTACCTTAAACCTTGGAATCGGATATCCTTTCTAAATTTTTATAATTTTTTCTTAAGAAGCATAACTCATTTTTAATTTTATACTAACTTTGACATCCAAAATCATATTAAAAATGAGTGAATTGATAAAACCAGGCGTAGTAACTGGAAATGATATTCAAAAAATATTTCAACTAGCAAAAGAAAAAAGTTTTGCCCTTCCAGCTGTAAATGTTGTAGGAAACAACTCTGTTAATGCAGTAATGGAAACAGCGAAAGAATTAAATGCTCCTGTCATTATTCAGTTTTCAAACGGTGGAGGACAATTTAATGCTGGAAAAAGTTTAAGTAATGAAAACGAACAATCTGCTATTTTAGGTTGTATTGCTGGGGCTAAACATATTCATCTTTTAGCAGAAGCTTACGGGGTATCTGTTATTTTACATACAGACCATTGTGCGAAAAAATTATTACCATGGATTGATGGATTATTAGATGCTGGTGAAGAGTTTTACAAAGAAACAGGCAAGCCACTATATAGTTCTCACATGATTGATTTATCGGAAGAGCCAATCGAAGAGAACATAGGGATTTGTAAAAAATACTTAGATAGGATGAGTAAAATAGGTATGACTTTAGAAATAGAGCTAGGAATTACCGGTGGAGAAGAGGATGGAGTTGATAATACTGATGTAGATAACAGCCTTTTATACACTCAACCAGAAGAAGTTGCCTATGCTTATGAAGAGTTATCTAAAGTTAGTAATCGGTTTACAATAGCAGCAGCGTTTGGAAATGTTCATGGTGTTTATAAACCTGGAAATGTTAAATTAACTCCAGTTATTTTAAAAAACTCACAAGAATTCATACAAAAAAAGTACAATACTACATCTAATCCGATTGATTTTGTCTTTCATGGAGGCTCTGGATCTACGGTAGAAGAAATACGCGAAGCAATATCTTATGGCGTTATTAAAATGAATATTGACACGGATATGCAATATGCATTTACTGCTGGTGTAAGAGATTATATGGCTCAAAAAAATGATTATTTACAATCACAGATTGGCAACCCCGATGGTGATGGAATACCTAATAAAAAATATTATGATCCTCGAAAATGGTTGCGAGAAGGAGAATTAACTTTTAAAGCTAGACTAAAACAAGCTTTTGAAGATTTAAACAATATTGAGACACTAAGTTAATCAACTTAAATTATGGTTTGGTTTAAAAGAAGAAAAAAAGGGGTTGTAACCCCTACCAAAGAAAAGAAAGAGACACCAGAAGGTCTTTGGTTTAAATGTCCAGAATGCAGCAATGTAATATCTAATGAAGAGTACATAGAAAACTTATGTGTCTGTAACGAATGCTCTCATCACGGAAGAATAGATTCAAAAGCATATTTTAAAATCCTCTTTGATGGTAATAAGTATAATGAATTGAATCCTAATTTAACTTCAGGAGACCCTCTAGAATTTGAAGACACTAAAAAGTATTCTGATAGAATTGTAGCCACACAGAAAAAAAGCAACTTAAAAGATGCCGTAAGAACAGCTACAGGTAAAATTGATAAACAAGATGTTGTTATAGCTTGCATGGATTTTAGTTTTATTGGAGGGTCTATGGGATCTGTAGTAGGAGAAAAAATTGCTAGAGCAATAGACCATTCTATAAGAAACAAAGTTCCTTTCTTAATGATTTCTAAATCTGGTGGGGCAAGAATGATGGAAGCAGCATTTTCGTTGATGCAAATGGCAAAGACATCTGCTAAACTTTCATTATTATCGAAAGCAAAGGTTCCTTATATTTCATTATTAACTGATCCAACAACTGGTGGTGTAACAGCATCTTATGCAATGTTGGGAGATATTAATATAGCGGAACCTAAAGCATTGATTGCTTTTGCAGGCCCTAGGGTTGTTAAAGAAACCATTGGTAAAGATTTGCCAGCTGGTTTTCAAACATCTGAATTTGTTAAAGAACACGGATTTTTAGACTTTATCGTTTCTAGAAACGAGTTAAAAGAAAAAATATCTCTTTCTATCAAATTATTTAATAATTAGACCGTTATCTCAATTATTTGCATAAATTTGCGACCTTAAAAAATCATACATAATAAACATTAAAATTAATTTTGGCATGTATTTAACGACAAAAAAGAAAGAAGAAATTTTTAAAAAATTTGGTGGAGATCAAAAAAATACTGGTTCTACAGAAGGACAAATTGCATTATTCACCTTTAGAATCAACCATCTAACAGGTCATTTAAAAAGCAACAAAAAGGACTTTGGAACACAAAARGCYTTRYTKGATTTRGTWGGAAAAAGAAAAAGCTTATTRACTTACTATATGAACAARGACATTGTRAARTATAGAGAGTTAATTAAAGAATTAMGAATTAGAAAGTAAGTATTGAACTCAGCATTACTTACATCATGAAATTTAGGGGAGCACGCAATTTATTGCTACTCCCCTTTTTAATTAAAATAGTAAACAACTAAAAAAAGGTGCATGGTGCACCAATATAAATCGTCCCGAGTGTTCGGGACACAAATTAAAATTATGTCAAAAATTGGAATTAAAAAATCCTACACGTTAGGTGATGGAAGGACCATCGAATTAGAAACAGGTAAATTAGCAAAACAAGCTGATGGAGCTGTTGTATTAACAATGGGTAAAACCATGCTATTAGCAACCGTAGTATCTGATAAAGATGCAGGTGATGATATGGATTTCTTACCATTAACAGTAAACTACAAAGAAAAATTTGCTGCTGCTGGTAAAATTCCTGGAGGTTTCTTAAAAAGAGAAGCAAGGCCAAATGATAACGAAGTATTAGTATGTCGTTTAATAGATAGAGCATTAAGACCGCTTTTCCCAGACGATTACCATGCTAACACACTAGTTGAAATACAATTAATTTCTCACGATCCAGAAGTTAAAGCTGATGCTTTAGCGTGTTTTGCTGCTTCGGCTGCAATTGCTGTATCTGATATACCATTTAACGGACCAACTTCTGAAGTAAGAGTTGCTCAAATTGATGGAAACTGGATTATGAATCCTTCTCCAGCACAAATGGAGCAATCTGATATCGATTTAATAGTTGCTGCAACTGCAGAAAATATTATGATGGTAGAAGGTGAAATGTCTGAAATTTCTGAAGCAGTAATGTTAGAAGGAATTAAAGTAGCTCACGATGAAATTAAAAAACAATGTCAGTTACAATTAGATTTGGCTACTGAAATTGCTACAGCTCAAACGAAAAGAACTTACGATCACGAAAGGACTAATAAAGAGTTGTTAAACAACATTAAAACTGCTTGTTACGATAAATGTAGAGCTATTGCTGCTGAATCTATTGCTGACAAAGCATTAAGAGGTCAGAAATTTGGAGCAGTTAAAGATGAGTTTGTTGCTACTTTAAGTGAAGAAGACCAAGCTGATAAATTCTTAATAAGTCAGTACTTTAAATCTGTACAAAAATCTGCAGTTAGAGATGTGATCTTAAACGATAGATTAAGATTAGACGGAAGAAAATTAGATGAAATTCGTGCCATTTGGAGTGAAGTTGATTATTTACCAAGTGCTCATGGTTCTGCTGTGTTTACTAGAGGTGAGACTCAATCGTTAACTACTGTAACTCTAGGTAATGAGAGAGATGCTAAAATGGTTGATGAAGTTACTCAAGATGGGTCAGAAAAATTCATGTTACATTATAACTTCCCTTCTTTCTCAACTGGAGAAGCAAGACCAAGCAGAGGAACAAGCCGTAGAGAAGTTGGACATGGTAATTTAGCCCTAAGAGCTATCAAGCCAATGCTTCCATCTGGAGAAGACAACCCATATACTATTAGAATAGTTTCTGAAATATTAGAATCAAATGGTTCTTCATCAATGGCAACTGTTTGTGCTGGATCTTTAGCTTTAATGGATGCGGGTATTAAATTGAAGAAACCAGTTTCTGGAATTGCAATGGGGTTAATTACTGAAGGCGGAGACGGTAAATTTGCTGTATTATCTGATATTTTAGGAGATGAAGATCACTTAGGAGATATGGATTTTAAAGTAACTGGAACTCCTGATGGAATTACTGCTTGTCAGATGGATATTAAAGTAGATGGTTTACCATACGAAGTTTTAGAGCAAGCATTAAACCAAGCAAAAGCTGGTCGTTTACATATTTTAGATGAGATGGCTAAAACAATTGCTACTCCAAATGTAGAATTAAAACCACATACTCCAAGAATAGTTCAAATTACAATACCTAAAGAAATGATAGGTGCAGTAATTGGACCTGGTGGAAAAATTATTCAAGAAATACAAGCATCAACTGGTGCAACGGTTACCATTGAAGAAGTTGAAAACACTGGAATTGTTTCCATTATGACCAATGATGGTGAAGCTAGTGATGCTGCTTTAGCAAAAATTAAAGCGATTACTGCTATACCTGAAGTTGGTGAAATTTATAAAGGAAAAGTGAAGTCAATTACGAACTTTGGTGCTTTTGTAGAAATTATTCCTGGTAAAGATGGTTTATTACACATCTCTGAAATTAAACATGAAAGAGTTGAAAAAGTAGAAGATGTATTAAAAGAAGGAGAAATAATTGAAGTAAAATTAATTGCAGTTGATCCTAAAACTGGCAAACTAAAATTATCACGAAAAGTTTTATTAGATAAGCCTGAGAAGCAAGAAGCTTAATTGAAATTTAATATAGTCAAACATAAAGCCAGCTAATATTTAGCTGGCTTTTTTATTAACATTAACTGTTGAAACATTAATTATCGATAAACGTAACTTTTTAAAAGACATATCGTATCTTACGTTAGATAAAATATCTAAAGTAAGTTTATGAGACAACTTAAAATCATCAAGCAGGTTACCAATCGCGAAACAATTTCATTAGATAAGTATCTTCATGACATTTCAAAAGTAGGATTAGTTACAGCTGAAGAAGAGGCAGAATTGGCTAAACTAATTAGAGATGGTGATAAAGACGCTTTAGAAAAATTAACAAAAGCAAATTTACGGTTTGTTGTATCTGTTGCCAAACAGTATCAAAATCAAGGTTTAAATCTTTCGGATTTAATTAATGAAGGAAATATTGGGTTGATAAAAGCTGCTCAACGATTTGATGAAACGCGTGGTTTTAAGTTTATTTCTTATGCTGTTTGGTGGATTAGACAAAGTATTATGCAAGCAATTGCAGAACAAGCTAGAATTGTTAGGCTTCCTTTAAATAAAATAGGAAGTATCACAAAAATAAATAGAACATTTGCACAATTAGAACAGATTCACGAGAGAGAACCTTCTGTAGATGAAGTTGCCGAAATGCTAGAAATCACTGTTGAAGAAGTAAAAGATTCATTAAAAATATCTGGAAGGCATATATCTGTTGATGCTCCTTTATCTGCTGATGAAGAAAGTAATACCATGCTTGATGTTTTAACAGAGAAAGATGGTGTTTTAAACCCCGACAAAAAGCTAATGACTGAATCTTTGAGAAATGAAATTGAGCGTTCGTTATCAACCCTTTTGTACAGAGAAGCAGAAGTATTACGTTTGTATTATGGAATTAATTGCAAATCTCCATTTACTTTAGAAGAAATTGGAGAAAAGTTTGAGTTAACAAGAGAAAGAGTTAGACAGATTAAGGAAAAAGCATTAAGAAAATTAAAGCATACATCAAGATGCAAGTTATTAAAACCCTATTTGGGATAGAAAATATTTTTTAAATATCCTTAAGCTATTTAAGCGAATGTTGAAAACATTCGCTTTTTTAATTCCTAGCCTCATACTCTTTTTATAAATTTGCATAATAATTTTTTGATTATGTCACATTTGATTGCCCCTTCAATACTCGCAGCCGATTTTACTAACCTCCAAAGAGAATGTGAAATGCTTGAGCAAAGTGACGCTGATTGGTTTCATATTGATGTTATGGATGGTGTTTTTGTTCCAAACATATCATTCGGTATGCCGGTAATAAAAGCAATAAAAAAGCATTCAACTAAACCATTTGACGTTCATTTAATGATAATTGAACCAGAAAAATACATTAACGATTTTAAAAACGTTGGGGCTGACATCTTAACTGTTCATTATGAAGTTTGTAATCATTTGCACAGAACTATTCAAGAAATACATTCTGCAGGAATGAAAGCTGGTGTTGCGTTAAATCCGCATACAAATGTAAGCGTACTTGAAGATATCATTCAAGATGTTGATTTAGTCTGTTTAATGTCTGTAAACCCAGGGTTTGGCGGGCAATCTTTTATTGAAAACACTTACAATAAAGTGACAAAATTAAAGCAAATAATTACTGCTAAAAACAGTAAAGCACTTATTGAGATTGATGGTGGCGTTACTGATGCTAATGCGAGAAAATTACTCGATTGTGGGGCAGATGTATTGGTTGCTGGGAGTTTTGTTTTTAAATCTACAAACCCAATAAACACTATAAAGCAACTCAAATCAGTTTAATTTTTAAATTAGCAATTTGTTATTATCTTTGGTTAAATTTTATAATTTATATATGAAAAAGGTATTATTCTCTTTATTTTTATTTTCTTCTTTAGGCGTATTAACCAATTGTGGTAGTAATAATAACCAGGAAAATAAAAATGAAGATACTAAGGAAGAAATTAGTGTTGAAATATCACAAGAAACTGTAGAAATTAACGGAGTAAAACACTTTATTAAAAAAATGGGAAGTGGTGAGCCTCTAGTAGTGCTTCACGGTGGGCCAGGATTGTTTCATGACTATTTAGTTCCTCATTTTAAAAATTTAGCAAAAGATTATCAAATAATTTTTTACGACCAAAGAGGTTGTGGCCAAACAGAATTTCCTCAAGACACATCTACCATTAATATTGAATCTTACGTAGAAGATCTTGAAGCTATAAGAAAACACTTGAAAATCAACAAGCTTAATTTAGTGGGGCATTCATGGGGCTCACTACTTGCTATGAACTATGGAAAAAAATACCCTAATAATTTAAATCGATTGATATTAGTTTCTCCTTCACCATGTAATTCTGACTATTTTGATCAGACATTTAGTAATATGCAACATAAAAGAAGTGAAGAAGACACAAAAGAACTAGTTCAAACTATGATGTCTAAAGAATTTGAGCAGAGAGATACAAAAACGTTTAAAAAAGCTATTTTACTTGGAGATAAAGTAAATTTAGTTAATCAAGATAACATATCTGAACTCTATAAACCAATGAATTTTAATAATAATTCTGCTAACAATTTAATGCTAGTGAATAGTCTATTAGAACGAACTTATTTTAATTTTAATATTATTGAGGGGCTAGATGTTATTAACTGCTCTACATTAATAGTAGTAGGAGATTTAGATAATGTCCCTTTTTCTTCTACTCAAGAAATACAAGAAGGCATTAAGGGTTCTAAACTAGAAGTAATTAAAAAGAGTTGCCACTACCCTTTCTTTGAAACACCTAAAGAATTTAATTCTATAATTAAGAACTTTATAGATCCAGAATACGAACAATAATGGAACTTATTAATTTCTCTTTAACGAGCGATTATATTGAACTCATTAAATTATTAAAGCTTTTAAACCTTGTTGAATCAGGAGCAGTAGCTAAAATAGTTGTAGAGGAAGGGCTTGTAGAATGTAATCAAGAAATAGAATTTCGAAAAAGAAAAAAATTACGGTCTGGAGATATAGTCGTATTCAAAAACAATAGAATAAACATTATTTAATTTTGTATGTCTAATAGTAAAACACTAATCCTAAACAACGAACAGATTTGTCAAAAAATAAATAGAATCTCCTATCAAATATTTGAAGACAATCATACTGAAAAAGAAATTATAGTTGTTGGAATTGCTAAGAAAGGATATTTATTTGCAGATAAAATTGCAAAGCAATTAAAAAAGATATCAAATCTAGAAATCACCTTAGTAAAACTAACCATCAACAAAAACAGCCCTATAGAGAATAGCGGGGAAATTGACATCCCTACGGATGAATTTAATGATAAAGTAATCATTTTGGTTGACGATGTTTTAAACTCAGGAAAAGCTCTTATTTATGGGGTTAAGTACTTACTTGATTTTCCTATAAAAAAAATGTCAACAGTAGTATTAGTAGATAGAAATCATAAAAAATATCCTATAGGCACACATTATGTTGGTTTATCTCTTTCTACTACACTTCAAAATCATATTTCTGTTGAATTCAATGGATCAAAAATTTCTGCATTTTTGAGTTAAATAAAAATAAGCCGTGAATACACGGCTTATTTTTATTTAACATATGTGAGAAAAATTATTCTTCCTCTACTTCTATCATTTTAAAAGGTATCTTAATTATTGCTTGGTAGTCTTCCCCTGCCTCTAACATATCCTCATCATCTTCTTCATAGTGCCAGTTAATAATAACCTCACTACTTCCTGAATTAATTGCTTCTAATTTTTTAAAAACGTCTAAAATACATTTAGATGAACTAGTGTTAAAGTATTCTAATTGAATATCTACCTTAGTATCAGATTGAGGACTATTACTATAATTCTCAAGAGCCTCGATTAAGGGTTTGTAAAATTCAATTGAATTTTCAGGAATAGATCTACCTCTAATTAACAAATATCCATCTCCTGAATTAAATTCTATTGTTGGTGTTTTGGGTGATCCTTCTAAATTTAAATCTGCCATTATCTAATAATWTTTTATTGTGCGACTTTAATATTTAAACTAAAAAATGAATAATCATCGTCAATCGGAGCAAAATTATATTCTAATTTTTTTCCTGATTTCCTAGCAATATCAATCATTCCTAATCCTCCACCTCCTTTTGCCGATACTTCTCCGTTATTCAATACTTCTTTGTAATAAACTTTCAATTCGTCTTTATCCATCTCATTAATTGTATCCAATCTCCCTTTCATTATCTCAACATTCCCCCTTGAAATAAAATTTCCTGTCATGATAGAATACTCCCCTTCTTCTTTCCTAATCATAAATAAGGCACTTTTTTCATTTATTTTAGTTTTAAAATCATCATCATCTAAATGATGATAAAGATTTTGCAAACACTCTACTAAAATATTATAAACCTTTTTCTTGATTTTNGGAGGCTCTTCTAAGGTCTCCATTTTAGATTCCATAATTTGAAGAATAGATGTTAAAAGATCAGACGTAACCTCCCCTTTAAATGATAACATTATGTTACCCTTTTCCATCTTATTATAAAAATCATGTATATTATCCATTACGAATATGCCTTCCAATTTAACAGTTTCAAAGATATTAATTTGAATTAATTAAACAAATTAAATGCATTAAATTTTTAAGATAAATATCACTTTATATGCAATACACTCAAAATGAATTGTTTTTAATTACATGTATTTACGTAAAAGATATAAATTTGTTCTTATAATGTGAATATGAAAGGTAATACTAAACAAAATACAGAGTGGTTTGAAGAATGGTTTGACTCCCCTTACTATCATATTTTGTATAAAAATAGGGATATAAAAGAAGCTCAGAACTTGATACATAACCTTATTGATTTCCTAAAGCCATCAACTGATAGTTTATTTCTTGATGTTGCTTGTGGAAAAGGAAGACATTCACTTTACCTCAATAAATTAGGATTTAAGGTTGATGGATTTGATTTATCTAAAAACAGCATTGAAATGGCTAAAGAAAATGAGTCAGAACGATTACGATTCTATGTAAACGACATTAGAAAGCCTTTAAAAATCWGTCATTATAATTATGCTTTTAACTTATTTACTAGTTTTGGTTATTTTGAAAATGAAAAAGACAATCAATTATCTATAAACTCCATCTCTGATAGCCTAAAAGAAAATGGAATACTGGTATTAGATTTTATGAATAGCAATAAAGTTATTAATGCTCTAAGCAATGAATTACACGAAGTTAAAAACATAAATAACACAACCTTTAACATTAAAAGAAGATTGGATGATGAATATATTATAAAAGATATTGAATTTTGTGTTAATAATATTGACTATCATTATCAAGAAAAAGTTAAAGCTATTACATTAGATGATTTTAAAACTTATTTTAAAACTTCTAACTTATACATTGAAGCTATTTTCGGAGATTATCAACTAAATAGTTTTGACATAGATAATTCTGATAGGTTGATATTGATTGCTAGAAAACAATGAGTAATACAATTGTAAATATAATTTTATTTTCTTCTGCCTTTTTAGGTGGAATTGCTGTAATCCTATTCAAATTACAGTTTTCTAAAAACTTAAAACTACTTATATCATTTAGTGGCTCATTTATTTTAGCGATTTGTGTACTACACTTAATGCCTGAAATATTTAGTGATTATGATGCTAGCATTGGGGTTTTTATTCTTTTGGGGTTTTTAATTCAACTATTACTTGAATTTTTCTCCGAGGGAATAGAGCACGGACACTTTCACAGCCATAGTAAAGATTTAGCCGTTTTTCCTTATGCTATCTTTATTAGTCTATGTATTCACTCATTTTTTGAAGGAATGGCTCTTATTGATGGAAATCATAACCACCATGACCATAGCAATTCTCTTCTTTTAGGAATAATCATACATAAAATTCCTATCGCTATTGTTTTAAGCACAATGATATTATCTAAAAACATTTCAAAAATTACTTTTTTTATTGCCATAACACTTTTTGCTGTATCCGCCCCTTTAGGGCTTTATTTAGCTAGCAGTCACATCTTACCTTTTATTGAAAATAGCCGAATCATTCTTGCTTTAGCTGTAGGTATATTCTTACACATTTCTACAACCATTTTATTCGAATCTAGTGAAGGCCATAAGTTTGATTTAAAGAAATTTGTAATCATTGTTATTGGATTTGCCTTGGCTATATTCACATCGTAAATGCAAATCACCCCTTTAAAAGAAGCTTATATTAAAGAAGTCATACTCATAAGTAATGACGTTTTTGGTGATGATTATCTTACTATAGCTCCCATTACTCAATATATAGGGTCTTCTAATAAATTATGTTTTGTTCTATTAGATAATAAAAAAGTTACAAGTTACATTTTAATAGATGTATTGACTTTTGAAGAATTTATAATTGGCTAGATTCAATTAATAAGTGCAACAGGTTGGTTAAAATTATTTAAAAATACTTCATTAGGGGTTTTATACCCTAATAATTTTCTTGGTCTGTTATT
>NVVI01000007.1 GCA_002402165.1 Flavobacteriales bacterium
AAGGTGATGTACTAATGACAACTGGACCAGCCAACTTGGATAACGCTTGGCGTATGTTTACTGGTACTGCAAATGGAACAGAGAGGTTTTCTATAACCATACCAGCCAATAGCGATGATGCTGTTTTAAGCACCGTTCAGAATGGTGCAATGCGGTTTAACACCAACGGTGTACAGAGAATGATGCTTTCTGCAACTGGAGAGGTGCTTATTAACAACCTTTCTTGTGCTAATTGTTTGGTAATGACCAAGCAAAATGGACAACTTTACACCAAACAACTAAATATTGATGAGTTACTTACCAAAATAGAAAACTTAGAACAAAAACTAACCCAATTAGAAAATTTATTAGCCGAAAAATGAGTAAATTAGTACGCACTAAAATTTCCTTTTTTTGAAAACACTAACTAAAATATTCCTTTTATTCCTCATTTATAATTTAATACTTAACATTTCTTTTGGGCAAAACCTTGTGCCTAATTTTAGCTTTGAGCAAATGAGTTCTTGCCCCACAACTTGGGATGAGGTTAATCTTTCTACTGGATGGAGTAAATATAGCAACACTACATCAACCCCAGATTACTATAATAGCTGTGCTGCTTCAAATACGGTTGGTATTCCACAGAGTTATCTTTTGTATCAAAAAGACCACAGAAATTGTGGTGCTTATATAGGATTAGTAACTTGGACTGCTAACCCTAACGAACGAGAACATATTGGTATTCAATTAATCCAACCCTTAGTGATTGGTCAAAAATATTACCTTTCTTTCTATACTGTAATGGGAGGAACTGATGATGGAACTTTCTATTATGAAAGCCCATCTAATAATATCGGAATGCGTCTATCAACCGTTGCTTACAACCCTACTAATCCAGCTCCAATAGATAATGTTACACATTTACGTTCTATTCCTGTAATAACGGATACAGCAAATTGGGTGCGTATATCTGGAAGTATTGTAGCAGATTCAGCTTATAGCTATTTGATATTAGGTAATTTTTATGATGATGCAAATACAGATACCACCACCCTTAATTGTGGTTCTTGCCAAAATTTGGTTAGTTATTATCTGATTGATGATGTTTGTTTAAGTACAGATTCAACATTATGTAATGGAGGAATAGACTTGTTACCTTGTAATGTTTCAGTTGAAGAAAATGAGTTAAATAATCAGGTCAACATATTTCCTAATCCTACAAACGATTTTGTTACCGTTTCGTTTAAAAACAATCAAAATGCTCAATTAATTCTGTTTGATGCTTTAGGGAAAATGGTACTACGAGAAGAAATAATAAATGAATCTGTTACAAAAATTAACCTAACATCATTACCGAAAGGTTATTACATCCTAAAAGTAAAAAGTGATTACAACAAGCAAATAATAATTAAACAAATAGTTAAACTTTAAATCCTTAAATTATGAAGAAAAAAACTAAAATTCTAAGTGCAATCGCCCTGCTTTTACTTGGGGGGAACGTCTTACACACAAGTTACATCACCAACTAATAATGCCAATTTTTTTCCTCAATTTGTCGGTTATAATGGTTTTGGTTTTTTCGCCAAACCCCTTGAAATTCGTAACGATTTTAATAGACCAATTACCCTCCACACCAACAGTGAACAGCGTATGCATATTAGTGAAAATGTGGGTGTCAACCAAGGTTTTGTAGGTATAGGCAATAGCTTTAGTGCCCCTCAGTCACGTTTGCATATCAATGAATTGCTCCCAGTTCCCCCTGTAAATGGAGGTACTGAATGCTACGCTCAATGGACCAATTCTTCCACTGGTAATGGTTCTGCTAATGAGGGGCTTCGAGTAGGGATTAATGGGGCTGGTGTTTCTGAAATCAGACAACAAGAAAATTTACCGCTGGTGTATTTTACTAATAATGTTGAAACTGCCCGAATGGAACCTTTTACAGCAACTACCTTAGCAGGTAACCCAGGTATGATGGGAATAGGTAATTTTTCTTCTCAAACCATGGATGCTAAATTAGATATAGATGGTGATTTACGTATTAGACAAGTTACCCAAGATGATACACTTGATATGGTATTGGTTATTGACCCAAACGACCTTAACAGAGTACATTGGAGAGATGCAACAACAATAGGTGGTGGTGGTACAGGAGGAGTTACGGCAGATAATGGATTAACAATTGGCCCTAATATTAATAATGTACAATTGGGTCAAATATTTGGAGGAAGCAACGGAGAATTACTCCACCATACCGAAGTGCCATTCAATGATTTTAATCTTCATTTCACAGGAGATGATATTGCCAATACTAATTCCATTACTATTGGAAATATGCCTGGCACACAAGTATTAATACCAAATGGTGCTGGAGCAAAATTAACAGTTTATTCAGGGTTAAATGGAGCTACTAATCTTATCCCAACTAATGATAATTCTTATGGTATTTATGCTAGAAATTCGTCCATCCCAGATGGTGGAATAGGTAAAATGGTTGGTGTATATGGTTCTGCAATCGGAACAGACCAAGTACCCAACAAAGGCGGTCATATTGGAGGTGATTTTGTTGCGGAAAATTCAGGTTCGGAAAATATTGGAGTAAGAGGTAGAACTTCTGCTGGAGTTGGTGTTTGGGGTGAAGTTCCTGTTGGAAACGGTTATGCGGGCTGGTTTGAGGGTGATGTTTGGATAAATGGTAATGGCTTTGTTAATAATGGTACTCCCATAATGTCTGACCAACAGTTTAAAACCAATATTACTGTTATTTCTGATGCAAATAGCATTATCAAACAACTGCTTCCAAAAACATTTTTTATGGACACAACCAATGCTTATGGTTTAAATTTTTCATCTCAAAAACAATATGGTTTTATTGCACAAGATATAGAATTAGTTTTACCTGAACTTGTAAGCGAGTTTACCAAACCTGCTGTATATGATTCTACAGGAAATTTAATAACCCCTTCAAGTACATTTAAAAACCTAAACTACAACGCTTTTATTGCCCTTTTAATGAAAGGCATGCAAGAGCAGCAGTTAGCAATGGATAGTTTGTCATCGGTTATTAATGAACAAGATTCTATTAATGCTGATTTAGAAGATAGGTTAACTGAAATTGAAAACTGTCTTGGAAATACTGGTATTTGTAATAATCCTAATGGAGGTGGAAACGGAAATAGAACAAGTAATACGGAAGTGGTATTAGAGAACTTAAATGCCATTATTCTTGATCAGAATTTGCCTAATCCTTTTGCTGAAAAAACAACTATTAATTATACCATTCCTAAAGAAGTTAGTGAAGCTACATTATTGTTTTATGATATGAATGGTAGAATAATTAAACAAGTTGAAATAACAGAAAGAGGCGAAGGGAAAATCACTGTTTATGGTGAAAACCTTAAAAATGGCATTTATACCTACAGCCTTATTGCTGATGGTRARTTAATTGCTACTAAAAAAATGTTGAAACAGTAAATAGTTTAGTGTTTTGTCATCCTGAGTTTATCGAAGGATAAACAAAACGGCCATCTTCTAAAAAAAAGATTACACTTCGACAGGCTCAGTGTGACATTTCTTTTTACACAATCCCCGACCCCGATAGCTATCGGGATTATCGGGGATTTTTTTATTGAGCCCTTTTACTAAAGAAAAATAAGTACCCCCTATAATAAACAAAACAATAATGACTAAATACTGTCATACATCTAAAAAATATGGTGAATATTTATTCAAAAATTCTTTTAATTCTTTCTTTATTTAAAACTTCTTAGCTCATTTAATATCCTTTTAGCTTCTTTAGTTTCAATATCAATCGCAAAAGGAATAATGCTTTTATCAAGAGTTAACACTAAATGATACTTATTAATATTCCAATAAGAAGTATTCATTGATTTTACAAAACCTCCATTAGCGTCTTTATAGAAATCTATTTTTTTTATTTCATCAATATTAAATCGTTGAGTAACACCTCTACTCCCTATGGTTTTAATTAATGAAAACTGACTGTTTTCTACTATAATTTTTTCTTCTCCATATTTTCTCCAACGATAAGCATAAATGACTTTAAATTCAAAAAAAAACCAAAAAGCTACATAAATTCCAAAAAACACTTTGGTTCCAGCATCATAATCTTGAAAAAATTGTGAGAGAATAGCTAATCCACACAATGAGAATAAAACAATCCAAGCCAATAATATTTTTTGCTTTGTATCGTCATAAAACGCTTTAACAATAATCTCTAATCTCTCATCCCCTTTAATTATTTGTATTCGACTGCTCATTACTTTAATTTTTAACAAAATTAGAATAGTTTAACTAATTCGGCATTATCTTTGTCACTAATCTGGTAATTTTTTACTTTTAGAATCTAAAATCTAACGCTATGAAAAAATTAAAGGTCATTTGTATTGTTTTGCTAATCGTTTCTGCAAAATTGTATGGTCAAAAAAGTGGTAAAAAAATAGATGATTTAACTTTTCTTTATGTTGATGAAAAGTATGAAGATGTTATTTTTAAAAGTCAAAATTTAATGCAAAATGATTCTTACAAAAAGCATCCATTAATTTACATATATGCTTCAATGAGTTATTATGAGATGTCTAAAAGACCAGGGAAATTTAGTGTTGGTGAAAAAGACTCTAAATACCCTAGGCCTTTAAAAATGGCTCAAAAATATCTTTATAAGTTTATTAAAACAGATAAAAAAGCACCCAAATTATATAACAATAGTTGGGCCGAAGATTTTAAAGAGTATTATGTGCAACTAGCAGATACATCAAATAAATTGGCTCAATATTTTTATATGGATGAGAAATATAGAAAATCTGCATCTGCATATAAAGCAGCCTTTAGAGCAATACCAAGCGACCCTGTTCTGCAATTATGGCAAGGGATAGGCGAAATGAAATCTAAAAATTCTGTTGAAGGAAAAAAATCTCTTGCTGCAGCTATGAAAGCCATTAATGAAAAGTTTATACCAACTAAAGCTACTTCTCCTGTTCTTGCTCATGGAATGTTGTTGGCTGAAGAAATATTGAGGARWATTGGAGATTATGAAAATGCTGATAAAGCAAAAAAACTGATTGATGTGTTTAAAAAATATGACCCTGACGAACTCGACAAAAAGAAAATGGAAGAGCGAAAGAAGAAAATTATTGCGGATGGTAAAGTGATGAGGAAATTCTTTAGTGATGAGGAGGATGAAGACAACAAGAAAAAGAAAAAAGGAAAAGTAGTAATTCAGGATGGTGCAGGATCTGAAGAGAAAGGGTCGAGTGCTGATGATGAATTAGATAAGCTTGAAAAAGAAGCTAAAGGAGATAGAAAGTAATGTCTTAATATTAATTTTTCAGCTCATTTAAAGCAATCCATGACATTAATCCTATAGCCGTTTCTAGTGCATTTTCATCTATATTAAACGTTGAGGTATGTAACCCAGAGTTAATATTTTTTGATTCATTATTAGTACCTAAACGATAAAAGCAAGCTGGTTTGATTTGAGAATAGTAAGCAAAGTCTTCTGCCGTCATTCTAAGGTCCAAATCAATTACATTTTCTTTACCTAAAAAATCAATTGCTGCTTGTTTTGCTTTATCAGTAACAACTTCATCATTTACTAAAAAAGGGTATCCTTTTACAACTTTAAATTCACACTTCCCTCCCATGCTTTCAGCAATTGATTCTGCCATTTTTTTCATTTTAACATGAGCCTCTTCTCTCCATTTTTCATCCATTGCTCTAAATGTTCCTTCTAACTCTACTTTATCAGGAATAATATTTGTTGCCCCATTACCAATAATTTTTCCAAAAGATAAAACCGTTGGAGCTGTTGGAGAACTCATTCTACTTACAATTTGTTGTAAAGATGTAAGAATATGTGCTGTAATTAAAACAGGGTCAATATTTAGATGAGGCAATGCGGCATGACCTCCTTTACCCTTAACAGTCATAAACAACTCGTCAGTAGAAGCCATATACATTCCGCTTTTAAAACCAACTTTACCTGCTTCTAATTGAGGATAAACATGCTGCCCTATTATTAAATCTGGGGTTGGATTTTCCATAACTCCTTCTTTAATCATTAAAGATGCTCCTCCAGGCAACCTTTCTTCACCTGGCTGAAAAATTAATTTAACCGTTCCTTCAAATTGATTTTTTACTTCATTTAGAATTTTTGCCACCCCTAACAAGGAAGAAGTATGAACATCATGACCACAAGCATGCATAACACCCTCATTTACAGATTTATACGACACGTCATTTTCTTCCACTATTGGTAAAGCATCTAAATCTGCCCTTAGGGCTATTGTCTTACTATTAGGATTGATTCCTTCAATCAATCCTACAATTCCAGTTTTAACGATACCTGATTGGTATTTAATGCCAAATTCATCTAGTTTAGAACAAACATATTTAGAAGTATTATATTCTTCAAACGATAACTCTGGGTTTTGATGTAAATGCCTCCTAATAATTATGACTTCTTCTTTGTATAAAGCAGCTTTTTCTTTTATGATTTTTAATAATTTTTCCATACTATTTTGAAAAGAAAATCATTTTAATGGCTCCAATCAACATTAATACTCCAAATATTTTTTTTAAAACAGACTCACTAATAAAACTGATTGTTACTTTAGAGCCTATGTAGCCTCCTATTATAAATGCAACTGCAATAATTAATGCAAATTTCCAATTTATAGCATCTGCCCTATGATAATTATAGGCCGCCATAACTCCAATTGGAGGAAGCATTGCAGCAATACTTGTTCCTTGAGCACCAAATTGGTTAAAACTCAATATATATACTAATGAAGGTACAATGATTAATCCTCCTCCAACTCCAATCATTCCACTAACTATACCAGCAAAAATTCCTATACAAACTAATATTAATAATGTTGTTATACTCATGCTTTTTAAATATCTAAACTTAATGACAAATAAAAGATTGGTTTATCCTTACTATAGCCATCTTCAACTCCCCAAGCCCAATCTAGTCTTATAAAATACCCTAACAAAGTAGTTCTAACTCCAAATCCATAACCAGCAACAATTGGATCAATTTTTTTTAACACGGTTACTGTAATTGGCCCATCGGTTATTACATCTTTATTTATTGAGTTTTCCTTACCCCAAGGATCAAGTCCATTCCATGCCATACCTACATCTGTAAATCCTATAATCTGAAAGTTTCTTATCAGTTTAGAACGTATTGGGCGTCTGATAAAATACTTAAACACAGGAAATCTTACTTCACTGTTCACTACAGCGAAATTAGTTCCTCTCCTAATATTTTGAGGAAATCCTCTCAGGTTAGCAGCTAAGGCATGGTAACGGTAGTTTACTGAAAAATTAATGTCATCTTGATTAATAAACTGCTCTTGTCCTATTGGTATCCAGTCATCTGTGCTTCCTAAATAATAAATTAATTTTTCGAACCCGAAAGAGGAACTTGCTGCAAAACGATTTACCCATACAATTTCTCTACTTATTTTTTGTGAATGCCTAAAGTCTAACCCCAATACTTGCATGTTTCCATTAACACCATCTCCTTTACCCTTAATATCTCCATTATCATTAAACTGAAAATTGGTAGAAGCAAATGATCCGTCTCCTAACTCTTGATAATACTCTGCAAAAATTTTAAACTTAGTCCCATAATAAATATTAATCATTTTATTTCTTGTGTTATCAAATACAAAAGCAATTTTAGCTATCGCTCTAAACTCTCTAAAATCATTAGCTTCTAGTGCATTAATATCTGTGGATTTAACAACTATATTATCATTTCTACCTGTCAAGGTAGTTCTAATGCTTGTTACTTCGCTAAATGGATACTTAACAGAATATTTTAATGAATTTGTTGATAAACCAAAAGCGTTATTCTGATTACCAGCATTTGAGGTTGTTCTAGAAAAGGTGTATTCTTTATCAGTCCTTCTTACTAGGTTTTGGTAAGTCATAAAATACTCCCTAGTTGAAGATGATATTCTCACTCCACCATATATTTTATAGTCCTCAAACAAATCAATTGTAGCGAATTTAATTAAAGCACCTATTCCTGGACTTACATAAGGTCCGCCAGTAAATTGCTGATACTCTCCATTAACAAAAGAATTACTCAATTTTAGAGCAGAATTATCATTAAAAAAAGACATGTTATAATTTCTTTGATTTGGAATTTTAAACTTCTTCCAAACACTATCCTTCTTAACATTAGCTTCATTTCCTATCACTATTGTATTTCGCTGAACCTTATCCTTATCCTTTTCAAAAACATAATGATTGATATTAATTAAATCATCATCAGTTGAATCTTTTGGTACTATTTGGGGTTTTAATAATGTGGGCGAATGGATAGTTGTTTTCACAACTTCTTCAGCCTTTTTTTCATAAACTGAATCTATATTAGAAGAATTTAATGTGATAATCTYAGAATTTTCTTTTAAATYYTTAACCATTAAATGAAATTTATARTCATCTTTTATTATTTCTGTATAATYYCCTYCAGMRGTTATATTATGYTCTMGTATYCCYCKRTTATAAGKRGYTRAAGCRGGTTTWGCATCATAAAAATGATAATAGTGAATAGATGTATCTATATGAGTGATAAAGCTATCTTTAACGGCACTATATCTCGCTAAAATTTCAGCATCTTCTCCTAAATAATAAAGCATCGAATCTATTCCTACTGGCTGTTTTTCAGAAAAACCAGGAGTTTCTGTCACTCTTATTAGTGTAGGCTCTTCAGATTGATAATCAAGCACCCAAACATCTTTTTGGTTGATAAATAAATCAGAATCTGCTGGCTGATAACCTAAAGAATCAGTGGTTCTGTTTGATGTGAAAACAATTTTTGTTGAATTCTCAATAAATCTAGGTTCTAAATCATCATAAATATCATTCGTTAGTTTCTTATGAGAATTAGGTCCAACGTAATACARATACAAATCTGATTGTCCTTTATAAACTCCTGACAATACCATTTCTTTACCACTATCGGAATAATCCATAGCAGTTACCTTTTCCATATTAAAAATGGCTTTCACTTGTATTCCTCCAGTATTAATATCAAAAAAGTGTATTAATAGAACACCTTTTTCTTCTGTAATAAAAGCTAATTTTTCACTTGACGGGTGCCATTCTAAAAGAGGATAAGAGTAATCATTTATTCGATCTAATTTAAATTCTTTTTTATAAATCTTATACTTTTTATCGTTGTCTTTGTAATAAATGTAAATCTTATATTGCCCTAATTGGTTAGTTACATAAGCAAAATTATTTCCATCAGAGCTCATTTTAAATTCTGAGTAATCTCTTCTTTTTCTGATCTTAAATATTTCTTTTGCTAAATAATCATCCTCATCCGTTTCAGAAAAATCTTTATACTCATTTGCATAATACTTATGCCATTCCTTTGTAAGACTTTTCATTGATACCCCTAAGACATAAAGAAATCCTTTTTCTATACTTTGAGTTATACGAGTCATGTAAAGAATATTTGGTATCACTGCTTCTCCATAAGTATCTACAATGTATGCCCATAAAGAATGACCAGCAATTATAGCCTCTTTATCAGATAGCCTATTAAACTTTCTATACTTACCAGATATAACTCCATCCCTAACACTATTCTCAATTTCTGGACTCCATTTTTTAGAAACATAAGAAGTAAGTCCTTTACTATACCATTCGGGAATAGACATTAAACTAGAATTCTTTAATACTTGCCTCCAGTTAGAACCATATACTTGTTGGTTTACTAACACTTGAGCTATTCCTTCTTTTATTTGACGGCTAAAATCATCGTGATCACCATTAAAATAAACATAAACTTTAGACCCCATAATATTAGTAATCCCTCCTAATTCTCCATTTTCAAGACTTAAGCCTACATTACTTTGCCTAAAATGAGATTGTTTGTTGTATATGATAAACTGGATTTTATCCCTTAATTCATATTCAAAAAAGTCCTCCTGATCTTTTAAATATTTACGAGCTACTTTAGCAGTATATATAGCTAATTCTTTACCTCCTGTATAAAAATAGGTTTCGCATTGAGAGTACCGATAATACTTCCATTCAAAATAATCATACTGTACTCTGTTTTTTCCAAAACCAATATGAGTTCCATTATAGAATTGTGCATTTAAGTTATTTGTAAAAAGGAAAGCCCCAAATACTAACCAAAAAAAAATGATATAGTTTACTGAAATTTTGATTTTCTGAAGTAAAGTTTATCTGTAAAGATAGTGATTTTATAAGGATTGTAAATACTTTTACATGTATAAAAACAATATTTTAAACGATGATAAACATACATTATTTTACATTTAACGGTTTTCAAGAAAACACCTATATTTTATTTGACGAAACCAAAGATTGTGTAATTATTGACCCTGGCTGTTACAGCAACGAAGAAGAACAAGAACTGGTTAGCTTTATTTCTGAAAATGGTTTAACTCCCGTTAAGTTATTGAACACCCATTGCCACATCGATCATGTTCTAGGAAACAACTTTATTGCATCTAAATATAGTATTGATTTAGAAATGCATAAAAACGACCTCTCTACACTACATGCCACCCTAGAATATGGACATACTTTTGGCTTTAATATGGATAAATCACCAGAGCCAACAACTTTTTTAGAAGAAGGTGATACCGTTAAATTTGGAAACTCAGAATTAGACATATTATTTACTCCAGGACATAGTGCTGGGCACATAGTTTTTGTAAATCATAAACAAAAATTTGTAATTAATGGAGATGTTTTGTTTCAAGGAAGCATTGGAAGAACAGACCTGCCAGGAGGTGATTATGATACATTGATAGAAAGTATTAAAACTAAATTATTAACTTTAGATGATGATTATGAAGTCTACACAGGTCACGGATCAAAGACAACGATAGGCTTTGAAAGGAATAATAATCCTTTTCTAAACCAATAACATTGTTGAATAAACGCACTATAAATAAATACACTAATCCTTCTTCTGATAATTACAGGTCAAAATTAGATAGAAATTATACCGTAATGACAATAACCGTAATTGGTTTTTTTATTGGTTTTGGATTATGTATTGGTTTTTATTCTTATACGCTGATTAATATTTTTGAGCTATCTAAATTCATGGTGCTATTTGGTATAGTTGGATTTTTAATACCTCTCAGGTTTTACAACAAATGGTTTCATTTTATAAAGTATGAAATGATTATTTTTAATGTTATGGGAGTTGCTCCATTCTTAACAGGACTTTTCTTATTCCTAAATTTTACATTTGTTTCTAATAGTTATACTCACTATTATAAAATAGAAAAAATATATTTTGAAGGAGAATCAAGCTTTAAGTCTATGGGGGTAGTCTTGGAAAACAATTTTTTTTCAGGTGAACGTAAAATAGTAGAACTAACTGATGTCTCTCCCAATGATCTTGTAGAAAAAAAGTTTTTGAAACTTACCATATCAGAAGGCATTTTTGGTTATGATGTAATTAAAGAAAAGATATTGATTAAGTAAGATTCAATTCTTTCAAAATCAACTCAGATTCATAACCTTTCCCAATCATATAACGATACAGCTTACCCCTCCTTTTAAAATCATCTGGCTCATTTATCAATAAACTTTTCTTTTGAATTAACACAGAAATAGCTTCTAGATATTCATCCTCAGGTATTTCTGAATCAGAAATAGTATTAAATTGTTGCTCATTGAAAACACGCTTTGCCATTAACCCCATTTTTATTTTATTTCTCCCCCACTTCTTTATTCTAAACTTCCCTCTCACAAAAGCTTCTACATAACGAGATTCATTTAAAAAATCTTCTTTTAGTAAAACGTCTAAAATTTTATCCCAATCAGATTTCTTGACATTCCAAGCATAAAATCTTTTTTCCAAATCAAACACGCACCTTTCTTGAAATGAGCAATAACGCATTGCTTTTTTTCTTGCTCTATCGTATGACATAATTCTATAAAACTTGGACATAAAACAATTACTTTTAGTGCTTCAAAAATAATCAATGAAAAACAAAAGTGCTTTATATTTATTAATTGCTGCCAACGCTGTTTCAGGTTTTGCACAAGGTATAAGTATGTTAGCCATTCCTTGGTATTTTTCTGATATTTTAGATGCAAGTTCTACTTTTGGAATTATATACGGAGCAGTAACGTTTTTAACCTTGTTTTGGGGATTATACGTTGGTACTTTAGTAGATCGTTATCCAAGAAAAAATATTTTTTTATTCATCACATTGTCCGGAGCAATAGTAATTGGTGCTGTAGCTACTACTGGTTACTATTTAGGAGAAGTTCCTATGCCTTTGGTTGGCCTTGTTTTTTGTGCTACCATGTTTATTTACAATGTACACTATCCAACTTTATATGCCTTTGGTCAAGAAATTACCGAAAAAAAAGATTATGGAAAAATCAATTCTATTATTGAAGTTCAAGGCCAAGCAACAAGTGTTTTATCTGGTGCATTTGCTGCCATATTAATTACTGGAGTGGATCAAGAATTTTTAAGTGATTTGGGTATAAAAAACCTTAACATAAGTATTGAGCCATGGTCACTGCATGAAATATTTCTAATGGACGCTTTTACTTACTTTTTAGCATTCCTATTGATTTTAATGATAAAATATTCAGCTGTTGTGATCAAAATAATTGATACTAGCTCAATAATAGAGAGATTAAAGCAAGGAGCCTTATTTTTAAAAAACACTCCTTTAATCTTCCATTTCGGAGTAGGATCTTATGCTATTTTTGCCATGATTTTGGTACACATTCATCAATTAATGCCTATTTATGTAAACGATCATTTACAAGCTAACTCGGCTGTTTATGCAGGTGCAGAAATGCTTTTTGCTGTTGGTGCTTTACTTTCTGGTATTGGAATACGATGGGTATTTAAAAACACCAACACCATAAAGGCCATTATTATAATGATGTTTGTGAGCCTCATTGTGTTTGAGTTAACAGCTTTTACTCAAAGTTCAATTGTATTAATGTTTGTTTGTTTTATATTAGGATTAACCAATGCAGGAACGCGAGTTTTACGAATCACTTACTTGTTTAATCACATTCCAAACCATATTATAGGCAGAACGGGCAGTGTTTTTCAAACCTTAAACGTGTTGGCACGATTTGGTTTTATCACCTTATTTTCTCTTACTTTTTTTACGAAAGAAAGTAACATTACGTGGGCGTATTTTATTAGTGGTTTGTTTATTTTTATCTCTATCTTTCCATTATTGATTTACTACAAAAAACTAGTCAACTTAAAACCTGATGATTAATAAGCTACTAAAAACTAAATGGGTGTATGCTGTTTTAGCTTTAGTCTTAGCTTTTACCTGTTATTACTTTGTTCCATCAGAAGAATACCCTCAAGCGCCAATAATGGCTGCTATTGTAGTTGTTATGGCTATTTTTTGGATTTTTGAAGTAGTGCCTATTGCTATAACCTCATTATTTCCGATTTTTCTTTTCCCCCTATTCGGCATATTAGACACTAAAACAACAGCTTTATTTTTTGGTAAAGAAATCATTTTCTTGTTTTTAGGAGGGTTAATGTTGGCTCAAGGAATACAAAATTCTAACCTCCATAAGCGAATTGCCTTACACATTGTAAACATTATCGGAAGCAAACCTGCCAACCTAGTTTTGGGGTTTATGGTGGCTACAGCTGGATTAAGTATGTGGATTTCCAATACAGCTTCTGTAATGGTAATGATGCCCATTGGCTTATCGATTATTGAAGAGATAAAAGAAGTGAAAGACTCTAAAAAATTTCTATCAAAATTTGCAGTCGCCTTAATGTTAGGAATAGCTTATGCTGCTGACATTGGTGGTATGGCAACGTTAATTGGAACACCTCCTAACCTAGTGTTTATGGAAATGTACCATGAATTGTTTCCTGAAATGCCTACCATTGGTTTTGCTCAATGGATGATGATGGGTTTGCCAATTTCAATAACTTTCTTATTTACAGGGTGGCTATTAATGACCAAAGTTATTTTTAGAATGCCTAAAATTCAAGTATTTAAAAACAAAAACCTGATTAAGAATTTATTAAATGATTTAGGAAAATTAAGACGAGATGAATTGGCTTCTGGATTGGTATTTTTATCTGCTGCAATCTTATGGGTAACAGGTTCTGACATTACGTTAAGTGAATCATTTACTATACACGGTTGGCGAAGTTCTTTAGGATTAGAAATGGTAAGCGATGCTTCTATTGCTGTTGTTACTTCGTTGCTACTATTTATGATTCCGTCTGAAGACAGACCTCAAGAAATGCTGTTAACTTGGAGCAAAGCAAGAGAATTACCTTGGGGAATTCTTTTATTATTCGGTGGTGGCTTTGCAATTGCTGGTGGGTTTAACAGCAGTGGTTTATCTAACTTAATAGGGAGTTTGTTTGCCAATTTAGATACTGATTCTCCAGTATTAATTATCATAATTGTTTGTTTTGTGTTGACCTTTTTAACCGAAATAACCTCAAATACAGCCACCACAAATTTAGTTTTACCCATATTAGCCAATGCAAGTGCTGTATTGGGGTTAGACCCTAGAATATTAATGATACCTGCAACTCTTTCAGCAAGCTGTGCTTTTATGATGCCTATTGCCTCACCTACCCAAGCAATTGTCTTTGGTTCTGGTCATGTTAAAATAAAACAAATGATACGAGCAGGTATTCTCTTTAATCTCTTAGGAATTGTAATTGTTACGGGGGTATTTTATTTATTAGCAAAATTTGTCTTTGGTATAGTTATTTAAGTTAACATTAAAGATGATAAAAAAACTGTAGCTATAAACAATAGTGCAAGTAAAAAATACCCAATAATTAAGAACAAATATTTATACAGAGCAACCCAGAATTTTCTATCATAAAATCTCATAACCGACCCCACTATATATACCTGCCCTACAGTAAATACAAATATAGACCACACCATATCTATATCATCTGAAAAAATGAAGATTCTAACAATCTGATCTATACAGAGTATAAAAATGATGAAGGAATTAAGATGAATATTAAACACCAAGTGTCCTACATAACCATACTTATTTGCACTAAAACAAATACCATATAATAAGGCCAATAATGGTATAAACAACAATAGGAAGAGTGATATTTGGTTATATAATATATCAAAAAAACTTTCCCCTCTTGCCCTTGCTTTTACTGCTCGTTTAAATAAATAACCATCAAGACCTGTTCCTTCTGTTAAGGAATCTAGGTAATTATTTAATGTTCCGTTATAATCCATTTCTCTTAACTTAGCTAAAGGTAATTCTACTTCCTCTCCTTTAATAAGAATATCAATGCTATCCATCGCTAGTGAATTATCGACCTCATTACCATCATCATCTACAGCTGTAACAAAACTATTTGAATCAAAACTTGCTTCATTTACATCAACAACAGAAATTAAGAAAAAGAAGATTACACTCAATACAATGTACAATCTAATTGGAGGAACAAAACTAACCCGCTTCCCCTCCATATATTCTTTACTAAGAAGACCAGGTTTTAGAATTAAATACTTTAAGGTGACAATTAATTTAGAATCTACATTAAAAAAATCATCAATAAAAGTTCCTAAAAGATATTTCAGATTCAGCTTAATAATGTTCTTTTGTCCACAATTGGAACAAAATCTCTCTTGACTAGCTAATTCTTCCTTGCAATTTTTACATTTCATACCTTACAAGTATATCGAATTTTAAATTGTTAATAAAATATGAAATCAAAAATCGCTTAACAAATCCCTAATAATTAAATTTGTTTTCCAATTAAAAAATAGAAATATGAGTTTAGCAGTAAAAGGAAGAATTACCAAAGTATTAGAAGTAGAAAGTGGGACTAGTAAAGCCGGTAAAGAATGGAAAAAACAGGGTTTTGTTATTGATACTGGAGCACAGTATAATCCAGAGGTATGTTTTAGCTTATTTGGTGATGATAAAATAGCAATGCTTAGAGATTTTGGTGCTGGACAAGAAGTTGAAGTTGCTTTTAACATCTCTTCTCGTGAGTTTAATGGAAAATATTACCATAACATTGATGCTTGGAAAATCACCAATGCTGGTGCTTCTGCACCTGCAGGAAATACTGCTCCAGCTCCAGCGATTGATGATGCTCCAGCTGAAGATGACGACTTGCCATTCTAAAACAGTTTGTTTTTACTGGCTCAATAATTGATAAAAGAATACGTCATTGCGAGGCACGAAGCAATCTTGTGCTATATCAATAAAATTGCTTCGTTACACTCCGTTTCGCTCGCAATGACGAAAAAGAATATATGAAGTATGTTCAAATAATATTGATGTTAGCAATGAGTTTAGCTTCGCTAAACTCAACTGCAACGAATATTATACTACTAGGAGACACGATAATCCCTTCTAAAAATAAATTCGTTAACAATAAAGTTGTTGTTCCGAAAACCTTTGAGGTCATTAAATTGATAAAACAGTACATGGAATACCTCAAAGCAGGAAAACGTACTATGGGCTTTTTACATCAAGACGAGCTAGACATGATAGATGAGAAAAAACTCGTTGAAAAACGCTTATTTTTTGATTCGTATAAAGTTATTTCTATCGGCAAACGTATGGCCATAATCAAAGTATATACTGTTAGAGGTGCCTCTATAACATGCAAACAATTAATGCTTCGTTATTACCAAAACATGCATGGTTATTTCTATTTAGTACCAGGAAAGGTATTAACATTTGAAAAAAAGATGGGTGACATTACTCTGAAAACAGTTTACCTAAACACTTGGACGAGTGAAAGTAGGTGTAATTGACTTGTTAATTAACTATTAAAAATTTATTCCTAACTACCCTTTAAAGGTAAACTTTATTAATACTATTGTACATTGTATAAATTAGTAATAGAAACATAATATTATAATGAGCTTAGAATTTGTCAACCCCTTAGTTTGGGCAGTTCCAATATTTGTAGTATTAGTTTTATTAGAGCTTGCTTATAGTAAAACTCACGATGATGAGAGCCTTTATAGTTGGAAAGATTTATTATCTAGCGGCTCAATGGGATTGGGTTCTGCAATTATCGGCCCTCTCATTAAGTTTTTTTCTGCAGCCGCCATTTTTTATTTTGTTTATGAATTCTTTAATCCTGAATTGAATGGTGTTCGAACAAATATAATGGGTTATAAATCATTTGGTTGGGCATGGTATGTATGGATTGTATGTCAATTATTAGATGATTTAAGCTATTACTGGCTACATCGTTGTAATCATACTGTTAGGTTTATGTGGGCTGCTCACATTGTTCATCATTCATCTACTCATTATAATTTAGGCACAGGATTAAGAAACGGATGGGTTACGATACTTTACAAACCGTTATTTTACATGTGGTTGCCAGCAATTGGTTTTCATCCAGAAATGGTTCTTGTTTGTTTAGGAGTTGAATCTATTTGGCAATTTCAGTTACATACCAAATATGTTCCAAAATTAGGATTCTTAGAGAAATTCATGAATACTCATAAACAACATCAAGTACATCATGCTAAAAACGTAGCATATCTTGATAAGAATCATGGTGGTTATTTAAACTTATTTGATAAGCTTYTTGGAAGTTGGAARGACTTGGATGATGATAAATCCATCGAGTTTGGWGTGGTTCACGCACCAAACTCTCACAACCCATTTGTAATCGTTTCGCATGAGTACATTGATATATGGAGAGATATAAAAGGAGCTGAGAGTATAAAAGAAGTTTACATGTACATTTTTGGACAGCCAGGTTGGAGTCCTGATAATTCTACGCTTACTGTTAAACAAATGCAGAAAGCATTAAAGGAAGAATCAGCTGAAAAATAATCAGTAACACACTGATTATCATGTTGTAATAATATAATTAAAATAAAAACCTACTTCCATTTCACTTATAATAAATAAGTATGCTCAAAATCTAGCTCAAATCACTAAATTTGGWTAATGGAAAWTTCTACTTGTCGTAATTGCGGAGAGTCATCTACTAAAAAGTTTTGTCCAAATTGTGGTGAACAACAATACAAGCGTATTGTAATGAAAGATGTATTAGGTGATCTCATATCTAATTTATTTGAACTAGAAGGTCCTATACTTCGAACCATTAAAGACCTCACAATCCGTCCTGGAAAAATGATTTCTGATTACCTCAACGGAAAACGCAAAGAGTATTACAAACCTTTCCAGTATTATATATTGGCAACAACCGTTTATTTTATATTCTTTTATCTCTGGGGTGATGAGATGATGGCCATGTTCTCTGATATAGGTGCCAGTGCAAATACTTATGGCACAACGGAGGAAATTAAAGCCTTTAAACAAGAAATGGAAGAATTTCAGGGTGATAACCAACAGTTTTTTATTTTTTTACAAATACCAATTTATTCCTGGCTAATATGGTTGTTTTTCAGGAAGAAAAGCGGACATTCATATACGGAAACATTTGTATCAAGCCTTTACATACTAGCTCAAACTTTATTTTTTGGGATTATTTTCTCTTTTTTTGAACTTATCCATACTGGATCATCAATAATAGTAAATACTGTTTTTATGTTGATTTACCTTCCTTTGGTGCTGAAACAACTTTACAATGAACCTACTTTAAAAACGATACTCAAATCCATCGCTATATTTGTATTAGCTGCTCTTATATATGGTTTACTAATGATGATAGCCTCAATAATATGGATCAATTTTTTTAGGTAAATTAGACTCGAACCAACTTTCCTTCACTAGTATACAATAAATAAGATTCAATATTAGTATAACCCATTTCTGAAAGTACTATTTTGTATTCTTCTAATTGCTTAAAATGTTTTTTCTCTTCCTTACCTGTTTTATAATCAACTATAATCACACTGTTATTTTTTATCACTACCCTATCTGGTATTAATGATTCTCCGTTTTTCGATAAAATTGAAGCTTCATTAATTATCTTATCCTCCTCTAAAAATAATTCAGCCACTCCTTCAATTTTAAAGATGTTTTGAATTTCTGTTTTAATAATTGGTAGTTCTGCTTCTGTTATCAAACCTTTTCGAACAGCAGAAATTAAAGCACTTTCAATATCTTTCTCTGTTTTTATTTGGGATAAGATGTTGTGAATTAAGGTTCCATATCCTCCTATCGCCTCAGGGTTTTCTACATCCCATACTTTAGGTGCTTGGTAGCTTATTTGTATTTTACCTCGCCAATTGTTATAGTTTACTGATTCAAACAGAATATCATTGTTCTCCTTAATTTCTTTATTAGTATTATCAGTAAATAAACCAAAACGAAAGTGATTGTCTGCTACTTTCCTATCAGGTTTGCTTTCGCAAAAATCATATAAATAGTCTGCCGTAGAACCATGTTTTGATGGTTTTTTCCTCATCCTAGAAATAATGTACAATCGATCTTTTGGTCGAGTTAGCGCAACATAAAGTACGTTTACAAGATCTAACCTCGATTTGTCCATTTCATCCTCATAAACGCTTACAAAACGTGTTTTAGTTAAGCTCTCGCTTATGGGTATTATTACTGAAGTTAATCCTTCGATATTGGTATCATTGGTCCAAAAGAACTTTTCGCTGGCTTTTACTGCTGAAGTTGCAAAAGGAAAAATGACTACAGGAAACTCCAACCCTTTTGATTTATGAATACTCATTACCCGAATAGCATTAATACCTTCTGGAATTACTATGGAAAATTTATCAGCTTTACTTTCCCACCATTCGATAAAATTAATAACTGAATTATCATTACGAGAAGCATACTCGTGTATTTTATCCAGTAAAAACTGAATGTAAACATCTACTTTTGTATCAAAACCAAACGTTACCACTAAGTATTCAGCCAATTCATACAATGAATAATTAGCAATTTTCTTAGTATCAATATGAATTCCTTTACTGTTTAAGTAACTAATCACAGTACTTTCTTTGTTTGTTTCAAACACTTCAAATAAATCATCATTATAATGCTTAGTTAGATAATTTAACAACTGTACTTGATGATGTTTATCATTTGGATAAGACAAGTATCTAAATAGGCTTAACAAGAAGGTTACCTCATCAGAGTTATTTAACAGCAAACTTTCTGATGAAATAACATTAATATTATTCTCTAATAAAAAACTTGCTATTTCTGAACCATCATTATTACTTCTGGTTAAAATAGCAACATCACTCAGTAAATAGTTAGCTGCACGAGCTTCTTCAATAATATTAAATATATTCTTTAATACAGATACTCTATATAGTTTATTATCAGATTCTTCTAAAAATTCAACACTAACTCCTCCCCCAATGTTTTTAGCATCATATTCTTGTGCTAAACCCTTATACAGCTTTTGGTATTTCTCTGATAAATTTCCTGCAACAGACTGAAAGAAATCGTTATTAAATTGGACAATTTCTGCTTTAGAGCGGTAATTTGTGCTTAGTATTTTCTCAGAAAAATTCCTATCCAAAGCAGCTTCTCTCTCTAACAACAATGGATTATTCTTGTGATTATAAATTTTAGGTAAGTTGATGATTTGCTCTACTTCACCACCTCTCCAGCGATAAATAGCTTGTTTAGCATCGCCTACCACCATGTTAAACTTTCCATTACCTAAAGAATTATCTATCAAAGGAATAAGATTATGCCATTGTATAATAGAAGTATCCTGAAACTCATCAATCAAATAATGATTGTATTTTTCGCCCAAACGCTCGTAAATAAAGGGAATGGGTTCAGATTCTACAATTTTAGCAATGCGCTTATTAAAATCTGAAATACTCAATACATTGTTGTCCTTTTTAAACTCCAAAACAGTTTTCTCTATTTCGTTTAAAACTGCTAGGTTATAAAGGTTTTTAATGATTAGCTTATTTACTTGGTAATCGCCTTCAAACTTATCTAAATATGTTCGCGATTCATTGTATTGACTGATAAACTCGTTTTGATGAGTATCTATCAGTTGTTTTTGTGCATCATCAACTTTAGCAGCATACCAGTTTTGCTCTCCATTAATAATCTTAGTGGTAGTTGCGGTTGGCTCAAATTTCTTTAGCGTTGCTAAATCTTTCCAATAGTTAACAAAAAAGCTCCTCGAGAAACTTGACACCTCAATTCCTTTGCTTTTAATAAAATCTAGGCCATCCTCGCCCAATTGCTTTACTTCAGCTTCAAACTCTTTTGTTTGCTGATACAATTGTGTTTTAATCTTATCAAAATCCTTAATGCTCAGCTTCCGTATATTTTCTAAATACAGTTCACCATCATCTTTTAATAGATTCTTAGAAAATTCGAATAAATCTCGCTCAATGTGCCAATTTTCCTCAGCTTCAGCTTTTTTACTGGTATATTCTAATAAGAGTTTAGTTAGCTTCTCATTCGTTCCTACCTCTGCAATTAATAGGTCTATTGCAGCACCCAACACTTCTCTATCATCTAGTTCAATATCAAAATTCAACGGTAATTGTAAATCGTGGGCAAATGTTCTGATTATCCTATGTGTAAACTTATCAATGGTGCTAACTCCAAAATCATTGTAGCTATGTAAAATTGACTTTAACACCCTTTTACTTCTTGCTGAGATCTCATTCGCATTAATTCCTAATCCTTCTTCTGTAGTTGGTTTCACTAAATCATCAAGTAAGAATTTTGGGGTTCCTATCAATTCTTCATCAGAAGATAATGCTTTTAAGGCATCTATGATACGTTCTTTCATTTCAGAAGCAGCCTTATTGGTAAAGGTTACAGCTAAAATATGCTTGTACTGATTAGGATTGGTAGTTTCTAAAGCAATTTTAAGGTACTCTTTAACAAGCGTATAAGTTTTACCCGAACCTGCAGAAGAGTTATATGTTACAAAGTTGTTCATTTGTTATCTTACGTCATTGCGAAGGAGGAACGACTGAAGCAATCTCTTTATAAAGAACAAGATTGCTTCGCTACATTTCATTTCACTCGCAATGACAAATTATTATTTCCACTTTTTCATCCAATGGCAAGTTACCATCAATCCAGTTAATTTCAAAACCATTTCGTTCCATTTTTCTAAACCATGTCGCTTGTCGTTTAGAGAACTGATGTATCGCAATGTTTAGTTTTTCAAACATTTGTTTTCTATCTATTTCTGAAAGCAAATATTGAGTAATTAACTTATACTCTAATCCATAGAATTTAAGCTTCTCTGATGCTATTCCTGCTTTAATCAACCCTGCAACCTCCTCTATCATTCCTTGATGCTTTAAACGATGCTTTAGCCGTTCTGTAATCCTTTTTTTCAATACTTCTCTTTCAAAATGAATTCCAAATAGTTTAGACTTAATTTTAGGGAAATCATTTATCAATTCTTTATTCTCTTCCTTAAATTGAGCTATTTCAACAGCTCTAATAATTCGTTCACGAACTATAGAATCTGTTGTATTATGAACCTCTTTATAAGACTCTAAGATATCTACTAATTCTTTATCTGATTTACCTTTAAGATTAGTCCTCAATGCTTCATTTTCTGGAACATTAATCAGTCTGTATCCCTTTAAAACAGCTTCTAAATACATTCCGGTTCCACCACAAAGTATTGCTTGAGCATTCCGCTGTTGAATACCTTTATAGGCTTTTAAGAAATCTTTTTGATACTCATACACGTTGTATTCTTCTCCAGCATCTACAATATCAATTAAATGATGTGGAATATCACTCCTATTAACTGTAAATTCCAACAGATCTTTTCCTGTACCAACATCCATACCTCTATAGACTTGGCGAGAATCAGCGCTTATTATTTCTCCCTGAACACGATTAGCGAGGTTTACTGCTAAACTTGTTTTTCCAGTTGCTGTGCAACCTAAAACAACTATTAAATCGTTTTTATTCACGCCTTAAAATAAAGCAATATTGAGAAACTATCTTAATTACTTTTAATTATTTTTATGAAACCAATTATGAATAAGGATAAAAAGAAATATTTCAAGAAAAAAAATAGTTGCGGAAATCGATACCCTTCAATTAAAAATTGAAGAATTATTGGAAGAATAAAAAACTTAAGATTCTTTTTTAAACAATTGCAATAGTATTAACAGTACAGAAGTAGTATAGGTGAGTGTTAACAATACCCCAGAGAAGATAACGATATATTTAAGCCAAAGTACTCCACACCACATTAACCATATGCCACCAAAGGTTAGTATGATGGAAATGAATGGCTCTACAATTAAAAACTTTTTGAGTTTTGGTGGTAAAGAAGTCATTAATAAAATGGCTCCCAACATTAAAAAGATAACCGCCATACTAATAACATGGTTATGCACCATACTTATAATCTCTTTTTCTGATTTCTTAAACTTCATTTCAACGGCATCTTCATTGTCTTCATTACCCATGTAATGCTCCTCTATACCCTGAGTGGTATTCCCTGTATTTTCTCCAACAAAGCGTAAGCCCGTGTAATAACCAAAACTTAGTGTTAAAATGAAAAACCCTACTAATAGTTTAGCGGTTTTAGGTAGTTCGTGTATTTTACCGTGCAGCTCCATTTATAAAATTCCTTTTTGTTTTAACGCTATCATTTGTCGAGTTACCTTTTTTACATCTTCGGTTAACGAACGTGAAGAAATTGTTGCTCCAGATATGTTTTGAATATCATGTCCAAATTTCATTTTTACAGGATCCTTTTTCCCTATAAATTGTTTCAGCCATCGGTTACTTCCAATCTCCCCTCCATAGTCTTCTCTGTACACTAAAACCTTTACTTTTAAGATAGAAAGATCTTTATTAAAGACTATCATATAGTCAAATACATCCATTTTACCTAAACCTTTAGATAGAAATACATAAGCTTCTGATTTTGTATTTATTACAACATCATACAAAGTATTACTTTCAAGTTTAAAAGAGTACTTTTTTTGTAAAGCTTGGTCAATGTTTATTGGGTTTTTAATAATGGTTTGCTCAGGCCATATTTTAGCCAAGGTCTTGTTCATTTTCTTAGTAGCTGACTTTGATAAATCAAAAGAAAAGAAGACTAAACTTAAAACTACTACTACCCAAATATTTTTCATCTCTAAACCTTAAAATGGTTTGCTAATTTCTTAGCAGACCGTAAAAATAATAATTAACTATTGTTAATTTAACTAAAACCATACACCAACTCCTAAGTTAAACTGATTTGATGGTGTATTTCCTTCTGCTTCATTATCAAATATTTGATAATCTGCTTTAAGCACTGCTCCTCTAGCAATATGGTAAGAAAACCCTGTTGTAATTGCAGACCTTCTATAACCATGATTTTTTGTTTGCTCAGCAGCAACAGTTGCATGTGTATCCCAAATTTCATACCGTCCAAATAATACTAACCTTTCTTTGGCGTCTTTTTTAAAGATGCTTATTAAATCATACCCAAGCTCTGCATAGTATCCGAACATTGAAGAACCTAAATCGTTTCCTGTAAATTCGTTGTACTCTTTTGTATTAGATAATGTAGATGAAATAATTTGCCCCCTAGCTTGAAATCCTTTAAAAGTATACCTTACATCAAACCCAACCATTGACATACCAATAACCGAAGAATCTGCTTGTTCAGCTAATCCTGTGGTATCACTATTTGATAAGCCATCATATAAAGTAGATTGTGTGTTTCCATAATAACCAGCTAAACCAACTTTTAATCCTTTAATGCCATAAAAATCTACTTTAGCTGAAAGATTAGGAGAACTCATAGTAGACTCTGCTCCTTTTTGTCTTCCTTTTCTAAAACCATCCTTCCCTCTTAACTTTCCTCCGCCATCATAGCTTAAAAAGCCATTCATTGCATATACCTGATACTTTAATGACAGTCCATCTATATTACCAGAAAAACCAAGTCCTAACTCTCTCCATGTGGTTGGGATAATATCATTATCCACTCTAGATCTTTCTACTCCATTAAAAGTAGTTGGCTCATGGTATTCATTTTGAATTCCCATAGGGATTAATATTAAACCTGCTCTTAAACTAATAGGATCAGCAATTCTGTAATTTACAAAAGCTTGCTCTACGTATACCTCTTTTACGTGTTCAAATTCAACCTCTGTAACAAAATTAACGCGATCATTAAATTTATAACCAAAGAACAATACCATTCTGTGTACATCTAATTTTCCATTTGTACTCGCAGTATCATTAAACCCTTGGTTATAATCTACCTGACCATAACCCCCTACTGTTAACTTCTTAGTACTATTCAATAAATTTTGAGCTGAATTTAATGGCGCATTGGTTGTCGTGTCAGTACTTATTACTTGAGCTGATAAAGAACCCGCTAACATCAACCCTATCCCTACATTTAATAACTTCATTTTATACTTTCACCTTAATTTATTTAGATTCATTCTAAATAACAAAGCAAATGTAGGCGTGCTGTTTTGATGTTACAATACCACAAAAGTGGTATTTTAAAAAAAAATAAGATTTATGCTTTAATGATATTCTCTCGAAAGGCATAGATTACTATACCTGCAGTGTTTTTTATACCCAATTTATTCATGATGTTTTTTCGGTGGGTATTTACTGTGTGTGTGCTTAGAAATAACTGATCTGCAATCTCTTTATTGGTTTTCTCATCAGAAATAAGCTTAATAATTTCAATTTCTCTTTCAGACAAGGATATACCAGAACAACTATTGGAATCAGCAGCATCCACTTCTGCTAAAATATCGATAACCATTCCGCAATAAAACTGTTTGCCATCATGAGTATCAGTAATAGCTTCCATTATTTCGGGTTTTTCACAATCAGAAAGTAAATAACTATCTACACCATTCTTTAGGGCACTATAAACAGTTGACTTAGGCAAGGGATCAGTTATTGCTAAAATTTTACAGTCTTTATATATCTTCTTAATTTCTTTTATGGATTTTACGCCAAAAGCATCAGAAGAATAATCGATTACAACGATATCTGGAAAATATTTAGAAGACTGATTGGTTAAATGATTAATAGAATTAGCAATACCTATAACCCTATTTCCCATTTTAGATTGTAAAATAGTTTTTAGGCCCTCCCCTACTATCTCGTTGTTATTTGCTATTAGTATATCTATCATTTTATTTAGACTGATTCTAAATAATATTCAAAAGTAATYACAWTCTATTAATGTAACAAGAATAATCTTTAGTAAAATATCAACAATTAACATTTTGTTAAGCAAGGTATAATCAGTAAATTTACCTTACTAATGAAACAACTACTCAAATACATACCTATTTTATTTCTTTTCACTTTTAATCTGTCCTATGGTGGTGATGGTATTGAATTTATAGAAAACAAAGGTCAATGGTCAGCTCAAGTTAACTTTAAAGCTGATTTAAAAGGAGGAAAGATATGGTTAGAAAAAAATAAAATTACCTATCAATTTACCAAATACCCAAATCTTCATGCAAATTTCAAATCAAAAGAAAAAGCGATTGTATATCAACATGTTGTTTGGGCTAAGTTCATTGGAGTCAATGATGAATTTGAGATTACTAAAAATAGTCCTTCTAAGCATTATACTAACTACTTTATTGGCAATGATGAATCTAAGTGGGCTTCTAACTGTCACTCTTATTCCGACATCAAATACATCAATTTTTATGATTATACTGATTTCAGAATGTATAAAAAAGAAGGTCAAATTAAGTATGATTTCATCTTAAAACCAGGCAGCCAAAACAACATTAAGATAAGTTACCAAGGACAGGATAAAATAAAAATCAACAAAAAAGGGGCGCTTATAATCTATACAAGTTTAGGACAAATTATAGAAGAAAAGCCCTATGCTTACCAAATAATAGAGGGGAAAACGATAGAGGTTTCTTGTCAATTTAAATTAGAAAATAATTCTGTCTCATTTTTATTAGGTCAATATGACAAAACTTTTGATTTAATCATTGACCCTATACTAGTATTTGCGAGTTATAATGGCTCTCCTTCTGATAATTTTGGAATGACTGCCACCTACGATTTAGATGGTCACCTTTATACTGGAGGAACTGTATATGGAGCAGGTTATCCCGTGACAGCAGGAGTTTACGATCCTACTGGTAATTTTTCAACTGTTAACCCGACTGGACAAACACAGGCAAGCGGCAACTATGGAGTTACAGATGTTTTCATTACTAAATATGAGCCTAACGGCACCTCATTAATCTACTCTACTTACCTCGGTGGGGGAAGCGATATTGGAGGAACAGAAACGGTAAATAGTTTGATATGTGATTCTTTGGGTAATTTACATCTATATGGAAATACTTCGTCTGCTGATTTTCCTGTCACTGCTTCAGCCTACCAAAACACTTTAATGGGGGGTAATTATCAGCAATTTTATAATAATGGCCTTAGTTATTGGGATATTAACCATGTTGGAGGAGGTACCGATATTTTTGTTACTAAATTTAATGCTACTGGAACCGCAATACTTGGTTCAACCTTTATTGGAGGCACTAAAAATGATGGTTTAAATTACAATACTGGACAAGGTAATTACTCTAATCCAGTTACCGCTTATGATTCACTTACCAATAATTATGGTGACCRATCAAGAGGGGAAATCATGATCGATGACTTGGGATTCATTTATATTACTAGCTCTACTTATTCCTCAGACTTTCCTATTGTTGGAGGATTTCAAAGCACTATTGGAGGTTTGCAAGATGCCGTAATCTGTAAATTTTCTCCCAATTTAGATAACTTAGTTTGGTCTTCTTTTATAGGAGGAATCGAAAAAGATGCGGGGTATTCTATTAAATTAACAGCTAGCAAAGATGTAGTTGTTGCTGGAGGAACGTGTTCGTCAGATTTCCCAACAACATCAGGAACTATAAATCCAACTTACGGAGGCGGAATTACGGATGGGTATATAATCAAAATTGATAAAAATGGAGGCAGCATATTGGCATCTACCTTTATTGGAGACACTTTGTATGACCAATGCTACTTTGTTGAAATAGATCGGTTTGGCTCTATTTACACTACAGGTCAATCAAATGGAGGAATACCTATAATCAATGCCCCTTATTCCAATCCTAATAGCGGTAATTTTATTATGAAAATGGATAGTAATTTAACAACTATAGTTTACTCAGCGGTATTTGGTAACGGGAATATTAATGCTGAATTATCTCCCACTGCTTTTTTGGTAGATAGGTGCCAGAATGTTTATGTTTCTGGTTGGGGCGGTAATATTTTAACCGGTCCAGCATTAACAGGAATGCCCATCACTACAAATTCAATTCTATCTGCTGCAGGTGATATTATCCCTACAACAGCTGGTGATGGATTTAATTTTTACTTGACTGTTTTTGAACGAAACATGCAATCTCAATTATTTGGAATTTACTATGGCAGTCCAAATAGTGCTGACCATGTGGATGGAGGAACTAGCCGATTCGATAAAAATGGTATTGTTTACCAATCTGTATGCGCTGGTTGTGGAGGGGATAGTAATTTTCCAACCACAACAGGAGCCTACTCAAACATCAATGGAACAGGTCCCCCTGGAGTAGGGAATTGTAATAATGGTGTTTTTAAATTCGATTTTGAGCTTATTCCTACTGCATCATTTTCTGTAAATACTTTTCAAGGTTGCGCACCATTGACTATTACATTTACCAATACGACAAATAGTAGCGATTCTTATTTGTGGGATTTTGGCAATGGAGATACTACTTCTCAAATTTTAAATCCTGTAAAAACATATACAACCCCTGGTACATATTATGTAACATTATTAATTCAAGATTCCATTTGCAATACAATAGACACAGCTTTTCAAACAATTATTATTGGCCTGCCAATTACTGTTACTGGGGGAAATACAATTACAAGTTGTGATGATACAACTACATTTTCAATTTCGACAACGGGTTGGCCAACTTCATTTATCTGGTCTTCAAACAATCAATTTACTGATACTTTAAACCCAAACCCTTTAGATTCTAGTTTGTTTGTAACGGTAACTGATACCGCATGGTTTTATGTAATGGCAACCAATGGGCCATGCTCAGCTATAGATAGTTTTTTATTCAATTATACTGGCTTTGATATTTTAACATTTAACAATACGATATGTCAAGGAAACTTAGACACATTAAACCTAACCCCTTTATCAAATCATACAATTACTTATAGCTGGACTCCATTAGCTTCTATTGTTAGTGGATCAAATACTATTAACCCTATTGTTAACCCAAGTTCTACAACCATATATTTTGTTACTGCTCTAAACACTTTTGGTTGTATTGTAATGGATTCGCTAACAATTACTGTTATACCTGAAATTATTATAACTGGAGGAGACACTACTACTACTTGTGACACAACAACTCTCTCAATTTCTACAACTGGAAACCCAACTTCTATTATTTGGTCATCAAATAATCAGTTTACTGACACATTAAATCAAAACCTGTTAGATTCTAATTTATTTGTTACAGTAACTGATACTACTTGGTTTTATGTAATGGCTACAAATGGAATTTGTTCTGCACTTGATAGTTTTTTAGTTAATTATATTGGTTTCGAAATTACTGCTTTAGGAGGTTCTGTCTGTCAAGGAGYTTCTGACACTTTAGGCATCACTAATTTGTCTGGGCAAACATTAACCTATAGCTGGACACCTGTTTCAGAAATTATTAGTGGGGCAAACACCTCAACACCAATAGTAAACCCAGACTCTACCACAACCTACATTGTAACTGCACAAAATAGTTACGGATGCATTTTTATCGACTCTGCAACTGTATTTGTTTCTGGATTTGACCCTAATAATATCACTATTTGGGCAGACCAAGATACCTTATATATTGGAGAAGGAACCTACTTACACGTTACACCTAGCACAGGATTCACATATGTTTGGCTTCCTCCTTTCACTCTGAACAATCCTAATATTGCTAACCCTTATGCAACTCCAACAACCACCACTACATACACTGTTATCTTAACAGAAACATCTAGTGGCTGTTCATATCCTGAATCATATACACTGTATGCTTTTGAAATTAACTGTGGAGATCCTGATATATTTATCCCCAATGCATTTACACCAAATGGTGATAATGAAAATGATTTACTACTTGTAAGGGGTAGAAATGTAGAAAAAATGATACTAAAAATTTATGATCGTTGGGGAGAATTAGTTTTTGAAACAGACAAGCAATCTAAAGGGTGGGACGGCACTTATAAAGGCACTTTAGTTGATCCTGCAGTGTTTGTATATTACCTTGAAGTAATTTGTGTAGATGGACAAGAATACTTTAAAAAAGGTAACATAACAGTGATTAGATAAACGTGAAAGGTAGATTGATTAACATATTATTATTTTGTTTTTTAATATTAAGCTCTTGTCTTGTATTCAGTCAAGATATTCATTTTTCACAGTTTTACAATTCACCATTAAACTTAAACCCTGGTTTAATTGGCGAATTTAAAGGTGAATTTAGAATAGTTGCTAATCAGCGTAATCAATGGAGTTCAGTTACTACCCCCTATTCTACTTATGGACTTAGTGTTGATGCCAAAAGAATTTTTAATTCACCTATAAGTACAGGATTAGCTGTTTATCAAGATAAAGCAGGTGATTCTGAATATAGCACTTTACAAGTTAGTTTAGGAGGAGTTTATACTATTCTGTTAAAAGATTCTTCCCAAAGTATTAATATTGGAGTCCAACCAGCTTTTACCCAACGTAGTATTAATTATGACAAACTACAATTTGATAATCAATATAATGGAAGTTTTTATGATGCTAATCTTAATAATGGAGAAACATTTCAAAATGATGGACGAACTTATTTTAATTTGAGTGCTGGTGTTACTTGGAATTACGAAATAGCTCAGCGAAAAGAAGTTGGTGCTGGAATAGCGATGCATAATCTTCTTAAACCTCAACAATCATTTTTTAATGAAAATATTCCGCTACACCAACGGTTTTCAATAAACGTAAATGGTTTGTTTCGAATAAGTGATAAAATTGATGGGTTGCCAAATATTATCTGGCAAAAGCAAGATAAGTTTCAAGAACTTATTTTTGGTGGACAAGGAAAATACCACCTCAATAATGGAAATTACAGGGCACTTTATGCCGGTATTTGGTACCGTAATTCTGATGCAAGCTATTTTAATGTAGGGATGGACTATGGAAATTTTCACTTTGGAATTAGTTATGATTTAAACCTTTCTTCTTTAAAAGTAGCTAGTAACAGGAGGGGGGGATTTGAATTTGCTATCATCTATATTATTCAACGTTATAGACCTGACCTAAAGCGTTATAAATCTTGTCCAGATTACATTTAAGAATTAGTGAACAACAGGACAAAAAATATAAATATTTCTAAAATTTCAATAATAATTTTTATTAGTTGTCTTGCATTGCTTTCTACAACAGTTAAATCGCAAAGCCAAAAACAATTGGTTAAAAATGGGGATAAATTAATTGAAGAATATCGTGATTATTATGGTGCTTCTATTTGGTACAAAAAAGCATTAGATATAGATTCTACCTATTTAGACATTGCCTTTAAGTATGCTGAATCTCTTAGAGGCTATAACGATTATGCAAAAGCAGAATCTAAGTATTACTACATCTATAAAAAAGATAGGGGAAGGCTTTACCCTCTAGCTCCTTTTTGGTATTCTATGATGCTAAAATACAATGGCAAGTACTCTGATGCTAAAAAATCATTTAAACGGAGTAAACGTTTTTTCTCAAGAGATAGAAAAGGTTATCATTACTTAAAGGTGATGAATGAAATAAAATCATGCGAAGAAGCAATTAAAATAATGAAAGACTCAATTCCTGTAGACATTAAAAATATGGGGAGTGATATTAACACCTATAGCAGTGAATTAGGCGGAACCTTGCTAGATGATTCAACCTTAATTTACTCTTCATTGAGAGATGAAAAAATGCAGGGGAATAATATAGTAATCGACACAGCCTTATATTTGGTAAGGCTTTTTAAAGGGAGCAAACATGGAGATGTGTGGAAACTGGATGATAAGCTAGATGAAAAAATTAATGAACCTAATTTCCATATTGCTAATGGATGTTTAAACGCAAAAGGAACTGTCTTTTATTACACTCGTTGTGATAGAAGTTTTAATTGTAAGATTTATGCCATCAATTATAACAATGGAGAATGGGATACTCCTTATGAAGTAGAAGGTATAAATATTGATGGTTTTAATACAACTCATCCATCTATAGCGGAAGTAGACAATAAAGAAGTGCTATTCTTTTCTTCCAACCGAAATGGAGGAATAGGACAAATGGACATTTGGTACAGCCGTAAAGATGCTAATGGGAATTTTATGGCTCCAGCCAATGTAGGGAAAAAAATAAATACCATTGAAGATGAAATAACCCCTTATTATAGTCCTAAAGACACAGCACTATATTTCAGTTCTAACTGGCATTATGGATTAGGTGGCTTTGATATTTTTAAATCCAAATCAGATATTATTAAGTTTGATAAACCAGAGAACATGGGTTATCCCATTAATACAAGTACCAATGATTTTTATTATAACATTCGTAACAACACTGCTTTAATTACATCTAATCGAAAGGGTTCTTTTACTAAAAAAGGTGAAACCTGTTGTAACGATATATGGGTATACGAAATTCCAGATACAATTAAACAAGTTTATACTACGCTTGAAGAATTAAACCGGTATTTACCTGTAAGGCTTTATTTTCATAATGACCACCCTAACCCACGCACAACAGACACATTAACCAGCTTAAACTACACAACAACATATAAAGCCTATACTAGACTTTACAATGAGTATAAAAGAGAATACGCTAAAGGATTAAAAAAAGAAGAAAAAGAAGATGCTTTATTAGATATTGAAGATTTATTTAGTGAAAATATTGACAAAGGAGCAAATGATTTAACACTATTCACTCCCCTACTCATCAAAGAACTTGAAGCAGGAAAAACGATTACCTTAACCATTAAAGGTTTTGCCAGTCCACTTTCAAAATCAGATTACAATGTAAATTTAACTTTACGTAGAGTCTCAAGTTTAATAAACTATTTAAGTGAATATGAAAACGGTAAAATTTTACCCTATATAAATGGAAGCGCTGAAAATGGAGCAAAATTGGTTTTTATAAAAGTCCCATTTGGAGAATACCAATCAGTTAAAACAATTAGTGATGATGTAAAAGATACTCGTAATTCTGTTTACAGCCCAGGAGCAGCATTGGAACGTAAAATTGAGATTATTGCCATACAAGCAAACGACACTAACCAAATTGCAATGGACGGTAGTGAAATAGAAAAATTACCATTACTAACTTTTAAAGATTCTATTTTTCACTTAAAATTAGGACAAACAGAAAAAATGATTAAGCTAATCAATAATGGTGAGGCTCCTTTAAAAATATTCTCTGCTACTTTTAGCTGCGAAGGTTTTACAATTGATTTACCAGGCTTAGAAATTCCTCGTATGGAACCTATAAAATTAAGACTGACCTACAATCCTACAGAGCATATTCCAAAAACATGTGCTGTAGAATTTTTAACCAACACAATTCCTAATAAAATTAGAAAAGAAATAATTATTCAGTAAGTTTTTGTCTAAATCGTTTAGTTGTTAAATCTTGTTAAATTAATGGTGTANTTTTTAAACATACACCTTCGCTAATAAAATTTTATCGTACTATTATGTTTTTAAAATAAAACCCCATGAAAACACTATTCAGCTTATTCCTAATTACTGGACTTACCATTAATTCTATTGCACAAGGAAACGTAGCAATACAAGATTCAAATTACATTATTTATTCTGTTAAGCATAAAAAAATTGTAGATGTAGGTAGCATTATTAAGGACATGAAAAAATATGATGTCTTATTATATGGCGAAGCACATGATGATTCTATTACTCATAGAATACAAACACTATTATTCCAATTGATGTTTAGCGAATTTGGGGGAAATGCTACTGTATCTATGGAAATGTTTGACAGAGACGTACAATACATTATGGATGAATATTTGTCTGGAAAAATTAAAAAAAGTTACTTTTTAAAAGATTCAAGAAAATGGAGTAACTATAAAGATTACGAACCAATGGTGGAATTTGCTAAAAAGAATGGGCTTCAAGTAATAGCTGCAAATGCTCCATTTCGATATGTAAACGTGGCTACTAAAGGTGGACTAGAAGCATTACAAAGCCTTTCTGATTGCGCTAAAACAGCACTTGCTCCACTACCCTATAATTATGCAGATGGAGCATATAAAGATAAGTTAGATAAATTAATGGGGCATACCCCTGGAGAGAAAAGACCTTCTTATGATATGATTCCTGGTCAATCTTTATGGGATGCTACAATGGCATACTCGATACAACAATACAACAAAAACAATCCTAAGAGTAAGATTATCCATTTGAATGGTCGATTTCATTCTGAAGAATATTTTGGAATCTATCAACGATTAGCAGAGTATGATAAAAATATCAAAGCACTAGTTATTACAGGAGAATCTACTGCTAAAGAATTCCCTAACATCAAATTTGAGGACTACACTCATTTAGGAGATTATATCATTTTTACCAATCCTAATTTAGTGAAAACGATTAAAAAATAAAAAAAGCCCACTCATAATGAGTGGACTTTTACTTTCAGTATTTAAGCTCTTAATTTATTCAAATATCTCATCCCCTAACTTGGTGTTTTGCTCTACAGAAGTAACTTCCATATCTAATGTTTGTGGTCCAAAACTCTGCTTTATCTTATGTGCATAGTTAATTCCATTCACCACTTTGTAATCAGAAAATAAAGAAATGATTGTTATTGCATTAGCCCCTTCTTCACCACCATTCTTAACTTGCATTGCTTTAACTTGTAGGTTAGATGCAACATCATACCATTCTGTTTCTTTGTTACCATTTTTCTTAATTACTTCTATTTTATAAGCATCTTTACCACCTACTGGTTCTACACCTAACAATGTAAATTTACTACCAGAAACAGCATAGTTAACATCTCCAAACATTACTGAACTTTCTTTTAACTCTTCTAACTCTTCACCTTCCACATCTTTGTTTCCTTGCATTCCGCTTACTTTTCCTTTAGTTCCATCAAAAGTTTGTTTTTGAATAACCATTGAGCCCATAGTCATAGACATTGCAAACTTATTAGGTGCTTTATTGTAACGGGTAACACTTATCGTTTGTCCTTGAATAGATGCATTCATTTTAACAGTAATGTCCTTAATTTTTTTCAATTTTTTCTTTAGTTTTTTACCAAACTTCTTCCCTAAAGGAACTCCTTCTCCATATTTTGCTTCAATAAACTTATCCAATACATTTTCAGCAGTCATTCCCTCTGGAGCAGCCCTCAAAGGTTCAACCCAATCACTACCATAAGTATCATAAAAATCAACTTCTTTACTTGCTGCAAAGCCTTTTAATTTATCCGCAACTTCTTTATCTCCTACTACCAATATATAAGCATTTTCTGGCTTAATATATTTCTTAGCCATTGCTTGTACATCATCTACTGTAACTGCAGCTAAATTCTTTAAATAGTTGGCATAATAATCTTTAGGTAAATTGTATTTTTCTGTATTAATAGCAAAACGAGCAATGGTTTGAGGGTTTTGCAATGTATAAGCAAAAGTACCCGTCATGTAGTTCTTCATACTTTGCAATTCATCATCAGTCACTTTTTCATCAATAATTCTATTCAACTCTAACATAAACTGAACAATAGAACTGTCAGTTACATCGTTTCTTACCTTAGCACTTGCACTAAAGATTCCTGTTAATTTATCTGGTCTAATACTAGATCTTGCTCCGTACGTATAAGCATGCCCTTCTCTTAAGTTCATGTTTAATCGAGACATAAATCCACCTCCACCTAAAATTGCGTTCATTACTTTGACTTTAATCACGTCTGGGTTATTTTGTTTTAAGCTAATCGGGTAAGTAATATTTATAACAGATTGAACAGCCCCTTCTTTATGAACCACTGCCACTTGTGTTTTGTCAGGTGCGGAAGGCGTTCTGTATTTATTTACAGAAACATCTCCTTTTTCCCAACTTCCAAAATACTTTTCGATTAGAGGCTTAACCTCTGCTACAGTAACATCACCAACTATTGCTAAATAAGCTACATTAGGTTTAAAGTAGGTCTTGTAATGTGCAATGCATTTTTCTAAAGTAATTGCTTCAACAGTTTCTTCGGTAGCAACTTCTCCATAAGGATGATTTTCACCATAAACTAAAGCAGCTCTTACATTTGCTGCAATTGCATCTGGATCATCTTTAGAAGACGCTATTCCAGAAATCATTTGTTTTTTAATCTTATCTAATTCCTCTTGCTTAAATTCAGCATTCATCAAAACATCAGACATCATGTCTAATAATTTTTCTTGATGTTTTTTTAATGATGCCCCATAAATTCCATCAGCTGATGCGCTAATTCTTGCTCCAATAAAATCAATCTCTTCATTAAACTGTTCTTTAGTTCTATTGGTTGTTCCTCTTTCCATTAGCTGACCTGCGGCATCTAAGTACCCTGTCATATCTCCTTCTAATATAGGATCAATATTTAGAGACAACGAATAAGCTACTTTAGGTAATTTATGGTTTTCTACAACAAATACTTTTAATCCATTTTCTAGGGTAAATTTTTCAATCTTACCTAATTTAATTTCTGGAGCAGCTCCAGGTGTAGGTCTTATGCTTCTATCTAGTTTCTGAGCAAAAACAACTGAAGTTAATGCTAATACTAATATGAGTGATACTATTTTTTTCRTCGTATTCTATTTTGAATTTTCTAAATTTATTACTTTTTATCTTCTTTTAAATCTGGTTGATTTGGTTTATCAACCTTTTTAGGTACATAGTGCAATACAACCCTATTGTCTTTTCTAAAGTACTCTTTTGCAACTCGTTGAATGTCTTCACGAGACACCTTCATATACCTATCAATTTCAGTATTTATCAAATTAGCATCTCCATAATATACTGCATAATTTGCTAAGCTTTCAGCAATCCCCTCAATTCTAGAATTTTGAGAAACCATGTCATTCTCAATTTGATTCTTTAATTTTTGAAATTCTTTTTCTGAAATTAATTCATNCTGTACTTTTTCAACCTCTGCATCTATAGATGCTTCTAAATCTTCTAGTGAAACTCCCATATTCGTTAAGCCAAACATTAGAGCCATACCAGGATCTTCTGTCGGAAAAGGAAATGCTCCAACAAACACTGCTTTTTCTTGTTCATCAACAATGCTCTTCTGCATTCTAGAGCTTTTTCCTTGAGATAAAATTTGAGCAAGCATATCTACAGCATAAGCATCTGGAGTACCTTGTGCTGGTGTATGATAACCCATCATAACAGCTGGCAACTGAATATTATCCTCTATTACAGCCCTAATTTCTTTTCTTTTGATAGGTTCAACAACTGTTGGTCTGTTCATTTTCTTTGTTCCCCWAGGAATGTCAGCAAAATAAAGGTTAATCCATTTCTTTAATTGTTTGGTATCAAAATCACCAGCAATAGAAAGCGTTGCATTATTTGGCACATAATAGGTTTTATAAAAACCTCTAAACTCTTCTATTTTGGCTTGATTTAAATGTTCTAAAGAACCTATTGGAACCCAGTTATAAGAGTGAACCTCAAATGCTCTCTTAAACATTTCTGGCAGAAAAGAACCGTAAGGCGTGTTTTCATAACGTTGTCTGTATTCTTCTTTCACAACTTCCCTTTGCGTTTCAACACCTTTCTCATCAATCTTAGCATGTAATAGTCTTTCTGACTCTAACCATAAACCTAATTCTAATTGATTTGAAGGTAAAATCTCATAGTAAAATGTTCTATCAAAAGAAGTATTGGCATTTAAAAGACCTCCATTACTTTGTACAATTTTCATGTACTCTCCTCTTTCAATATTTTCAGAACCTTCAAACAATAAATGCTCAAAAAAGTGAGCAAAACCTGTTCTTTTTGGATCTTCATTTTTAGACCCTACATGATACAGTACCGTTACGGCAACTATCGGTGTGGAATGATCTTCATGTAAAATTACATTCATTCCATTTTTGAGTTTGTATTGTTCAAACTCTATTTTTGACTGTGCATTTGTGCTTATTAATCCAAAGCATAACACAGCTGTTATTAAAACTCTTTTCATACTTAATAATTTTTCTTAATTAGTTATGCGAAAATAAGTATAAATAATATGCCTCAACATTAGTTAATACATAAGTGGTAAAATAATAATACAAGTGGTATTCCTCTGCAATATATTGTAACATTTTTAGTTACTTTTGAAACCCAATAAAACGCACTGATTTAGTGGCCTTAAGCAAAATACTTTATATCATCATTTTGATATTTGTTACTGTAGGAGTTTCGGCTCAAAAAACAGCAACGGTATCAGGAACACTTAAAAATTTAAAAGGTGAGGTATTAGAAAATGCTAACATTGCTATCGTTGGTGTAGCTGGTGGTACAAAATCTGATAAGAAAGGTGATTTTTCCATAACCATCCCAGCCAATCAAGATATACAACTAGGAATAACCTATATCGGTTATCCTGATATCATTAAAACATTTAACCTTTCTCCAGGTCAAAAAGCTGACTTTTCACCTCAAATGAAGCAAACAGCAGAGAATATTGGAACGTATGATCATATTGAAGAAGGAAACCGTGGTGACCCAATGGTCAAAATAGAACCTAAATTAGTTACTAAATTTATGAGTGCTTCTGGGAGCTTTGAAGCCATTTTAAAAACACTCCCTGGTGTTTCGTCTAACAATGAATTAAGCTCTCAATACTCAGTTAGAGGAGGTAATTTTGATGAAAATTTGGTCTATGTAAACGATATTGAAATTTATCGTCCTTTTTTAATTAGATCAGGACGACAAGAAGGACTTAGTTTTATCAACTCCAACATGGTTGCTGATATTAAATTTTCTGCTGGAGGTTTTGGTGCTAAATATGGAGATAAGATGTCCTCAGTATTAGATGTCACTTACAAAGAACCAGAAGAATTTGCAGGTTCTTTTACGGCTAGCTTACAAGGTGCAGCCATGCACATAGAAGGAGCAAGTAAAAATCATCGTTTAACTCATCTGTTAGGTGTTCGATATAAAACAAATCAATATGTATTGCAAAGTTTAGACACAGATGGTGAATATCGCCCTTCATTTCTTGATATTCAGACCTTTATTACTTATGATATAAATGAAAAATGGGAAATAGGATTTTTAGGAAACATTGCACGAAACAAATATCAATTTATTCCTGAAACGAGACAAACAGAATTTGGAACCATCAATGAATCTTTACAACTAACTGTGTTTTTTGATGGTCAAGAAGTAGATCAATTTCAAACTTACTTTGGAGCCATAAGCAATACTTTTACTCCAAGAGAAGGATTAGAGCTTAAATTTATTACCTCAGCTTTTAGCTCATTAGAAGATGAAAAATTTGACATTGAAGGAGCTTATAGAATTGATGAATTGGAACGAGATTTAGGCAGTGATGATTTTGGTAATGTTAAATTTAATAAAGGTGTTGGAACATTTATGGATCACGCTAGAAATAGATTAGATGCCTATGTTATTAATACAGAACATAAAGGAAAAAAGATAGCAGGAAATCACACTACTTTTTGGGGAATAAAATACCAACATGAATTTATTGAAGACAAAATTAGTGAGTGGGGGTTTGTAGATTCTACAGGTTATTTCATTCCACAACCGGGAGATTCTGTAGGATATACAGATCCTTCAGCTCAAGAAAATCAATTATTAGAGCTAAATGAAGTATTAAAATCTAAAGTGACATTAAATAGCAACCGATATAGCAGTTATGTACAACGATCTTGGGTGTGGGAAAAAGACAGTGCTAATTACACTTTTACGGCTGGTATAAGAGGTGCCTATTGGGACTTAAATAAAGAATTTATTGTTAGTCCTCGTTTATCATTTTCCTTGGAGCCAAACTGGAAAAGGGATTATCTATTTAGATTTGCTGCTGGAGTTTATTATCAACCTCCTTTTTATAGAGAAATGCGTGATTTTGATGGCAACATCAATAGAGACATTAAATCTCAACGCTCTTACCAAGGTATTTTGGCTTCAGATTATAATTACAAAGCTTGGGGCAGACCTTTTAAGTTTACTACAGAAATTTATTACAAACACATGGAAAACATAATTCCTTATGAGGTAGATAATGTGAGAATTCGCTATTTTGCAACTAATAACGCCAACGCTTATGCAACAGGTATTGATTTTAAAATTAATGGTGAATTTGTAAAAGGTGTTGAATCGTGGTTTAGTATGTCAGTAATGAAAACTGAAGAAAATTTAGTGGATGATTATTATACCGAATACGTTAATAGCGATGGAGAAGTCATTATTTCTGGATACACGGCTAATTCTACAGTTGTAGATAGTAACATTGTTGAACCTGGCAATATTCCTAGACCAACTGACCAACGCGTAAGCTTTGCACTCTATTTTCAGGATTATATTCCAAAATTACCAAGCTTAAAAATGCACATTGCGTTGTACTATGCTACTGGCTTGCCTTTTGGCCCACCAGCCAGTCATGAAAGATACAAAGCAACATTAAGAATACCACCATACCGAAGAGTAGATTTAGGCTTTTCTTATCTTTTAAAAGACGCTGATAAGCATGAAAAAAGTAAAGTTATTGGAGGCTTTAAAAATATTTGGGTAAGCGCAGAAGTGTTTAATTTATTACAGATAAATAATGTAATATCTTATTTATGGATTAAAGATGTTAGCAACAGAACATACGCTGTGCCKAACTATTTAACTTCTCGRCAAATTAATGTAAAATTCCATTTTGAGTTTTAACCACTTGACTTTCTCGTAAAAAACAACTAACTTCGTTTAACACTTTAGTATAAAGAACATTGAAACGTTTCCAACAAGTACGTTAGCAAATATTAAGAACCTTAAATAAAAAATTATGAAGAAAACAATGATAATAATGATTTGTGCTTGCATTTTTATTTCTTGCTCAAAAAAAGAAGGCTGCACAGATAATGAGGCAGTTAATTATGACACTAAGGCAGAAGAAAATGATGGAAGTTGTGAGTTTAATGGAAGAGTTGATTTTTATACTACTAATTGCAGTGCTGTAAATGATTCAGGTGAAAAAATAACAATTTACATTAATGGAAATTATTTCCATAGCTTAAATAATTGTTTCCCCGTTTCAGGTGCTACTTCACCTTGTAACATTCAGACTGTAAACCTTCCTGGTGGACAACCTNGTTATTGGAATTATTACTTTGATAAACCTGGGACTTACAGCTATACAGCTTATGATATAGATTCTACTATTACTTGGAATGGCAATTTCACTTTAACTGCGAAAGGATCATTTTGTCTTGATCTAGAGTAACAACCAGTAATCTATAACTTAACTAATGTTAAAACAATRTGCTGAAATTCTTTAGAAAAAAGATAACTTCTAAACAAATTGAGTTTAGAATGAATATGATGAAGGATATTATTTCTGATGTTATTTATAAATCTAATTATAAACAAGAATTTGCTGATTTATTAAATATAGAATCTTTTAAGGGTAAAGAAGAACAATTGTTATCAGAGGTTTTTCTATTTAAACAATGGTTTATTCAATTTTCACTAAGAATGTTTATTAAAAAAAATAAATATCAAGAAGAAGAATTCCTTCTTCAATCAATACTAATTGAATATGAAGATTCTGGAATAGAGAAACTAAATGAAAACAAAAACTACTTCAATTTAGAAACTACTCTTAATGGAAAGTATATGGATTTAATCAATAATCGTTGGTCTCGATATGACGAAGTAATAATTAAATCGACAAATCAATTAACATTGGAACCTATCGCTAATATTTTTTCAGAAAGATTAATGCAATACAGAGAATCGGAATTAAACATTATTGAAATTGACAAATTTCTTATTAAAGGAAATATTGCGACAATATTATTAAATTGGCAGGAAAAAATATTGAAGGATATTTATTTCTTTGAATACCATAAGGAATTTAGATTTGAATAACACGTTGTACCAATAACTACAATCAATATGGCTATTGGTCGAAAATCGAAATTTCTAATGAATCAACAAATACTGTTAAACGTGTATAAAAAATAGAAAATCGTATATTTGCGTTATGGGAACTAAACAAGACATAAAAACCTATATTTCTGAGCTTAAAAAACGTTTAAAAAAGGAAATGCCTAAAGTCAGAGAAGAGATTCGTGTTTATGAAGAAAAACTACTCAGTGGACAGTTAACAAAAAATCCAACACCTGCTCCTCAATTCAATGCATAAACCGACTTTATTGGTAATTGCTGGTTGCAACGGTTCAGGTAAATCTTCTTTCTCTAAAGCTCTTACACCTGACAATAATTCTGCTTATGATTATGACCTTGTATTTCTAGATAAATACAATTCTTTAATTGATAATGAATTAAAAGAGCGTATGGCTCACAATTTGTCAATGGAAGATTTGAAGAACAATATCCAAACTTCAATAAAGGAAAAATCTGATTTCTGTTACGAAACAAACTTCAACTCTACACCACTTCATTGGCCTAACACATTTAAACAAGAAAACTACAGAATTGAACTAGCATTCTTCTGTTTAGACTCAATTGAAAAAGCGAAAAAAAGAGTTCAAATTAGAGTTGAAAATGGCGGACACTTTGTTCCTAGTCTTGAAATTGAAAAAAGGTATAATCTTGGCTTTAAAAACCTAAATGAACATTGGAAGTTCTTTGACGCTATTCACTTATTTGAAACTAGCACATACAATAAAGAACCAAAACATCTATTGACTATAGAACAGAATGAACTTATCGTTTTAGAAAGTTTTCCAGCCTATTTAAGTAAATTAATTCCTAATATAGCTGAAAGAATAAAGTAAACATTTGCTAACATTCTATATATAATATGCTTTGTTGCTAGCATTTTAGCTTTATGAAACTTGCGGAAGTTGTGCCATAATTTTTGCTAGTGCTTTTTAATAGCATATTAGCGAGCTGCATTCTCGCTTTGTAACTTGACTGGTTTGTAGCATTATGGTTGGTGCTTAAAGGCTGATTCCTCACAAAAATTATTACTTTTAAGCGTTGAACCTACTAAAGCACATTACATATAGTAGCGTTAAACGAAAACTAAAACTCTTTCCTCAACATTCCTAAAGCAGTAATAGCAGCTCGTTCTATATTTACATCACGCTGTTTACCAAAAAGGTATTTTTTAGAGACCACACCATTTAGAGTTGCAATAGCTATCCAAACTGTACCCACAGGTTTTTGGTCTGTCCCTCCAGTTGGTCCAGCAATACCAGAAGTAGCTATCGCATAATCGGTATTCATTTTTTGTTGTACTCCCTTAGCCATTTGTTCTACTACTTGCTGGCTAACCGCTCCATATTGTTCAATTTCTTCTTGATCTACACTTAACTCATTTATCTTTATTTCATTGGCATAAGAAATAATTGAGCCTTTATAATAATCCGAGCTTCCTGCAACTCGTGTAATTAAATGAGCTATATATCCACCTGTACAACTTTCGGCTGTAGCTAAGGTAGCATTTTGTTTTTTTAATAACTCTCCGATTACAGTTCCTAAATCTTCATTTTTTTCAGAGTAGATAAATTGAGGAATTAGTTGAGTTAATTTCTCAATCTCTGTGTTAATCATATCCTGCAGTTCATTTCTATCAACCCCAACTGAGCTTAACCTTAGCTTTACTCTACCAGGAGAAGGTAAATAAGCTAATTTTATGGTTTCAGGCAAGTTATTTTCCCAATCAGCAATTTTTTCTGCTAAAATCGATTCAGGTAATCCTTGCGTATAAACCATTTGATTAATAATCTCAGGCAACTCATATTTCTCTTTCAGCCAGGGTATAATTGTATCCGAAACCATAGCTTTCATTTCGTAGGGCACACCTGGCATTGCAACAATGACTTTATTATCTTTTTCAAACCAAAGTCCGGGAGCTGTTCCATGAGCATTATGTACTACTCTACAATTATCAGGAACAATGGCTTGTTTCTGATTGTTTTCATTCATTTCAAATCCTCTACTTGTTACGAGTTGTTCAATGTGCTGATACACTTTTTCATCCTTAACTAATTTCCCTCCAAAGTATTTATTAAGTACAGGCATGGTTAAATCATCATTAGTTGGGCCTAAACCACCAGTAATCAACACAACATCAGACTTACTTAAAGATTCTTCTAAAGTGCTTAAAATAGCATCTTCTGTATCGCTTATGGTAATTTGTTGCCGTATTGTAAATCCAATGCGATTCAGCTCTTTTGATATCCAATAAACGTTAGTGTTTAAAGTCTGACCAATTAATAACTCATCTCCAATAGATATGATATCTAATTTCATTTTTCAAAAATAGAATTAAAGATTGAAATCCTTATTTTTGAAACTATATTTAATCTCACATCAAAATCATATTATGAAAAAAATCACAATCATTGCAAGTATAGCTGTATTGCTTTTTAGTTGTGCCGAAATGACTTCAGTACTTGAAGAAGTAAGCAATGCTGCAAGTTCTGGTCCAGCACCATTAACTAACTCTGAAGTAATTAAAGGATTAAGAGAGGCCTTAACTATAGGAACAAACAATTCAACAGCGTTAACTTCAAGGTTAGATGGTTTTTACAAAAATCCTGAAATTTTTATTCCATTTCCACCCGAAGCAATTAAGGTAAAAGAAAAAGTAGAAGCATTGGGTATGAAAAAGCAAGTAAACGAGTTTGTAATGACATTAAATCGTGCTGCTGAAACTGCCTCTAAAGAAGCAGCTCCTATTTTTATTAATGCAATAACAAGTATGACTATAGCAGACGGTTTTGCTATTTTAAAAGGAAACGACAATGCAGCCACTGTATATTTAAAAAATAAGACATCTGGTCAGCTAAAAGTAAAGTTTAATCCGGTTGTAAAAAATGCCATTGGAAAAGTTAAAGTGACTCAGTATTGGAACCCTGTAATTAACACCTATAACAAAATTCCTTTTATTGAAAAACAAAATCCAAACTTAGAAGATTACATCACAACAAAAGCAATGGATGGCCTTTTCCTAATGATAGAGAAAGAGGAAAAGAAAATTCGCAAAGACCCTTTAGCTCGAATTACCGACATTCTGAAAAAAGTATTTGGTTAATGAAAGACAATCCAAAAAACCCATGGAAAACACTTAGCAGTGAAGTTAAATATGATAACTCTTGGATTAAAGTAACCGAACATCAAACTATAAATGCTGATGGTGGTGATGGAATATATGGTGTGGTTCATTATAAAAATATTGCCATAGGAATTATCCCCTTAGATGAAGATTATAATACATGGCTGGTTGGTCAATACCGCTACCCTTTGCAACAATATAGCTGGGAAATTTGTGAAGGTGGAGGMTTACAWASTGWTGATRTTTTAGATTCTGCTAAAAGAGAATTATTAGAAGAATTAGGGATAAAAGGAAGCAAGTGGACTAAAATTATGGATATGCACCTCAGCAATTCTGTTTCTGATGAAAARGGTGTTATTTATRTTRYMAAAGAACTAAGCTATCATAATCCTGAACCAGAAGAAGGTGAAATTCTCCAGCTTAAGAAACTCCCTTTTAATGAAGTTTATCAAATGGTTATGGATGGAGAATTATCCGATAGCCTTACGGTTGCTGGCATATTAAAAACTAAGCTCCTTATAGATAAAGGTGAAATTTAATTTATGAATATCCTTAGCTTCATAAAATCAAAAAGCATTTGGATAATTTGTGTACTCTCTTTTTTAKCGGCTTTTACTTACAATGAAATAAACCTTAACAATCTTCCTAAAGATAAAATTAGAGACAATCAAACCATTAAAACAAGTGATGGACACAGTTATTTATTTCCCGCTAAAAACTATATAGCAACTGGTAATTGGAAAGAAAATGGAAACAGCAAACAAAGTAATTTTGTAAGAACCCCTGGTTATGGAGCCTTTTACTACACGCTCTTAAAAGTTGTAGGTGAAAGCAATTCTCTTCAGTTTTTAAAACTAATTCAATTAATACTCTTTTCATTATCCGTTTATTGTTTTTATTTTATTGCGAATGAGCTGATTAAAAATAAAAAAATAGCGCTTATTACTGCTGCAATATATGGTTGTTCTCCTTTTGCCATTGGATTTTTGTATTATACTTTAACCGAAGGAATTTCGCCAGCATTACTTCTTTTTTACATCTTTTTCCTTTTAAAAGGAAAAAGAGAGCCTCGTAATAAACTAAAAACAATTTTCTATTTTATTGCTAGTACTGTATTTGCATATTTAGCAATTACGCGCCCTGTTTTGGGAATATTCGGCTTATTATTACCTCTTTTTATAATACAAGATTATTGGAAAAAATCGTTTATCAAAACAATTAGTTATCTCCTTATTTTTGGATCTATTTCTTTAAGTCTTCTTATTTTATGGGAAATAAGAAATTATAAAATAACCAATCAATACGTTGGTTTATATTCCATTTATTTCCCTGACAACAACTCTATTTACCGTCCAACTTTAGAAGCATTTTGGAATTTTAATAAATGCTGGGGAGTTGAGGGTCATGTTTATCATTCATATTCAGTTCCTTTTTGGAGTGCTGCTATTAAAGGCGACACTTCAGAAATTTACATTAAAAATATTATCAATACTTTCCCAAAGTACGTTGTTAATTTTTATAGTGAGCAACGACTAACTAAGGTTTTTAGGGAATATCAAAAATCTATTTTGCACCAAAAGAAATATTATGATGCTGGTTTACCTATGCCAATGACTACTCCTAAAATAGAATTAGAAGTAATTGATGATTTTAAACAATTAACTTCAGAATATAAAAGTGAATTTTGGTTTCAGTACCACATTTCATCACCGTTAAAAGTATTTAAAGTAATGGCATTTCATTCCAACTTATCATTATATATTTTTCAACACACTTATAGAGGAAACTGGTTAATGGAAGGTGTTCGCCTTTTATTTTTCGGTTTACACGCTTTATGTTTTATTTCAGTTTTTATTAGCCTTTTCTTTTTGAGAAAAAAAGATACTTTCAATATCGCTATAACGCTAATTACAGTAACTTATATTGTGTTTTTATGTTATTATCAAAGAGGAATAGAAGAAAGATATACACTACCAATATTACCATTATTGTTAGTTGGATTGGTAAGTACGTTGAAACAGATTAAATCAATCTTAAGGAGATAATCTTGATTGTTTCCAATCATTACCCGACTTTGTGAAAACAATTCTATCGTGCAATCTGTTTGGGCGGCCTTGCCAAAATTCAATTTTAGTTGGACACACAATATACCCTCCCCAATTCTCTGGTCGTGGCACTAGTGTATTTTTAAATTTATCGGTATAATAATCAACTTTTTCTTCAAGAGATTTTCTATCGAGTATTTCTTCACTTTGGCTTGAAGCCCAAGCTCCTATTTGACTTTCTCTTGGWCGTTGAGMAAAATAWRMATYAGAATCTTCCTCGCTAATTTTTTTAACTTCCCCCTCTACTCTTATTTGACGTTCTAATTCTCCCCAAAAGAAATTAAGTGAAACTTTATTGTTTGTATTTAAATCTTTTCCTTTATCACTATTGTAATTAGTATAAAAAATAAAGCCATCCTCTTTAATCCCTCTCATGTAAACTATTCGAGTAGATGGCTGCCCTATACCACTAACAGTAGTTAGAGACATGGCATAAGGATCAAGAAGTTGTGCTTTAACAGCTTCTTCAAACCAAAACTCAAATTGAACAATAGGGTTTTGATCAACAGAATCTTTATTTAAAAGCTTTCCTGAGAAATCCCTTCTAATTTCATTTAGATAATTTGCGATATCATCATTCATAACTTAAACCAAATTTACCAATTACAAAGCTAACGATTTGATAGATTTTTATTAACAAAAATCAAACTTATCGATTTAATCAATAAAATTATTGGTAGATTTATTGTTAAGTTATGAATAACCCATTAAATTATACCATTACAGAGCTTAACAAGCTAAAGCCAAAAAAAGGGAGGCTATTAATTGCTGAACCCTTTATGGATGACCCTTACTTTAAGAGATCAGTTGTTTTATTAACCGAGCACAATAAAGATGGCTCTTTTGGTTTTATGTTAAATAAACCGTTAGAAATAAAAATAAATGATGCCATGCAAAATTTCCCTCCATTTGAGGCTCCTATATTCATGGGTGGACCAGTTCAATCTGATAGTTTGTTTTACATTCATACACAAGGAGAAATTATTGAAGGAAGTATGAAGATTAGTAATAATCTTTATTGGTCTGGTAACTTTGACCAACTTAAACAACTTATTCAAGACCAACAGATATTTCCTAATGAAATAAAGTTTTTTATAGGTTATTCTGGATGGGACTACATCCAATTAATGGATGAAATTGAAGATGAGTCATGGATAATATCGAACCTGAAATCAAGCAACATTAATGAGCTTAATAATGTCGATTTGTGGAAAAATACACTTCAAAAAATGGGTTCAAAATTTTCTTTGTTGTCTAACTTTCCTGAAGATCCTAGTTTAAATTAAAATTTAATGAGAAGGATACTCATCTTTTTCTTATTTATTTGCTTTATTAATTACTATGCCATTGCTCAAGATAATGATTATGTAATTTCCACACCAAGCAAAATAGAGAGTCCATTTACCCCTATTCCCAATCCTGATTTTACTAATTACTTTCTAACCTCCTCTGCTTTTACTTTAAAAAGTAGGGATATACGAATATCTGGTACAGACATCATTTTTGCTAAGGGAAGTTACGGCTTAACTAATAATACTATGGCTTCTCTAAGTATTTCGTTAGTTGGAACTTTAATAGGCTCAATAAAACAGCAAATAAATGTAAATGAAAATTTAAAAATGGGAGTTTCTGTCTCTATAGGTCAATTATTATCAGTCCCTCAAGATTCTGTAGTTTTTTTCGCTGGAGGACAAGCAATGGTTACTTTGGGTGACATACAAAATAATGTAACATTTGGAACAGGTTTTTATTATGCAAAAAGCACTTTCAATTTAATAAATGAAGAACGAGAGTTTTTTTTAAACAATGCTTATATCGCAACACAAAAGCAAATTGGAAGAAGGGTTTACATTATTGCTGAGGGAATATATTTTTGGAATTATAATGTTTTTTCTGGTGCAGCAGGAATTAAAATAATTATAAAAGAGCATATGGCCTTAGGCTTTGGAATTATGCCTCTTGGATGGATAGACCCAACTATAAATAGTGCAAATATTGAAGCTAGTGCGATTCCTATTATTACATTCAGAATTATATTAGACAGGCACTGATTGATTTAAATGCGATAACACCTCTTTAGTTGCTTTGCTAAAATATCTTTTTTGTCGATAAGAAACTACCCATTGTATTCCTTTAATCGCATTGGTTAAAAACATTTCATCTGCTTGCAAAAGCATGCTTCCATTTAACATTCCTTCAAACACATTAATATTCATTTCCTTTGCTATTCTTAGCACCTGTTTTCTCATAATCCCATCCATACAACCTTCGTCTAATGAAGGAGTATAAAGATTATTATTTTTATAAAGAAATATATTTGAACTAATAGCTTCTACTATTCTACCTTGGTCATTTAAAACAATGCAATCGTCTAAATCATTTTCTTTTTTATAAATACCTGTCAAAACATGAGGAATATTATTGGTGGTTTTAATTTGAGAAAGTATATTTCTAGGTCTCTTTAAATCATTATAAACATCTATATTTAAACCATTTTCATTAAGGACATAATCGTTATCCATATATGGTCTAGCCTCTATAACATATGATTTTCCTTCATCTTCTGGTGTATACAAACCATCACCAGACCGAAAAACCGTTAATCTTACCCTACCTCCTCTTCTTATGTGGTTTTTCTCAATTAATTTCTCTATTTGATTTTTCAAATCATTAAAAGAAATATTAGCTGATCGCATTTTTAGAACAGTCATTCCTTTTTTCAATCTTATAAAATGATCCTCCAAATAACATGGCTTCCCATTAATTACACGAATCGATTCAAACAAAGCATCACCATATTTAAAAGCTCTGTTGTTCACAGAAAACACCTTCTCCTCCTCTAAATAAAGGAACCCATTATAATTTATATGAAGTGGACTACTCAATTTATTTGGCTTATATATTTTTTTAATGAATCATTCATTTCAATCTGAACACCTGTTAAACCAACCTTTTCTGCGGCAAGAATATCTCTTCTACTATCACCAATAAAGTAAGACTTTGTTATGTCTATATTATATCTTGCTATCGCTTTCTCTAACATTAAAGAATCTGGTTTCCTACAAATACATTTTTCATTTATTGCGTGGTGTGGACAATAATAAATATCCAATAAGTCTATTTCTGCCTGTTCAAAACACCTTTGCATATATAAATGTACGGAATTCACATCATTATGGCTATAAAGTTGCTTAGAGATACCTCCTTGATTAGTAATTACGATAAATAAATACCCTTTTAACTTAAGTATTTTAAGCGATTCAAATAATCCATCTATAATTTTGAATTTATTAACTTCAAAAGTATAATCTCTTGGTTCAAAGTTAATTACGCCATCCCTATCTAAAAAAACCACCTTATTCATAAGATAAAGGTATAAAAAGAGAGGCTTATAGCAAAAATTCTAACTTATAGTTAAAAAATAGAAAGGACTTCAGATAAGAAATTTAAAAAAGCATCAGGAACAAAAAGCAAGGTAAAAAGAAATCCAAAAATGGCACCCCAGATATGTGCATCGTGCGCAATGTTAGTTCCTCCTCTTTTTTGCATATACTTTTCGTAAAGTAGGTAAAGCATTCCAAAAACTAAAGGAGGAATACTAWAWGGAATAAACATTATRCCTATTCCYCCRCTAAAAGGAGCAAAAGCTATCATAGAAAAAAGTACTGCAGAAACAGCTCCTGAAGCTCCTACAGAATTATAATTGTAATTATCCTTATGTTTAATTAACGAAGGGATTGTTGCTACTGCCATTCCTCCAATATAAATTAGAAGGTAAAAGATAATCCCTAAGCCATTTAAATGATGTATTAATATGCTTTCCACTGCATTCCCAAAAGAATACAGCACATACATATTAAATCCCAGATGGAAAATATTGTTATTATCATGTATTAATCCATGGGTAAATATTCTGTACCATTCCTTACGGTGAAAAACTTGATAAGGATTAAACAGCAATTTACTATACAATTCTGGCTTTCCGTTAGCTGATAAAGAAACAGCAACAGTAATAATGATAATTATGAGTGTGATGGATAAATTCATCAGAATAAACTCATTTGTTCTTCATCATCATCTTCCACATCTTTTTTAGCCCCTTTCTTTTTCTTCTCTGCTGGCTTTGGTTTTTCTTCAATAGCCTGCTCAGTGGCAGCATCTTCAGGAAGTTCTTCCTTCACCTCAGTTTCGATAATTTCTTCTGTATCAACAGTTTCATCTTGAACCACTTCTACCTCTTCAGATATTACTTCTTCCTCATTTTCATCAACTAAGTCTTCCGTTTCTGCCATTACCTCTTCAACTTCAGGCTCATCATAAGGCAATGCCTCCAACAAATCAATGTTCTTTATTTTATGTTGAGATAATCGATTACCAATTGCTTTCATTCCCTTTAAGGCAATAAATTCTTCTAAGGATATTGTTTCTGTATCTCGTTGTTTTCCTTTTACCTTAGAAAAAGCAACTGCTATCTGTGGTAACCAATCCGTAGAAATGATTTCCAATTGTGAATCCTCATGCTCTGTAATAAACAATGTTTTTTTATCTGTAGCTTGTTCTATCAAGAATCGTTTTACAAAATACTCTTCTTTATCGCCATCAAAATAAACGGCTGAAATAGGTTTTTTAGGTTTCCACTTTTCAATCACAATCATATCATCCTCAAACTTAGTAGATAAATCGAATCCAACTAATTTATAATGTCCTGATTGTGTAATGGTTAATATCCTATCTTGAGCTTTAAAATCACCTATAAACTCACCTCTTTCTTCAGAGTTTAATCGTTGTACGGCTTCATCAAACCATATTTTTCGAGCTGCAAGAGTAGAAACTCCTTTTTCTCGCAATTCTATTTTTGCAATAGGATATTTGGTAACTCTATTTCCTCCAGCTCCTCTTCCTTTAATCGCCAATCCAGAAAAATCAAGTTCAAATTTTAGCTTACGGATATTTGCTTTTGGCCTTAATTTAATTAAAACAGTTTCAGCTTCTCCATTTGGATTTGCTGTGAACCATAAGACTTTAGAACCTTCTTTTCCTTTGGTTAAAGGATACTCTTTATCTCTAGTAATTGAAGTAACTGAAAAGCGTTTCATCATTCCAGCCCCACCCTTACCATCTTGATACACCATATTATAAGTGGTTCGGTTATCTCCTTTTTTCCAAACTCCTGCATGAATAATTCCTTTTCCAAAAAAAGCTTTAGATGACACCTTAGAAACCATCATCACCCCATCGCTTCTAAAAACAATAACATCATCAATATCAGAACAATCAGCAACAAAATCGCTTTCTGCTCTCTTCAGTCCTGTACCAACAAACCCTTCTTCAAAATTAGCATACAACTTAACATTGCTTACTGCAACTTTAGAAGCGTCTATTGTTTCAAAAGAACGAATCTCTGTTTTTCTATCTCTTCCTTCTCCATACTTCTTTTTTAATTCTTTGAAATAATTAACAGCAAAATCAACTAAGTTTTTTAAGTTATATTTCACTTTCTTTATTTCATCTTCTAGGTTAGAAAGTTTTTCATCAGCTTTTTCAGAGTCATGTTTAGTGATTCTTCTCATTCTAATTTCTAACAGACGCTTTACATCTTCATCAGTTACTTCTCTTAGTAAATTTTTGGTAAGTGGTTTTAAAAGTTTAATCGTTAATTCAATGGCCTCATCATAACCTAATCCGTGAAGCTTTACATAAATTTTATTTTCAATAAAAATCTTTTCTAAAGATGAAAAATGCCATTGCTCCTCTAACTCACTTTGTCTAATTTCTAGTTCAAGCTTTAATAAGTCTTTTGTTCTTTCAGTAGAAATTCTAAGCATTTCTGCTACACCAATAAATTTAGGGGTATCATCTTCAATAACTCCTGAATTTGGAGATATGGAAACTTCGCAATCTGTAAATGCGTACAAGGCATCTATCATTTTATCTGGAGAAACTCCTGCTGGTAAATGGATTAATATCTCTACAAATTCTGCAGTGTTATCTTCTACTTTTCTAACTTTGATTTTCCCTCTAGCATTTGCTTTAAGAATAGAATCTATTAACTTATCTGTTGTAGTGCCAAATGGTATTTCAGTTATTTTTAGTGTCTTTTTATCTTCTTGCCCTATTCTTGCTCTAACTTTTATCTTCCCCCCTCTAAGTCCATCATTGTACGCAGACATATCTGCCATTCCTCCAGTTAAAAAATCAGGATAAATTTCAACTTTTTTGGTGCCTCTTAAAATTTTTATAGAGCCATCAATTAATTCAATAAAATTATGAGGTAGAATTTTACATGCCAATCCAACAGCAATACCTTCAACTCCTTGAGTCAATAATAAAGGAAACTTAACTGGAAATGTTTGGGGCTCTTTATTTCTACCATCATAAGAGGTTAACCATTTTGTTGTCTTTGGATTAAAAATAACTTCTAAAGCAAATTTGGTTAAACGTGCTTCAATATACCTAGGTGCTGCCGCTCTGTCACCTGTAAAAATATTACCCCAGTTTCCTTGGCAATCAACCAATAAATCTTTTTGTCCAACTTGAACCAAGGCATCTCCAATAGAAGCGYCTCCATGTGGATGATACTTCATGGTGTTACCAATAATGTTCGCCACCTTATTGTAACGCCCATCATCCATCTCTTTCATGGAGTGTAAAATCCTTCTCTGAACAGGTTTTAACCCATCATTCAAATGCGGTACAGCTCTTTCTAATATCACATAAGAAGCATAATCTAAGAACCATTCTCTGTACATTCCCGAAATCTGAATAACATTTTCTAAGTTATTCTCTTCGTTTCCTTCTCCCTCAAATTCTTCGTCTCTTTCTATGTTTTCTTCTTCACTCATTTATTACATTAAATTAAATCGAACTGGTATTGCATATTGCACTTTTATCGGGCTTCCATCTTGAGTTCCTGGCTCCCACTTTGGCATATTTTCAACTATTTCTTTAGCTTTTTTATCTAAAGCTTCATTTTCACCATCTATTACTTTTACATTAATAATAGAGCCATCAACATCTATTGTAAATCCAACTGAAATCGGAACAAATTGATTTTTGTTTTTTTTTAAATATTCCTTTTTATCAAAGCCTTCTGGTAACAATACGTTTTTATCCAAATAATCGTAAAATGCAACATCTCCCCCAGGAAATTTTGGCATTTTTTGGTCCACTTTATCTTCACTTTCGACTGGTGTTTTACTTTTTGATTTTTGTGCATATCCCTCAACACTAAAAACAAATAGCACTAAAGCTATGATTATGTTTTTCTTCATTCTTCTAATACCTCTTCATTTATGACTTCTTCATTTAGCTCTTCTTCAATGTCCTTTTCTACTTTTAAGTTTTCAATAATAAATAGTTGTCTTTCTGGTGTGTTTTTCCCCATATAAAAGTCCAGTAAATATTGAACTGGGGTGTCTTTTAATATAACAACTGGCTCTAATCTAATATTCTCACCTATAAAGTGTTTAAATTCTCCTGGCGAAATTTCTCCTAACCCCTTAAATCGCGTTATTTCTGGTTTCCCTTTTAATTCTTTTAGGGCGTTTCTTCTCTCTTCATCAGAGTAGCAATAAATTGTTTTGGATTTATCTCTTACTCTAAATAATGGTGTTTCTAGTACATATAAATGTCCATTTTTAATTACATCAGGGAAAAATTGCAAAAAGAAAGTAATTAGTAATAATCTAATGTGCATACCATCCACATCTGCATCAGTAGCTATAATAATGTTATTATATCTAAGGTCTTCTATACTTTCTTCAATATTAAGTGCCGCTTGCAATAAATTAAATTCTTCATTTTCATAAACAATTTTCTTTGTTAATCCATAACAATTTAATGGCTTTCCCTTTAAACTAAATACTGCTTGTGTATTTACATTTCTTGATTTTGTTATTGAACCAGATGCTGAATCTCCCTCTGTGATAAAAATCATTGTTTCAACTTTTCTATCATCATCTTTCACATCATTATAATGAACTCTACAATCTCTTAACTTYTTATTATGTAATGCAGCATCTTTAGCTCTTTTTTTGGCTATCTTTTTAATYCCWGCCATATCCTTACGCTCGCGTTCRGATTGCAKTATTTTYCGTTGYAATGCTTCTGCTACYTCTGTATTTTTATGTAAGAAATTATCTAATTCTCTTTTTAAAAAGTCTGTCACAAAAGCACGCATCGAAGGGCCATCTGGGCCTATTTCGGTAGAACCTAATTTTGTTTTTGTTTGAGATTCAAAAATAGGTTCCATCACCCTTACACTTATTGCAGAAACAATAGATGATCTAATATCTGAAGCCTCATAGTCTTTACCATAAAACTCACGTATAGTCTTTACGATTGCAGTTCTAAATTCTATTTGATGTGTCCCTCCTTGAGGTGTATATTGGCCATTCACAAAAGAATAATATTCTTCTCCGTAAGAGTGAGTATGAGTTATTGCTACYTCAATRTCKTCTCCTTTTAAATGRATAATTGGRTAAATAGGGTCWCCAGATAAATTTTGAGTTAACAAATCTTTTAACCCATCTTCTGATTGAATTTTTTCTCCGTTAAAATTTAATGTTAACCCTGTATTTAAGAAAGCGTAGTTCCACAATAACTTTTCAACATGCTCTGCTCTATATTGGTATTTCTTGAAAACCTCATTGTCTGGAACAAAGGTTATTTTAGTTCCTTTTCGTAAAGAAGATTTTTCAATCTTTGTGTCTACTGTTAATTCTCCCCGCTCAAATTCAGCTTTTTTAATTTGGGCATCTCTAATCGCTTCTACTCTAAAATAACTTGATAAAGCATTGACAGCTTTTGTTCCTACGCCATTTAATCCTACCGATTTTTGAAAAGCTTTACTGTCGTATTTTCCTCCTGTATTCATTTTAGAAACACAGTCAATTACTTTTCCTAAAGGAATTCCACGCCCATAATCTCTAACTTTTACAACTTTATCTTTTATGCTGATGTCAATGTTTTTCCCATACCCCATTGCATATTCATCAATGGAATTATCTATTACTTCTTTTAGTAATATATATATCCCATCATCATAAGCAGCGCCATCTCCAAGCTTACCAATATACATTCCTGGTCGCATTCGAATGTGTTCTTTCCAATCTAATGAACGGATATTATCTTCACTATAAGTTACTTCTTCAGCCATATTTATTCATTGAATATTTATTCATTGAAAGGCATAAAATTATAAATAAATCAAATTTTAACACGTCTTAGTTCCAAACGTTTTCAAGGTTTTATTAACAAATTTAGGATTAAGATTTAAATCCAATTTTTATTCTTGGTGTTTCTCGTTCGTTAATAAATTGTTTTAGATAATCAAATATCAATTCTATTTCCCCATCTTGATTAGATACCTTTTTTCGAATTTCATCTATCTCTATTAACAAATCTTTATTCGTCAATAGTATTTCTCGCATTTTTGTAAACAGTCGTATAATTTGAATGTTTACAGCTATAGCCTTTTCACTCTTTAACACACTTGATAATTAAGCAACTCCTTGCTCTGTAAAACAGAAAGGAGCATAACGTAATCCCATTTTTTCTGAATTGGAGGTCACAAATTGTGATCTTCAATTTTCAAATTCATCGTTAGTCATTTCAAACATAAAATCTTTCGGAAATCTTTTCAAATTCCTCCTTACCGCTTGCTTTAAAACTCTAGTCTCTACTCCGTACAACTCTGCCAAATCTCTATCAATCATCACTTTCTTACTTCTAATTTCATAGATTTTACTCATTATTACCTCTTCTGACATTTTTATTAGCTTTCCCATTATTAATTTTTCTCTAAATCAGAAATTCTTGCTTTAAGATCTTTCAGCTCAATCCCAACACTTCGCATCAAACTTAAAATATTAGTCGGATTTAACTCATCTTCTTCATATTGACCAATACATAAATTCAACTTGAATTGCCATATCTCCATTATCTCAGAAGTATGGATTTGATAAGGTTGATAAGCTTTGTTATCTGATGAAAGCGTTAAGTAATTGCTTTCTAAATTATTGGTAAACACACGTTTGTATACTAACCCATCATCTTTAGTTAAGATAATGTAGCAGAAATTATTTTTTACATTATTAGGATTTTCCATAAATTCTGCCACTACAACATCACCATCTTTTACCCACGGATGCATTGAATCTCCTTTAATTGGAAAGGCTCTGTGCTTACCTGTCGGTAAAAAATCTAAACTCATAATTGGTAGCTCAGCAATAAACTCAGTATCAGAATATCCTTGTAAATACCCTGCTGACGCCTGTTTTGTAACTACTTCAATCACATTTTCATTGTGTTCATCTACTCGCATTGGAAACAACACWCGTTGATTYCCAATATCAATAAATGTATCWTCYTCTGCYAAGGTTAAATCATTTTTTACYAATGCATCKATTGGYATTTTAAAAAAATCTGATAACTGTATTAGAGTATCAATTGGTGGTTCAGAGCGGCCCTCCTCATAAGACCCTACTCGAGATTTAGAGATATCTACCTCTGTTGAAAACTGTTCTTGTGTCAGGCCTTTAAGACCTCTTAAGTGCTTAATATTTGTTGCTATTTTTCTCATAACTACAAATATAAGTCAAATAATCTATAATTTGTAGTTATTTTTATAAAAATTAAATTATGGGGAAAATAATAAGAGGAAGAGGTAGTCAAATACAAGTAAAAAATAAGTTTTTTAAACATGAATATACTGTAGAACACATTGAAAGTGTCTATATTCCAGACATCCTAAACACCAAAACGCAATATATTGCAGAGCACCCAAAAAAAATAGTGAATAAGATTTATAGTCCTGTTGTTCCTTTTATGTATTCTATGAATCCGTACCAGGGTTGTGAGCACTGGAGAAACTTCCTACATGATTAAAAATATGTTTAGAGTAGCTAAAAACAAATACTTAAAAGGAAGAGAATTACCAGAATACGATTTATCTATTTTTTGCAGACCGAATGAACAAATGAAATTATTTTAACCTTCCCCACCTCTATCTTGATAAATAGCATCAGCACCACGTTTTTTCTTTTGGTTTAAACGATAGGTAAAACTTACACGCACATAACGAGAACGCCATTGTCTTTTACTTTCAGACACAAAATTTTCGCCATAAGAAATACTACTTCTATTCCTAGAATTCAACACATCTTTACCTGTAAAAGAGATGGTTCCATTTCCTTTTAGCACATCAAAAGAAAAAGCAATATCTAGGGAATAACGCGCTCTAGTTTCTCCTTGTGGCGATTGTTTAGGTGCACTATAATTACCTGAAGCTTGTAAATTTATCTTCTTTTTAATGGTCCATTTAGAATTTAGTCTAGAACTCCAAGCATAAGTATCTACATCATATTCTACTCCATTAAATTCTCCATCACGTATTTCTCTAAAAAAATTATAGCTCCCTCTAATTGTCCACCATTTAAGTAATTCTTTTGACCCAGAGAACTCTAACCCATAAGCATCTTTAACTCCTAAGTTCTCAGGTCTTCTTCTCGTGATTCCTTCAGCATCAGAAAACACAATCCAATCCATTGTATTGGTTGTATAACGGTAATAAACACTGGTTAATAAAGATGCTTTATCCCAATTCTTTAAATGTCCTAGTTCATACGAATCAGTATATTCAGGATTAATATTTGGATTACCAGAAACATTACTTCTAGAATCGGTAAAACTAAAAAATGGCAATAACCAATAATGGTGAGGTCTTCTAATTCTTCTACTATACCCCAGTTGTAAAGAATTTTCTTTTTTTAACTCATACGAAAAATGCACACTCGGAAAGAAATTTAAATAATCTCTTTTGTTAATTTCATTGGTAGTCACTAACTCAGTTTTCACTTCAGTATATTCAGCTCTCACTCCAAGTTGAAAAGRAAACTTTTCTACTTTTTTTCCAAACATTAAATATCCAGCAGAAACAGCTTCATCATACAACACTAAATTGTTAAAGCCCTGAATGAATTCCCAATCATTTACGGTGTCATTAAATTGCTCAACAGCATAATCATCATCAACCTTCTTATTGGTGTGTTTAATACCAATCTCTATCTTTCCTTTTTTTATAGGATGGATGTAATCGGCATTTGCTATCCATGTGTTTCCACCTTCATTATTAAAAATTCGTTGTTGTATGTTTTCTGAAGCAATTGCAGTATTGGTTTGTACAATAGTTGAACTTTCGTTATCAGTTCTTTGGGACGTAGTAGCACTAATTGTTAACAATCTATCCTTTTTCTTAAATGTTTTTCTATAATCAAAAGAGATATTATACGAGTTTCTGTCCTTATCTTCAATCTCATCTCTGTTAACAGTTTGTACAGCTTCTCCAAATCCATCAAAATCTGAATAGATTAAATGGGTTTCATTATCACCATCGCCAAAACTGTATTTCCCCGCAATAGAAAACGAATTGTAATTGTTTAAGAAAATTTCGGTTCCTAAATTGAAATTATTGTTTAAACTAAATCGCTGGGTTTTAGAATCACTATCGTAACTAAATGTTGTATCTGGATAAGTAAACTTTTGTTTATTAATACTCGATCCCGGAGAGTCTCTAAAACTTACACCATAACCAGTAAATACATTAAAATGTTTTCTTTTAAAAGTTACATTAAATCCGCCACCATAATTATTTGGATAACCAAAATTAGCATTTACAGAACCATTTACACCTTCTCTTCTATCCTTTTTTAGAATGATGTTGATAATTCCAACTTCTCCTTCTGCATCATACCTAGCAGATGGATTAGTAATTACTTCAATTTTTTCTATCTGAGTAGCATCCATTTGTTTTAAGACATCTGCAGTGCTCATCCCCATCATACCAGAAGGTTTCCCGTTAATTAGTACTCTTACATTTCCATTTCCTCTTAAGCTTACATTACCATCAACATCTACCGAAACAGAAGGCACATTATCAAGTATTTCTGTAGCAGATGCTCCTTGGTTTGTAATATCCTTCCCCACATTAAAAACTCTTTTATCTAAATCAAGTTCCATCAATCGTTTTTCTTCTACTACTTCAAATTCATCTAAATTTTTAACTGCTGGAGTTAACCCTATTTTTTTTAAATTAACATCTTTATTGGTAACAATTATATTTTGGATGGTTTTGGTGTTAAAACTTAAAAAGGAAACTTTAGCATAGTAATTTCCTGCGGGTACTTTAACTAAAAACTTACCATTATGCTCAGTAGCCCCACCCATTACATAGCTAGAATCTTTATTACTAAAAACTGCTACAGAAACATAAGGTAAGCCCCCTCCTTTATCATCTAAAACTTGCCCAAAAAGACTATAGGTAGTTTCTCCTTTTTTTTGGGCAAAACCATTGGTAGATATCAAYAGAGTTAATAGTATGAAAAAGCTAAATTTCATCAAAGCAAACAAAAGTAATCATCCTACAACAATACAATGTCTTTCTGTTTACCTTTATGAACATTAATAATGGTGGAAATTTAATGTTAGAGTCAAAAAAAATAAAATTAAAGTTGTTTAAGATTTGTGAAGGTTTAGTGGCTCAGAAAATTACTGCCATTAAAAATTCATTAAATGAAGTGCAAGAAGCAGCCAATAATGAAACCAAAAGCAGTGCTGGAGACAAGCATGAAACAGGAAGAGCAATGGCTCAGTTAGAAACTGAGAAATTAACAACACAATTATCTGAAGCATTAAAGATCGAACAAACACTATCGCAAATAAATCCTGAACAAGATCATAAAATAATTGGTTTAGGAAGTTTGGTCAGCACCAATAACGGGAGTTTTTATGTCTCAGWTAGTTTGGGGAAAATTGAAATTGACAATGAGATTTATTTTGCAGTTTCTGCTGCTTCTCCTATTGGGAAAATGTTACTCACAAAAAAAGAACAAGATTCCTTCTCTTTTAATGGTAAATCTTATGTTATTGAGGATTTAATTTAAACTACCTCAGTCTCATCCATGTTATGGTAAACATTTTGAGTATCTTCATCTTCTTCAATTTTTTCCAATAACTTATCAATATCTGCACGCTGTTCCTCGTTTAAAGGCATAGTGTTTTGAGGAATACGTTCAAATCCAGAAGATAAAATCTCCTTATTGTTATCTTCAAAATATTTTTGAATAGCACCAAAACTCTCGAAAGGAGCATAAACGATAATTCCATCATCATCCACAAAAACCTCTTCTGCTCCAAAGTCAATTAATTCTAACTCCAATTCTTCTGGATCAGTTCCATCATTGGCAATTCTAAAATTACAAGTGTGATCAAACATAAACTCTACGGAACCAGCGGTACCTAATGCACCATCGCACTTATTAAAATAACTTCTAATATTGGCAACCGTTCTGTTATTATTATCAGTAGCCGTCTCCACTAAAATTGCAATACCATGGGGGCCACGCCCCTCTAAAACAACTTCCTTGTAATTGCTGGTGTCTTTATCTTTTGCTTTTTTTATTGCACGTTCTACATTCTCTTTAGGCATATTGGCGGCCTTGGCATTTTGAATTACGGCACGTAAACGAGAATTGGAAACAGGATCTGGACCTCCATCTTTAATTGCCATTACAATGTCCTTCCCTATTCTAGAAAACGTTTTGGCCATTTTACCCCAACGCTTCATTTTTCTTGCTTTTCTAAATTCAAATGCTCTTCCCATTTTTTTTAATAAATTATGTCCTGCCCCCTTAATCTTTAACTTTTATATTATGTCCCATTTTATCTCTTTTGGTTTCTAAATAGAGTTTGTTATGTTCATTTGATTCTATTTCAATAGAAACATTTTCTATTATTTCTAAACCATAACCTATTAACCCTGTACGCTTTTTAGGATTATTACTCATTAATTTGATTTTTGAAACTCCTAAGTCTCTTAATATTTGAGCTCCTACTCCATAATCCCTTTGATCAGCCTGAAATCCTAATTCAATATTTGCTTCAACTGTGTCCATTCCTCCCTCTTGTAATTTATAAGCTTTCAATTTATTCAACAATCCTATTCCTCGTCCTTCCTGATTCATGTATACAATCACTCCTTTTCCTGCTGCTTCAATCATTTGCATTGATTTTTTCAATTGCGGACCACAATCACATCTACAGGAACCAAAAATATCTCCTGTCATACAAGATGAATGAACACGAACCAATATCGCTTCATCTTCAGACCATTCTCCTTTAATTAAAGCTAAATGGTCCATGTCATTAGTGATTTGCTTGTATGCTACCATCTCAAAATCACCATGTTCTGTTGGTAATTTAATTTGAACTTCTTTTTTAATTAAAGTTTCATTCTTTAACCTATATTCTATTAAATCTTCAATAGAAATTATTTGTAAATTATGTTTTTTCGCAATTTCAAACAACTGAGGCAATCTAGCCATCGTTCCATCTTCATTCAGTATTTCAACCAAAACTCCTGCAGGTTCAAATCCAGCTAATCGGGCTAAATCTATTACAGCTTCTGTATGTCCCGCTCTTCTTAAAACCCCACCTCTACGTGCTTTTAATGGAAAAATATGACCTGGTCTTCCTAAATCTTCTGGTTTAGTTTCTTCATTTATTAATGCTTGAACCGTTTTGGCTCTATCACTTGTTGATATCCCAGTAGTACAACCATTTCCTATTAAATCTACCGATACTGTAAAAGGTGTTTCATGAAGTACGGTATTTCGTCCAACCATTAAATCTAAACCCAACTCCTCACATCTATCTTCTATTAAAGGAGCACAAATCAACCCCCTACCATGCGTTGCCATAAAATTAATGGTATCTGCTGTAACATTTCTAGCAGCAGTGATAAAATCACCCTCATTTTCTCTATCCTCATCATCCACCACAATAATTACCTTCCCTGCTTTAATATCGGCTATCGCTTCTTCTATTTTATTTAACTTTGTCTCCATTAATACTAATTTTAATGCAAATTTAATGATTAGTTAAATAGTGTTAAAGTTATTAAGCAATTAAGTTAAAACTGGATTCCTGCCTGCGCAGGAAAGAAAAGAATGGCAAGAGTTATAGCAATAGATTACGGAAGTAAACGAGTAGGAATTGCCGTTACAGATGAGCTACAAATTATTGCCAGCGGATTAACCACAGTTCATTCTACAGAAATTATTGCTTTTTTGGAAGATTACTTTAGGCAACATGAAGTAGAATGCATTGTTGTTGGAGAGGCAAAAGATCTACAAAATAATCCTGCAGAATCAGCAAAAATAATAGAGCCTTTTGTAAAACACTTAAGTAGAAAGTTNAAAGACAAAAAAATTGCTCGAATAGATGAGCGTTTTACTTCTAAAATGGCTTTTCARACAATGATAGATGGTGGTTTAAAAAAGAAAGCAAGACAAAACAAAGCGTTGGTGGATGAAATTAGTGCTACTATAATTTTACAGAGTTATATGGAACAGAAGAGTAATCTATAAACTTGACTTTCTCGCAAAAAAGTGATAACTTCGTTTAACGAACGCTATAGAAAATTAAAACATTCCATAGCTGAACATTAAACGAAATTACAAAATCCCATCCGCCAAATGACGAATGGGATTTAAAATACAAATCTATAAGCCAGATTCTGTCGAGTTCTATCATTTATCTAAGAATAAAGTTACCTTTATCCATTAACAATCTACCCTCCAAGTTGGGCGAGAAACCCTCAACACTTGGTTTATTTGATTTTTCAGCACCGAAGGTTTACCTAGCTTACAAAATTGCTTTTGTAACTGGTGAGCTCTTACCTCACCTTTTCAGCTTTTCCGTATAAATACGGTAGTTTATTTCTGTTGCACTAGCTGTTACTCTTCAATCTCTTTTAGAGCACCCTAGCTTTCACTAGGTCGGATTCTCTGTGCTGCCCGGACTTTCCTCTTCATAATAAAATGAAGCGATAGAACGATTTGCAATGCAAAGCTATGAATTCTTAATGATAACTTCGGTAGCCCCACTACCATATTCTCGGAAATCAGCTTCTTTTACAATTAAAAAGTCAAAATTTGATAAGTAATTATGGAGTTCCATTTTTAAAACACCTGTTCCTACGCCATGTATGAACACTATTTTTTTAATGTTCTTTTCTTTTGCAGCGCTCAAACAATTTTTAACGTGTTGCATTTGGGTATGTAGCCTAAGGCTATCATCTAATTTTCCAGGGAACTCAACTAACTTTTCTAAATGTAAGTCTATTTCTAGCGCCCCTTCATATTTGTATTTACTAGAAGCAATGTATTTACTGAGGATACCTTCGGGTTCTTTTTGTTTGGTTTTATGAATCACCTTACTTTCTGCCTTTTCATTATCAATAATATATGTGTGTGAATTATCATCACCAATAATTAATAGCTCACTCAACATTACTTCATGGTCAAATCCATCTGAGCAAGCAACCAATACCTTATCTTTTGAAACAATAGCTATTATTTCTCCCTTTAGATTCTCATTAATAAACTTGACTTGTTGTCCGATAGTCACTTCCATAAGTACAAAAGTAATTTATTGTGCTAGAGAAATCAACGTAAAATGTATCAGACTTATTTAGTATATTTATCCACCGAAATAAACAAACGAAAAGAATTATGAAAAAAATTTACATTTTGGCAATAGCCATTATAACAAGCATTCAACTATCTGCACAATGTAACGGCAGATATCAAGCTGATATTTATCCAACAATTAATGTGACTACGGTACAATACGGAAGTTCTGTTGATTTAAATAACAACACAATTAATTTGATGATGGACATCTATCAACCACAAGGAGATACATCGACTAACAGACCAGTGATATTATTAGCACATGGAGGTTCTTTTTCTGCAGGGACAAAAAATGATCCTGACCAAGTTTATTTTGCTACTGAGTTAGCTAAAAAAGGATATGTATGCGCCTCTATAAATTACAGGTTGGCACCTAGTGCATTATCTTTAATTGCAGAAGAAACAACTGTAAAAGTTGTATTTATGGCTATACAAGACGGAAAAGCGGCTGTTCGTTTCNTTTAAAAAAGATGCAGCAACCACTGATACTTATAAAATTAATCCCGATCAAATATTTTTTGGTGGAACTTCTGCTGGAGGGATTTTAGCGATTAATTTAACCTATGTGGATAGTGCTTCTGATTTATCTGTTTTTCCAAACTGGACAACATGGCTAAGTGAAGTTGGTGGACTTGAGGGAAGTAGTGGTAATCCTGGATATTGTTCGAGAACAAATGGGACTTTTGGGTTTGCAGGTGGGGTAGCTGATACCAACTTTATTGATCCTGATGATGTGCCATGGTATGGCTCTCACTCACTAACAGATGTAACTGTTCAATATGGGTATGGACAACCCTTAAGTGGATTTACTCCAGTATTCTTGTATGGTAGTGGAAATATAGAAACTAGAATGAATAACATCGGCACTTACAATCTTTTGGATACTTACTCAGGAGGTGATCACCCACCTTTTGTAAATTCAGCAGCAATCATGCAGGATAATAAAGATAGTTTGGCTGTTTTTCTTTATAACATCTTGGATTGTAATCCTAATAATTTACAAAAACCTAATCAAAAAAATTGCACCAATAGCCCTAATGTTGGCATTAAAGAAGTTGCGAGCAACCCATTCAATGCAGTATTTTATCCCAATCCGTTTGATAACGAGCTAACTATTGAGCTTGACATCAGTGACTTTAATAACACTTCCATTTCCGTATTAAATGCTGTTGGAAAAATTGTTTTGGTACAGAAAGCTCAATCTTTTATCAACAAAATTAATTTAAGCGATTTACCTGCTGGGATTTATTTTGTAAGAATAACTTCTTCAGAATTCACCTATTCTCAAAAAGTGATTAAGCAATAAAAGAATTGTTTTAAAATTTAAATCCGTATTTATTTCGATGAGTACGGATTTTTTTATGGGAAAGTTATTCCTCGATAACTACCAACACTAACAGGCTTAAGTGATGAACCGAAGTTAGCATTAATGGAATTCATAAACTCATTGGCTATCATGGCATACCCTCTTGTATTTGGATGAAGCCCATCTAAAGAATAAGCCCCACCTTCAATGTATTTAGTACTTAATGCAACACCATCAAAATTCATCCCTGAAGTTAATCCTGACATAAATAAATTCATATCTATAACTGGATAACCGTGACTCGCTGCTGAGGCTCTTATTTGAGTATTAATATCATTGATATAGTTTTTTGCAATTGCAAGCTCATCTTTATCTAAAACAGCAGTATGTGGCAAAGGATTACTTTGGGTTAATCCCATACCATCACCTAACAAATCTTTCGCAGTTAATAAAAGTAAATCTTCTTCTACTGCCATACGTATAATGTTAGTATCAGCTCCCTCTTTAATCCATATGTCTTTACCTAACACCTCAAGGGTTATTGTAGTAAAAAATGGAGTTTCAGTGATATCATGAACCGTTGCACATATTCCTTGTGCTCCCATCGCCTGAAAAGCAGTTAAAACAGTATCATACCTTTCTCTAAATTGAATGATTGGTGTTTGAACTGAAGATCCACTTACATCATCACCTCCTTCTTTTGCCCAACTCATCGCATCATTAATTCCTAACCAATTGGTAAAAAATGTTGCATTACTAGCAATTACATTATCAATATATTCTATTTCATTTCCTAATGATCCCCATTCTAAAAACCTCCCAAATGCACTTATCGGTTCGCCATTAACWCCATTCCAGGCTAAAGGAGCAGTAGCTCCACTTCCAAAAAGTATATGATATTCTAACGCCTGAGTAGAATTTTCAGAAACTACGTTTCTTACGTTAATCCCACCTACCGCTATATTATTATACTTAATTGTATTAGAAACCCAGTTTGTAAAAGAGGGGTCATAATTAATTGCCAATGGGTGATTATAATTAAGATCAATATCAAAGGCTTTAATCACTTCTATTTCATCATCAATGTATTCTAAATGCATATAGCCTGATCCCGTTCCTTGAACTATTGGCTGCAAGAAATTAGTTCCCATTTGCTTTGCGATAATGGCAGGATAAGAATTATCCTGTTGACCATGCTCATTATGCAATCCTCCATCTTGAAAACCTTGAGTAAAAGAATTACCTACAGAAATATAATTAGAAAAATTTGCTGTACCTACAGAAGTTTCATATTCATCAAATTGTGTTTTAGTGCATGATAAAAAAAAGAAAATAATGCAAATCGAAATGTATAAATTAAAATTTTTCATGGGGTTTATTCTACTGACGCTACAGGCTCTTTTTTAGCTCCACCAAACATTATATTTAGCGCCAAGCCATATACATTTACTTTACGGTTAAATTTATACTTAAAATCACCTGTTTGAATTTTATTACCATTTGAATCATGAACATAGTTTCCGTCTTCAACTTTAAATTGGGCTATACTAACATCATCTCTACTCGCACTTTGACGTATGTAAGCAAAATCGATTGATAATTTTTCATTTATCTTATAACCTAACCCCGCTGTATAGGCTACTTGAGTTACTCCTGGCAAATGTGGACTTACTAAATTGTCTTTCATAGGTGTATTATCTTGATACAATCCAACTCTTACACTGTATTTTTCTTCGTATGTAAAATCAAATCCTAATCGATGAGTCATTACATTTTCCCAATCTTGAATTTGTTTTGAATCTGGAGTTTCATCGTTTTTAAAATCAAACGCTAATGTATCATAAGACGACCATCCTGTCATGTTTAAATCATAAGCAAATACTAACGACCATTTCTTATCAACTGTATGCTTAACACTTAGACCTATTGTAAAAACCGATGGTAAAGTTATTTTAGAAACAAACCCTGTCTTTTCTGGAAATTTATCTCTTAATGATATAGGTATATCTGTAAAAGTAGCTTCTCCATTCGTCAAATCTATTCCAATGGAAGATCGATAATCGACTCCTATCGCAAATTTTGTATTCTTAATGTCATCACCTAAAGTAAGAAACTGAGAATAAATTCCGAAATTATATCCGACTCCATCTCCACTACCTTCCAAATGTGCTTTACCTTCATCTGTTGTATTTGATGAAAGTGGAACTGCTTTTTCTGTTGTAAAACTTCCCAGTCCATAAACAAAACCAGCACCAATACTTATTTTATCATGAAGCTTATACGATATAGATGGTTGAAACATAAATGTTCTTAATGATATGTTTTGAATAATATACCTTCCTTGCCAATCATCGGCAAAAGATGCTGCCGAACCAAATTGATTATTCACTAAAAAACCCAAATGCAATTTATCAGTAATTTGTCCTGAATAATAAAAATGAATAGGGGTTCCTTTCCCAGAAGTTTGATCGGTATTTGCTACTTCAGGAGTTTGTATAGAAACATTAGCATCAACAATATTTACTCCAACTGTAAAATTATGGTTGTGCAAATTTGACATCGCAGCAGGGTTAAAAAATACAGTTGTAGCATCTGTTCCAACGCCTGCAAAAGCTCCTCCCATAGCAACAGCCTTTAAACCTTGAAGATTTAATTGAAAACCACCTGCAAAAGTTATTGCAGGTGTTCCCAATAATAATAGCAGTAGTATCCTTCTCATTATTATAGTTTGAATTATTTATTAACTATAAATCTTTTGGTTATAGTTTGGTTGGCATAAGTTAAGTTGTAAAAATATACACCATTAGAAAAATCTGCAGCGTTTAAAGAGAAGTTATTTACTCCTTTAGTAGCTTGAACATTTTCCGACTTAACCATTTTACCTAAAACATTATAAACACTTAGGCTTACATTACTCGCTTCAGGTAAATAATACTCAATTCTAGAATTATTACTAAATGGGTTAGGAATATTTTGTTTTATCTCAAACTCTTCTCCAGAAAAAGATTCTACTCCAGTGGGCATTACAATTTCTAGTATATAATAATCTACAAGAAATGGTTGTGAAGTTGGCACCCCTAATACTGTTGCCCRTGATAACCCAGAAACAGTTAACGGGTAAAAACCTACTTGACCAGCAGTAGCTGTACCAGTAATTAGCATACAACTTGAAGAACCTCCAGCGAATACAAAATTCAGGCTCGTTTGATTTTCAGAAACTACATTAAACCCTGTAGGTAATCCTGTAAAAACATCAATCACAACACTATCAATAGGTATTAMYTGRCAAGGAGGTAWAATAATAACRATACAAGTAYCWRCKGGWGTWATWGTRGTWATTGTTTCWGMATAAGGMACWCCWACAKWAGCTATAGCTAARCCAGTTGCGCTATCTGGATAAACCCCTGGTGCTGTGTATTGTGGGTCTGCAGTACAATTTTGAGCAATAGCTAAACTCATTGAAGCAATAGCTATCATAGAAAGTAAAAGTTTTTTCATAATGTATTAATTTTAGTTGTTAAAAGTTTAAATTACTATGCATGCATAGTTTATTTTTTCTCAAATATACAAAGATTATATTATAATTTTTGTTTATGGAAAAGTTATTCCTCTATAATTACCAACTGCAACGGTTTGTATACTAGAACCATAGAAGTCATTGATAACTCGAATAAATTCATTTGCAATTAATGCATACCCTCTCCCGTTTGGATGAACTCCATCTAAAGAAAATACTCCCCCTTCAATATAATCAGGACTAAAATCAATTCCATCATAACTTATTCCTGTATTGGTTAATGTTTTCATAAATTGATTCATATCAGCTAGTGCAAAACCATGTTTGCTTGCTAGCAATCTTATGGCGTTATTAATTTCATTCGTTCTTGATTGCACAATAAAAATTTCATCTTTATCCAATACCACAGTATGAGGCAATGGCTTTGACTGTATTTTTCCAATTCCTTCAGCTAATTCATCAGAAGCAGTAAGTAGCAATAAATCATTTTCTGTTGCTAAACGAACTACACTTGTATCAGCACCCTCTCTAATCCAAACATCATCATTTACTGCTTCTAAAGTAACTGTGTTAAAATAAGGAATAGAAGTTACATCTGGCAATGTAGCACAAACACCTTTTGAACCCATCGCAACAAAGGCTGTTAACACAGAATCATATTTATCTCTAAATTCAATAAAATCACTCAGCTCAGTTAATTTTAAGCCAGGAGTAGATTCTATTGAATCATTATCACCCCCTTCTGTTGACCATCCTAACACATCATTATTACCCAACCAACATGTAAAAAAAGTAGCTTTACTTCTTCTTATATGGTCTAAATAAGTAATAGGATTTATTGCGTCTCCAAAATTTAAAAACCTTCCATTCTCATTTAAAGCAGTCTGTAGTAAATTAAAATTAATAGTAGTGTTTTTACCACCAGATAAACAATTAACTAATTTGATACCTGACACACCAAGATTATTGTATTGAATGGCTGTATCACCCCAGGCAATCCAACCCGGATCATCGTCTATTGCTGTAGGATCATTATTTGTTATGTCAGCATCGTAAGCTTTTATTACCTCTATTTCTCCATTTCTATACTCTAAATGCATATAACCTTGACCAAGTGGAGGAACCGTTGGCTGAATAAAATTAACTCCCATTTGTCTAGCTATAATAGCTGGATATGAATTATCTTGCTGTCCAAATTCATTGTGCATTCCGCCATCTTGATAACCTTGAGTCAATGAATTACCTACTGCTACATAGTTAGAAAAATCAGCATTTCCTGATGAGGTTTCATAATCATCATACTGTGTTTTGGTACATGACAAAGTAATAAAAACCAATAATATAATTCCTATTTTTTTCATTAATTGTTTCTCTTAATTAACTGTGAAATTAAGTATTTTTTTAATTTTCGATAAAATTATAAAAAATTGATTTAGTAATAATTAGCATTCTAATTTACATTATTTTTGAGAAATCAAAAATTACTTATGAATAAATTAGCTACTTCTGAACTTATATTAAATGATGATAATAGTATTTATCATCTAAAACTACATCCTCAACAACTAGCAAAAGATATTATTGTGGTTGGGGATCCTGGGCGAGTTGAAATAATTTCAAACTACTTTGACAGTATAGAACATAAAGTTACTAACCGAGAAATCGTAACACATACTGGAACATTAAATGGCAAATATTTAACTGTCATGTCAACAGGAATGGGTACTGATAATATCGATATTGTGCTTAATGAGTTAGATGCTTTAGTAAATATCGATTTAGAGAACCGGCTATTAAAAAAAGAACACACCTCTTTAAACATTATTAGAATAGGCACTTCTGGTGCTTTGCAAAAAAACATAGAAGTTGATTCGTTTGTTATTTCCGAATTTGGACTAGGGCTTGATGGTTTAATGAATTATTATGAATTTGAGCAAACTACCGAAGAACTTAAACTGTTAGAACAATTCTATGCTCAGACCAATTACAGTAGAACATTTGCTCAACCTTATTTCGTAAAAGCTTCTACTGAATTATTCAACAAACTTAAAGGTGGATGCACTTCTGGAATTACAGCAACTGCCAGTGGGTTTTATGGCCCACAAGGAAGAGTACTTAGAATTCCTTTAAAGGAAACACAAATTAATGAGAAATTAAGAGATTTTCGCCACCATGAATACCAGATTACTAATTTTGAGATGGAAACCTCTGCCTTATATGGATTATCAAGAGTATTAGGGCATAATGCCTGTACAGTTTGTGCCATAATTGCTAATCGATTTTCTGGTACTGGAAGCGACAATTATAAGCTTGCAGTAAAAAAATTAATTGAGCAAACTCTCAGTAAATTAACACAATAGCGTTAATAAGTCATCTTTGGTAAATAACCTTTACCATGTATCTAACGTATATTTGATACATGTCAAATTCAGAATTACAAGCATTGATAAGTCTTTTGGATGACCCAGATGATAAAATTTTTGATGAAATAAGAGGTAAATTAATCTCTTTTGGTGATTCGGTTATTCCTCATTTAGAAAGTGCTTGGGAAAATTCTTTTGACCACCTACTTCAAAATAGAATAGAAGACATTATACATCATCTCCAATTTGAAACCATTAAGGTAGAGCTTACTAGCTGGAAAAACTCTGAAAAAGATTTAATAGATGGTGCTATTATAATTGCTAAATACCAATATCCAGATTTAGAAACAGGAACTATTAATAACTATATTAAACAACTAACACAAGATGTTTGGATAGAATTGAATGACAACTTAACTGCTTTAGAGAAAGTTAAAGTATTAAATAGAATTATTTTTGAAGCACATGGGTTTTATGGAAACACTAAAAACATTAACTCCCCAAAAAACTCTTACATCAATAACGTAGTTGAGACTAAAAAAGGCAACCCAATTACATTAGGAATAGTTTACCTAGCTGTATGCGAAAAATTGAATATTCCTATGTATGGTGTGGATGTACCTGCACATTTTATTTTATCTTATGCTGAGGACTCTAAAGATGTGTTATTTTACTTAAATGTATTTAACAAAGGATCCGTTTTTAGCAAGCATGATATTGATAAATTCTTAGAACAACTTAAAACAGAATCAAAAGACGAATATTATGTGCCATGCTCTAACCTCACTATTATTAGAAGATTAGTCCAACATTTAATTTACACTTATGATAATTTAGGCTATTTAGACAAAAAAGAAGAATTACAAGAGTTGTATCGCATTCTCAGTTAAAAAATCACTTGACTTTCTCCTTAAAAAACGCTAATTTCGTTTAACAACTATGCAAGAAACATTGAAACGTTTTCAACAATAACGTTGCCTACAAGCATGAAAATGAAAAAATACACAACTATATTTTTTTTCTTAACAATTGTTCAATTATCATTTGGACAAAACACTATTTTATGGAAAGTGTCAGATACCATTAATAATAAAACGTCAATTATTGTTGGAACTTTCCATCAATTTGGAAATTCATTTATTGACTCAATTCCAGAGATAAAAGAAAATTTATATAATTCTGAATTAGCAATTTTTGAATCTATTGACAATAAAGATGAATTACAAAAAACAATTAACAATAGAGAAGAATCTAAAGAATTAAAAAAAAGACTAAAGAAAATAGATTATTTGAGACTTCTCGAATTGTCGAAAAATTGGAAAGTTGATATTCATAAATTAAAACCTATTGAATTAAGATGGAAGTTAGAACAAGAATTTCTTCGAATCAAATGCAAGACAGTAATGAAAAATGATGAGTGGGATCATTTTGATAACTATTTACAGCACTTAGCAGAAGAAAAAAACATTAAAATTCTTGGATTAGAAACCCACAAAGAACAATTAGTTTTCATCAATAAAGATGCTAATTTTCCAAATTGGAAAGAAGAAAGAAAAAGAATAAGCTATTTACTTGACCAATTTAATCGTGATGATTTCAATAAAAACAAATGTAATCTTGTAAGAAAGTACAGGAATTACGACTTAGACTATAAATTAAATGAAGACTGCAAACAAGGTGTGTTAATTAAAGAAAGAAATGATAATTGGATGAAAATATTACCACAATTACTAAAAGAAAATAATTGTTTTATTGCCGTGGGTCTATTTCATCTTTATAACAAATGTGGTTTGCTAGAACAACTGAAAGAAGAAGGTTTTTTAATTGAATCTATTGAATTAAAGCCAGCAAGTAACTCTGTATATAACAAATAGGGCGTTTGGTTGTTTATGAAAGTTTAGTATTATTGACAAACACCGTCAAATATAAAATTTGGCTCTTAAGTAGTGAATAAGTTTAAAAAATTACATTTGGCTATATGCAAATGGTCACTTAATTGCATCTAACTGTCCTACCTGGTATATACTAAAACGTTAAACGAAAATTTTAACTACTCACAAAAAAAACCATAAATTTTCTACTTTAATATTGGTTTTCTCTACAACAAAATTGCTTTGCTCATAAAACAATTCACGCTCCACTAATTTATTCTCAACAAACACTATTAACTCTTCCTCATTTAAATTTTTAATGAGCGGTCTTTTTGTTTTAGCATTTATTAATCGTGAGGTTAATATACCTGCGTTGTATTTAAGATAAATAGAAGTTCCTGATTGATTAATCATCTCCATATTATTACAATGACAAGGAGTTCCTCCTCCCACTGCCATTACAAAACTGGCATGTTCATTAATGATTTTTCTAAGAACTTCGCTTTCTACCTTTCTGAAATAATTTTCTCCATTTTTTTCGAAAATTCCACTAACAACTTCCCCTTCCAACCTTTCAATTTCAGCATCTAAATCAAAAAAAGGTTGATTGAGTTTATTGGCTAACTTTCTTCCCAAAGTAGTTTTTCCACTACCCATGAATCCGATTAGGAATATTTTGCTGTGTTGCTTCATTTGTTTTGCTCTTCGACTCCGCTCAGAGTGAAATGTTTATTCTATTGGACTATCTGGTTCATTGGCCATGTGATTAAACACTTGTTTCTCAATAAACTTAGGAAAGAACTTGCTTAAGAATACTACTAACTTACCTTGGTTTGTGAGCACCAAAGTGCGTTTCTTTTTTATAACCCCTTTAACAATGTTGTCTGCAACTTCTTCTGCTGTCATCATTTTTGCTTCATCTCTTGGTGTTTCTCCCTGAGTAGAACCATCTGCAGATAATGCTGTATTTCTGATATTAGAAGCCGTAAATCCAGGGCAAGCTATCATCACGTGCAATCCTGTTTTTAAATTCTCTGTACGTAAAGCATCTAAAAAACCTTGCATTGCATATTTAGAAGCTGAATAACCAGTTCTTGCAGGTAACCCTACAAAACCAGCAATGGAAGAAACGCCAACCACAGAGCCTTTAGTTTTTAATATATGTGGCAACGCATATTTGGTACAATAAACAGTTCCGAAAAAATTGATGGCCATTACTTTTTCAATCACATCTAGTTCCATTTCGTTAAAAATAGCTCGCATTGATATTCCTGCATTATTAATTAATATATCAAGCTGCCCAAATTTAGAAATAGTTTGTTCTATAAGGTTTTTACAATCTTCCTTTAAAGCAACATCACATCGAACAACTAAAACCTCTACTCCTAATAATTGTAGTTGCTCTGCAACCTTGTTTAATTTATCAGAATTACGTGCAGCAATTACAATATTAGCACCTTTTTTAGCAAATTCTTTAGCACAAGCTTCTCCTATTCCTGACGAAGCACCTGTTATTATAACAACTTTATTTTTCATTAAATCTTATTAAAGATATTGGTTTATTATCTACATCTTTGCACCGCAAAGATATATAAATGGAGGTAATAGAAGTAAATTCTAAAAAGACAATAAAAGATTTCCAAAAAGTTCCATGGAAAATTTATAAAAATGATAAAAACTGGATACCTCATTTAAAACAAGATATTGAAAAAGTATTTGACCCCACTAAAAATAAAGCTCATAGAACCGGCAAAATAATACGTTGGATTTTAATAGACAATAACAAAGAAGTACTTGGAAGAATAGTCGCATTCATTAGCAATGTAAAAAGTAAAAAAAGAGCCGGAGGAATAGGTTTTTTTGAATGTATTAACAACCAAGATGCTGCCAATCTACTTTTTGAAACCGCTAAAAAGTGGCTATATAAATACAATATTGAACATATTGATGGCCCTATTAATTTTGGCGAAAAACACCTTTTCTGGGGCTTACTAGTCGATAATTTTGTAGATCCCAATAGCTATGGAATGAATTACAACCCCCCTTATTACAGGGGTTTATTTGAATCGTTTGGATTTGAAATATATTACAAACAATTTATGTATAAGCGAGAAATGGCCATGCCGGTTCAAGACGTGTTTACAAGAAAACATGCGTTTTTAATGAAAGATCCCGACTACAGAATAGAAAATGTTCGAAAACTCTCTCTTGAAGAAATAGGAATAAATTTTCAAACTGTATACAATTCAGCTTGGGCAGTGCATAAGGGGTTTGAAGCCATGCATTTAAAAACAGCCCATGCAATTATGAAAAACTTAAAACCAGTTTATGATCCAGACATAATGGTATTTGTTTACCATAAAAATAAACCCATCGCTTTTTACATCAACATTCCTGAGCTTAATGAAATATTTAAGTATGTTAATGGCAACCTAAATTGGATAGGAAAAATAAAATTTCTCTACCACAAATGGAAAAAAACTCCTCGTACAATGGTAGGAATTGTATTTGGAGTTGCTAAAGAATACCAAGGCACTGGAGCTGAAGGTGCACTCATTAAATGGAGTGAAAAACATATTGTTTCTAAAAATAATTACGATCAAACTGTATTGGCATGGATAGGAGATTTTAATCCAACGATGCTTCATGTCTGTGAAAATTTGGGTGCTAATGTTTATAGAACTTACCATACTTATCGTTACTTATTTGATCGAAATAAAAAATTTGAACGACTACCAATCCTTAAATAAAAATCGTAATTCCTTTATTGGGATTACTTCATTTAAAAAAACTGATAAAAGTTTTTGCTATTTGAAAAACACTACTATATTTGCACTCCTTAAAACGAAGACCTGGTAGCTCAGTTGGTAGAGCATCTCCCTTTTAAGGAGAGGGTCCCGGGTTCGAGCCCCGGCCAGGTCACCAACAAAAGCCTTGAATTTATTAGAGTTCAAGGCTTTTTTGTGTCTATACTTTTTCTAAGTTAGAACAGTTATTTACTCTTTTTTGCTGCTTTTCATGTTAATTCATCTGCCAAATCTTTTATGTTCTCTCGTTGATAACTCAATCGAATGGCTTGCTCTTAAATTCTTTACTGTAAACTCTTTTTTTCATACTTCTAAGTTATTTATTTTTTTATTAACAAACATCCTTAAATTTTGTGTCCGAGTAAAGGTAGTAAGTCCAGCCCAGGCATTAGAGAGCCGAATGAACAATAAAATGTTAATTAGTTCATTTTACCTTAACCCTTCTCTTTAAAAGATAAATTAACTTTGAGCTATGATTGATAAAATCCCAAAATGGTTAAAAAACAAGTATGCTTTTAGCATATTATTTTTTTTAATATATGTCTCTTTTTTTGATCAAAACAACATAATAATCCAATATTCTTATCACTCACAGCTTAGCTCCTTAGAAAGTGAAAAATATTATTACAATCAAGCCATCAAAAAAACAAGTAAAGAATTAACCGATTTAACTAAAGACCCTTCTTCTTTAGAGAAATTTGCCAGAGAAAACTACTTTATGAAAAAAGAAAATGAAGAGGTTTTTGTGTTTACAACCGAATAAGAATCTCTTTTCTCCTCCTTAATATTTATTACCTTTGCAACCAGCTATAAAGAACTGCTAATGGGATTATTTGAAGCGTTTGATAAAATAAGCCATCAAGGTTGGTTGGATAAAATTACTCTTGACTTAAAAGGAAAAAATTTTCAAGAAACATTGGTTTGGAACTCAGATGAAGGTATAGCTGTTCAGCCTTTTTACAATAGCGGACCTAAAAATTATACCCCCTTAAAAAAAATAAATGCTTGGAAAATTAGAGAAACTATCACAATTCAATCCATTAAAGATGCAAATTTCAAAGCCCTACTAGCTTTAAAAGGTGGTGCAAATTCTCTACTTTTTGTTGGCTCAATAAAGGACCAAAATGAAATGGATATCCTTTTAAAAAACATTCAAACAGAAATTATTGAAATACACTATTACAACTCTTCTCCAATCCATACCTGCCAATTAATTACTATGCAGAGAGGTAGTATTAGTTATGATTATTTAGGTGAGCACCTAATTTCTGAAGAATGGAACGATACTAAAGAAAAGGACATTGAAGAATTAGCTAAGATAACTAACTCTACAACCAATATTAAAACAATTACGGTTAATGGAAACTTTTATACCAACAATGGATATTCCATTATTCAAGAAATTGCATTCAGTTTAACCCAAGCTGTTGAGTATTTTAGCTTATTAACTGATAAAGGAATTGAAGCAAAAAAAATTGCTTCTAAAATTCAATTTACATTTGGTATTGGTACTAATTATTTCTTTGAAATAGCAAAAATTAGAGCCATTCGTGTTTTATGGGATTTTATTTTAGATCAATATAATGTTAGTGATAAAGGAATGGTTATTCATTCAGAAACCTCTACTACGGAAACTGGCGAAGATAAAAATTATAACATCTTAAGAAATACCACTAAAGCTATGTCTGCCATTATTGGTGGATGTGATAGTTTAACCGTTTTACCACACGATAATTCAACGTTAAAAATAAATTTTGCTAACCGTATTGCTCGTAATATTCAACATATATTAAAAGAAGAAGCATTTTTTGACAAGGTAAACAACCCAGCTGACGGTGCTTATTACATCGAACAATTAACTGACGAAATGGTTAATAAAGCATGGAAATTACTCCAAGAAGTGGAAACTCAAGGTGGTTTTATAGCTTGTGTGGAAAATAATTTTATCAAAAAACAGATTTCTAAAACTAGTTAATGAAACCAGATTTTTCAAATATTGATTTTAGCTCTAGCTCTTATAATTCACCAACAGCTAGTACCAAAAAATGGTTAACTGCTGAACAAATTTCAGTTGCAACTATTTATTCTGATAAGGATATTGAAGATATAGAACATCTTGACTTTGCTGCTGGTATTGCCCCAAATTTACGAGGACCCTATTCTACCATGTATGTAATGCGTCCTTGGACAATTAGACAATATGCTGGTTTTAGTACTGCTGAAGAATCCAATGCTTTTTATCGCAGGAACTTAGCTGCTGGACAAAAAGGACTGTCTGTAGCTTTTGATTTAGCCACACACAGAGGATATGATTCTGATCATGAACGAGTGGTTGGTGATGTTGGGAAAGCTGGAGTTGCCATCGACTCTGTTGAGGATATGAAAATTTTATTCGATCAAATTCCATTGGATAAGATGTCTGTTTCTATGACAATGAATGGAGCGGTAATTCCAATATTAGCATTTTATATTGTTGCTGCAGAAGAACAAGGAGTGAAACCAGAAGAGTTAGCGGGAACCATTCAAAACGATATTTTAAAAGAGTTTATGGTAAGAAATACTTACATATACCCTCCTCAACCCTCCATGCAAATTATTGCTGATATTTTTAAATATACTTCTAAAAATATGCCCAAATACAACACCATTAGTATTTCGGGTTACCACATACAAGAAGCAGGAGGAACAAACGATATTGAGTTGGCTTACACCTTAGCAGATGGATTAGAATACATCAGAACAGGAATCAAAGCAGGAATGGACATTGACACCTTTGCTCCTCGCCTATCCTTTTTCTGGGGAATTGGGATGAACCATTTTATGGAAATTGCCAAAATGCGTGCTGCAAGAATGCTCTGGGCAAAAATAGTTAACCAATTTAATCCTAAAAACCCTAAATCGTTAGTATTAAGAACACACTGCCAAACTTCAGGTTGGAGTTTAACAGAACAAGACCCCTACAACAATATTGCTCGAACCACCATCGAAGCTATGGCTGCTGTTTTGGGTGGAACACAATCTTTACATACCAATGCACTAGATGAAGCTATTGCTTTACCAACCGATTTTTCCGCTAAAATTGCGAGAGATACCCAAAAATTCATTCAGCAAGAAACTGAAATATGTAGGACAGTTGACCCTTGGGGGGGGGCTTATTATGTAGAAAAATTAACCCACGAAATTGCTGAACGAGCTTGGAAATTAATTGAAGAAGTGGAAGAGTTAGGCGGAATGGCGAAAGCCATAGAGAAAGGAATTCCAAAATTAAGAATTGAAGAAGCTGCAGCTCGTAAACAAGCAAAAATAGATGCTGGCAAAGAAATTATTGTTGGTGTAAACGAATATATTATTGATGAAGAACAGCAATTAGATATTTTAGATGTTGATAATGATGCAGTAAGAGAAAGTCAAATTGCTCGATTAAATCAAACAAAAGCAGATAGAGATTCTGAAAAAGTTATTGCTGCTTTAAATAATATTACCGAAATTGCTAAATCTAAGAATGGTAATTTATTAGAAGCTGCTGTAACTGCTGCTCGTGAACGAGCTACTTTAGGTGAAATTTCTGATGCCATGGAAACCGTTTTTGGAAGGTACCAAGCCCAAATACGCTCGGTAAGCGGAGTTTACAGATCTGAAGCTATGGAAGATAAAGATTTTATAAAAGCACAAGAAATGACCAACCAATTTGCTGAATTGGGAGGTAGAAGGCCACGAATTATGGTGGCTAAAATGGGGCAAGATGGGCATGATAGAGGGGCTAAAATTATTGCAACTTCGTTTGCTGATTTAGGTTTTGATGTAGATATTGGTCCTCTGTTCCAAACACCTGCTGAAGTAGCTAAACAAGCGATAGAAAATGATGTACATATTTTAGGTGTTTCTTCTTTAGCTGCTGGACACAAAACATTAGTTCCTCAAGTAATAGCAGAACTTAAAAAATTAGAGCGAGAAGACATTATGGTTATTGTTGGAGGTGTTATTCCTCAACAAGACTATGACTACTTATTTGAGGCTGGTGCTGTTGGAGTTTTCGGACCAGGAACAAAAATTAGTAAAGCAGCTCAGGAGATTTTAGAGATAATGATTGAAAGGGTTCAATAATTATGAAGTTTCTACAATTCATAATATTTATTTTTCTTATAGTAATTTCTTTTTTTGCAAAAGGGCAAGAATATCTAACTATGGATAAAGAACAAATAAAATATATGTTCGAAGATTGGCAAGATTCCTTAACAATTACAGATAATCAGGATGTTTTAATCATTTCATCTGAAGGGTTTGATAAGTTTACAGACAATTATTTTTTTAACGAGTCAGGAAAATGTGATAGTAGTTATATCAGACATTATTGTAATGAATGTGTACAAGGTCATATAGATAGGATATTAAAATATAAAAAAGAAAAATGGGTTGAAGTTTTACCTAATACCTATTTATCGGATAAAAGAATTTCCTGGACTATTGGATTTTCGAGAAACAAGGAAAGTGAATGTAAAAAAATGACTATCATTAAAACTCCTAGTAAAGATGTATGTGCCACAATATCTTTTTCTATTGTGACAATGAAATCATCAGAATGGAAAAAGAAAATAAAATCTAAACAATGAAAAAAATAACACTTCTCATAACACTTCTATTGTTCATTTTTTCTGCAAATGCTCAAAGCATTATCGGTAAATGGAAAACCATTGATGATGAAACAGGCAAAGCCAAATCTATTGTAAAAATTTATAAAAAAGGAGGTAAATACTATGGTAAAATAGTAGAAATATTAGACCCCACTAAACGAAAAAATAAATGTACCCTGTGTAAAGATTCCCGGAAAGACCAATCCATTTTAGGCATGGAAATCATCAAAGACTTAGAGCAAGATGATGATGAATTTGAGGACGGAACAATTTTAGACCCGAACAATGGTAAAATTTACGATTGTAAAATTTGGTTAGAAGGCAAGGACACCTTAAAAGTAAGAGGCTATGTGATGTTCTTTTATAGAACACAAACTTGGCATAGGGTGAAGTAGATTCTGAGATAAACGAGGCAGACCCCAGAATAAATCTGGGGATGGTTTTATTTTTTAGCACTATCCCTGTACTTGTTGCGGGGTCTGTTCATCATTTCAGTCAAACCAATCTTCTGCTAAATCATTCCAATCAAGATTATTTTCATTAATCAAATTTTCTTTCCACTCTCTCCTGTATTTTTTAATTTGTTTTTCTCGATGAGAAGCATCAGAGAGAGATTCATACACTTCAAAGTATACCAATTTATCACAGTTGTATCTCGCAGTAAAGCTTTTAGCAACTATTTTTGTTTTATGACTATCTATTCTATTTTCTATATCATTTGTAAAACCTGTATATAAAACCGTATTATTTTTATTGGTTAAGATGTAAACATAGTAGGTTTTTATTATTTTAATTTGTGCTAAAATCTAACAGATGCCGGAATAAATCCGGCAATGGAGTTTATTTCAACTCAACTTCTTCCTTTTCAACCGAATAGAATTCCCAATAACAATAACATCAGAAAAAGCCATTGCTAATGCCGCCACCATAGGGTTTAAAAATCCGAAAGCAGCTATAGGTATTGCCACCACATTGTAAAAGAATGCCCAAAACAAGTTTTGTTTAATGGTTTTTAACGTGTGCTTACTTATTAAATAAGCCTCGTAAACCTGACTTAAATCTTTATCATTTAATAAAATAATTTGAGCAGTTTGTACTGCAACTTGCGTGGCATTACTCAAAGAAATACCTACAGATGCCTTAGCTAATGCAGGTGCATCATTAATTCCATCTCCCACCATTATTGTTAAACTATTTTTTTGGAGCTCTTCTATTATCTCTAATTTTTGTTCTGGCAATTGTTCACTAAAAACAGTTTTTATGCCTATTTGTTTTGCTAATCCTTGACACTTTTCATCTCTATCACCACTCAACATTACCGTATTTAATCCTTGCTGATTTAATAAAGTAATTGTTTCAGCAACATTATCTTTCAGCTCATCTTCTATATCAATCCCAGCTATCAACTCATTATTTTTTATCAAATAAATTGAATGTGATTGATTGTCTGTTAGTTCTTTAGCTAAACGATAAGAACCTAACTGATAATAATTCCCGTCTGTATCTTTTGCTTCAAGACCTTTCCCTTTTAATTCTTTTACATCTGTTAATTCAATATTAATGGCATCTGCCTTTAAATATTCTACAATAGATTTTGCAATTGGGTGTGACGAATGTTGCTCCAAACTAAATATGATATTTTTCAACTCCTGTTCATCAACAAGTGCATATAGTTTAGTATTCTTAATCACAAATTGACCAGTGGTTAGAGTTCCTGTCTTATCAAAAACAATATTTTTCCCTATTGCAAATTGCTCTAGAGTAGCCCCTCCCTTTATGAGAATTCCTTTTTTAGCTGCTCTACCAATCCCTACCATAACTGCTGTTGGCGTAGCCAACCCCATTGCACATGGACAAGAAATTACCAATACAGCTATACTTTGCATTATTGATTGCTGCAAGGTTATATCAAAAACAAAATAGGTCAACACAAAAGTTAATGTTGATATTCCAATAACTATTGGAACAAAAATAGCGCTCACCTTGTCACCTAATTTTTGAATTGCTGGTTGATCTTGTTGAGCATTCTTTACCATTTCTATAATCTTTGAAAGCACTGTTTCATTCCCTACTTTTTCTGCTTTCATTTTAATAGAGCCATCTTCTACAATTGTTCCACCAATCACTTTATCAGCAATAATTTTATTTACAGGAGTACTTTCTCCAGAAATCATAGCTTCATTAATAACGGCATCTCCCAAAATTATTTCTCCATCAACGGCAATTTTATCTCCTGTATTAAACTGTAGAATGTCATTCTCATTAATATCATTGTAATCAACTAATTCTATTTCACCGTTTGATAAAACTCGTTTAGCTTCTGTTTTTTGTAATTGGCTTAGCTCTTTAATAGCTGTAGTTGTCTGTTTTACTGAACGGTGTTCTAATACATTTCCGAGTAATACTAAAGTAGTTATCGTTGCTGCTGTTTCGTAAAACAAATAATCATGTGCTTCTGGCAAACCCAAATAAGCCATTGTACCGTACAAGCTGTAACCAAAAGCAGAAGTGATTCCAATAACAATTAATACATCCATATTCGGAACACCTGACTTTAACGACCCTAAAGCACTTTTTCCAAAGTGCAACAAACCAATAACAAAAACAGGAATACACAAGCCTAATTGTACCCACACATTATTTAAAATGAAATTGTGAGAAAAGAACATATGTAAAAAAAGTGGTACGGTAAAAATTAGTGTGAAATAAAATTTCTTCTCAATGGAAGAAATTTTCTCTGTTTCATCTTTGGTTACTTCTATTATTTTGTACCCTAATTTGTTAATACTTTCTTTTACCTCTTCCACGCTTAGCTTGTTAGAGTCAGTATAAGAAGCTTCTCCAGTAGAAAAATTTACATTTACACCTTCTAACCCTTTTTTTTCTAATTGTTTCTTTATTCCTAAAGCACAATTGACACAGGTCATTCCCTCTACATTTAAGATTATTTTTTCTGAATTAGACATGAAGCAAAGTTACACATTTACAGTAGCAACTAATCCGCTTAAATTCTTAAAAGAAATGTTTTTATTTTATGAAAAAGAATTATATTTGCCGTCCTTAAATGGTGGTTGTAGCTCAGTTGGTTAGAGCGCTGGTTTGTGGTGCCGGATGTCGTGGGTTCGAATCCCATCTTCCACCCTTGAAACGCTGAAGCCCTTATAAACAAAGGATTTCAGCGTTTTTTTCATTTTTTGGGATGACAAATAGATGACAAAATTTCATTCATTTATTGAACAAAACCAGTCATAAGTGAAGTAAGAAGACTAAATGTTCCCTCAAAAAAAAACTATTTTGAACTTTTTCAGATTTTAATTTCATATTATTTTTCTATCTTTATTTTATGAGCAAACGAAATGTTACATCTTCCAAATTACGGATTGAAGTATCTGAAAACAATTCGGGCGAATTATTGAATGAGAAAAAAATTGAACAACTAAAAGAGAAAAATTATTACGTCAAAAAATGGGATTTAGATGGAGATGCTCCGAAACAATTTATAAAAGCATATTTCTATATAGAGGAAAGTGGCATCCGAAAAATTAATTTGAAGACATGGATACCTTATGTGGCTAAATCAGCTGAAAAATGGTACCCCCATGAGTCTGTAACCGAATACATGATAAATAGGATTGGCGAAGAAATGGGGCTACTCATGAACGAAGTTAAACTTGTCAAAGCCAATAACCAAATAAGGTTTTTGAGTAAATATTTTTTAAATAAAGGTGAGATATTAGTTCATGGCGCTGAAATTTGTGGAGAACACTTAGGGGATATGGATATGGCTAAGGAAATTGCCATTAATAGAAAAACTGCTAGAGAATTATTTAATTTTGAATTCATTGAGGAATCAATCTACAATGTATTTCCAGATTCTTGCCATGATGATATAATGGATGGGATTGTAAAAATGATAGCTTTTGATGGTCTAGTCGGCAATAATGACAGGCATTTTTACAACTGGGGTGTCATAGATAACACTAAAAGGTCTAGAAAAGTGCCAAAATTTGCACCTTTATATGACTCGGCACGGGGTTTGTTGTGGAACTTTAGTGATGAAAACATCGTAAGAGTACTAGGACTACACAATAATGGTGGTAAAAAGGTAGTTAATTACATAGAGAAGGCTTATCCACGAATAAGTCTTGATAAAAATAAAGAAGCCAACCATTTTGAATTGATTAGTTTTGTAAAATTACAACATAAGAGTTATAAAAAAATAATTAATGAATTATCTACAAAAAAGAATGAGGAGAGAGTTTTAAGGATGTTAGAAATTGAATTCTTTCCTTTTTTCATTGAAGAAAGAGCAGAATTAATTAAAATCATAATTAAAGATAGATTTGAACGAGTTAGAAAAATTTAAAAATGATAGATAAAATAAAGAAGTTTTTTAGCAAAGGTGATGAGGATATGGCTATGCGTTTGCCAGAASATGAGAAAGCAACTTTTATATTAGCTGTGGATGATTTAGACATTGGCAAGTTAAATTGTGAACTTGGGGAATGGACTTTTAAATACACAGAAGAATTTAAAGAAAATCAACATGATTACAATCGTATTGTAGGGTTTCCTGAACTTAGCGAAGAGTATCGTAGCCCTACACTTTGGCCTTTTTTCCGAATTCGAATTCCTGGATTAAAACAACCAGCGATTAAGGAAATTTTATTAGAAGAGGCAATAGATATGGAAAATGAACTTGCTTTACTTAAACGATTCGGTAAAAAGACGATTGCAAATCCTTACGAATTACGTATTGCTATTTAGTAATATTTTAAATAAATAATAGACCATATTCCATAACGGTATATGGTCTTTTTTGTTAATCTATATTCGTACTTGAACAAATCCTCCCTCTACTTATTTTTGCTATAAAACTGGTAAATCAGCTCATTTTGAACAAAAAACTACTGTTTATTTGCTTAAATCTAAATCAAAATTCCTATGTTATACAATAGCTAGAGAGAGAGAAATTAGTTTTTTGTAAAATGACAAATAGATGACAAAATGAACCAAAAACACCTAAAAATGAAACCTTAACTCACTGATAATCAATTAAAAAAAGAWGKAAAAACGCTGTTTTCGAACCACATCTTCCACCCATTCATTAAAAGAAAAACTCCCTGCTTATTGGCAGGGAGTTTTTTATCTCTTATACTTCATTAATAAATTAGGATAATCTGTTATAATTCCATCTACTCCTCTATCAACCAGATCTTGAATTGTTTTAGAATCATTAACAGTCCAGACATGTAACTCCTTACCCATTCCATGGACTCTATCAATTATTTTTTTTGTGGCATAAATGTGCTTTACAATTATTTCATCAACAAAATGATAACGTTTTAAAGGTTTAATGTTTACTCCTTTATCCCATGATAATGGCAAATTAGAGTACTTGCCCACAAATAGTTTTCCTGTTCTAATTTCATTATCTAATTTATGTACTCTGAACAATGCTCTATCATTAAACGATATTACTTTACACCAATCTTTTGCATCATTACTTTTTATTACATTAATTATGTGTCGTTCAATGTTTGGATAATACATAAAGCTGTACTTGGTTTCAATTAACAATTCTACTCTTCCATTAATAAATTGAATAACCTCATCTAAAGTGGGCACTTTTTCTTTGATGTAGTATTTATTAAATTTATAACCAGCACTGTGTTTTAGTATTTCAGCATAAGTTTTTGTTTTAACATAACCGATTCCTGTGGTAGTTCTCCTTAAAGTTCTATCGTGCAATACAATAATAACATTGTCTTTTGTTTGTTGAACATCAATTTCTATCCGATCGACACCTAAATCTATTGCCAATTGGATAGATGCCAAGGTGTTTTCAGGAGCCAAACCTCCTGCACCACGATGACCGGTTATTATAATACTTTTATTAGGTGCCAACTATTTTACTGGAAAGTAAATAAATGTTCTAACTTCTTCTGGAGCAACCAAGGTTGGATCGTCAATGTATTCTTCCCATGACCTTCCATTCTTTTCTAAACCATTATTAGTTATGTATTTTTCAATGGCATTGTAAGTTATAATGCTTTGTTCATTTGGTCCTATATGAGTAGCTTTTACAACCTTACCAAAATACGTTAACCCTGTTTCTATTCTACCAGTAGTTTCAAGTGCATCTAATGAATTAGACATTTCTGTTTCTGCTGTTACACCTAAATCTATAACCATAGCACAATCAAAATCCCATGTCATTTTTTTCATTGAAAAATCATTGGTTATTGTTATTGGCATCCCAATAACGGTTAATTCATTGGCTGCAATGAAAGCTCCTATTTCACCATAAGCAGTTCCTATTTTTGAAGGAGTATCTCCAGAACTGAGCTCAGAATATTCTTTAATAAATAATATGGCTTTTTGCTCTACTTCCATCTCAATTATTTCTACAGGTGATTTAGCTGAAATTGATTCGCATATTTTTTTCATATCGGCTAACCCTTGCTCAAACATAGGTCCTAACTTACCTTCTATATCCATAAACAACATCATTGGCCGTATCATAAATCCAAATACTCCTTCATCATACCATTTCACTAAAACAGAATCCCCATCTTGCTCATATAAAAACCCACCATGAGAAGTCATTGTAAAGGGCTCAACAAAACTTAACTCATAAATAAATTTTTCGTTAGGAACAATTTCAGTTGTTGTCATGGAGCCTTTTCCAGAGATTTCACCCTCCCAACCCATTGTTGCTCCAACTACTTGATTATCATTTTCAATGATATATTTTGCAGCTGTATCGGCTTTTGCCCATGCCGACCAAGCAGCCCAATTGGCATAAATTGTAGTTTGGTTAAAAACATCATCAATGGATGCTGCAATTTTAATTTCTCTTGATACTTTGTAATTAGAAGGACCTACTAAAGCAAGTACTATATAAATAGCTGCCAGTGCAACTACTACTATCATTATTTTCTTAAGTATTTTCATCTTAAATAAAATTTTGTTAAGGAATTCAAATATAGCTATTTTATACCAATTCAACATCCGAATAATCTCTAAGCTCGTTGTATACACTATCTCTTTCAATGGGCTGTCTGTTTACATCTTTAATTAAAGCAACCATTTGTTCGGTTGACATTGCAGGTTTTTGCTCCTCTACCCCAGCCATAGAGTATATCTTAGTTGAATCATCTACAGTTCCATCAATATCATTTACTCCAAATGACAATAGCAACTGAGTTGTTTTCCTCCCTATCATTGGCCAATAAGCTTTAATGTGATTGAAATTATCTAAAAATATACGTGAAATGGCATACATTTTTAAATCTTCAATAATACTTACCTCTCCTATTTCTGACATTTGATTATTTCCATTTCTATATTTTAACGGAATAAAAGCATTAAAACCTCCTGTTTTGTCTTGTAGCTCTCTTAAACGATTCATATGATCAATTAAATGTTTAGGTTCTTCAATATGTCCATAAAGTATAGTTGCATTAGAGGGCATTCCAACACTGTGAGCTGCTTCATGCATCTCGAGCCATTGCTCTCCTGTACACTTATCTTTACATATTTGATCTCTTACTGTCTTATCAAATATTTCTGCACCTCCACCTGGAAGAGAGCCTTGACCAGCATCTTTAAGTATTTGCAAACATTTTTTATAGCTTACTTTAGCTTTTCTAGCCATGTAATCTAATTCTACAGCAGTAAATGCTTTTACATGTATGTCTGGTCGAATTTTCTTAATGTTCTCTATCAGGTTTTTGAAATATTCTAATCCCATTTTAGGGTGGACTCCACCAACAATATGAACTTCAGTTATGTCATTCCCATCATAAGCTTTAATGGCCTCATAAATATCTTCTTCACTTAACTCCCATGCACCAAAATTATCTTTTTCTCTTAAAAACTTAGAATAAGCACAAAATTTACAATCGAAAACACAAATATTTGTTGGTTCTATATGGAAATTCTTATTGAAATATGTTTTATTTCCATGTCTTCTTTCTCTGATATAATTTGCAAGCATACCTAAATAACTTACTTCTGCATTATCAAAGAGGTAGATACCCTCTTCGCAAGTTATTCTTCCTTTATTTAAAACTTTCTCCGCAATACATAATAAGGTCTTATCAGTAATCGATTCTTTTATAATTTCTCCTACAAATTGGTTTGGCATCTTAAAAAATTAAATTTTAAGCAAATGTAATTAATCTCCATAAAAAAAAGAGTCCCGATTTCTCGAGACTCTTTTAACTAAAATATAATTACGCTTTATTTGGATAAAATTACTTTCTTAGTAGTAACCATATCTCCAGATTTAATTTTAATGAAGTAAACTCCATTTGGTTGATTCTTCATATCAACAGTAAATAGCTGGGTATTTTTAGTCGTTTTATAAACTTCTTCTCCCAACATATTAAACACAGAAATAGTAGTATTAACTTTTTCCGTTAAAGCAATATTAATAGTTCCTAAAGAAGGATTAGGATAAATTGCTATTTGAGAAAGAGTTCCTAATAGTTCTTTTTCACCTGTAGATATATCACAAATAACTGAAATTACAGTTCCTTTATAATCTACACCCCAAAAAGCGATATCTCTCCATCCAATACCAGATTCGTTGGCCCAAGTTTGATTACCTGTAGTACCGTTAGCGGCACCCATAGACAAACTATCTCCGTTTGCAGGTACAGAAGGATGATCATACCCTATGTAGAAATCACCAGTTAAAGCAACTGCTGGAGAAATTGGCATACCAACAAATTGATTTAAATTAGTTGAATAAGAGCCAGAAGTTACTGAACTTGAAGCCAATACTGTTCCTGGTGCAGTAGATATAGCTGTATTACCAGCATCAAATCCTGCTCCATCAGCATCCCATACTTTTAGAGTAGTAGCTCCTGTTCCTATTGATTGAACAAAAACATAAATCACATCGGTTAGTTCTTTTCCTGGTGCAGAGAAAGAAACTTTAGATGCCCATCCATTATCATCATAACAGTTGTTTCCTAAAATAAATCCTGAAGGGCTAGTAGTTCCATTACAATCAGGACCCCAATAAGCTGCCGCATAAGCTTCTGAATTCCAATCCCAATTAGCATCAGTAGAATCACATATAACTGTTCCAGCAGGATTAACTAAAATATAACCCGTTTTTGTCTCCGTATCATTTCCTCCACCATTATCTGTTACTGCTAAAGAAACAGTAAATAATCCAGCGGTACCATAACTAATACTATGTGGTCCTTGTGTTGAAGCTGTAGGCATAGAAGTTCCCCCAATACCAGTAACATCAAAATTCCAAGTCCAGCTATTAATCGTGTTAGGACTCGTTGATGCGTCAGTAAATGTTACTGATTGACCAACATTAATGGTAGTAACATTTGCATTAAATTCTGCAGTTAAGACTGGTGCAGCACATAAATTTGCACTAGAAGCGTTTAATGTGCTTCTTCTAGGTGCTCCAGTAGATGGATTTAATGTAGCTTGWACTCTTGCTTTTTGATCAGCTGTAAACATTACCATACAWGCATCWGGAACATAATCCATAAAGTTCATAAACATATCCCCTGAATTTGAGCAAGATGGAGAAGGGTGTGTTGGACAATTGTAGTACGGATCTTGTTGGGTAGGAGTATCATTACAAAAGTCATTTCCACACGTAGCATCACCCCAAATGTGACGTAAATTTAAATAATGTCCTACTTCATGAGTAGCTGTTCTTCCCTTTCCATACGTACCTCCTGTATTACCAAAAGCATTATATAAAACAACAATTCCATCAGTATTTGCAGCACCAGAATTCGGAAATTGTGCATACCCTAAAATACCTCCTGAAATATTAATAACCCATATATTAAATACTTGATTTGCATCCCATATTGTATTAGGTTTTACAGTATTTTGTATAGTTGTTGTTGTCTGGGCTGCATCACTCAACCCTAAAGTAGCAAGACTAATTCTTTCAACACCTAATTCAGCTAAAGGATTTCCTGCTAAATCTTGAGTTACTAAACAAAAATTTACTTCTGAATCTGCTTGTACCGCTTGAAAAACAGATGGAGCATTACTTGCATCAGAATTTGTTAGTCTAAAATCGTCATTTAATGTTTGTATTTGTTCTGTAACTCTTGAATAAGGAATATTTGTACTAGAACCAACCCCATGAGTTGAATAATGAATAACATGCACGATAACAGGTATAGTATAAACTGCTTCAACATTTCCTCCAGCATTTTGAGCTTGAATGTAAGCATCAACTCTAGGAGCAAGCCATTCTTCCATGTTATCCAAATCTATTTGAGTAACATTATCCATAGTCGCACAAGTTCTTTCTGTAATAGCTTGAGGTGTTAAAGTAGTTGCAGAGTTCCCTATAGGAAGAGCTATTCTGTTATTTTGAGCAAACACCCCACCTATAATAAGAGCAATTGCAGAGATTAATAGAGTAATTTTTTTCATGATTAAAGCTTTAAATTAGTTTAGTTTAGTTAGTATTCAGTCCTCTAAATTAAATAAAATATTCTTATTTGATGAATTAATTTACCTATAATTCGATGAATCCTAAAATATTTTAGACACATGCAACCTTTTTATCTTCTAAACCGTCTTATGTGCGGAGATCGTTTTAAAGTTAATTAGATAGGTAGTTAAACATAAATATATCTCCTGCCTTTGAATTTTAAAAGCCCTGCACTTAGTGGGGCTTTTTTAGTTAAATATTTTACCTGGATTTAATATTCCTTTTGGATCAAACAATCGCTTAATGTCTTTTTGAAGGGTTAATTCAGTGGTACTAAATGGAATATCCATATAATCTTTTTGCACATAACCTATTCCATGCTCACCAGATATCGTTCCTTTTAGTTCGATGCACAACTCAAAAATTTCACGAATTCCTCCAGATAATTTATTATTCCAATCATCATCAGACATTTCACCTTTTATAATATTTATGTGTAGGTTGCCATCTCCTGCATGACCGTAGCAAACAGAAGTAAAACCATATTTTTTTCCWATKKCYTTYACYCCTTTTAAYAARRTRGRTAGYTCAKMTCTMGGWACWACKGTATCCTCTTCTTTGTAAATTGACTTCGCTTTTACAGCCTCTCCTACCACTCTTCTGATTTTCCATAGTTTATCTTTTTGAGTAGCATCTTCAGCAAACAATACCTCATCACATTTAAAATTTTCTAATACTTTATATATTGTTTCACAATCACTATAAAGAACTTCTTTGTTATTACCATCAACTTCTATTAACAAATGAGCTTGGATGTTTTTAGGAATATTTAAAGAATCATCTCCAAGGAATTCTGCTCCCCAGAGTAAAGCATCTCGCTCCATAAATTCCATGCCCGAAGGAGTTATTCCTGCTCTGAAAATAGCTGATACAGCTTCACAAGCTTCTTCAGCAGAGTAAAAAGGAACTAACATTAATAAATCATGTTTTGGATAAGGAATTAATCGAAATACAGCTTTTGTTATAATTCCCAACGTGCCTTCACTACCAACCATTAGTTGGGTTAAATTATAGCCTGTTGAATYTTTTAAAACATTAGCTCCTGTCCAAATAATATCTCCTGTGGGTAAAACCACCTCTAGATTAAGCACATAATCTTTGGTAACTCCGTACTTTACAGCCTTTGGTCCTCCAGAATTCTCAGCTATATTCCCACCTATAAAACAACTTCCCTTACTAGCAGGATCAGGAGGGTAAAACAAGCCTTTTTCTTGAACGGCTTCTTGAAATACTTGTGTTATAACTCCAGGTTCTATAGTAGCTTGTAAATTACGTTCGTCAATTTCTATAATATTATTAAATCGTTCGGTAGAAAGTAATACTCCTTTATTTACAGGCAAAGCAGCACCACTCAATCCTGTGCCCGCTCCTCTAGGTGTTAAGGGAATATTTTGATTATTACATAACTTTAAAATTTCACTAATTTCTTGAGGTGTTCTTGGAATGACAACTACCTCTGGGTAAAAAACTAAATCTTCAGTTTCATCTCGACCATATTTTTCAAAAGCATCTTTATTAAACAATACATATTGATTACCAACAATTACTTTAAGTTGGTCTATTATATTATCATCAATGTTCTTGAAATTCATACTATAGATTAGATTTTAAAAATACTAATTATAGAATTAAAGTTTAAATAAATTTTATATTTGCATTCTTATTTTGGCCCTGTAGCATAACTGGATACCGTGCCTGACGGCAGGCAGGCTGCAACACGTTATAGTGCTTAATGATATTGAATGAAATATTACGTTTACGTTCTTAGAAGTGATAAGTTTGAAAGAAATTATACTGGATTTACAACGAATTTAGCAAATCGATTAAAAGAACATAATAGCGGTAAGACAATATCTACAAGACCTTACAAGCCTTGGAAAATATTATATTCTGAATGTTTTTCTACTAAAAAAGAAGCCTTGGACAGAGAAAAATATTTAAAGAGTGGCATAGGAAGAGAATTTATTAAAAAAAATATGGCCCTGTAGCATAACTGGATACTGCACCTCGTTACGGCCGAGGAGAATTGGGGTTCGAATCCCTACAGGGTCACTCAAAGCCTGCTCAATTGAGTAGGTTTTTTAATTAAATTTTCACTCCTATTTACACCCATTCGGCTTTGCTCAGGGTAAACTTTGCGTCATATTCTTACGCCTATGACACAAACATCATCCACTTGCTCCAAACTTCCCTTCCAATCTTCAAATGTTTTATCCAACAATGATTTTTGCTCATCCATTGTTTTATCTTGATTATTTAAAAGTAAATCTCTAAACGGAAGGTATTTAAACTTCTTTCCTTTTTCACCTCCAAATTGATCAGCGTAACCATCAGTAAAAACGTATATAGCATCTCCTTCCTTTAGCTGAATCTCATGATTAGTAAAAGGATCACTTGTCACATACCTTCCTATTGGCTGTTTGTCAGCCTTAATTTCTTTCATTTTTCCATTGCTGATTACGTATAAGCTATTATTGGCTCCAGAAAAATTAAGCCTTTTTGTAGTGAAATTTAATGCACATAAAGCGATATCCATACCATCCTTAATATCTTCTCCACTTGTTTTAAAAGTTTCAATAACTAATTCTCTTACTTTATTAAGTATTTGAGCTGGCTCTGTTAATTTAAACTCACGTACAGCTCTGTTGAGAGCACCATGACAAACAACACTTACCATTGCTCCCGGAACTCCATGTCCTGTGCAATCAGCAGCAGCATACAATACGATATCATCCATTACTTCTAACCAATAAAAATCTCCTGCAACAATATCTTTTGGCTTAAATAGTACAAATCCATTTTTTAAGTGTCTTTTGAGGCTTGAACCTGTTGGTAAAATAGCTTCTTGTATTCTTTTAGCATAAGTAATACTATCCGTAATTTCTTGATTTTTTAATTCTACCATCAATTTTTGTTGCCCAATAATACCCTTCTGTCTATTAGATATTTTTAATCGGTTAAATACAACTACTGAAAATATAAGCACTAATAATAAGATTATTACACTCGCATATATTAGCGTTTTTTGTTGATTGATTTCTTGCTTGTGTTCTAACTCTTTTATTTTTTCTTCTTCCGCTCTTAATAAACTATCTGCAATAATTTGTTTATCAAATTCAAATTTCAAATCTTGTTCTACTACAGCTTTTTCTGTTTCTTTATTTCTTACAGAATCTCTCATTTTAATAAATAATTCAAAATGCTCCCATCCAATTTTGTACTTTTTTTCTTTTTTAGCAATTTGACTTAATAATTTAGATGCATTACTAATTGGAGAGGGGAACCCTAACTCTTTAGACAATTTTAAAGCCCGAATAGAATAAGATGATGCCAATTTCACATCTCCCTGAATTAAAGCAATTTCAGCGATGTTAATTAATGAATTAGCAATACCATCCTTATCCCCAATTTCTTCTTGAATTATTAAAGCTTGTTCATGTAAGCTTCTTGCCTCAACAATATTTCCTTGCCTCTCTAGAATTACACCAATACTGTTTGATGAAGAAGCTACACCTTGTTTATCACCGATGTCTTCATAAATCGATAGCGATCTTTTTAAATACATTAACGCCATAGGAACATTATCCTGACTCTCATAAATAAATCCAATATTATTCAACGAGTTTGCTATTCCTGGTTTGTTGCCTATTTGTTCTCTTATTTTTAACGCTTTGTGATAATATTTTAATGCCATTGGAATGTTACCCTGCTCATGGTATATTAAACCAATATTGTTAGATGCTCTAGCAACCCCTTTTTTATCTTTGACATCTTTATAAAGTTTAAGAGATCTATGAAAATATTTTAAGGCTTGAGAAATATTCCCCTGATTATTATAAATAAAGCCCGTATTATTAAATGTTGCACCTAAAGAGGTTCTATAAACCTTTATTTTTTGTCTCCCTAGATTAGGTCCTGTTAGTAACCGAATGCAATCATTGGATATACTATCCCAGTATGCTGTTCTAAAAATCCAACCTGTTTCTCCTATATGAAAACGTAATCCAATTTTCGTAGTATCATCTTCTGCAATTTCTAAAAGTCTTGTGAGTGAGTCTATTTCTCGCTGTTGTTCTGGTGCATACTGAGCATTTACTACAATGCTTAAAAAAAACAATACAATAAATGATATGATTTGCATCTTTTTCACATCAGAAAGGTAGCAAATAAAATTCTAACTTTTAATTTTAAAACCACAATCAAAATGACCTTCAGGACATTCTTTTTTTCCGTGCAATCCACAAGGACGACAATTTAATTGCTCCTTTACTTCAATTACTTTCTTATTATCTGATAACGGTCCAAAACCAAACAAAGGTGTTGTAGAACAAAAATAAGCTGTTACAGGAGCGTTCATTGATGATGCTATATGCAGCGGGGCAGAATCATTTACATAATTCATTTTTGCGGTTTGCATTAATGCAGCTGAAGCTAAAAATGATAATTTACCAGATAAATTAACAACGTTTCTGCTTTTTGAGACTTGCTTTATAGATTCACACTGTTCAACATCTTCTGACCCTCCTAATAAATAGATTGTTAGCTTATCATTCATTTTCTTAATAAGCCTTACCCATTGTTCTTTTGGTAATTGTTTGGTAAACCAAACAGACGTAGGAGCCATACATACATATTCGTTTTTTTTAAACGTTTCTACATCACCATAATCTTTGTTTGTTGGGTATAATTTTGGATTTGTCGCTTGCTTATCTGTTAAATTTGCAATTAATTGTTGATTTCGATTAATTTCGTGAGTACCATCTCCAATTCTATGATCAAACTTTTTAGTGAAAGAAAATGATAATGGATTTTTCTTAAATCCAAACTTTTCTTTTGCTCCTGAAAAAGCAGTAATCAAACCACTTGATGCAAAACGATGCAAATTGATTACAACATCATAATGAGTACTTTTTATGCTTCGAGTAATTGTTTTTAAATTGTCGTATTTCTTATTTTTCTTATCCCAAACTAATACTTCATTAATAATAGGATGGTTTTCTAATAATCCCTCATTACCTTTTCTAAGCAAAAAATCTATTTTACTTTCTGGATAAAATTGATGCAATTTTTCTACAATAGATGTAGCTAAAATCACATCTCCTAAAAAAGCTGTTTGTATGATTAGTATTTTGTTCATTTTTTCATATTCGTCATTGCGAGAAACGAAGCAATCTCAACTATAATAAGATTGCTTCGTTCCTCGCAATGACGTACTAATATTATACTGCTACATTATATTCTCTTAAGGCATCATTTAATGATGTTTTTAAATCAGTACTTGGTTTTCTTTTACCAATAATTAAAGCACATGGCACATTGTATTTACCAGCATTAAACTCTTTAACATAAGACCCTGGAATAACAACAGACCTTTCGGGAACTTCACTTCTGTATTCAATCGGTTCATTTCCACTTACATCAATTATTTTAGTAGATTTAGTCAACACTACACTTGCTCCTAAAACTGCTTCTTTTTTGACTCTAACACCTTCAACTACTATACACCTCGAACCAATAAAGCAACCATCCTCAACTACGACAGGAGCAGCTTGCAATGGTTCTAAAACACCTCCTATACCAACGCCTCCACTTAAATGAACATCTTTACCAATTTGAGCACAAGAACCTACTGTAGCCCATGTATCTATCATAGTTCCAGCATCTATATACGCTCCAATGTTTACATATGAAGGCATCATAATTACACCTTTAGAAAGATAAGCCCCATATCTTGCAATTGCGTGAGGGACAACCCTAACTCCTAATTCAGCATAATTGGATTTTAATTTCATCTTATCATGAAATTCAAATGGACCCACTTCTATCGTTTCCATTTTTTGAATTGGAAAATACAACACCACTGCTTTTTTCACCCATTCGTTTACTTTCCAGTTGTTACCATCAGGTTCAGCAACTCTTATTTTTCCTTTATCCAATAATTCTATCACTTCTCTTATTGATTCTTGAGTATCGGATGATTTTAAAAGTTCTCTATTCTCCCAAGCTTCTTCTATCTTAAGTTTCAATGTATCCATATAATTATTATTTATTGGGTTGAAGTTATTAAATTTTCCAAAACTGAAGTACTTCCTTCCCATGTATAATTTTCTTTTACAAACTGATATCCTTTTTGAGCTATTTCTTTTTGAAGATTAACATCTTTCATCAATCTTATGATATGATGAGTGTAATCAATTTCGCTATTACCAATTAAAATTTCTTCATCATGATTTGCTCCAAGAGCATTATTTGCTAATTCTGATGTAATGCATGGTATTTTCATAGCCATAGCTTCTAACAACTTATTCTGCAACCCTGTACCTATCTGCATTGGAGCAACAAATATTTTAGATTTGGAGTAATACTGGGATATATCTTCAACCCAACCTGTTACAATAACTCTATTAGATTTTAATTTTAGAACTTTTGATGATGGCTGTGCACCAACAATTACCAATTTTATATTAGGTTGTTCTTTCCATACCAATGGCATTATGTTATTAACCAAATAAATCACACTATCAACATTTGGTGGATACGCCATGTTTCCAGTAAAAATTAAATCGTATTCCTTAGTTAACTCTTTATGCTTATAAGTATCATAGTCTACTCCGTTTGGAACAACTACTACATTGTCATTGTTTACGTTAACGATTAACCTTCTATCTTGTTCAGAAATAATTACGTGATTATCAAAATCTTCAAAAATAAAATGCTCATATCTTTTTAACCTGATAGTTTCAGTTTTTAAAAACCATTTTAGATAAAAAGGAGCATCCTCTACCCTTCTCTCCATCCCTCTTGCTAAAGCATCCATATAATCTAGCGTTTTCTTAACCTTAGATTTTCTCACATATTCGGCAACCCGAATTAATTGACAATAAATATGATCTGGTTGATATTTTAAAATAAAATTATCAATTTTTTTTTGTGCTGATGAATTATAGAAATATGCAACTTGTAATGATTTGTCTGTAAATAATAATTGAAACAATAAGTTCCAATAAACCTTCCATTTTGGAAGTTTGATTACTTCAATAACCGAGCAAAATTTAGACAAAATATCAATAGACGATTGCTCTACTTTTTCATCTGTTAAGGTACAAAGAATTATTTCATGATTTTTAGAAAGCTCTTTTACTTGATGAAAAGCTCGTAGCTTATCTCCTTTTTCAAGAGGATAAGGAAATCGAGAAAGTAAAATGAATATTTTCATTAATTAATAACTTGCTTTAAAAACTTGACCAAGTTATTTACAATTACTTTATTATCATAACTTCTTTCTATCAAAAGTCTTGCTGCTTTTCCAATAATAATTTGTTCTTGTGGATGGGATAAATAATGAAGAATAGCTTTTTGAAACTCTTTAGGAGTATTTGCAATAACAATGTTCTCTTTGTCAGTACAACTAATTCCCTCTGCTGCAATCGAAGTAGCAATAATTAATTTCCCCAAAGCCATACCCTCAATTATTTTTATACGCATACCACCGCCAGCTAACAAAGGGACAACCATAATGTTATTAGCATTAATAAAATCACGAGCACTTTCTACTTCACCATAAACTGTTAAATTAATTTTCTGATTACTACGAAGCCATTCTGGCATATGCCTTCCTGCTAAATTTAATTGAGCCTCTGGATATTGAAAAAACACCTCATTCCATACATTCTTTAATAACCATTTAATGCCTGTTTGGTTAGGCATCCAATCCATACTTCCTATATGGAAAATTTTGTCTCCACTATCTGCCGTTTTGTGCGGATAGTCAGATAAGTTTACACCGAAAGGAATAGTTACAATTGGCACTGTACATCCTAACTCTAAAAATCTTTGTTTGTCTTTATCGGTAATAGATGCAATGGCATCTACTTTTTTTATATTAATTATTTCAGCTTTCTTTAATCGTTTTGCTAAAAAATTCAAATACCAACTCTTTATTCCGTTCTCTTTTTTCGCATTTAATTTCCATATATCATGCTCTATATTTTGAGCTTGATATACAATTTTAGCTTCGCAATTTCTCCTAATAATATCTATATACCCTGTTACAAAAAATGTTTCAAGCAAAACCACATCATAAGGATTCGCTTTTAATGTGCTAATAATAAGTTCTTCAAAATTTTTGCTGTAAAAGCGTTCTAAATTGTAGGATTTTGAAGTAAATAAATTACAAAAAGCACTAATGGGATTAACTTGGGTGTTAATAAATCTATGTTCTATTTTTGTTTTTTCTAGGTAAGAAGATGACATACTTTCTTTAAGAAATGGATGCTTTGGTGTGCTAATAGTTAAAACTTTAACTTCTAACCCATTGCTTAACAACCCTTCTGTAATAGCATTCATGGCTTTGCAACCACCATCAACTTCGGGAAAAGGAGGTTTTAAGCATATTTGTAATATCTTCATTATGCTTCTTTCTTAAATATTTTAGTTATAAAATCAATGTAGTTACCAAAATTAAACATGGGCGAATCTGTTGTTGCTTTATAAGTAAAAAATAAGCCTAATGGCAGTAATAGAGCTGTAGATATCCACATTCCTTGATAAGGATGCAATACCATTTCTTTTGCCATGTCTTCCCCTATAATTGAAATAATCCAAAAAGTAACAAAGAAAACTACAGAAATAACTACAGGCATTCCTAGTCCTCCTTTTTTAACTATTGCCCCTAAAGGAGCACCTATTAAAAACATCACAAAACAAGCTAACGAAAATGAATATTTTCGATGCCATTCTATATCCATTCTTGCTATATTTCTACTTTTTGCAGTAATTTCTGTAGCCACAGCACTAGCCCTTCCTTTATTTGTCCGAGCGTTGTTAATTGCAATACTATACAATTGGTTATACTCACCCTTATCCATCCCAGCTATATATGAACCCTTGTATAAAATAGTTTTTTTTTCTTTTATTCTTTTATTAAAAGTAGGCTGGTTAATAAGGTAACTTTTCTTAAGTAAAAGAGCAAAGTTTTTAATACTCTCTTGTCTCTGTTTTTTTATTGTGTCAGTTTTATTTTCCAACTGCTTCAGGTTAAATAACCTATAATCGTGCTTAAAAGCATCTTCATCTGATCTACTAAATTGAAATCCATCTAAGCTAATCCTCATTTCATTTTCTTCAAATGAAAATCGTGATAACGGATAAATTTTATTAGTAGTTGTTTCTACTTGATCCTGATAATCAATACCATGAAATAATTTAATAGAAAAATAAGTATTGTCATCAGACATTTTCATAATAGCAGAATCTGCAATTGTTAAATTTCGATTTCCTGAAACACTAGTATGATTATATATCATCACATCTTTCAATATTTCATCACCATTTTCTAATTTTTCTTTCTTCATTACTCTTATAGTGTAACCATATATTTCATTATAAAAAACTCCAGGTTTTATATTTATTGCTGGTTTTTTACTCCTTATATCATGTAATAACGAATAGAATTTTAAGTTGGCAACTGGCATAATGTAATTAGAAAACATAAAAGCACCAATACTTATGCATAAAACAAAAATTGCTACAGGTAGCATTACTCGCTGTAACGAAATTCCTGCAGACTTAAAAGAAACCAATTCAAAATGCTCTCCTAAATTCCCAAAGGTCATTAATGAAGCTAATAATATTGAAAGAGGCAATGCTAAAGGAACAACGTTTGCAGCTGAAAAAAACAATAACTCTGCAATAATGTACCACTCAATCCCTTTCCCTAACATATCATCAACATAAAGCCAAATAAACTGCATCAACAGTACAAAAACAGCTATAAAAAAGGTAAGGACAAACGGTCCTATAAACGAAAGAAGTAGAAATTTGGTTAGTTTCTTCACCTGATTAATGATTGGAACAAATATAGTTATTCGAGTTTACTTTTGATTAACGATTATGCAAATCAATATAGTATAAAAAATACTACTTAAATTTAAATAGCATTTTTCATTATGAAGTTCTTGTTATTTAAACTGGCCTGAAACAATTAAATCTTTAGTACCATGCCCCCAAGAATAAAACCCTTCTCCTGACTTAATACCCATTTTATTAGCAGCAACCATGTTTACCAATAAAGGACAAGGCGAGTATTTTGAGTTGCCAAATCCTTTATACATTACATTAAGAATGGATAAACAAACATCTAATCCAATAAAATCTGCCAATTGTAATGGCCCCATTGGATGAGCCATTCCCAACTTCATTACTGTATCTATTTCAGAAACTCCGGCAACCCCCTCATGCAAAGTAATGATTGCTTCATTAATCATTGGCATTAAAATTCTGTTTGCCACAAACCCTGGGTAATCATTTACCTCAGTTGGAGTTTTACCCAATTTTTTAGATAACTCCATAATTTTATTTGTAACCTCATCAGAAGTTGAATATCCTCTAATAATTTCAACCAATTTCATTATTGGAACAGGGTTCATGAAGTGCATCCCAATTACTTTATCAGGTCGGTTTGTTACCGCTGCAATTTGAGTAATAGATATAGAAGAAGTATTAGTAGCAAGAATAACATCATCATTAGTTGCTTCGTCCATTGAATTGAATATCTTCAATTTTAACTCCAGATTTTCAGTAGCAGCCTCAACCACAAGTTGAACATCAGCAACACCAGTATTCATATCTGTGTGAGTAGTAATATTGGCTATTGTATTATTTTTATCATCTTCAGAAATCTTTTCTTTAGCAACCATCCTGTCTAAATTTTTAGAAATGGTTGTTAAGGCTTTATCCAATGCTTCTTGAGAAATATCAATTAAATTAACTTTAAATCCACTTTGAGCAAATGTATGAGCAATACCATTACCCATTGTTCCTGCCCCTATAACTGCTACTTTTTCCATAATTATTCTTTTTAATGTCCTTTTGCTGCTAAATACCTTTCTGCTTCTAATGCTGCCATACAACCTGTTCCGGCTGCGGTAATTGCTTGCCTGTAGGTTTTGTCAGCTGCATCTCCTGAGACAAATACCCCTGGAACATTTGTTTTTGCAGTTCCTGGTTCTTCATACTCGATGTATCCAGCTGCATCTAAATTAAGGTAATCTTTAAATATTTCTGTATTTGGGTTATGACCAATGGCTACAAAAAACCCAGTACAAGCTATTTCATTTACATCTCCTGTTTGATTGTTTTTTACTCTAACCCCAGTCACCAAATCATTCTCCCCTAATACTTCTTCGGTTTCTGTGTTAAATAAAATTTCAATGTTTGCTGTATTTTTTACTCGCTCCGCCATTATTTTAGATGCTCTAAATTCATCTTTCCTTACCAACATTGTAACTTTCGCACAAATATTAGAAAGGTAATGTGCTTCCTCACAAGCAGAGTCTCCTGCTCCTACGATTACAGTTTCTTGTCCTTTATAAAAGAAGCCATCACAAACTGCACAAGCAGAAACTCCGCCTCCCAATTCTAAATACTTTTGTTCAGATTCTAAACCTAAGTATTTTGCCGATGCACCTGTAGATATTACAATTGTATCTGCATGAATTTCTTTTGTTTCATTTATCCAAACTTTATGTACTCCTCCAGAAAAATCTACTTTAGTTACCCAACCATCTCTAACATCAGTGTCAAATCTTTTAGCTTGTGCTTCAAGTTGTATCATCATTTCTGGGCCAGTAACACCATCCGCGTACCCAGGAAAATTCTCTACTTCATTGGTTGTTGTCAACTGTCCTCCAGGCTGCATTCCTTGATATAAAACAGGAGCCATATTTGCCCTAGCAGCATAAATAGCTGCAGTATAACCAGCTGGACCAGAGCCTATAATTAAGCACTTTATTCTTTCTATTTCTTCAGACATATTCTTAAAATTTGAGAGACTAAAATTAAACTTATTTGAATATTATACAACATGATTAATCAGATATTAATCAACAGCCACTAAAGTATCATAAGTTACTCCATATCCACCCCAAACACCTAATCCACCTTCAATATTTGTTTTTATGGTTGCTGGAGCAGAAAAAGGATTTCCATTATTAAAAGTAGCTATTTCAAACGAGTTCCAAAATTGAAAATGAGGTTGGTCTATTGTACAAAATTTTATAATGATGGTGTCTCCTTGCTGAAAGTAATGATCAATTTCAAAATCACTTTGTCCTGATGGGTTAGATTCATGTCCTCTCCATATGAAAGCCTCAAACTGTAATCCATTAAAAAAATGATCATCAAAGACAGATCCATCTGCAGGAATGAACCTGCTATCAATTCCTTTACGCTGAGTATAAATTCGATATGCAGTTCCATAAGTTGGAGGATCATTTAACTCGAACCATAAATAACCATAGTCTGTATATCCAGGTTGGTCTTTATACCAATATCTTGTCATAGGAACAGGTATTGGGATAGTAGTAGTTGATGTTAAGTATTTGTCTTCCGCCTGGATTGACAATGAATATGTTTTCCCAACCTCTCCAAAAATTAATGGATCCAAAGAAGTGTATAGGCAGAAACCAAAAGATTTTAAATTATCTAAAGAAACTCCTATTAATTCTGCAATTGTTGGCAAGAGTGAATCAGGAAGTTGATTTGTACATATTTCTGTTAATTGAATATTGTTTGTTCCATTTGATACAAAAACAGTTGCATTATGCACAAAAGCATTTTGAAGTGAATTTATATCCACAGGACTAAAATAACCCTCCGATTTGGTTAAAATAACAAAAGGAGGAAGTCCAGGCTCAATACTTCCTTCAACAACAAACTTTCTTTCACTTTCTGGCAAATCAATATCAATGTCTTTTTCACAAGAAATAAGAACAATAGCCATTAATAAAATCAATACTGTTTTATTTATCTTCATCTTTTTTTATTTTTAATATAAACAATCAAGGCAGCGATTCCAATTCCAGCAATTAAACCATAAAGACCATAATTTTTATTTATGATCATCGAGACTAATATTCCAACTCCTATACACCAACCAAATATATTCCCTATTTTCATTAAAACTTAAAATTCCACGAAACAGAAGGTATTATTCCAAATAGCGATACCTGTTTTGCTTGTATTTCTAAAGTTCCATCATAAATATTTCCTTCTGTAGCAAAATAAATAAAGTATGGGTTTTTTCTATTGTACACATTGTAAATAGAAAAAATCCAATCTGATTTAAATTTCTTTTCCTTTTTTCCTTTTAATGTTAATGATAAATCCATTCGATGATAAGCATCCATTCTGAACGAATTTCTATTTCCATAATCACTTACTATTTGCCCTTGTATAGTGTATCTTGATTCAGGCAGTGTTAAAGCACTTCCAGTAGCATAAACCCAGATTGTGCCAAGTACCAATCGTTTAGAAATATCATATAAAAACACGATAGATACGTCATGTCTTCTATCATATTTTGCTGGAAAAATATTGCCATTATTTAGTTCACCAAATTGTTTATTTGTCCATGAAAGCGTATAACCAATCCAACCATTAATTTTCCCATAGCGTTTTTTGATAAATAATTCAGTCCCATAAGACCACCCTTTACCAAAAGTAAAGGAATTATCTACATTGTTTCCAGCGTTATCTTCTGGTAAAGCCCCATCTTTATATTCAATCTGATTTTTCATGATTTTATAATACACCTCTACCGAGGTTTCAAACATATTGTCTTTAAAATTCTTAAAATAACCTGTCGCATATTGAGTGGCAAACTGAGGGGTTACTTTATCTGAACTTGGCACCCATACATCAGTTGGTAAAGACACAGAAGCAAAAGATGCTAAATGAATGTATTGATAGTTTTGAGTAAAAGAAGCTTTAACTGATGAATTATTTCTCAAACTATACCTTGCTGTGATTCTTGGTTCTAGACCTTGGTATAACTTTACAGGCTCCCCCTTATCGTAAACAATTGTATCTATTGGGCTTCCAAAATCGGTATTATTATAACGTTTAAAAGGTCCTACGTGTTGAAACAGCGAATACCTTAATCCTGCATGGATTTTTAATTTCTCATTTATATCCCAATCATCAGAAAGGTATATTGCCACATCATGAGCATAGTTTTTGATAATATCTCCTGTATTAAAATCTATTTCTCCGGATTTTGCAGTAGCGTTACTTGGAACAAATTCGTGAAAAATATAATTTACTCCAAACTTTACGTTGTGCAAAATTGATGGTAAGTAATTAAAATCCAACTTCGCGTTCCAATCTGTAATTCCAGAGAATAACCTAAATTCAAATTGATCTTGCTCCAGCCCAACTTCAAATTGATATTTAGTGTAAATAACAGAAGTGTTTAAAAATAATTTATCATTAAACAAATGGTTCCACCTCAACGAAGCAATTGTATTTCCCCAAGAAATATCCATACCAAACCCATCATCTTTATTATTAAATTTAAATACATCCTTCCCTAAATATACACTTAAATAAACCCTATCTTTTTCAGAAATTATCCAATTTAGTTTAGCATTAAAATCATAGAAATAGTAATTAGTTCCTTTAAATTTTGATGAATCATCAATAAAAGGTTGTGCTACATCACCCGCATAAAAACGTCTATAAGACATTATAAAAGAAGCTGTATCTTTTTTTATTGGCCCTTGAATTGTTAAACGAGAAGAAATAACTCCTAAGCCTCCTTCGGCTTCATACTTTTTAAAATTACCATCTTTCATAGTAATATCAAGTACAGAAGATAACCTTCCTCCATATTCTGCAGGCATTCCACCTTTAATCAATTTCACATCTTTTATTGCATCAGAATTAAAAACTGAAAAGAAACCTGCTAAATGAGATGCATTATAAATTGTAGCCCCATCCAATAAGATTAGATTTTGATCAGGACCTCCTCCCCTTACATAAAACCCAGCATTACCCTCTCCAGCAGATTGAACTCCTGGTAACAATTGTATCGTTTTCAAAATATCAATTTCTCCAAAAATAGCAGGTAATGCTTTTACTTTTTCTACGTCTAAATCAATTGTGCTCATGACAGCCTCATTGGTATTTTTATCCTCTCGTTCTCCTATAATTTTAAATTCTTCAGTTGTAATAACATCTTCTTCAATGTCATAATTTAAACGGATGTTCTTATTGAGTATAATTTTTTGTTCAATATTCTTAAATCCTATGTATGAAACAACTAAAGTATATTCCCCTTCTTCTATAGTAATAGAATAAAAGCCATAATTATTAGTAGTGGTTCCTTTAAGTAATTCTTTAATATAAACAGTTGCTCCAACGGAATTTTCTCCATTATTTTTTTCTTTTACATAGCCGCTAACAGTAAATTTTTTTTGAGCTGATGCCTGAAAAACAATAAGAGAGATGAAAAGGACAAAAAGTATGTTTCTCACAGAATTCAAATTTTCTAACTTTGAAAACACAAATTTAAGACTAATATTGTTTAACAAATGTTAAAAAATGATAAGCGGTAATTCCATTAATAATGGCGTTATACAAAGAAAATTTTTATCAATTTTAAATTACCTTTACCAAATGAAATCTGAAAATGTATTTAAAATAATTGCTAAAACATCTTACGGATTAGAAGAAGTTCTAGCTGAAGAGCTAAAACAGCTTGGTATAAAACAAGTTGAAATAGCAACAAGAGTGGTTATTTTTGAAGGAAACAAAGAAACTCTTTACAAGGCTAATTTATGGCTAAGATCTGCTAATAGGCTTTTAGTTCCTATCCGAAACTTTAGAATTAAAAATGCAGATGACCTATATCAAAAAATTAAGAACATTGCTTGGGAAGATATTTTTAACATTGACCAAACTTTTGCAATTGATTCTACGGTATTTTCTGAAATATTTAACCATACCAAATTTGCAGCACTTAAAACTAAAGATGCCATAGCAGATAGATTTAGAGATAAATTTGACAAGCGACCTGATGTTGATACAGACCAACCACATATCAGAATAAATCTTCATATTAATAAAGAAAATGAGTGTACTGTTAGTTTAGATAGCTCTGGAGATCCTTTATTTAAAAGAGGTTACAGAGACAGTAGAAGTTTGGCTCCTATTAAAGAAGATTTAGCTGCAGGAATGATTTTACTAAGTGGGTGGGATAAAAAATCAAACTTTATTGATTTGTTCTGTGGTTCTGGAACACTACTTATTGAAGCTGCAATGATAGCGTGTAATATCCCTCCAAACATTAACAGAGGAATTTTTGGTTTTATGAATTGGAAGACTTATGATGAGGAGTTGTTCGACCAAGTGATTGATGAAGCTTTAGATGAAGAAATTGATTTTAAATTTAAAATAATTGGAATTGATAATGATGCCAGAGTTATGGGTATGAGTAGAGCCAATATTGAAGCTGCAGGATTAACTGACAAAATTGAATTACATAAAAAAGACTTTGCTGATTTTACAGCTCCTCAATACAAAGGCGTTATAGTTTGTAACCCACCTTATGGAGAACGTATGGGAGAAAATGTTGATGACCTATATACTGCTTTTGGAGACAACCTCAAAAAACAATATGACGGTTGGAATGCTTGGATGATAAGCTCAAATATGGGTGCTCTCAAAAAAGTAGGTTTGCGTCCTTCTCGAAAAATTAAACTCTTTAATGGCAGTTTAGAGTGTCGATTTATGAAATACGAAATGTATAAAGGCACCAAGAAAATTCATAAGTTAATTAACCCTAATTAATAAATAGTGCTTAGTAAAAAAATATTAAACTTTATTGTTGCTTTGCTTGCAATTGGAACAACTCTTTCTTTTTTACTTCATTTTTCTGAGTGCATTAATGTTGAAATATTAGAAAATGTGGGAGACTATCCATTTGGCACAGAAGGACCAGTAGCGGGAGTCAAACATTATAAAGATGCTAATTCATATAGTAATGCTATGCTCCATTTTACACTATCGAATTTGTTTTCTTCTATGCTACTTTGGTGGGGAATTTTCAAAGAAACAATACTATTCGTCTATACTGGAATTATAGTTATAATTTTGGATTTGATTCTTTTAAATTTAATTTATTAGTATCCGCTTTCCTGATGGAGCGAAGCGGAAGTCAGGAATCCAGAAAAACTATGAAAAGCTATTACGTTTACATATTAGCAAGTAAGAGAAATGGTACTCTGTATATTGGCTTAACCAATGATTTAGAAAGAAGAATCCTTGAATATAAGACGAAAGTTGTTAAAGGTTTTACTGCAAAATATGATGTAAATATATTGGTTTACTTTGAAGAGTTTGAATCATCTATGGAAGCATATACCAGAGAACGTCAAATGAAAAAATGGAAAAGAAATTGGAAACTTAAGTTAATAGAAAAAGGCAATCCTAATTGGGAAGATTTATCAAAAGAATGGTAGATTTAAATTAATTTTACGAGTACTGGATTCCTGCCTGCGCAGGAAAGAAAAAAGAATGAGCAACCAAACCAAATTCATAGATGTAATTTTACCACTTTCGTTACCGAATTTGTTTACTTATCGCTTACCTGTAGAGTTGAATGACGATATACAAATTGGTCAGCGAGCTGTAGTTCCTTTTGGGCGAGGAGGCAAACTATATTCAGCTTTAGTTAAACACATACATAATTCTCCTCCATCCGAATACCAAGCAAAGTATGTAGAATCGTTATTGGATGAAAAACCAATTGTAAATGAGAAGCAACTCAAACATTGGGATTGGATTGCAGACTATTACATTGCTAATCCTGGAGATGTTTTTAATGCAGCGTTACCAGGCGCTCTTAAACTAGCTAGTGAAACTAAAATTTTAATCAATACCGAGTGTTCTTGTTCTATTAAAGATTTAACCGACAAAGAATATTTAATTTATGAAGCGTTAGAAATCAGAAACATTCTCAACCTTCAAGAAATTTCTGAAATATTGAACATTAAAAACGTTCATAAAGTAGTTAAATCTCTTATAGAAAAAAGAGCCATTGTTGTAGAAGAGGATTTGAAAAGGAAATACAAAGCAAAACTAATTCCTTATGTTCGATTAACAGAATTTGCTAGTAATGAGAAAAACTTAGAACAAATTTTTAATGACATTATCCGAGCAAAAAAACAGTTAGATACCTTAATGTCTTTCATTAAACTTTCTAATAGATATGGAACACACAAAGAAGTTAAAAAAATTGATTTACAGAAATCTACCAATGTAACTTCTAGCATCATTACCCAACTGGTAAAGAAAAATGTTTTTGAAGTTTACGAAGTTGCTATTGACCGTATTGGAAAATACGAAAAAGCATTAATTGGCGATAAAACACTCAATGAACATCAAGAAAAAGCCCTTACAGAAATTAAAACTCAATTTGAAGAAAAAGGTGTGGTCCTGTTACACGGAGTTACTTCTTCTGGTAAAACAGAAATCTATATTAAACTTATACAAGAAGCAATAAAGAGAGGCGAACAAGTACTTTATTTATTGCCGGAAATTGCGTTGACCACTCAATTAATCACACGTTTACAGAAAGTATTTGGAGATATAATTGGTGTTTATCATTCTAAATTTAATGAGAATGAACGAGTTGAAGTTTGGAATAAAGTACTTGATTTTAAACAAATCAACTCTTCTAAATTTCAAATAGTAATGGGAGCTCGTTCTGCAATGTTTTTGCCTTTTAGCAATTTAGGGCTAATCATTATTGATGAGGAACATGAGAATAGCTTTAAGCAATATCAACCTTCACCAAGATATAATGCTAGAGATGCTTCCATTGTTTTAGCCAACATTCATAAAGCTAAAGTGCTAATGGGTTCTGCCACTCCAGCAGTAGAAACTTATTGGAACGCCAAAGAAGGCAAATATGGCTTGGTTGAAATTAATAAAAGACACGGAGGTGTTCAAATGCCTGAAATATTGTGTGCTGATATTAAAGAAGCGACTCGGAAAAAGAAAATGAAATCGCATTTCTCTCCCATGCTAATGGAACTAATGAAAGATGCTTTTAAAAATAAAGAGCAGGTAATTTTATTTCAAAACAGAAGAGGTTATGCTCCTTTTTTATTGTGTGAAGAATGTGCCCACGTACCTGAATGCAAAAACTGTGATGTTTCGTTAACCTATCACAAATATGCGAATCAACTAAAATGTCATTATTGCGGAACCAGTAAACAAATGCCAACAACTTGTGGCAAATGTGGTAGTCCAAGAGTTACGCTAAAAGGTTTTGGAACAGAACAAATTGAAGAAGAATTAGCACTTTACTTTCCTAAAATAAAAATAGCTAGAATGGATGCTGATACTACACGCACCAAAAATGCTTACCACCGTTTAATTACCGATTTTGAAGATGGCAACATTGATGTTTTGGTAGGAACACAAATGGTAACCAAAGGATTGGATTTTGATAACGTTTCTGTGGTTGGAATTTTAAATGCTGACAACATGCTCAATTTTCCTGATTTTAGAGCCTTTGAGCGTTCTTATCAACTAATGAGTCAAGTAAGTGGACGAGCAGGAAGAAAGGCCAAACGAGGTAAAGTACTGATACAAACCTATGAGCCTTATCATCCTATTGTAAGACAAGTAATTGAGCATGATTACATAGGAATGTATACTGATGAAGTTGCTCAACGAAGAAAGTTTAAATACCCTCCTTTCCAGCGTTTAATACATTTTACGTTAAAGCATAGAGATAGCAATGTATTAAATGAAGGAGCTAGAGAATTTGTTGAAGCTTTAAAAACAAAATTTGGCACTAGAGTTTTAGGCCCTGATTTTCCTGTTATTTCTCGTATAAAAAATATGTACATTAAAAACGCCATGTTAAAAGTAGAACGAGAAATCTCGGTTAAAGAAACTCGAAAACTGGTTATGGAAGTAAAGAATCTTTTTGAAGCCTCTAGCCAATACAAAAGTGTAAGAATTACTATAGATGTGGATCCGATGTAAAACTTGACTTTGTCGTAAAAAAACGCTAATTTCGTTTAACAACAGTTTTAAGAAGCATTGAAACGCTTCCAAGAACAGTGTTGGTGTTCATACGAAAACCGAACTAAAAACGAAACCTTCAAACTAAAACAAACGAAATTTGTACCTTTGAAAAAACAAAACATCATAACCAATAAATGGCAAAAAAGAGCGAAAATAAAGTAAGTGAAGGAATCAAAAGAGTTGTGTCTGAATTGATGGACAGAGTTATGAATAAGGTTTTGATAACAGACCCTTTCATAAAAGAAAAACATCATTCAAGCAAACCGCTTTATGCTGCACTTGTTCCTGATGAAATATTTAAAGGTTCGCATTTTGAAAGACGTTTTGTTACACCTTTTGGTGGTGTTTGGGAAAAACTTGCTCACGTAGTTGCAAATGAATATCACGGAGATTGCACCATGGGACACCTTATTAACGGAGAGGTTAATAGTGGAAGATTAAAACGAATTCAAGAAGTACTTAACAGACTTGAACACAAGAAAAAAGGAGAAGATAAAGTTAAACCYAATTGGGAAGAAGAACTAAAATACATTTTAAAAGGAAAAGGCARACCTATTCCTACAACTGTWGTTTGTGATATTTTTATAGATAGCAAAAAAACAGGAAAGAAATATGCTTTTGAAATAAAAGCACCACTTCCGAATAGTGACCAAACAAAAGTCAGTAAGGAGAAAATGTTTAAACTTATGGCTATGGAGCCACAAAAAGTTGATTTCTCTTTTTTCGCATTAGCATACAATCCATACGGTAAAAAAGAAGATTACAATTGGAGTTTTCCATTGAGATGGTTTAATATGCAAAATGATGCATCCGTTTTAATTGGCAATGAATTTTGGGAACTAATTGGAGGAAAAGGAACTTATAAAAACTTCGTTACAGAAATCAATAAATTAGGTTTACAATATAGAGAACGAATTTATAAAGAGTTTTTAGGAATTGAACCGCCTGAGGGTTATAAAGACACAAAACTTCAATAAAAGTAAACGATATGAAAAAAGAATTTACTTTTATCGACCTATTTTCGGGTATTGGAGGTTTCAAAATGGCTCTATCTAATAATGGAGGAAAATGCATCAACTTTAGTGAAATAAATAAAGATGCTATAAATGCTTATTGTGAAAATCATAACGAAAGTTTTGAAAGCAATTTAGGAGACATTACGAAAGTTAAAGAATTACCTAAACACGATATTTTAACAGCAGGTGTTCCTTGTCAAAGTTGGTCAATWGCWGGGAAAAAYTTRGGMTTTGATGAYGATAGAGGKCAATTRTGGAATGNNACANNCTATCTATTNANNAAANCAATCTCAACCCAAAGCATTTATTTTYGAAAATGTTAAAGGTTTAGTYGAYCCAAGAAATAAAGAATCRTTYTCATATATTTTRGATAGAATTAAACAAGCAGGATATTTTGCGAAAYATTWTGTTATTAATTCWTTTGATTATGGTGTTCCWCAAAATAGAATTCGWGTTTAYATYGTWGGTTTCAGAGAAAARAARCATTTRGATAATTTCAAATTACCAAARCCRTTTGAAAACARAAWAAAACTTGCYGATATTTTAGGTGTTAAATTRCCTAAARKAAAAGAAAASTCAATWRYTCAAAAAGAYTTATTTGGWAATYCARTTTTRRMTARRCAAATGAGYCTTTCAAGTAARAATGGWTTTAATGAYTATTTTTTRTTTAAYGATTTAAGAAAYGGACATASCACAATCCATTCKTGGGATATWTTAGAAACAACMGAAAGACAAAAAGAAATTTGCCTACTTCTTYTRAAAAAYAGRCGAAAAAGTCAATTTGGAAAATTAGATGGMAACCCTCTTTCTTTAAAGCAYTTTAAAASTTTAGATKCTTYMATWWCTAAAAAWGAATTATCAAAATTRGTCRAWTTAGATATTTTAAAAGARGAAGARTATCARTTTAAAATAAATGACTTTGAAGAATCAAAACTGACCGATAATGAATTAGAGTTATTATCAAAAGAATCAAATGCAAATCTATTAACAGATGATTTAAAAACTCATAGACCTTTAAAAATTAAGCGAATTTCTATAAAAGACACATTAGAATCTTTAAAAGAAAAAGGGATTGTTGAATGTACTGAAATTAGATATGATTTTAAAAATACTAAAATTAGTAGTGGATTATTTGGAGTAAACAGAGTTTTTCTACCAACATCTGACGTATTTCCAACATTAGTAGCGAGTGACACAAATGATTATGTAACATTATCCAATTTAAAAACAGATAATCACGATATATATAGACAAGAATTTTTAGACAAAGTTTATTTCTCTGAAAATTACAGAAAGATAACCAAAGAAGAGGCTTGTGTTATTCAAGGTTTCCCAAAAGACTTTAAACTTCCAGAATCAAGAGCAAGATGGATGAAATTAATTGGGAATAGTGTATCTGTTTCTGTAATTGATATGCTTGCAAAAACAATAATTGAAACAGGAGTATTTGAAAGTAAAGAAAAGACTCTGAAAATAGAAAAGTTAACGGAAAACATAAAATACGAAACGCCAACAATGGCTATAGTTAATACGGGTTTCAGTGCTAACAATAAAGTTCAGAACCTTTAATAAATTTAGTGCAAGACCAAAAGGGAAGCTCTTTGAATTCCCGCACTAACCATAGCCGGGTCGTTAAACGAACTAACGGTATGGTAAAGGGACATAGTTTACAAAGTTAAAGGGACAT
>NVVI01000049.1 GCA_002402165.1 Flavobacteriales bacterium
AACAGAAAAGCAGGGCGTTAAAGGCAAAAGACTGAAAGCTGGGTGGGACAATCAATACCTATTAAAAATACTCAGAATAAAAGTATGAGTTTGCCCTGTAGAATAAACACGTTTAGAGTAAGACTTAAGTTAGAAAAACATACTGCTAAAAGAGCTAAATACAATTATATTCTTTTATAACCTTTATGTTTCTCTTTTGAAAGAGGGTTAAATAAATATATTAACAAACCTATGAGAAAATTTTATCCAAAATCTGTAGCTTAAATGAAATTAAGCGGAATCAAAATTTAAAAAATAATGAACTTATAAAAAAAAAGCCTAAGAAAAAACTAAATTTTCATAACCCCTGAAGTTCCCTCCTTATTAGCTTTAATATTGAAATAAAAAAACTTACATCAGTTAGTTTAATCTACCTGACTTTTAATTATCTTTTTTATTTGCTAATCATGGTTTTATTTATAATTTCGTGTACTAAATTTTAGACTACTATTGAGAATAGGAAGGTAAAGTCTGAATGTATTGAAAAAGTATAATTGATTCTATATCAAACAAGTTAATAACCTAAAATTATGGATATGAAGGTTGGTATTCCAATGGAAATAGCGGCAAAGGAATTTAGAGTTGCGGCTACTCCAAAGACAGTAAAACGGTTGATAAAACAAGGCTTTGAAGTCTGTATTCAGAGTAATGCTGGAGTAAAAGCAAATTTCTCAAACACAGAATTTGAAGAAGCAGGAGCTAGTATAGTTCAATCAGCAGCTGATATTTACAGTAATTCAGACATTGTTCTTAAAGTATTACAACCAAGCATAGAAGAAGTTGATATGATGCGGGAAGAATTGGTTTTATTGAGTTATTTATGGCCGGCACAAAATGCTGATTTACTTCAAAAGTTAGCTGATAAAAAAGTTAACGCCATAGCAATGGATGCAATTCCAAGAATTTCTAGGGCACAAAAAATGGATGTGTTGTCATCAATGGCAAACATTGCTGGTTATAGAGCAGTAATTGAAGGAGCCAATCATTTTGGTCGTTTTTTAAATGGTCAGATAACAGCCGCAGGGAAAGTTGATCCTGCAAAAGTATTGGTAATAGGTGCTGGTGTTGCAGGTTTAGCATCAATAGGTGCAGCAAATTCACTTGGTGCAATTGTTAGAGCATTTGATACCAGAAAAGAAGTTGCAGAACAAATAGAATCTATGGGCGCTGAATTCCTTACAGTAGAAATTGAAGAAGATGGTGCTACAGCTTCTGGTTACTCTAAAGTAATGAGTGAGGCGTTTATTGAAGCAGAAATGAAATTGTTTTCAGAACAAGCTGCTGAAGTAGATATTGTTATTACTACAGCACAAATTCCAGGAAGGGAAGCTCCAAAGTTATGGATGGATTATCATGTTGCTGCAATGAAACCTGGTTCAGTTATTATTGATTTAGCTGCATCTACTGGTGGGAACTGTGAACTGACCAAAGATGGTGAAGTTTATACTACTGATAATGGCGTAACTATTTTAGGAAAATTAGACCAATTGCCAAATCAAGCATCTCAATTATATAGTAATAACCTTTGCCATCTTTTAGATGATATGGGAAAAGCTGAGAATTTTAAAATTGACATGGAAGATGATGTTGTTTCTCGAGCCATGGTTACCCATGAGGGTAAAGTAAACTGGCCACCAGAACCACTTCCAGTTAGCCCTCAGAAACAGAAAGTTGAAGAAATTGAGGTAGAAGATCCAAAAATAACTGCTGCTAAAAAAGCTAAAAAAGAAGCTGTTGGAATGGTTGTAAAACTTACTGTTATAGGAGGTGTGTTATTATTGCTTGGGCAATTTGCACCATCTGAATTTATGCAGCACTTTACAGTTTTTGTATTATCGGTATTTATTGGGTGGCAGGTAATATGGAATGTTTCACATTCATTACACACTCCTTTAATGGCAATTACAAATGCCATTAGTGGGATTATTATCGTTGGAGGATTATTGCAAACCTCTAGTGATATGACTAGTTCAATGACAATATTAGCTTTTGTAGCAATTTTAGTGGCTAGTATAAATATAGTAGGTGGGTTTTTAGTAACTCACAGAATGTTGAAAATGTTTAAAAAATAAAAATGATGGAAATATTTATAGTTAAAGGAATACAAACAGCAGCATATTTATTTGCAGCAATACTTTTTATACTTAGCCTTGGAGGATTGTCCTCTCAGGAATCAGCGAAACGCGGTGTATTTTACGGAATTATTGGTATGGCAATAGCTATATTAGCTACGGTACTTGGGAAAGGAGTAGAAGGACATATTTACATTATCGTTGCAATTTTAATTGCGTCTGTAATTGGAATTATAGTAGCACGGAAAGTTGAAATGACATCGATGCCTCAGTTAGTAGCCATCTTGCATAGTTTTGTTGGGTTAGCAGCTGTTCTAGTTGGTTTTGGCTCATATTTGGATGTAGATACTCAAAAGTTGGTAGGAACTGAACATACCATTCACTTGGTGGAGGTATTTATTGGTGTGTTTATTGGAGCAATTACGTTTACAGGCTCCATAATTGCTTGGGGGAAATTAGATGGGAAGATTAGAAGTAAGCCCTTATTATATCCAGGAAGACATATAGTAAATATTTTATTGCTTGTAGTATGTGTTGTAATGGGAGCCATGTTTGCGATGGCTCATGGCAATGAAGGAATGCTTTATTTGTATATTATGACAGGAATAGCTTCATTTATTGGTGTTATGCTTGTTATGGCAATTGGTGGAGCAGATATGCCAGTTGTCGTTTCTATGCTTAACTCTTATTCTGGCTGGGCAGCAGCAGCAGCAGGGTTTATGTTAGGGAATGACTTATTAATAGTTACAGGAGCACTTGTTGGTAGTTCTGGAGCTATTCTATCAATTATTATGTGTGAAGCAATGAACAGATCTTTCGTCTCAGTTATTCTAGGAGGATTTGGTGAAGTTGCGGTTTCAGGAGGAGATGAACAAGAGATAGAAGGAGAAGTAACTTCTCTTGACCATGAAGCGGTTGCTGATTTACTTAAAGATGCCAAATCAATTGTTATTGTTCCWGGTTATGGAATGGCAGTTGCAAAAGCACAATACCCAATTTTTGATATGGTTCAGAATCTTAAAAAATCAGGCAAAGACGTTAAGTTTGCAATTCACCCAGTGGCAGGACGTTTGCCAGGACACATGAATGTACTTTTGGCAGAAGCAAATGTGTCTTATGATATTGTGATGGAAATGGATGAAATTAACGATGATTTACCTAAAACAGACCTCGTAATGGTTATTGGTGCTAATGATGTGGTAAATCCAGGAGCTCAAGATGATCCATCTAGCCCTATTTATGGAATGCCAGTAATTGAAGCATGGAAAGCACAAGCTGTTGTTGTAATGAAACGTACAATGGCAGTAGGTTATGCAGGAGTTCAAAATCCATTATTCTTTAAAGAAAATACAGAAATGCTCTATGGAGATGCTAAAGACAGCGTTGACAAAATAATGAGCTATTTAAAAGATTAATAATCCTCTTTATTCATATTTTTTAGGATAGAAAAAGCTCTGTCTACATTTTCATCATTAACTATTATTGTAAACTCATGTGTTGTTGAGATAATGTCCAAAATATTAATTCCTTCCCAAGCTATTTTCTTTAAAATAAAATAATAAATACCAGACACGTCTGCATTTTCACTAGGTAGTTTAATTGTAATAGAAGATAAACCAGCAGTTTTTTGGATAAGATGTTCACCTCCAAAAATTAAATCAACATCATTGTGTTCAGAATCACTTAAAATAATAGTTGTTTCATTTACTCCTTGAGAAAAAGCAAAAAACGTATCTCTTTTATCTTTAATAGTTCTTAATAATTCGGCTTGTTTATCAATTATAGTATCAGAATTTGAAAATGTAAAGTAAGTGATTTTTGATCTTACTGTAATATCACCAAGCTTATTAATAACTTTTTTAATTTTAATTTTTAGGTTAGGATCAAATTTAGGCGATAGCCTTTTAAGTGCCATAACAATTGCTCCAATTTGGACATCTTTATGAAGTTCTTCATCAATTTCAGGCTTTATTTGCCTAGATAAAGAAGATAGATTGATAATTCCTTCTGATAAAGCTTCTTCTAAAAAAGGAGATTTTTTTATTATTTCTTCAACTATTACGTGTGTAGCCTTCATGAATTTAAAAATTTAACAATTTCAGCACTAAAGTAGATAAAATAAACGAAATATGTTAAAAATTAACAAAGTTGATAAGAAATTGTTAGTCTGCTTGGTTTTTTGAATTTTTAATGGTTTTACGCCTTCTGGCAAGCCTCCTTCTCATTTTGGCTTTTTTATCAAAAAGTTTATCATATATGTATGAAGCAGGATTCATGATTGTAGGTTTTGGAGCTGTTCTTGACTTATCGATATACATATTTAGTCCCTCTATTTTTATTTTTTCTTCTTGCTTGTTCATTATTAGAAAAGCTTTTTTAAATTCTTTATAAGTTGGCCATGGAAAAACTTCAACTTCAGCTAAAGAAATAGAATCTTTATACATTCTAAATTTAATGAGATACTTGCCACTTTTTTTATAAGGAATAATGTACTCGATTGTTTTAAAACCGATAAAACTAATTTTCAAGGTGTCGCTTGGAAAAATATTTATGCTAAACCCTCCTATTTCGTTGGTTTTTGATCCTGTTTTTCTTGAAGATAAAAGATGTACTCCAGCTAAAGGTTTATTGGTTTCTCCGTCTACAATAGTTCCTGATAAAATGTATGGATTGATAATTTGGCTGTTAGATAAGAGCGGTAAACCAATAATTATTAATACTATCAATCTTATTTTTTTCATAAAGAAAACTTTGAATAAAATTAAAACAAATTAGAACCCAATAATTATAAAAATTGTTAAATAATTAATTAGTTCATCCCCATTATTTTTTGTTTTTTTATAATGTATTCAAAGTTATATGAAATATATAGAATTTAAAGCAAATATTACACCTTTAGAGGTAGGTAGAGATATATTAATTGCCGAGTTGTCAGAGATTGGTTTTGAGAGCTTTGTTGAGACTGAAAAAGGAATTGAAGCTTATATTCAGTTTTTAGAATTTAATCAAGATGATATTCAGAAATTGAAAATATTAACCAATAAAAATTTTACTATAGAACATGTTATAAAAACTATAGCAGACCAAAATTGGAATGCTGAATGGGAAAAAAGTTTTAATCCAATAAATGTTGAAAACAGATGTTACATTAGGGCTCTTTTTCATGATAAAATAGATAATATTGAATATGATATTGTGATAGACCCAAAAATGTCTTTTGGTACAGGACACCACGAGACAACTTTTTTAATGGTAAAGAGGTTGTTAAACATAGATTTAAAAGGTAAAAACGTATTGGATATGGGCTGTGGTACTGGGCTATTAGCTATTTTAGCTAAAAAGAAAAAAGCACGTTATGTAGAAGCAATTGATATTGATGAATGGGCTTATAATAACACCTTAGAAAATATTAGGAATAATAATTGCGAAGAGATTAAAGTTAAAATGGGTGGAGCAGAATTGATAAAGAAGAATAACTTTAATGTTATAATTGCAAACATTAATAGGAATATATTATTAAATGATATGGATGCTTACACTAAGGGGTTAATTGAAGGAGGAGATTTATTACTTAGTGGGTTTTTTAGCTCAGATAAGGATATATTACTTGAGGCTAGTTCAAAGTTAGGATTTGAGTTAAGCTACCAAGAAACTAAGAATGATTGGACAATGCTCCATTTAGTTAAAAAATGAATAATAGTTATAAATATATAATCGTATTATTTTGTTTTATGATGGTGTCTTCTGTTTTTTCTCAAAACAAGATAAAACATTTTTCATCTGATTCATCTTTGTTTTTTCAAGAAATGGAAGAATTCCTAACATACTCTAGAAAGCAAGATGGTGCTGCAGTTATGGATGAATTTTCGTGGGATTGGTTTGGAGGGAAATTTTCTGATAAGCAACGAGAAGGTGTTTATAAGGTAACTAATCTAATGTTAAAGAAGAGAAAAAAGCCTTTTCCAGATTTTAAGAATTACCTATTTACTGTATCTCAATTTGTAAATAGTAAATACCAAACAGAACAAAGTTTTGAAAGCTGGCAAGATATATTGGTGAAGTTGATTAAAGGGAAAAGCAAAAAACGATTTACAGATTATCTTAAATCATGCAATAGTTTGTTTAGTGAGAACTTATTATATAAATCATCAGCAAACTCATGGGCTGCAAATAATAGCAATTATACCTTTGGTTACGATAGTTTGCCAACTATTAAATTTGAAGCTTTAACACTTACCTGTTATTCTAAAGGAGATAGTTCGGTAATTAAAAATACTAAAGGAATATATTATCCAACTGAAGCAAAATGGGTTGGAGAAGGAGGTAAAATAACATGGGAACGTGCAGGATTCTCACCCGATTCAGTTTATGCCGAGATAAATCATTATTCTTTCAGCTTAAAATCACCTAAGTATATTATTAAAAATGTAATATTTTACGATTATCTATACTTTGATAAGCCTTTAGAGGGCGTATTAGAGGAAAAAGTATTAGCAAACGTTAAAACATTAAAAGCTACTTATCCAAGGTTCAATTCTTATGAAGCACTTTTTGAAATTAAAAACATTTCTGAAGGAGTTGATTATATTGGTGGATTTTCACTTTATGGTAGAAAAGTAATCGGTAGAGGAACTAAAGATCAAGATGCATATTTAATTTTCAAAAGGAATAACATTCCGTTTTTAAAAATGGCTTCAAAAACATTTGTTATTAAACCAGAGCGTATTGTCTCGCAAATTGCATCTGCAACGTTTTATATCAAAGAAGATTCTATTTACCATCCAGGGCTTGCCTTTAAATTTTTTATAGACGAAAGGAGTGTTTCTTTAATTAGAGATAATAAAGGAATTAAGATAACACCATATTTTAATTCATACCATCAAGTAGATATGAATTTTGAATCATTAACATGGAAGGTAGATTCACCAATGATAGAGTTTAGAAACATGAAGGGAGGAACTAAAACTGACGCTACTTTTGTTTCATCTAATTATTATAGTCAAAATTCCTATATGAAAATGATGACATTACAAACAAAGCATCCGCTGTATACCATTAAAAAATTAGTAGACAAAATGGATACAACCTATTTAACTAATCAAGATATGGCAGAATTTACGTTACAATCTTATAATCAAATCGAAACTATGCTGCTTAATCTTTCTAATATGGGGTTTATAAATTATAATTATGAAGGGGAATATTTTATTGTAAAGGATAAACTACTTAATTGGGTAAAGGCAAGTGGAGGAAATGTTGATTATGACGTAATTGGATTTTATTCAAATATTAAGGGCTATAATAATGCTACACTTAGTTTACTAAATTATGATTTAAAAATACGGGGAGTAAGCAGTATAAATGTAAGTGACTCTCAAGAAGTAATAATATACCCATCAAGGAAAGAAATTACATTAAAAAAGAATAGAGACTTTGATTTTAGTGGAGTAGTTCAAGCTGGTCGATTTGATATAATGGGCAGCAATTTCTCTTTTAAATACGATGAATTTAAAATTGACATGCCAAATGTAGATTCATTAAGAATTTATGCAGAAACAGGGGCTGTAGATAAACATGGCGATCTAATAATAAGACCTGTGAAAACTGTAATTGAAAAAATAAGCGGTGATTTATTGATTGATAGACCAGATAATAAATCTGGAGTAAAAAGAGCAGATGAATATCCTATTTTAAATAGTTATAGAGATTCTTATGTTTTTTATGATAAGAAATCGATTCAGGGAGGAGTTTATAATAAAGATGATTTTTATTTCCATGTAGAGCCATTCACTATAGATAGTTTAGATAATTTTGATAACAGTCAATTAAAGTTTAAAGGAACAATGCTATCTGCTGGTATTTTTCCAGATTTTGATGAAACATTAACCTTGCAGTCAGATCATTCATTAGGTTTTATAAGAGAAACTCCTACTGGTGGGTATCCAATGTATGGAGGAAAAGGAACATTTCATGATACCATTAGGCTTAGTAACCAAGGGTTAAGAGGTAATGGTAAATTAGAATACATAACATCTACAACGTTTTCTAATGATTTCATATTTTTTCCAGATTCTATGAATGCAATAGCTCAGAATTTCAATGTAAAAGAGAGTCCTGTTGAAATTGAATTCCCACCTGTAGAAGGAGAAAACATTATGACAAGATGGTATCCAAATAGGGATATAATGATTCATAGAGAGCGTGATAAACCAATTGCTATGTATGATATGAAGTCTTATATGCACGGGCAAACTATGATTACCCCTGAGGGATTACAAGGTAATGGCACTTTTGAATTTCAAAAAGCAGAACTAGAAGCAAACCTCATTAAATTTAAATTCAAAGATTTTCAATCTGATACTGCAGATTTTAGGCTGAAGAGTGAAGGCGATAAAGATGCTTTAGATTTTTCAACTGTAAATGTCAATGCTTATGTTACATTTGATGGACGTTATGGCCAATTTAAATCTAATGGAGGTGGCTCTTATATCAGTTTTGATCCAATGCAGTATATATGTTTTATGGAAGAGTTTAAATGGTATATGGATAATGAAGATATTGAACTTACTGCAGGTAATAATCAAGCAACAGATGCATCTGGAGTTAAGCTTGACGGGGCTCAATTCATATCGGTAAATCCAGATCAAGATTCTTTAAGTTTTTTCTCATCCAGGGCAAAGTATGATTATAGAAAAAAAATCATTTATGCTGATGGAGTTAAGTTTATAAATGTTGCCGATGTTATGATATACCCAGATAGCGGTAAAATTGTGGTAGAAAAGAAAGCTAAAATGCGTACGCTGAACAATTCAAAAATTATTGCAAGTTATATAACTCAAAATCACATAATATATAACTCCACTACTAATGTGTTTGGAAAGAAGGATTATGCAGCAAGCGGTTACATAGATTATGTTGATGAAATAGAAAAAATTCAAACAATATATTTTCAAAACATTGCAGTCGATTCTTCAGGACAAACTTATGCAACTGCTGAATTAAAGGATACTGCAAACTTTACACTTAGCCCAAATTATGAGTTTTATGGTAAAGTTAAATTATTTGCAAATAATGAGTATTTAACCTTTAAAGGGTTCTCTAGAATTTTTCACGATTGCGATTTATTAAGCAGAAATTGGTTTAGTTTCGAACAAGAAATTAATCCGTATGAAATTTATATTCCTATTGATAGCACAACAAAAGATATAAATGGAAATCCTCTTATTGCTAGCATTTTCTTAAGCCCAGATTCTCTAGGAATTTATACCTCGTATGTAAATAACAAGAAAAAATATAGCCATATACCTGTCCTTGCCGCAGAAGGATTCTTGTACTATGATAAAGAGAAGGAAGAATATAAAATATCCAATAAGGATAAATTACAAGAGATGTCATTTACAGGGAATTATTTAAGTTTAAATACCAAGAACTGTAAAGTGCATGGTGAAGGAAATATTGAACTGGGTAATGAAACTGGTCAAGTTGAAATTCAAGCCGCAGGCATCATTGAACATAATCAATTAGATGATGAGGTCATATTTGACATGGTAATGATAACTGATTTCTTTTTTAATGATGATGCATTGAAAAAATTAACAAAAAAACTACAGGAAGAGAGTAGTTTAGATCCAGCAAAATTGGATAGACCAACATTTGAGAAGGGATTAAGAGAACTTATAGGTTCGGCTGAAGGAGATAAATTAATAGCACAAGCTAATTTAAATGGAGAGTTTAAAAAAGTGCCTAAATCATTAGATAAAACAATGGTTTTTAATGACATTAAGATGAGGTGGAATGATAATAGTAAATCGTTTAAATCATTCGGAAAGTTGGGGCTAAGCAACATAAAAAACAAACAAATCAATAAATACGTTGAAGGTAAAGTTGAGTTGGTTAAAAAAAGAAGCGGAGATATATTTACTATTTACATAGAAATAGACAGAAACAACTGGTATTTCTTTACGTATACACGAGGAATTATGCAGGCTATATCTTCAAATGTTGATTTTAATTCAGCAATTACAGAGACTAAGCCAGATAAAAGAAAATCTAAAGCTGAAAAAGGACAAGAATCATATCAATATATGTATTCAACAGAGCGAAAGAAGAGAGATTTTTTAAGAAAATTTGATGATTAAATTGGATAAAACATCATTTTTTGCATCAATATATTAAATTATTAATTTTGATTGTTGGTTTAACTATTACATGATAAGAAAAAGTATACATAAAATTATATTAGTAGTTATAACGCTGTTATTTTTTACTATTAGCTCTCAAGCACAGTTTTCTTCAGAAGAAGAACTAAAAACTGTTGCAAACAATATGTTTAAAGAGGAGAAGTATGTAGAAGCATTACCATTGTTTTCTCAACTTTTAAGCTTGTATCCTAAAGATCCTAGTTATAATTATAAATATGGGACATGTATTTTGTATGGATCTAGGAACAAGGATGACGCTTTAAAATATTTAAAATTTGCAGTTACAAAAGCTAATGTAGATCCAATTGCTTTTTACTTTTTAGCTAAAGCTTATCATCATAATTATCAATTTTCTCCAGCAATAGTTAATTTCAATAAGTACAAGGGTAAATCAACTGCAAAAGAGCACCAAAAGTATAAAATTACTAGAGAAACTGAAATGTGCAAGAATGGAGAGAGACTACTTAAAAGCATGACAGATATAGGCGTTCTGAGTAAAAAAGAAATAAAAAAATCAGATTTTTTTAGATCATATAAATTATATGGAATAGGTGGTAAAATAATTGTAAAACCAGATGAATTTAAAACTAAACTCGACATAAAAAATAACGAAAATTCAGTTATATATTTAGGCGAAAAGAAAGAGATGGTTGTTTTTTCGTCTTATGGAAAAGGAGGGTCAAGAGGTAAAGATATTTATAAGGTGGTAAAGTTACCTGATGGTAAATGGAGCAAACCAAGTAGTTTAAGTGATAACATTAATTCAAACTATGACGAAGATTATCCTTTTTTGCACCCAGATGGGAAAACCCTTTATTTTAGCTCTAAAGGATTTAATAGTATGGGCGGCTATGATATTTTTAAATCAACATTCAATCCTATTACTGGGCAATGGTCATCTCCAGAAAACTTGGATTTCCCTATTAACACACCAGATGATGATATTCTTTATATATCTGATATAAATAATCAGTTAGCATATTTCGCTTCTTCTCGAGAAAGTAAACAAGGTGAGATAACAGTCTATAAAGTAACGGTAGATTCTCCGCCAATTGAAAATTCTGTTATTAAAGGATTTTTTATATCAGAGTCTAATCCGAACATGAAATCTGCAACAATAACTGTTAAACATGCAGAAAAAGATAGAAGATATGGTGTTTATAAAACGCATGATGTAACAGGTGAATATTTATTGACGTTTCCGAAAAATGGAGGAAAATTTAAAATATTAGTCGAAACCACGGGTGGAGCTCCAGTTCATTCTGCGATTATAGAGCTTCCAGTATTAGATGGATTTAGGTCATTAAAACAAGAATTAAGATTAGTTGGAGAAGGTGATGATGAGAAATTAGTGGTAAAGAATTTGTTTGATGAATCCGATGAATTCGATATAAATGACCCATTAGTTGTCCAAAATATTCTAAAAGAAAGAGCAAAGCTTAATGTAAACACTACTGAGGAAGAAGTAAATAACACTTTAGCTAATAGCTTGAACAATGCTTTGGAGAATCAAGAAAATTCTAACTATAGTGAATTGTCTGATGACCAAATTGTAAATAAAACAGATGGAATAGCTTCAAAAATAATTGAGCAAGCCAACACATCTAAAAAGCAAGCAAATATTTCATATCAGATTGCTAATGAGAAAAGCACTAAAGCAAAAGAGTTATATAATGAAGCTACTGCATTATATGAAACAGGTGATAATGAACAAGCAGAAGTTAAAAAATTAGAGGCAGCAAAACTAATTAACGAAACCATAGCAGCGTTAGCGATAGCAAAAACTCTAGACAATGAAGTTGTAGAAAGAGAAAGTGATTTGGAAAACGTAAATAATTTACAAGAAAGTATTAATAATAATATTGATAATGGAAATAGAACTGAAGCTGAAAATGATTTTGAGAAATTAGAAAAAATTTCTTCAGCAACATATCATAATGAATCTGCACTTGAAACAGAAGAGGAAGTTGCTAATAACAAACTGAATAAGAAACAAAAAGCTTACAATAAAAACCGAGATGAAGTTACTGAATTATTAAATAGAGAATTTGAATTAACGGAAACTATCAATAAATTAGAAGCCAAGAAAGAGTCTGCTAAAAAGAAAAGTGAAAAAGAAGATTTGGCAGGCAGAATACAAGCAATAAAATTTGATTTAGAGGATACTAAATTTGATTTAGCAAATGCGAGAACTCAATCATTGCAAATTGAAGTAGAATATAATGAAGCTAAAAATCAATTAGCAACTACAAAATCAGTTATTACATCTGTAAATGAAGGGAGTATTTCTGGAGTGCCAATAACAGAATCTAGTAAACTACAATTAGAAAATGACATTGCTTATTTTGATAAAGAAGGATTAGTAGGACTTTATCCTTCAGAATATGATTTAACAACATCTTCTACTTCCTCCGAAAGTTATAATATAGAAGAGCATAAAGATGAGTATGAAATAATTGATAATAAAGGTAAGATTATTGATTATAATACGAACTATAGCAGCATGCTAGTGAGTGTAGATAATGAAAATAATCCAAGTGAAAGAGCACACATTATTATAAAGATTAATGAGAGTTGGATTAGAGATATAGGAGAAGAAATTGACATAAGAAAAAACCAATTACAGGCTGAAACTAATAGTGCTAAAAGGACTGAGCTTAAAAATAAAATTGCTTCTTTAGAGTCACTAAGAACTGAAAAGCAACGAGAGCTTAATGAGAATAATGAGCTTCTAGCTGCAAACAATTCCTCTAACATTACAGCTAATACTGCAGAAGAAGTTAATATAATCAATACTGATGGCAGTGTTATCGATTATGAAGCAAAATATACCAATGAACTAGAAACATTTATTGAAGAAGATGGTTTTGACTCTTATACCAAAAAAGCTGCAATACATACTAATTGGGCTAGTGCAACAGAACAAGAAATTTTATTAAAAAAAATGGAATTAGCCGAAGCTAATGAAGCAGACAAAAATAGTATTGAGAATGAAATAGCTGTATTAGAAAATAATTTATTAGAACAGCAAGAGTATGCAGCTTTATATGACTCTCAAGCGAAATCGGTTCGGACAACTGAACCAATTATAGAGGAAGTATTAGTGAATAATAAGCAACCAATAATAAATAATGAAGAAAATAATAATATAGAAGAGCCAATAGCAAATGAAGTTACTAATAATACACCTTTAGTGAGTAATGGAGGTGATAATTACGAACAAAAGTATACAGCTGAAATAAATGAGTTTACTGGAGAGGATGATTTTGACTCTTATACTAAAAAAGCAGCAATTCATACGAGTTGGTCTAAAGCAATAGAAGAAAAAATTACGACCAAAGAAATTGAATTAGCTGGAGCTAGTGGAGAAGATAAAAACACTCTTGAAAATGAAATAGCTATTTTAGAAAGTGATTATTTAGAACAACAAGAATTTGCTGCTTTATATAAAATGCAGGCAGAATCGATGAGAACAACAGAACTAGTTGTTGAAGAGCCGTTGGCAAACAATGAGGAAATTACAACGAGTAATAATGAAACTATCGAAGAGATAAGTGCAAATGAAACACCATCGGAATTAGCAGAAGAAAATTTAACGGTTAATAATATGAACGCTCCAGAAGATGATTTTTCTAATTTAAAGTACAACAACAATTTTAATTATAAATCTACCCAATCACAAAATGCTATTGTATCAGTTGCTGAATTAAAAAATGAAGCTAGAATACTTCAAGATGAAGCTGATGTGAAACTAAACACAGCAATTGTTTCTTCTTCTCAAGAGGAGAAAGATAAAATAATTGCAGAAGCTAATGAATTAACAGAAAAATCAAATCGGAAGCAAGAGGATATTGCTAAAATTTATGAGAACGCAAACAGAAATGAATTCTATAATAACCAAACAATCCTTTCTAACTTGACGAAAGAAAATAACGATCCTTTTTCAAATCAAGTTATAATGACAGAGCTTTTAGTAGATGAATCTAATAATTACTATGAAGAGGCAAAACAAAAAAGAGAAGATGCTACAAATGCTACAAATTTTACATCTAAAGAAATTGCTCTTCAAAAAGCTTATGAACTTGAGATGAAAGCAATTGAAAAACAAAAAATAGCAATCTTTCAATTGGCTGAAGGGAATACTGAAGAAATCTATGCAAATTCAGAAAATTTAAATATTAGTTCGACAAATAATAACGAAGTAGAGCAACCATTAATAAATAGTGAAGAGCTTGTAACAAGCAAGACAGAGAAGCCGATAGCAACAAGTAATGAGATTACACCTGAAGATCAAGAGATTATTTTAAATCTTCAGTCAGAAGAAATTGCGGAAATTAGGAGTAGAGAAGAATATCAAAATTATGCTGAACTAAAGAAAGAGAATAGAAGGTTAATTAAAGAAGCTGAAGTTGAGTATGTCAAATCTGAAAAATTTAAAGAAGAAGCAAATGATCAAAAACAATTGGGGATTAGTTTAAGAGCTATGGCAGAAGGAGCCGCAACCGAAGAAGATAAAGCTAAGAAGCTAGCTCAAATAGAGAAATTGGAAAAGATGATTGCTGGAAATGAAGAAAAATCGCTAGAGCTAAAACAAGGTGCTATTGATAAAGAAAATCTAGCTAAAGAAGCGAGTGATAAATCAGATTTTATTTTAATTAATGCGGAAGAGACAGATTCCGAAAATTATACAGCCATTGAAAAAGCAGAAACATTTGACAATGAATTTATGGTAGAAGCTATGAATCGAACAGGAAACACAACAGCTGAAGAACCACTAGCTAACAATGAACAACCAGAAACGAATCAAGAAGAACCTTTAGCGAATAACGAAGAAACATCAACAATAGAAGAGCCTATAGCAAATAATGAAGAAACCAATACTGAGGAATCTACAATTAACAATAATGAACCTATAAATAATAATGAAGAGCCTATCGTTAATGAACCAACAAATAATACTGTGCCAGAAAATATAGATGAAATACCAACCGTATTAAACAAATCTATATTTATAATCAATAACAATCAAGCTGCATATAATGAGAATAAAAGAATACCAATTTCTCCTAAGTTACCAGAAGGTTTAGTGTTTAAAGTTCAAATAGGAGCGTTTAGAAATCCTATTCCACAAAACCATTTTAAAGGTTTTGCTCCCATTATGGCTGAAGATGCTGGAAATGGTATAACGCGCTATACCGCTGGATTATTCAAAACATTTAATATGGCGAACGAGGCAAAGAGTTCTATTCGTTCAATTGGTTATTCTGATGCCTTTGTAGTGGCTTTCTTGAATGGCAAGCGAATTAATATGGGTGAAGCGAGAGCTATGTTAGATGGAAGTACAGTTGAGGAAGGCAACTTTGCAATTAATACAAATACACCTACAAATAACAATGCTTCTAATAATGCAACAACAAATAATACCACAAATACTAATAGGGTAAATAATATTGAGGAAGTAAAAGATGGTGTTTCTACTGATGTAAGAAATATTGATGGCGTATTCTATGCTGTACAAGTTGGGGTTTATTCTAAACCAGTAACAGCTGGACAATTAAATAATGTTTCCCCCTTAAATAGTGAAAGAACTTCATCAGGATTAATTCGATATACTTCAGGAGTATTTAAATTCTTATCGGATGCCAACGCTGCTAAAGAGCGAATTAGAGCCTTAGGAATTTCAGATGCATTTGTTGTAGCCTACAATGGAGGAACAAAGATTACTGTGGCTGAAGCAACAAATTTATTAGTAGGGGGTGGTTCAACTAATCCAACTATTGAAGAAACTCCTATTGAAGAAACTCCTATTGAAGAAACTCCTGTTGAAGAAACTCCTGTTGAAGAAACTCCTGTTGAAGAAACTCCTGTTGAAGAAACTCCTGTTGAAGAAACTCCTGTTGAAGAAACATTTAAAAACGAAATTCCTGGTTACGAACCTAAGGAGGATTTAAATTTAGAGTTTAAAGTTAAGTTAGGAGAATATGAAGAAGATGTTCCTGTAGAGGATGCTGGATTGTTTTTAAGATTGACAGGAAGAGGAGTGAAAAGTTATGAAAAAGGGAATAAAACAATATACACAATAGGCTCTTTTCCAGATTATGAATCAGCTTTAGATTTACAAATAGAAATGAAAGAAATGGGGGTTAAAAACCCTGTAGCTATCGTATTTAGGGATGGTGTTGAAATGAGCTTAGAAGAAGCCTTTAAATTAATGAAAAGCAACCAATAATATGGATATAGAAACAACAACAGAAGAAGTAATTGAACCAAAAGAACAAACAGTAAAAGAACATATTTTAGTTCTGTTTGACGATAATGTGAATACATTTGATCATGTTATAGACTTATTGGTAAAAGTTTGTAAGCATGATGCCATACAAGCAGAACAATGTGCTATGTTAGTACATTACACAGGTAAATGTTCAGTTAAGAATGGCGAGTTTAAAGAATTAACTCTTATGGGAGAAATCTTAGCTGATAGCGGATTAACTGTAGAAATTAATTAGGATTGAAGAATTGTCACACTGAGCCTGTCGAAGTGTTGTTGAAAAACTTTTAAGCAAGAAAATGAAAACATTCAAAACTTCCATTATTATTATCATAGTAACATTGATTCTTTTAGCTTGTGCCACTGTTCCAATATCAGGTAGAAAACAAATTACATTGATTCCAGAAATAAAATTAATGCGAATGAGCTTAACGCAATACAAAACTTTTTTAGTAGAAAACCCGCCAATGGCTTCTCATATTGAACAGACCAAACAAGTTAAAAGGGTTGGAAATAGAATTGCACATGCTGTAGAAAAGTATTTAAAACAAGAGGGACAATCTAAGCGAGTTAGGGGATATAAATGGGAATTTAATTTAGTAAACAAAAATGTAGTAAATGCATGGGCAATGCCTGGCGGAAAAGTTGTAGTATATAAAGGATTACTTCCTATTGCAAAAACAGATGCAGGTTTAGCAGTGGTAATGGGGCACGAAATTGCACACGCAATTGCAAGGCATGGTAATGAACGCATGAGCCAAGGAATATTAGCTGCAGCAGGTGGGGTGGCTATAGCTGTTTATATGAAAGATAAACCTAAAGAAACACAAGCGTTATTTTTAGGAGCTTATGGAATAGGAGCAGGAGTAGGAATGTTGGCTTTTGGAAGAAGCCAAGAAAGCGAGGCTGATAAATTAGGAATGGTATTTATGTCTATGGCTGGTTATCAATCTGAAGAAGCCATCCCTTTTTGGGAAAGAATGAAAGGAGCAGGAGGGTCTTCTATGCCAGAATTTTTAAGTACTCACCCAAGCCACAATACTCGTATTAAAAGAATACAAGAGTGGTTGCCTACTGCCGAATCTTATTTTGAAAAAGCGAATTAGTAAACTGTGGAGGTAAACACATATATTGATTATTATCCGGGCGGTGCTCTTATGCCTAATCGCTATGCGTCAAGTGCTGAATACCGTTATGGGTTTAACGGTAAGGAGAAGGATGACGAGGTAAAAGGTATTACAGGAAGTAGTTATGACTTCGGGGCAAGAATCTACGATCCTAGAATAGGACGGTTCTTAAGTATGGACCCCTTAGCAAGCAAATATCCTGCTATATCACCATATGTTTTTGTAGCTAACAATCCTATTTTCTTTATTGACCCTGATGGACGAGAATTAAAACCAGCTTCGTCACGAGAAATAGGTATATTTAATAATGCAATATCTTCCTTTACTGGCGGAAATTTGAATCAGGCTAAAAGATTATTTGGTCTTACGGAGTTAAATAGGAGTTTTGACAATGGATTAGATCAATTGACCTTTTCTACTTCTGGTGGGAATTTTGAGCGAAGATTAGGTAGATTAGATTTAAATGACACCCAAAAGGCGGAAGCAAAAGCAGTATTTAAGCTATTAAATGCTTCAGAAATAACGGAATTTCGTGTTGAGACAAATTCTAATGCTCAAACAGAAAACATTAAACAAGGAGAAGCAAACACCGATCCTAATGGGCAATTAGTTGTCACTCAAAATACAACACTTGAAAACATTGAAAAAAGCGGGACAATTTCTGATTTTATGAATGTAAATGGAACACCTCTATCTGTACAAGGATCAAAAGCAGCATTTTTTAATAATCAAATACCACGAGGACAATCAACAGGAATAGGGGCAAATAGCCTTTTGTCTGGGCAATTATTTATTGATTTAACAGGATAATGTACGTTAAGATACATGGTTTACAAAAGTTAAAGATTAGGCTTTACACTAAATTAGTTTCTAACCTTATTGATTTTTCTTTATTTCGTAATTCAT
>NVVI01000008.1 GCA_002402165.1 Flavobacteriales bacterium
ATTTCTCTTAAAATTAGCTTAACTTTACTAGCTTGAAATAAGCTAAAGTCAGCTAATTTACAAGAAACTACGCAAAAGCTGATTTTAGACTTAGTATTAGGTTTAATTCAAATAAAACAAAATAAGATTAGTTGGTTGACTCTAAATTTATATATTTGCAAATAGAATCAGCAAACTAACTTAAATGAGCAACCTTAGAGTTCTTCCTAAAGAACAAGTAATTAATAAAATAAAATTTGAGAACCCTTGGTGGGAAACTGGTAAAATTGATGATTACTACTTATCAATGAAAAAACGTCTCTATTTTGATCTTTTTTCACCTTTGGTTTACGAGAAAAGTGTAAAAAGAGCGGTTGTCTTAATGGGCCCCAGAAGAGTAGGGAAAACCGTTTTACTTTTTCATTTAGTTCAAGATTTAATTGACAATGGAACTCCTCCAAAAAGTATCTGCTATCTATCTATTGAAAACCCTATTTACAATGGACTATCATTAGAGGAAATGTTTCATTTATTCTTGGAGGTTTCCGAACAAAACATTTCTAATGAGCATTACATTATTTTTGACGAAATACAGTATTTAAAAAATTGGGAAGTCCATTTAAAGACTTTAGTAGATAGTTATCATAAAATCAAATTTATCGTATCAGGTTCTGCTGCTGCTGCATTAAAACTTAAGAGTAATGAATCAGGTGCTGGTAGATTTACTGATTTCATGCTCCCTCCATTAACATTTCATGAATATATCGACCTTAAAGGTTTATCTGACATCATAATCTTAGGCACTAAAGAATGGGAAGGTATGTCTAAAAATTATTTTAGAACAGACGATATTGAAACTTTAAATAATCATTTTATTGATTATATCAATTTTGGAGGTTATCCAGAACTCTCACTTTCAAAAGAAATGCAATCAGACTCTGGCAGATATATTAGGAATGATATAATTGATAAAGTTCTACTAAGAGACTTACCAAGCTTATATGGAATTAAAGATGTGCAAGAATTGAATTCATTGTTTACAACAATTGCATTTAATTCAGGTAATGAATTCACTTATGAGCAACTTTCTATTAATTCGGGTGTAGCAAAAAACACAATAAAGCGTTATATAGAATATTTAGAAGCTGCTTTTTTAATTAGAGTAATTAATAAAATTGACCAAAGTGCTAAAAAATTTAAAAGGGCTACTTCATTTAAAATTTACTTAACAAATCCTTCATTGCGTGGAGCTCTTTTTTCACCGATACAAAAAGATGATGACTTCATAGGTAATATGGTAGAAACGGCAATTTTCTCACAATGGGGTCATAATACAGGATTTACACCGTTTTATGCTCGTTGGAAAAATGGAGAAGTTGATATCGTGAGTTTATCAAACACAAAACAAAAACCTATATGGGCTGTTGAAATAAAGTGGAGTAATAGATATGTGAAAAGCCTACAAAAACTTTCAAGCCTTAAATCGTTTTGTAAAAAAAATAATCTTGACAGGACTTTGGTTACAACTTTAGATATTGAAGAAATAAAAGAAGATGATGGTCTAACTTATGATTTTACTCCAAGCAGCTTGTATTGTTACACCGTTGGTAGAAATGCTGTTGATGAAAAACTAAACCTAACAATGGCTATAACGCATTAAAACGCGTCATAGTCAAGCGTTAAAAACTAACAACTTTCTTTTGTCGCTTTCCTTACACTTTAATTTACTGCATTCTCTATATTTGTTAAACACATTAATCTAATGTTATGAGAATTTTTCTAGTCCTATTTGTGTTCATTCTTTTTGGTTGTAATAGTGAGCCAGAAGAAATCGAAGTTGTATCCGAAAAAGATCCCGCAACCCCGCCTGCGGAACGGGCAGGAAGTGCGGGAATTGAAGCACATAAAAGACCTGTTTCATCTGAAAACGGAAAATTTTTTGAGGTTAATGGTGAAAAAATGCTTTATGGTGGAGAAGACAGCTCCCAACATTTTAACATTACCTATTACACTTTAGTAGATGAGCAATTTCATTATGGAATTGGTAGAGAAGTTTTTCCTGCATTATTAGAACCCGAATTTATTTCTGTAGAAGAAGCAGATACTTCTTGGGCAGATACCACTCGTTTTTTAGTCGCCTATTCGGGTAATGAAGTAAAAGCCTACTCGGTTAAAGATTTAACACGACACGAGGTGGTAAACGATATATTAGACGGAAAGCCAATAATGGCAGCTTATCGCATTTTAGCAGATTTAGGTGCTATTTACGAAAGAACTTATGGAGATAAGGTGTTGACTTTTGCTTTAAGTGGTTACACTTATTATGATGATAATGTTTGGAATGGATTAGATGGGTTTGTACTTTGGGACAGAGAAACAGAAAGCTTATGGTGGCCCTTGATTGATAAAGCAGTTTCTGGCCCGTTAAAAGGTGTCCATTTTTTAGAAATGGATAAAGCACATTGGAAAGATACCACTTGGGAAGAGATAAAAAAATCTTATCCAAATGCTCAAGTYATGAAATCAGGGCAAGATTACGAAAGACCTACTACTTGGAAAAAAATAGATGATGTTTCTGATATAGTTGAACAGTTTTCTGATAAGAAATAAAAAGTGTTCGTTCAAGTGAAATTCTTAATCATTGAGCGTAGCCGAAATGCAATAATTTTATACCCATTCTACTAGTATATTTGTTGCCTAGTTTTTCTTGCATGAAACAAACCATTCTATTTTTAACTTACATTCTTTCAACTTTATGTTAGCATAAAWATTCATTTACAACTCCTTTTTTTACCTCGAACGAAGTGAAATCAAACCAATGGAATGCTGGTTTTATTGGAATGAAAATGATTACTTTTGTTGCCCTACGAAACCGTAGGTTTGGTGTTAGGAGTTATCCCATTCAATAAAAATCATTAAATATATAACTGTTATGAAACGAGTATTAGTATTAGGAACCGGATATGTAGTAAAACCTTTAGTCGATTATTTTATTGATAAATGTAAATATGAAGTGCTTGTGGCTAGTAGAGATAACAACCATTCAGGATTGATTATTGCCGGAAGAGCATTGGGTAAAAGAGTCTTGTGGAATGCAACACCACCCTATAATGAGCTAGATGAGATGGTAAAAGATGTCGATTTAGTGGTGAGTATGATCCCCCCAAACATGCATGTGATCGTTGCTAAAGCCTGTTTAAAACACGGAATTAATATGGTTACTACATCTTACATCAGCCCTGAGATGAAAGCCTTGGATGAAGAAGCCAAAAAAGCTGGTATAATTATTTTGAACGAGATTGGAGAAGACCCTGGGATTGACCATATGGGAGCCATGAACATGATAAACCAAGTTAACCAAGAAGGAGGTAAAATAAAATCCTTCAAATCTTATGGTTCTGGAATTCCTTCATTCGAACATAATAATAACCCTTATGGTTACAAATTCTCATGGAGTCCTCGCGGATTATTAACAGCTGCTCAAACCCCAGCCGTTTATATCAAAAATGGACAAAAAGTGGAAGTATCGGCTGAAAATTTATTTGACAACAGCTGGTTAGTAGATGTTGAAGGATTGGGAACATTTGAAACTTACCCAAACAGAGACAGTACTAATTACATTAACGACTATAACATAAAAGATGTTTCAGATTTTTATAGAGGCTTGTTACGTCATCCTGGTTATTGTAACTCCATCCAAAGCATGAAAGACCTCAATTTACTGAGTGATAAAGAAAGTCATGACCTACAAGGAGTCACTTATAAGCAATTTACAGCATCGCTTATTGGAGCAGGTGGAGATGCAGACATCAAACAAGCAGTATCTGATAAGCTCAACCTAATGGTAACCTCAGATATTATCAAACAACTACAATGGTTGGGGCTATTTGATGATGAGCAAATTCCTATGAGCAAAGGAACCAATGCAGACGTACTATTAGGTCTAATGCAAGATAAAATGGCTTATGAAAATCATGAAAAAGACATGATTATTGTTCACAATGAAGCGATAGTGGAGTTCGATAATCGCATGGAAAAAAGAACTGCAACCATGAAAGTAGAAGGAAGACCATTTGGTCATTCTGCCATGTCAAGAGCAGTGGGCTTACCAGCTGCCATTGCTTCTAGGTTGATACTTGAAGGAGCAATAMGAKCAAAAGGRGTWTTRAARCCAATWACAGAAGAGATMTACAARCCKRTATTAGCTGAGCTWGMMGAAAATGGTTATAAATTCGAACATAAAACACAAGTAATTTAATCTCATTGAAAGCTAAGCTCAAAAAATTAGCATTTCAACATTTGAGGTATATTTGTTACTTAACCTTTTTCCATGAAACAAGTAAATATTCTTTTAATCTTAGCCTTTTTCACTTTTAACGCTGCTTTAGCACAAAAAGAATTCACACACCAAGACACCTTAAGAGGAACAATTACACCAGAAAGAGCTTGGTGGGATGTTACTTATTATCATTTAAGTATTAATGTTGATATTAAAAAGAAATCTATTTCTGGAAGTAATTTAGTTCAATACAAAGTTCTTTCGGATAACAACACCATGCAAATTGAGCTACAAGACCCTTTAAAAATTACAAAAATTATTCAGCAAGAAAATGAGTTAGCATTTAAAAAAGATGGTTATTCTTACTTTATTGAATTGCAAGAAAGTCAAACAATAGGAACGATAAATGAACTTATTATATACTATGAAGGTATTCCGCAAGAAAGCAAAAATCCACCTTGGAGTGGAGGTTTATCATGGGCAACAGATAACAATGGTAATGATTGGGTAGTGACAACATGTCAAGGTGATGGAGCTAGTTTATGGTGGCCCAATAAAGACCATGCTTATGATGAGCCTGATAGCATGTTAATCAGTATTACTATTCCAAACCACCTAATGGATGTTTCTAATGGAAGGTTAAGAAATATTATCGAAAACAAAAACAACACCAAAACCTACAATTGGTTCGTATCTAACCCTATTAATAATTATGGTGTAAACATGAATATCGGGGATTACGTCCATTTTTCAGAAAAATATAATGGATTAAACGGTAAATTAGATTGTGATTATTATGTGTTGAGAGATAATTTAGAAAAGGCCAAAAACCAATTTCAAGAAGTGTCTAGAATGTTAGAGGCCTTTGAGCATTGGTTTGGTCCTTATCCATTTTATGAAGACAGTTATAAGTTAGTAGAAACTCCTTATGCTGGTATGGAACACCAAAGCTCAGTTACCTATGGCAACGGGTTTAAGAATGGTTATAAAGGAAGAGATGTAAGCGGAACAGGCTGGGGAATGAAATTCGATTTTATTATTGTTCATGAATCTGGTCATGAATGGTTTGGTAATAACATTACTCATATTGATATTGCTGATATGTGGATACATGAAGGGTTTACCTCTTATTCTGAAAATTTATTTTTAGATTATCATTTTGGCAAAGCAGCAAGTTCAGAATATGTTATTGGAAAAAGAAAGCGGATTCAGAACGACAAACCTATAATTGGAATTTACAATGTACATCAAAGAGGTTCTGAAGACATGTATAACAAAGCTGCAAATATATTACATACTTTACGCCAATTAATCGATGATGATGAATTATGGCGATCTATTTTAACAGGATTAAATCAACAATTCTATCATCAAACAGTCACTTCTAAACAAGTAGAAGATTACATCAGTGAGAAAACGAAAAAAGATTTATCAGCTTTTTTTAATCAATACCTAAGAACTACTAAAATTCCAAAGCTAGAATATATTGTAAACGATGAAGGAATGAATTTTCGATATGTGAATATTGTTAAGAATTTTGATATGCCCATCCGGATTTTTATTAATGAAAAAGAAAAATGGATTTTCCCAAGTAAAGAATGGGGTAAACTCAGTTTCAAGAAAAAAGATTCTGACATAACTTTTGACTCTAATTTCTATATTGAATATAAAAGGCTCTCTGATAATTAAATATCTATATTTAACAAGTGTTTAAACTATCCCAAATATCATGTTTGCTTTTTTATGTCTTTATTCTAATCTCTTCCGGGCAAGCCAATAATAATTACGGTTTAACCCAACAATTAAAAATAGATTCTTTAAAGAAAAAATCAGCCATTGCTGTTGATAGTGTTAGATCATTATGCTTAATTGATTTGGCGAACGAATATCGAATAATAGGAGATTTAAATTTGGCTAAAACTTATGCTGACAGCGCTCTTTTCATCGCTAATAAAATAGGTTGGCTTTATGGGAAATCTTTGTCATACCAAAACTTAGCTTACATCAACCTTTACGAAAGCGATTTCGAAGCAGCAATGAAAAATGCAGTTTCGGCTCTACAGATTGCTGAAAAAAATAATGATAAAGAAAATCAAGGGTTTGCATTTTTATACATTGGTTATATCAATCAATCTTTAGGAGAAAATAAAGAAGTTCTCTATTATTTTCGAAAATCATTGGAATTAAGAAAAGAATTAGGCGATAATTATAATTTGGGATATAGTTATACCTATATCGGAAATTATTATAGTCAATTTAATAATTACGATTCTTCACTATATTACCATACACAAGCACTTAATGTTAGATTAAAAACAAGCGATACGCGTAGCATTGCAGATTCTTACTTACTAATAGGCTCAACTCTCTTTCAGCAAAAAAAGTATAATGCTGCAATAAAAAATTATGACTTTGCTATAGAAAAATACCATCTTTTAAATGACAAAAAAAGGCTTGCTGAGCTATACAGAAATTACGCAGAAATTTATATCTATAAAAACGAATTAGAGCTTGCAGAAAAACACTTATTTCAAGCTTTAAAACTTGCTCAAGAAATTGGAGCCATCGAAAATTTAATCCCTATTTATAACGAGTTAGCAAACTTGCAAGAACAAAAAGGAGATTTTAAAAAGGCGTATGCTTTTGTTCGAAAACACATTAATTTTAAAGATAGTATTAGCAGTAATAACATATACCGAGAGATAACTAAACAAATATCAAAGTATAAAATAGAAAAAGAAAAAGCAATTCAAGAAAAAAATAAAGCTGTTTTATTAGCCAAAAATAAAACTCAACAATACATCCTTATTGGAGCTTTTTTATTAATAATTCTATTGACAGGAATAGCAATATTAATTGCTAGAACCCTGAAATTGACTAAATCTCAGAAAGAAGTAATTGAAGATCAAAATAGAGAAATAGTTGACTCAATAACCTATGCAAAACGAATTCAGGAAGCAATACTTCCTACTGCCCAATTAATAAAAAAATGTTTGCCCGAAAGTTTCATTTATTACAAACCAAAAGATATTGTTGCTGGTGATTTTTATTGGATTGAACAACAGGGAGATAACATCTTTTTTGCTGCAGCTGATTGTACAGGACATGGTGTGCCAGGAGCAATGGTAAGTGTTGTGTGCCATAATGCAATGAATAGTGCTATAAAGGAACTGAATATTATAGAGCCTGGAAAGATATTAGATAAAACTAGAGAAATAGTTGTTGCCCAATTCAATAAATCCGAGAATTCTGAAATTGCTTCAATGAGCATTAGAGACGGAATGGACATTGCTTTGTGTGTGTTAAATTCAGCAACCAATGAACTGAAATATGCCGGAGCCTTTAGTCCTCTGTGGATATTGAGAAGTAAAGCTAACCAAATAGAAGAAATAAAAGCAAACAGACAGCCTGTTGGTAAAGTAGACAACCCTGAGTCGTTTAAAACTCATGCCGTTAATTTAGAAAAAGGGGATAGTGTATACGTTTTCTCTGATGGCTATGCTGACCAATTTGGAGGTGTTAAAGGAAAAAAACTAATGTATAAACCGTTTAAAAAATTATTAGTCTCCATAAAGAATGAATCTATGGAGGATAAACTAAAATTATTAAATAGTTATTTTGAAAACTGGAAGGGAGAGTTAGAACAAGTTGATGATGTTTGTATTATAGGTGTGAAAATTTAATCAATCTCCCAAGTTACACCACTATTCATCAATTCATCTACTGAGTTAAATTTAGCACTTTTCTTTTCTTCATTAATCTGATTCCACACATTTTTATCAAAAGAATTGCAAGCAACTTGTCTAATAATTCCAAATGCAACCGGATATTCAGGAACCGCCATACTTATTAATAAATTGTGCAAAGCACTATCTTCAGTATGAGCATCATGAACTAATAAATCAGCTTCGGYAATTCCATTTTCTCCAATGGTAACCACTTCTAGTTTTAAGCCATTAAGAACAATGCCCTTATTTTGATCAGCGCCAAAAATCATTGGTTTTCCATGCTCCAGCCATAATTGCCTATCCAATTTTACATCTTTCGCTGTTACACTAGCAAACACCTTGTCATTAAAAATGATGCAGTTTTGTAAAATCTCAACCAAAGAAGTTCCCTTGTGTTTTTCCGCCTCGATAAGAACTTCTGTCATTCTTTTCGGATCAATATCAATAACTCTTGCAAAAAAGTTTGCCTCAGCACCTAGTGCCAATTTTCCTGGATTAAAACTTCTATCAACCGTTCCTTGGGGAGATGATTTTGTTTTTAAACCTGTTGATGAAGTAGGTGAAAACTGTCCTTTTGTTAAACCATAAATCTCGTTGTTAAACAACAATATATTTATGTCAATATTTCTTCTTAATGCATGAATGTAGTGGTTTCCTCCAATTGCCAAAGCATCTCCATCACCAGTAACTTGCCAAACGCTTAAATTAGGATTAGCCAATTTTACACCGGTAGCAAATGCAGGAGCTCTTCCATGTATGGTGTGAAAACCATACGTACTCATGTAATAAGGAAACCGAGATGAACATCCAATTCCCGAAACGAATACGATGTCCTCTTTCTCTTTTCCAATTTCAGGTAATGCTTTTTGTACTGCTTTTAATATCGCATAGTCGCCACAACCTGGGCACCATCTAATATCTTGGTTAACTTCAAAATCTCTAAATGTTAACTCCTCTTTCACTAAATGTTCCATAATTAAGCTCCAATTAAGTTGTTAAATTCAGTTATCAATTGCTTTTTAGAAAATGGAAGCCCTTGTATCTTGTTGTATTGTAAATAATCAAATTGTGGGATTTCAGCTCTTAGCAATTTAACAAATTGTCCATCATTTAATTCACAAACCACAATTTTCTTAAACTTGGCAAATACCTCAGCTGTATTTTTAGGTAAAGGATTTATAAAATTGAAATGAACGTGAGCAATGGGTTTTCCATCAGCCAACATCTCACTTGTTGAAGTATGTAGACTTCCATAAGTTCCACCCCAACCAACTACCAATACATCTGCATGCTCATCTCCATCAATCTCTAAATCAGGAATAAAATTAGCTACACGAGCCACTTTTTCTGCACGTACCTTTACCATTTCTTCATGGTTATTTGGATCGTAAGAAATATTCCCTGTAATCGCTTGCTTTTCTAAGCCTCCTATCCGATGTTCTAAACCCTTAGTTCCAGGGATTGCCCAAGTTCTGTTTAACTTATCTTCAGCTCTTGTATAAGGATTCCAGTTTTCCGTTCCTTCAAGAGCAAAAGCAGGATTAATATCTTCCATTTCTCCAACACTTTTAATTCTCCATGGTTCAGATCCGTTAGCGATAAACCCATCTGACAGTAAAATAACAGGGGTCATGTGTTCTACCGCTAATTTTGCAGCTTTATAGGCAAAATCAAAACAATTAGAAGGAGTACTTGCTGCAATAACTATTACTGGACTCTCTCCATTTCTTCCATATACCGCCTGCAATAAATCTGATTGTTCAGTTTTAGTAGGCAATCCAGTCGATGGCCCTCCTCTTTGTACATTAATAACAACCAACGGTAATTCAACCATCATCGCCAACCCTATCGCTTCTGTTTTTAACGCAAAGCCAGGCCCAGAAGTGGAAGTCAAAGCTAAACTTCCTGCAAAGCTGGCTCCAATGGCTGCACAAATACTTGCAATTTCATCTTCTGCTTGCAAGGTAATTACCTCGAAATTTTTGTGTTTTGAAAGTTCATGAAGTATCTCCGAAGCAGGCGTAATTGGATAAGCTCCTAAAAATATTTTTAACCCAGATTTTTCAGCAGCGGCTAAAAACCCCCATGCTGTTGCCAAACTTCCTGTTATACTTCTATATCTTCCTTTCGGTAATGTTGCCGGTTTAACAATATAAGATGAAGGTAGTAATTCAACGGTTAAGGCATAATTATATCCTGCTTTTAATGCTGCTTTATTCGCTTTAGCAACTTCAGGGAGCTTTTTAAACTTGGTGTCTAAAAAGTTTTCTGTCACCTCCAAAGAGCGATTAAATAACCAATAAATAATACCTAAAGCAAACATGTTTTTACTCCGATTTCTGCTTTTATTTTCTATATCACAGTTCGCTACACACTCCTTATTTAGTTTAGTTATTGGGACTTCAATTAAGTTGTATGCCTCTAATGATCCATCCTCTAATGGATTACTTTTATATCCCGCTTTCTCAAAATCTTTTGTTTTAAAACTGTCACTGTCAATAATAATTGTCCCTCCATCTTTAATCCAATCTATATTAGCTAATAATGCAGCAGGATTCATTGCAATTAAAACATCTGCTTCATCGCCAGGAGAAAAAATTCGATTACTACCAAATTGTATTTTAAATCCACTCACTCCTGCCACAGTTCCTATCGGGGCTCTAATTTCAGCTGGAAAATCAGGAAAAGTAGCCAAATCATTACCTATAAAAGCTGTTGTATTGCTAAATTGAGTCCCTGTAAGTTGCATCCCATCACCTGAATCTCCAGCAAATTTGATGACAACTTGGTCTATTTCTTCTGTTACTTTAGGCATTCACAAATTTTCCACAAAAGTATGATTAATATCATATGTATTTTTAATTCTTTTTCGTAAAAATATAAGGTATATTGCTGTTAGACTGGTATATTTATCTACTTTTGTGGAACTAATTTCAAAGTAGAAAGATGGATAAATACTCATATCTGAGTAATGTTGAGGGTTCAGTTATTGAAGAATATTATCAAAAGTACCTCAACAACCCTCAAGATGTTGGTGAAGGGTGGCAAAAATTTTTTGAAGGGTTTGAATTTGCAACGAACAATTATGACACTGATGTTCCCGAAGGTTTTGATAAAGAGTTTAAAGTTATTGATTTAATAAATGGGTATCGCTCACGAGGGCATCTTTTTACTAAAACTAATCCTGTTAGAGCTCGAAGACAATACTTACCTACCCTCGCCATTACAAATTATGGCTTAGAGTCAACTGATTTAGATGCGATTTTTCAAGCTGGTAACGAAGTAGGACTAGGACCTGCTAAACTTAAAGATATTGTTTCTCATTTGGAAGAAACCTATTGTCAGTCAATTGGAATTGAATTTACTTACATAAGGAAACCTGAAGAAGTCGCTTGGATTAAAGAAAAAATAGAGCTTAAAAATAGAGCTGTTTTTAATGCTAAAGAAAAAAAACATATCCTACATAAATTAAATCAGGCAGTAGTTTTTGAACAATTTTTACATAAAAAATTTGTTGGTCAAAAACGATTTTCTTTAGAAGGAAATGAAGCATTAATTCCAGCTTTAGATGCTGTTGTAGAAAAAGGGTCTGAACTTGGAATTAAGGAGTTTATTATTGGAATGGCTCATCGAGGAAGGCTAAATGTTTTAGCCAATATTTTTAATAAGGCTTACGAAACGGTTTTTAGTGAATTTGAAGGAAAGGAGTATGAAGATTATCTTTTTGATGGAGATGTAAAATACCATTTAGGTTATTCATGTGATTTGGTTGCAGACAATGGCAACAAAGTACACATGACGCTATCTCCCAACCCATCTCACCTAGAAACTGTCGCCCCTATTGTGGAAGGAATTACACGTTCTAAAATAGATACCTATTTAAAAGACCACAATAAAATTGTTCCTATAATTATCCATGGAGATGCTGCCCTTGCAGGGCAAGGAGTTGTTTATGAGGTGGCACAAATGGCACAACTTGACGGATATAAAGTTGGAGGAACATTACATATTGTGGTAAATAATCAGATTGGTTTTACCACTAACTATTTAGATGGAAGGTCTAGTACTTATTGTACTGATGTTGCAAAAGTAACTTTATGCCCAGTGTTCCATGTAAATGGAGATGATGTTGAAGCAGTAATTCAAACAGTTAAATTGGCATTAGAATATCGTCAAAAATTCAATAAAGACGTTTACATTGATATTTTAGGGTATAGAAAATATGGGCATAATGAAGGTGATGAGCCACGTTTTACTCAGCCTTTATTGTACAAGGCAATTAGTAAGCACGCTAACCCAAGAGATATCTATTTAGATAAATTAATTGGGGAAGGAATCATCAGTAAAGTTGAAGAAAAGGAACAAGAAAAAGCATTTGGTGATTTGCTTCAAGAACGTTTAGATCAGTCCAAAGAAATTGAAAAAGCTTCTGTAACACAATTCTTAAAAAGAACTTGGGAAGGACTTGAATATAGCAATAGGGAAAGTTTTCATGCTTCACCAGAAACGGGTTATGACAAGAAAAAGTTAATCGAGATTGGTAAAAGCATCGCTACTTTACCAGCTGATAAAAAATTCATCAAAAAGACCACTCGTTTATTTCAAAACCGCTTAAAACAAATTGAAGAAGGCACTCAATTAAGTTGGGATGCTGGAGAATTATTAGCTTATGGCTCATTATTAGAAGAGGGATATCCAATTCGTTTTACAGGGCAAGATGTTGAAAGAGGAACATTTTCTCACCGACATGCTGTTGTTAAAGTTGAAGATTCTGAAGAAGAATATACTCCACTAAATAATATTTCTAACAAACAAGCTCCACTACATATATACAATTCTTTATTATCAGAATATGCTGTTTTAGGTTTTGAATATGGATATGGAATGGCGACTCCAAAAGGACTTACCATTTGGGAAGCACAATTTGGCGATTTTAATAATGGGGCACAAATTATAATTGATCAGTTTTTAAGTGCTGCCGAAGATAAATGGAAAACCCAAAATGGATTAGTAATGTTATTACCTCATGGTTATGAAGGACAAGGTGCGGAACATTCTAGTGGTAGAATGGAACGTTTTTTACAATTATGTGCAGACAATAATTTACAAGTAGCTAATTGTTCTACTCCAGCTAACTTTTTCCATATTTTAAGAAGACAATTAAAATGGAAATTTAGAAAACCTTTAATTGTTTTTACCCCTAAAAGTTTATTACGTCATCCAAAATGTGTTTCTAGTCTAGATGATATGGCAACAGGAAGTTTCCAAGAAGTAATAGATGATAAGAAAAAAGCTGAAGCAGTAGATACTGTCGTTTTTTGTACAGGCAAATTTTACTATGATTTATTAGCAAAAGAAGAAGAATTTGGGGGAGCAGATAATATTGCTTTAGTAAGAATAGAGCAACTTTATCCTCTACCTAAAAAACAACTAAAAGAGATTTTAGCAAAATATATAAATGCTAAAAAATACATTTGGGCACAAGAAGAACCTAAAAATATGGGGGCTTGGTCGAGTATGCAACGACATTTTACCTTTGTTGATTTAGAATTGATTTCCTTAAGAGCAAGTGGAGCTCCTGCAACTGGATCATCAAAAGCGCACGCAGTAAGACAAGCTGATATAATTAATAAAGTATTTAAAAACGCACTAATTTTAAATAAATAACAAAAAAACAACATCCAAAAAACAAACTTTTGTTATTTGCAGTTTGAAATTTGGAGTTTAAATGAAGGATTATGTCTTTAGAAATGAAAGTTCCCTCTCCGGGAGAATCGATAACAGAAGTAGAGATTGCACAATGGTTGGTGGAAGATGGTGATTACGTTGAAAAAGATCAAACCATTGCAGAAGTGGATTCTGATAAAGCAACCTTAGAATTACCTGCTGAAGAAGCTGGAATTATTACGCTGAAAGCTGAAGAAGGAGACTTAGTACAAGTTGGTGAAGTTGTCTGTTTAATTAATACTAATGCAGAAAAACCAGTCAATTTTGAATCCAAAACTGAAACTATAACAAGTAATTCAGATGCTATACCAAATCCTGAACCAGCAACAGCTGTTGATAAAAACGTTAAAGCAACACCAGTTGCAAAAGAAATGATTGCTGCAAATGACATCAACCCTTCAGAACTCAAAGGAAGTGGTAGCAATGGAAAGATTACAAAAAAAGACATTGGCCTTTATCTGAACGGAAAAGAAGGAAAGCAAGGAGAACGCAAGAAAATGAGTATGCTACGAAGAAAAGTAGCCAAACGATTGGTTGCTGTTAAGAACGAAACGGCAATGCTAACTACGTTTAACGAAGTTGACATGAAATCAATTATGGACATTAGAGCCATTTACAAAGAAGCTTTTAAAGAGAAACATGGAGTTGGACTAGGGTTTATGTCATTCTTTACTAAAGCAGTAACTAATGCACTAAAAGAATTTCCAGCAGTTAATTCTATGATGGATGGTGATTATATGATAAGTTATGATTTTGTTGACATTAGTATTGCAGTAAGTTCCCCAAAAGGTTTAATGGTTCCTGTTGTTAGAGAGGCTCAAGATATGAGTTTAGCCGAAATTGAAACGGAAGTTAAACGACTAGCTATAAAAGCACGTGATGGGAAAATTGATCTTTCTGATATGGAAGGAGGAACATTCACCATTACTAATGGTGGWRTWTTTGGTTCKATGYTSWSTACWCCWATYATTAAYCCWCCWCAAAGCGCTATTTTAGGAATGCATAATATTGTTGAACGCCCAGTAGCTATTGATGGGAAAGTAGAGGTACGACCAATTATGTACGTTGCTTTATCTTACGATCATCGTATTATTGATGGAAAAGAATCTGTAGGTTTCTTAAAAATGGTAAAAGAACAATTAGAAGATCCCCAACTGCATTTTTTTGGAGAAAAAACTCCTGAAGAATTCTTGTTAAATTTGTAAATTAATTAAACAAAAAACTATGTCAGTAAGAAATGCGCAAGCAAAATGGAATGGAACCTTAAAGGATGGTTCTGGAGAAATGAAATTTAGCAATTATAATGGTCCCTTTACTTTTGCTTCTCGTTTTGAAGAAGGAAATGGGACAAACCCTGAGGAATTAGTTGGAGCAGCTATTGCAGGTTGTTATTCTATGTTTTTATCTGCTTTAATTAGCAAAGAAGGCTTGACACCTGGAAACATTGACACCAATGTTGCTGTAAAACTAGAGAAAGATGAAACTGGGCCATGTATTACTTCTGTTACTTTAACATGTAATGTTAGCTGTGAAGGTTTATCATTAGAAAAATTTGATGAATTATCAAAAGCAGCTAAAGAAAAATGTCCAATCTCTCGCCTTTATGCTGGCGGAACTGCTGATATTATTTTAGATGCTAAGCTTGGTTAATTTCTAACTAATTTAATTACTCAAAAGTAAGGCAACAAGCCTAACAATATTATTGTTGGGCTTATCGTTGTTTAGACAGAAAAAGTCTAACTTAGTCTTTTAAATCCTAGCATTCTCACGCTATAGCCCCCTCTTTTCAAACAAATAACCATCCTCAAAGTATGATTTATATCATTTATTAATATTGTATTGTACGGTAAATTTGATGTTTGCCTCTCGGATTGAGATTGCAATATTTTAAACCTTTTTTTGATAAAAAATAAATACTTCATAAAACATTATGAATGATACAATTGAGACCAAAGAAAAGCCTATGAAAAAAACTTCTAAGGCAATAAAAATTGATGAATCCATCGTAGAAATTGTAAGTGATTCTGGAGAAGGAGCACAAAAATGTGGAGTAAGTTTCGCTGCTATTTCGGCCAAAATGGGCAATGGAGTTTGGACGGTAGAAATTATTCCAGCAGAAATCCAACCTCCTGCACGGAGTAGAGAAGGAGCGTCTGGGATTCGTATTCGAATAGGAACTAAAGAAATTACCAACTCAGGTAATGAAGCCAATTTGGTAATTGCATTAAATGAGCAAGTTCCCTATGGCAGATTAGATCAGAAAGCATATAACAAAAACACAACAATGTTGCTAGAGTGTAAATGGGCAACTGATGCTAGCGATAAAATTCAAAATCAATATGCTGAAGCATTGGCAGATTTCAAAAGTAGAGGAATCAATGTCATTGAAATTCCGATGGAAGTGGAATGTTTGAAAATTGTGAAGAACGCAAGAAAAGGAAAAAATATGTTTGTATTAGGAATGTTATGCTACATATACAACAGAGGGCTAGATAAAGGAGAAACTCAGATTAAAAATATTTTTAGAAAAAAATCGGATGCAATTATTAATTCTAATATCGAACTATTAAATGCTGGATATAAATGGGCTTCTACTAATTTAGATTTTCAATATGATATTCCTGTTGTAAATTCGGACAAAGACATGGTAGTAATGAATGGTAATGAAGCCATTGCTTTAGGGGTTTTAGCCTCTGGAATGGAAGTTTGTTCAATGTATCCTATCACTCCAGCAACTTCGGCTTCTCATTTATTAGCAGACATATTTAAAAACTCTGGAGGATTAGTTCATCAAGCAGAAGATGAAATTGCAGCTGTTGGTTTTGCAATAGGATCTTCATATGCTGGTAAAACTGCGGTAACGATTACTTCTGGTCCTGGAATGGCATTAAAAACAGAGTTTTTAGGTTTGGCCTCAATGGCAGAAGTTCCTTTGGTAGTTGTAAATGTTCAGCGTGGGGGGCCATCAACAGGATTACCTACAAAAGTAGAACAGGGAGATTTACTTTCAACACTTTATGGTCAACCAGGTGATGCTCCAAAAATAGTAATGGCAGTTTCAACAATTGAAGAATGTTTTCATTTTGTGATTTTAGCTCGTAAACTAGCAGAGTCATTTAGAACTCCCGTTTATATTTTAACGGATACTAATTTAGCAACAGGTCAACAACCATACTTAAGACCAGACATTAAAAAAGATTGGTTCGCTCCTCCTATAGATCAAAGCCCATGGAAAGGGGATGTTAGACCTTATGAATGGGATGATTTAACAGGATTAAGTAAACGAGCTATCCCTGGTCAACCTGGTGGGCAACATACTTTGACAGGTCTAGCTCACACTAGAGAAGCTCACGTTTCTTATCATCCAAATGAAAATCAAGATTCCTCTGAATTGAGAAGTAGAAAAATAGCTGCATTTCAAAAAACATTAAAACCACCTACTGTAAATGGAGATGAAAAAGGAGATTTATTAATTGTTGGTTGGGGATCTACTTTAGGAGCCATTAATGAAGGTGTTGAAATTGCACAGAAAGAAGGAATTAAAGTTTCTTCTCTTCACTTGCGTTTTTTAAGTCCTATGGAACCAGGAATAAAAGAGATTTTTAAGAATTTCAAACAGGTAATGACTATTGAAATCAATTATAGCGATAGTATAAATAATCCTCAGTTTACTGAAGATAACAGAAGGTATTCGCAATTATCATGGATGTTAAGAGCACATACCTTAACGGATGTTGATTGTTATTCAAATGTTGAAGGACAACCACTATCGCCAAACAGAATAGTTGATGTAATTAAGAATAAATTAAGTAAATAAAAATACTTTAGGCACTCTAAATACTCTAGACACTTTAAGTACTTAAATAAAAACTAAAAAGAATGTACGGATTAAAATCAGATATAGCATTAGATTCTCCTTCAAAATATTATTCAATAGAAAATTATTCTAAAGGAGTAGCGCGTTGGTGTCCTGGATGTGGCGACCATGCGGTGTTAACTAACATGCAAAAATTATTAAGAGAAAAACAATTAGACCCTGCAAAAACTGTTTTTGTTTCGGGAATAGGATGTTCTTCAAGGTTTCCACATTATATGGATACTTATGGTTTTCATGGATTACACGGTCGTGCTTTCCCGGTAGCAGAAGGAATTAAATTTAGAAGACCTGATTTAGATGTTTTTGTAGTTACTGGTGATGGAGATTGTTGTTCTATTGGAGCTGGAGCATGGATTCACGCTATAAGGTACAACATGAACATGACTGTTTTATTATTAAATAATGAAATTTATGGTTTAACCAAAAAACAAGCCTCTCCAACATCTAGAATAGGAACAATTTCAAACACTACTCCTGATGGTTCAATTTTACCTCCATTAAGTCCAATTCAAACAACCTTAGGAGTAGCTAATGCTTCTTTTGTAGCTCAAACTGCTGATTGGAATCCAGCACACATGTACGAAACAATTAAAGCTGCTTATGAACATAAAGGATTTTCATTTATTCATATTCTTCAAAGGTGTCCAATTTTTCAAGGTGCTTTGGCTGATGAACAAGTGTCTAATAAAGATGCTATGGTTTACCTGAATCATGATAATGGAATTCAAGTGGATGAAGCTATCGCTAAAACTTTCAAAAATGAGTTGAGTCATGATCCTACTGATTTATCTACAGCTAGGAATTTAGCTATGGATACAGAAAAAGTTTACATGGGATTATTTTACCAAAATAAAAATGCACCATGTTACGATGATTATGGTGCTTCTAATATTGGTTTTACGGTAGAACAAAAAGAAGAAGCATTAAATATGGAGTTAGATAAATACGCTATTTAAGTTGAACAATTAGACCAAAAGCTGAACTGCAATATGCCTACTAAAGAAAAAAGCACATTTAGTCATTTTTTTAAAGAAGATGCTGAAACTATTCAGGACATCGTTAAGGGAACAAATGGCCAACAAGTTATAGATAAGTTGGGAACTGCAACAAAAGAAGTTTTTCCAAAAATAAATCCTTCAAAAGAAGTTTCTGAAGATGAAGTTAATACCAAATGGAGAACATTAAGGTCATTTTTTAGGAACGGAAATAGTGAGCAAAATTTAGAAGGATTGTCTCCAGTAATAATGGCTCCTTTATACACCAGTAAATTAATTGGAACTGACTTCCCAGTTTGGGTAGCCGATGAAAATTTTGAGGGTGATGGAGAACTTTGTCTGTCATTAAAAGAACTTTTAACTCAATGTCTTAACGAAATCGCACCTAACGAAGAAGATGCTCATATTTTAAAAGAAAATATTGAACGAATTACACACATTGCTAATGAACAATTAGCTGATAAAAAACCTCAATTATTTCCTTCAATCATAACTCAGGTATTAGATGAATTAGAAAATCAATTAGAAGTATCAGGAGATGAAGTAACTGCATTTAATAAAAGTCTTAAAAATTTAAAAAAGACACTACCCTCTAATGGTGTTTTGCTCCCTTATTCCAACAACACTTCTTTTCAGATTTTAGAAGCAAGCATGACCGCAACGCTTACTCAAGCAAGAAAAAAATTGACTTACAATATCTCACAACTAAAATGTAGATTGAATGATTTACTAAGAGTTGAAAGAGAGAAAAACCCTAATAAAACAAATGTAGAAAAGACAAAAGATTCTTATGGTTTTGCTGATTCAATGCTGAATTTCGAAGAACTGTCTTCTATGTCTCCAAACCCTGGGGCAGAAAGTATGGGTAAAGAAAGAGTTCAACGGATTACTGCCGTAGTAAAAGAGTTAGAAAAAGGGGAAACAATTCTTAATCAACAAGGCTTTTTGTTTGTAGATGAAAACCTACACAACAATAAAAACATTGAATGGTCAACTTTATTTGGAAATATCACAGTTGAAGCATACAAGAAAGGTAATGGCTGTGATACTGTTAGCGGTTGTTTTAATAAGAATATTACTGCATGGACGAAGCTTTATATAGCTAAAAGAATTGGTGAATTAGAATTCAAAAGTGTTTACCAAGCAGATGTTCATGATGATTATTTTGAACATTTTAATTGGGGAAATTTCACTACTGAAGAATTAAACAACTGTCCTCATTTTGTGTTAATTGCAGATGATGTTCAACTTTACGAAACTGAATTAAGTAAATTATCATCTGTATTTGCTAAAAATATTCCTGTAAAAATTGTAGCTGTAAAAAGAGACAATTATGGAACTGAAACTGGCTTACACTCTCAAACTGAATTGGGAGCATTAATGATTTCTCACAAAAATATTTATGTTGCCCAGTCAACATCTATTACTCCAAAGTATTTATTTAATAGTTTTTCTACAGGGTTAAATTCTTTTGCCCCAGCATTTTTTAATGTATTGAATGTTGATGAAAAAACTCATACAAATCCTTACTTATGGACCAGTGCTTCAGTAGAAAGTAGAGATTTTCCTGGATTCACTTTTAATGGAATCTTAGGCACATCTTGGGGCAGTAGGTTTGAAGTTGCCAATAATCCTCAAGCTAATTTGCAATGCCCAATACACGAACTAACGGTTGTAAACGCTGAAGGTAAAAAAGAGGAGATGGAGTTTCCATTCACTTTTGCCGACCAAGCAGCATTAAATCCTGCTTACCATCATCACTTTATGCCAGTCAACTCCTCATATTGGAATGACAACCTCATAGTCTTAACTGATTATATGGCAAATAATGTGGAAAAAAATGTGGGTAAAGTTCCTTTCATTTGGATGATGAATGCTACCAATGAAATCCAAAAAGTAGCAGTTTCCTGGTCGATAGTTTTAGCAACACAAGAGCGCTTAGATTTCTGGAGATTTTTGCAGGAAAATAGTGGTATAAACAACTACCATGTTACAAAAGCAGTTGAGAATGCCAAGGCAGAAATGCAAGGACAACTCGATAAAGAAATAGAACAATTAAAATCGGAACACGAAACTAAAATTCAAAACATTAGAGAAGAAGAAGCAGGTAAAGTAATGGAAAACCTCACTTCTGTTTTGTTAAACTTAGACACTACAAATATTGTTACCACTAATGCTGCTACTCCAAGTGTATCAAGTTCACCAGCTATTGAAACCGATGAGGTTGTTAAAAAAGAAGCTCCAGTAGAAGAAGAAAGTACATTATCCAATGACCCTTATATTGACACTGCATTATGTACATCTTGTAATGAATGTTTAGACCTAAACCCTCAAATGTTTAAGTACAATGGAGATAAAATGGCATTTATTGCTGATGCAAAAGCTGGAACATTTTATCAATTAGTTGAAGCAGCTGAATTATGTCCTGTAGCAATTATTCACCCTGGCTCTCCTCTCAATCCCGATGAAGCAGATTTAGATGATTTAGTAGAAAGAGCAGCAAAATTTAATTAAAAGTGGGAGAAGATTTTCTCATACCACTAGCTATTCTTGTCGGACTAGGCTTATTGTTTGGGCTTATTTTGGCAATGGCTTATAAGAAATTTAAGGTTTTTGAAGACCCCAGAATTGATGTAGTAGAAAATTTATTACCAAACGCCAACTGTGGTGCTTGTGGTGTTCCTGGTTGTAGAGCCTTTGCAGAGGCTGTAATTAACGAAGGAACAAACCCTGCAAAATGTACTGTAAGCTCTGAAGAAGGAATTGAAAATATTGCCAATTTTTTAGGTGTAGAAGCATCAGCAGAAGCAAAAGTGGTTGCACGATTACTCTGTGCTGGAGGAATTAAAGAAGCTCATAATCTAGCAGATTACAAAGGAGGAATGAGTACTTGCAGAGGAGAAACAGTTGTTGGGCAAGGAAGTAAAGATTGTTCGTGGGGTTGTTTAGGATTGGGTGATTGTGCAAAAGCATGCGACTTTGATGCCATTACCATGAGTGATGACGCCTTACCTGTTGTTGATACAGAAAAATGTACAGCTTGTAACGATTGTGTAATTGAATGTCCGAAAGGATTATTCAAATTAATGCCAATCAATCAAAAATTATTGGTTCAATGTCGTTCTTTATTAGAGGGGGATTTAGCCGAATCAAAATGTAGTGTTGCTTGTACAGGATGTTCTCGTTGTGCTGCTGATGCTGCTCCAGATGTAATTGAAATTGTAAATAATTTGGCAATAGTAAATTATGAGTTAAACGATTTAACAACGTCTGCTGCTGTAAAAAGATGCCCAACAGATGCGATTATTTGGTTAGAAGGAGATAATCAATTTGAAATAACAACAAACATTGACCTTCCATTAGGGAGAGTTGAAGAAGAAGTTTATTATCAATAAAAGATATTGTTATGAATGAAATAATAGAAAAGTTAGCATACAAAATTGGAGAAGGAGTTCAAGCTTCCTCTTTGAGTACTACTGCTGAAAAAGTTAATGCTTTTCACAGAACTGTTACTGCTCACGAATCTTCAGATATTTCTTTTATTAATGGATTAGTTGCTACAGGTTTGAGGGGAACAGCACTATTGGAAGGAGATAAAATCATTACCAACTACAACCAATTATTAACAGCAGCTCGTCAACATTTGCCATTAGTGGTAAATACAACTGCACGCTCAACCTCTAATTCATCTTACGCTAACAATTTTGCAAACATCAATTCTATCGAACAAACAGGGTGTTTTCAGTTAGTGGCTACTTCATTGCAAGAAGAAATATTTTTCACATTAATTGCACACAGAATTGCAGAGCTTTCTTTAATCCCTGGAATTGTAATTTCAGATTATACACCAAGAGAAGATAAAATTGGTATTCCTGCTGATGATTTGATAATCAACTATTTAGGTAATCCTGACGATCAAATTGATTGCCCTACTCCATCTCAAAAAATGATTTTTGGAGAAAAAAGAAGAAGAGTTCCTAACTGGTATAGTTTAGATTTACCAGTAATGTTAGGCGCTAAAAAAAATGGTGAAGCCATTTCTTTTGAAGCTGCTGCATCACGCAACTACTTTTACGACCATTTACCTCAACTGATAACTCAAGCATATCAAGAGTTTAATAAAGTTTTTGGCACCAATATTAAAGCTGTTACAACTAAAGGAACTTCCTCAGAAAATGCAGTAATTACTATTGGAGGACAGATAAATGAAATCAGTTCCGCTGACACTCAAATAATAACAGTCAACCAACTCAACCCTTTTCCAACTAATGCGGTTGCAGAATTATTAAAAGGAAAAAAAGCTGTTACCATTTTAGAAAATATAGGAACAGGTGCTTCAAAATCTGCATTTTATTATCAAGTCGTAAACGCAATCAACAATACAAGTGTTAAAGTATATTCAGGAAAATATAGTGCAGATTTAGATGCCGATTCTTTAGGCAAAGCAATTCAACACATGATTTCTGGTCAACAAAAAATGGATTATTTTTTAGGATTAGATTTTACAAAAACTTCGAGTAGTTATCCTAAACACGATATCTTATTAAAAGAAATTAGCAAAAAGTATCCAGAAATAACTAAGGAATCAATAAATAGTAATCGTAAAACTGAGGGATCATCAAACACTCAAAATGAAATTCCTTTAGCGGTAAGAATGTACCAAGATAAAGGTCCAGCTTACACACGGTTATCACGATTTTACGATGATACCGCTTTCTTTTACGAGCACAACGAGCACAACGAACTAGTAGCAGATCCTTTTGCTGCGGTTCCTGTTACACCAAGTGCAAGTGCGAGTTTCTTTAATCAAAGCAACAAAAGAACCTTGGTTCCTATTTTAGATTTGAAAAAAATTGCTGAAGAAGGAACAGAAAATTATGTAATGTGTCCTGAGTTACACCCAATTGTTATTGGAGTGGAGCAATTAATGAAATCGGGAATTGATATGGCTACATCCAAAGGGAACACAATGACTAAGTTGACTCCTTTGTTAAAGAACTTGGCTAAAGTGGCAAGTAAAACCATTAAAGAAACTGAATTTAATGTGGTTAAAGATTTTCTTCCTGTAGCTTTTGAAAGTCTAGTTACTCAAATGAAATTAGAAGGCGATAAGTTAGCCGCTGCTCAAGCAGAATTCAACTTGGTAGTGAATGAAATTGGAGATTTGCCTGTAGTTGCTACTGATGTTTTCTTTACTGCTCCTGATGTTCAAGAAGCAGGAAGTGGAGAGTTATTTTCTTTAATAGTTGACGCTTCTATTTGTACTGACAATCCAATGTGTGCAACACTTGGAGAAGGAGTATCAATGAAAGAACAAACTGATGAAGATTTAGAAAATATTAACAGCCTATTTAAACTGTGGGAACAATTACCAGATACTTCTGGCGAAACCATTAACCGTTTGTTTCATGATGCTAATTACAGTTCATTGGCTGCAATGATGCTGAGCAGAAACTACTACATGAGTATGGTTGGTGCGAGCAATTCAGAAAATGATGCTCCTTATCACAATTTATTAAACATTGTTACTGCAACTGCAGAATCTGTTATTCAGCCAAAAATAGTAAGCCAAATCAAACAAATTGATGAGCTAATTGATGCGTTATCTGAAAATGTACACCAAAAATTAAGCAACTCTTTGCCAAAAGAAGATTTAGAAAGTTTATCAAAATCATTGAAAAAAGCTGAAGGAAAAAAACTGTCTTTTAGTGAAGTGGTCAGCCAAATTGGAGAAGGAGCCAACAGCAAGATGATTGACACTAAATCGTTGGGAAGAAAAACAGATTTAGTTGATTCATTAAAGAATTTAAAATGGGTGTTATCTGAAGGGCCAACAGGTGTTGGTCGTTCTCGGTATGGAATGTTAATCGCTGGAGAAAGCTCTATGGATTGGGCGAAACAATATCCAGCAAATAACTTTACCAGTCCTTCTGTAATTCATTGGAATGGTTCTGCTCCTGAACAAACATTAGGCTTGTTTTATGGGCAATTACGTTATTTGTTAGATAACATCAAACTAATGCGTAGAGCAGCATTAGAAGCGAAAGACAAATACGATACCGCCATTCACGACATTGAAATTGCTGAATTGAGTTGGAATGATTTATCTGATGAGGAAAAGAAATTGATCCCTCCCGTTTTATTAATTGCTGAAAGAAATGATTTAAACGATACAGGGTGGAGCAACCTAAACAAATTGTTATCCGAAAAATACCCTGTTAAAGTATTTTTGTTTGACAATGTTACTTCTCCAACCAATGACCCTGTTGCTAATTTAACACAAACCAATTCGGGTTTATTTAGCACAATGGCATTAAAAAATGCTTATGTTTTTCAAAGTGGAATGGGTAATGTAAATCATTTGTTTGATGGGCTAATGATTGGTTTAGAAAAAACATATCCTGCACTATTCAATTTGTATGCTACCAAATTAGAGAAGCACGGAGTYGCCAATATTGATTGGTCTCCTTACGCTTCATTAGCTTTAAATAGTAGAGCTTTTCCTTCTTTAAGTTTTAATCCTGAAGAAAAGGAAAATTTCTTAAATGGAGCCATAAGTGTTGATGGAAATCAATCCATTAAAGAAGATTGGTTAACCGAAACGATTGCTATTTCAGAAGAAGAAACCTTGGATTATAAAATAACTTGGGCTGATTGGGCTTTCACTCAGAGTGATTGGAAAACCCAATTTACAGTAGTTAAAACAGACGACACCAATGTTTCTATAGCAGATTACATCCAATTAGATACAAAAGCAAGAACTGGAAAAACTCCTGTAATAATGCGAAATAATATCAATGGATTAAAGTATTATTCGGCTAGTAATAAAGTAATAGAAATGACAGAAGCGGTGTTAACCAACTGGAATACATTGCAAGAATTGGCAAGAGTTGTGGCAGAAATTCCGGCTAAACTAAAAGAAGAGTTAARCCAAGAAATCAGCAAGAAATACGAGCAAGAAATAACTGAATTAAAGAAAAATTATGAACAACAATTAGTAGATAAGGAAGCCTCCCAAACAGAAATATTAAGGCAGCAATTAAAAAAAAAATTAGTCGCACTTTCAACGATGGCGAAGAGTTAAATAACAATTTTCAAAAAACAAAAGACAAATAATACTCAATGACAAAAAGCACAAATAACAAACCTTACGATTTAGAAGAAAGAACCTTCCAATTTGCTAAGGATGTTCGAGTTTTTATCAAAACATTAGAAAAAACAATTGCTAATATTGAAGATGCAAAGCAAGTTGTTCGTTCTTCGGGTTCTGTTGGAGCAAATTACATTGAAGCCAATGAGTCTTTTAGTAAAAAAGATTTTATTTTTAGAATTAAAATAAGTCGAAAAGAAGCGAAAGAAAGTGTTTATTGGTTACGGTTAATAAATGAAACAAATGAGTTGTCAAACTCTAAAATGGCAGAGGAATTAATTCAAGAATCAACAGAGTTGAAAAAAATACTTTCAGCCATATTAGAAAAATCAAAATAGTTTGAAGTTTAAAAATTTAATATTGGAATTTATTTGTGATTTGTCACTTGTTATTTGTGATTTAAAACCTTCTGTTAAATAAATTATGTCTACAGCAACAACATATAAAGGCAAAACTTACACTTTTCGTCACGGGGTTCATCCAGAGGAATTTAAAGAATTAAGTAGCCATTGTGAGGTACAGCGAATGCCTTTTGTAGATGAATATACTTTGCCTTTAGGACAACATATTGGCGCACCAAGTAAAGCATTAGTTGTTAAAGGAGAAAAAGTAAAGAGAGGTCAAAAAATTGCTGATGCTGCCGGGTTTGTTTCTGTGGCTTTACATTCTCCTGTGGATGGAGTTGTTAGTGATATTGGAATTTTTGACAACCCTAATGGACAAGTTTTACCAGCGATAAAAATTAAAACGGACCCTTACAGCACGCAAAAAATGGAGGAAACTCCAATCGATTTAGAAGCGTTAGATGCCAAAGATTTTATTGCTGCAGTACAAGAAGCAGGAATCGTAGGATTAGGTGGAGCAGCGTTCCCAACCCATGTAAAATTTGCCATACCAGAAGATAAAAAATGTAAATACATTATGCTCAACGGCTGTGAATGTGAACCATTCTTAACAGCCGACCATAGGGTAATGGTAGAAAATGCCAAAGAAATTATAGATGGTATTTTGATTCTTAATAAATACCTGAATGCTGAAAAAGCATACATTGGAATAGAAGCCAATAAACCTGATGCGATTGAAATATTAAAAAAAGAAGCAAAAACAAGTAGCTTCCCTATTGAGGTAATGGCATTGCAAGTAAAATATCCTCAAGGAGCAGAAAAAATGATGATTACCGCCATCTTAGGAGAAGAAGTTCCGAGTGGAAAACTACCCTTGGATTTAGGCGTATTGGTGGGTAATGTTGGAACGTTTAAAGCACTTTCCGATTATTTCAGAAAAGGACAACCTTTAATGGAGAGAGTAGTAACTGTTACAGGAACTGCCATAAAAAATCCAGCAAATGTGTTAGTTCCAATAGGGACTCCAATGCAAGATGTAATTGAGTTATGTGGTGGGATTACGGATGACGCAGCACGAATATTATTGGGTGGGCCGATGATGGGATCTGTTCAAAAAAGTTTAGATATTCCAGTAGTAAAAGGAACTTCTGGAATACTAATACTAAGTAATAATGAAGTAAWAGAGTTAGAAGAATATAACTGTATTCGTTGTGGAAAATGTGTAGATGCATGTCCAATCTTTTTAAACCCATCTATGATGGGGCTGTTAGCGAAAAAAGGATTGTGGGATGACATGTTAGAATACAACGTAATGGATTGTTTTGAATGTGCAAGCTGTTCTTTTGTTTGTCCTTCTAATATTCCATTGGTACAAAGTTTTAGAGTTGCTAAAGGATTTTTAAGAGAAAAAGCGGTTAGGGAAAAAGAAAGTGCTTAAAGTGTAACTAGAGTACTTAAAGTGCCTAGAGTTAAGAGTATTTAGAGTTGAAAAAATGAAATATAACTACTACAATAGAACACAGATGACGCTGATTGAGCGGATATATTATGATTTGCTATCTTTTTTAAATCATATTAATCTGCGTTATCAGCGTTCTATTTCTTTGTGAAAAAGATAAAACTTTAAGTAATTTAGGCACTCTAAATATTCTAAATACTCGAAGTACTTTAAGTACTTGATAAAAAAGAATGATAAAAAAATTGGGAATTATGTTTTAGGCCATTTGTTGACATCAACAAATGATTAAATTAGGTTCTGGAGTWAAAAAATAAAGATAATGAAACTAGAAAAAATACTAAGCAACTTGAATTCACTAGAAAAGAATTCATTTATTAAAATCATTGATAACATAATTGCGAATAGTCCAAAGAATTCAAAAGCTATTGACAAGATACTTGCCGAAACGGACAACACTGGACTAAAAAGCCTTGACAATGTAGTTATTTCAAAAATTTTCAGCCTAATAGAAACCGAATTTTCACAATTAATCAAATCAGAATTTGTAAACACTTCTTCTCAACTTGACATCTTAACAGATATCATTACAAGAGATGGAAATTGCATAATGAAACAAGATTGGTTCGCTCGACTTTATGAAACTGAATTAAAAACGATAACCAAAAAGATAAAGGAATTACAAAAAGAGATTGAAAATCCAAAATCGGATTTATCTGAAAATAGAAAACGAGATTATAAAATATATCAATCGTGTGTTCACACAGCTTTTCATAATGACATCGAGAATAATCGTGAGGCAAAAATCACAGATGATGAACTTTCAATTTTGTTGACATTATCACAACAATTAGAACTTTCACAAGAAGAAACTAAATTAATTAATTACTTGATTTTACCTGCAAAAAAAGCAGAAATAGACAATGTAATTACTGAATTGAAAAATCTAGGTGTTATTTTCTATGCAAAAAAGACAAGTACAATATATGTTGCAGATGAAATGGTTCGTGTAATTCGAAAAATTAGAGAAAAAGAAATCGCAGACAAATTCTTTAGAAGAGTTTTAAGGTTATTTAAAGAACCTCAAATTAACCTAATTACCAAAAAACACAATATTGATAGAAAGCTGAATTTTGACCAAAAAATAAAAGAAATAATCAATGAAGGAATTTCTTTTTCAGGTGTTTTAACCAAAGACATTCACAAGGACGGAACAAACGTTTCTGACAAGAAGAAATTCTTAAATGAATTTTGGAGCAAAAGTTTAAATCTTTCTCCAGCTTTAAAAGGAACAACATTAGAAGAAAAACTAGAAAATATAATTGCTCATTTTGATGCAATTGAAAAAGACGAAAAAGTGGGGATTTCAATTGATGGTTATGAGAAATTATTAATGGAACTTGATGAAACATTACCAAAACTAAATTTTCAAGTAAAAGCTGAATTCGAGCTACAAGACGAGAATGTATTAAAAAGTAATTTACTCCTTGATTATAATATTAAGCCAAGAGATATTTTAGATATTATTCAGTCGAAAGAATTAGAAAAATTCTGCAAAACAAGAGAAATAAAAACAAGAGGGAATGACATTCAAAATATTCTTGACGCTTATAAGGATTCAGAAAATCTTTACCTTGAAAATTATGTTAACATCGGATTCAGAGATTTAAACGCTTTGAAAGAAAATGGAATTGTAATTAAAGAAGCAAATTTAGGAGTAAAATTTGAAGATTTGACAAAATCTATTTTCTCTCAACTAGGTTTCAATGTTGACGAAAAGCTCAAAAAGGAACTGAACACCAAAAAGGATAAAATTGACATTCTTCTGAATTTAGGAAGTAATGAGCTTATCCTAATTGAATGTAAAACAATTAAGGAAAGTGGTTACAATAAATTCAGTTCTGTTTCTAGACAAATGAAGTCATACACAGGACTTGCAAAAGCGAAGGACTGTAAAATCATCAAATCTTTATTGATTGCACCTGATTTTAGTGATGACTTCATCAATGACACAGAACTTGAATATGATTTGAATTTATCATTAATTACAGCTTCTTCCCTACTCAAAATTCTTGAAGGATTTAAAAACTCTAAGAAACATAAACAGTTTCCTTACAAACTACTTATGAGGGATGTATTAATCAAAGAAGACAGAATAATTAAAGCTATGGGGAAATAAAAAATCATTAACAATGACTATAAGGTAACGAGTTACCTGCTAAACGAAAAACAATAAAGACAAAAGCTAAACTCTAAATACTTTAGGCACTTTAAGTAATTTAGGCACTTGAAAAAAAGAATGCTAAAATTAAAAATCACATATAAAAACAAAAAAGGGAGCAATGAATAGTCTTAAGCTCTCAGTTTCAACAGCTCCTTTTTTAAAGGATAAGGATACCACGCCAAAAATTATGATGAAGGTAGTTTACACCTTGATTCCTATTGTGTTGGCGTCTATTTTTTACTTCGGATTAAGTGCTTTTTTAATTATTATAACTTCCGTTTTTTCCTGCATGTTTACTGAGTGGCTATTCAATCCAGCAGCAGATAGATTAAAATCATTAAAAGATGGAAGTGGATTGATTACAGGTTTGCTTTTAGCCTTAACACTCCCTCCTGGATTCCCTTTGTGGATGGTTTTTATTGGAGGGTTAGTTGCCATTGGAATGGGAAAAGCCATGTGGGGAGGATTAGGACAAAATGTATTCAACCCCGCTCTATTAGGAAGAGCATTTTTACAAGCAGCATTTCCAACAGCAATAACTACTTGGTCTCCACCAGATGGAAGATATTTTAGTTTACGTGGAACCAATTTAGCACCTCCCTTTTTTCAAGGAGAAAACTTAGATGGAGTTTCAGGAGCAACACCATTGTCAAAAATGAAATTCGACCACGTAGCAACAGATACTTGGGATTTATTAATCGGTGCAACAGGTGGTTCTTTAGGAGAAACTTGTGCCATTCTATTTATTCTTGCAGGAGCATATTTGTTAATTACAAAAATTATTGACTGGAGAATTCCTTTGTCAATTATCCTTACGGTGATCGTTTTCTCGGGTATATTTTACATGATAAATCCAGCAATTTATCCTTCACCAATATTTATGATCTTATCTGGAGGAATGCTATTAGGAACGGTGTTCATGGCAACCGATTTAGTAACATCTCCATTAACACCAAAAGGAACATGGATTTTTGGAATAGGAATAGGTCTTTTAATAGTATTGATAAGAAACTGGGGAGGATTGCCCGAAGGAGTAATGTATGCTATTTTATTGATGAATACCACAACCCCATTGTTAAATCGTTTTACAAAAATTAGAACTTACGGGCATAAGAAATAATAAGTACTTAAAGTGTGCTAAAGTTAAGAGTACTTAGAGTTAAAATGGATAAAATGAAATTAGATAAAAAAGAAAAATATAGAACAAGTACTCTAGGCACTCGAAGTACTTTACGGATTTTAGGCACTTAAAATGGAAGAACAAGAAAATACAATCCCTGAAATAGTAGAAGAAAAAGAACCAAGTTCTTTTAAGCTAATTTTTGCTTTGGGAATTGCTGGACTAATCTCTGGGGTTATTTTGGTAGGCACTTTTATTTACACTGACCCTTTAATTAAGGCAAATAAAGCCGCAGCTACTCAACGAGCCATTTTCAAGGTGCTAGATGGATGTGAATCTTTTACACCGTTGACTCTTGAAAATGATAAATTGGTTGAAAAAGTGGTTGATCCCAACAAAGAAGAGAAAAATGATAAAAATGAATTGTTGATTTATGCTGGATATGATGCCAACAAACAACTAATCGGATTTGCTATTCCAGGAAGTGAACCTGGATTTCAGGATATTATCGGAACCATATTCGGTTATGATGGAAACAAAAAAGTAATCATTGGATTTGAAGTCTTAGAAAGTAAAGAGACCCCTGGTTTAGGAGATAAAATATTTAAGGATGCTGATTTCTTATTAAACTTTACAGCACTTGCCGTAGAGCCAGAGATAATTCCGGTAAAAAAGGGAGAAAAACAAAACCCAAATGAAGTAGAAACGATTGCTGGAGCTACTATTTCATCGAAAGCAGTAGTGAGATTATTGAATAAAACAATGGCTATTTGGCAAACAACCATTGATGATTACATTGAAGAAAATAACCTAACCGTATCTGAAAAAGATGAGTGAGATAGAAGACAAAAGTAAAGCAGCCGAAGAGTTTATGAAAGGGCTCTGGAAGGAGAACCCCATCTTCGTTTCTGTGTTGGGCATGTGTCCTGCTTTAGCTGTAACCAATACTGCTATTAACAGTTTAGCAATGGGTTTAGCAACAATGTTTGTCTTAATCTGCTCAAGTATTTTAGTGTCCTTATTAAAATCCATAATTCCTAAACAAGTTAGAATTACCGCTTACATCATTATCATAGCCACATTTGTTACTGTAGTAGATTTTAGTTTAGCAGCCTTTGTTCCAGCAATTCATAAAGAACTAGGAGCTTTTATTGCATTAATAGTTGTTAACTGTTTAATTCTCGGAAGACAAGAATCTTTTGCCTCTAAAAACACGGTTGGATTGTCCATTTTAGATGCCTTAGGAATGAGTCTTGGATTTACATTTGCTATGCTTTGTATTGGTATTCCAAGAGAGATTTTAGGAAGTGGATCGCTATTTAATATCCCTTTATTTGGAGATAGTTTTGAACCTTGGGTAGTGATGATTTTACCTCCTGGAGGATTCTTTATGTTAGGCTTCTTGCTGTTAGGTTTTAACTGGTATGCTCAGAGGAAGAAAAAAGTACTTAAAGTGAACTAAAGTTAAGAGTACTTAAAGTTAAAAAAGAAATGAAAAATATTATAAATCGAGTTAAAAGTACTTTAGGCACTTTAAATACTCTAGACACTCTAAGTACTTAGAAATGGATAATAAAGAATTTGGTAAACAATTAGAAAACAGAACAAAAACATTTGCTATTAGCATTATTCGTTTATCTATTTCTTTACCTCATACTGAAGAAGGTAGAGTTATTAAAAATCAAATAACAAAATCTGGAACTAGTGTTGGAGCAAACTATAGAGAAGCAAATCGGTCGAGAAGTAAGGCTGATTTTAAAAATAAAATTAAGATAAGTGAAAGTGAAGCAAGTGAAACAGTTTATTGGTTAGAAATAATTGAAGAAATGGATTGGGTTAATCCTAAAACATTACAATTAATATTAAAAGAATCAAATGAACTTCTTGCTATTTTCACATCAATAAGCACAAAATTAAAATAAGTATAAGTTATGACTTTAAAAACTTTAGGCACTCCACGGACTTTAAGTACTTTAGGCACTCTAAATACTTCAAGTACTCTAAGTACTTTAAACTCTAAGTACTTTTAAAATGGGTGACTTGATTTGGATATTTGTTTCAGCATTGTTGGTTAACAATTTTACCTTGGCTTATTTCTTAGGGTTATGTCCTTTTTTAGGGGTCTCTGGAAAATTACAAACAGCATTTCGTTTAGGGTTAGCTAATATTTTTGTAATGCTTATTACAGCAGCTTGTGCCTACGCTTTAAATACTTGGGTATTGGTTTATGCTCCTTATCTAAGATTGATAAGTTTTATCATTGTAATTGCCAGTTCAGTTCAGTTTGTAGAAATGGCCATGAAAAAATTGAGTCCAGATTTATTTAAAGCCTTAGGGATATTTTTACCCTTAATAACAACTAACTGTGCGATTTTAGGGTTAGCATTATTCTCAACCAATAAAGGTTATGGCTTTTGGGAAGGAATGATTTACGCTTTGGGAGCTGGTGGTGGTGTTACTTTAGCATTAGCCTTATTAGCTGGAGTGAGAGAAGAAACTAAAATTTTAAACATTCCGAGTGTCATACAAGGAACCGCAATTAATTTATTGATAGCGGGTATTATCTCTATGGCGTTTATGGGATTTGCTGGATTGTTCAGCTCATAAGAAAAAAACAATGATGAAGTACCTCATACCTATATTATTTGTAGCTGCATTAAGTGCAGGCTGGGTAGTTGTACAACTTATTGCCAAAAAAATGAAAACCAAAAACCATATGGACAATCTTGGCAAAGGTGGTTGTATGACTTGTACGTGTGGTGCTAATGAAGGCGATGTTTGTGAAAATGAGGAAAAAGAATAACGAATTTACTAAAATACTTAACTATGGACACATCAAAAAATCCTGTTGATATCAAAGAACAATACAAATGTATTGTAGACATGATAACCGAAATTGAAAACTGTCAAAAAGAGCTTGAAAACATAAATAATGGCTTACTTCAAGCTACAGAAAATACTTGTTCACAGTATGGAGATCGTATATTAGAAAACTTACAAAGTAAACTGTTTTACCTTCAGAGAGTATTACGAATGAGCAACCGAACCTTAAAAAAACATGAAGAAGTTTTAAAACAAGCTATTAAAGGTTCTCTTTCTAAAAGTAAAAAAGAGTTTGAAGAATATTATGAATTTTGTCAAAAAAGTGCCGTAAAGATTAGGTTAAAACTATCAAAATATAAATTAGAGACAAAAAGAATAATTGCTAATAACTGTGAATCCGATTAAAAAACTCAATAGGTAATCACACTAATTTACTACCAATTCCGAAGTTGTAATAACATTACTTAAATGCAACGCTCTATCTTTAATACTAATATCATAGCGAAAAGTATCTGCCGTAAAATCATACAATAAATCTATTTTAGTCTCTCCTTCTAAAGCTCTATTTGCTTCATTTTCTAAAAAAGGCATTCGTAAATGTAGCTCGGTAGTATCAAACCTACCTTCTGTTGTGTTCCATGTAATAATAGGAGACTTCAATACCCATACTCCATTAACTTTTTCATAATAATCTATAAACACGTTATATTTTTGTTCGCCAGAATTTTCTTCCTGTTTTAATCCTAAATCTCCATCCCCATCAAAAAATTCAAATCGAACAATGGTATAAGTTTTGTCAGCTGAATACTGAGCATCCATAAATGTGATTATAGGAGGAACTGGATCTGGATCTTCCTTTTTACATCCTACAGAAAATACTATAGCAAATAATATGGCTAGTTTTGTAAACTGTTTCATACCTGAAAATTACGAATTATTTTGTTGAACCTTAAAAGTAAAATCTTCGATATTAAGACTGAACAAGAGTTTAACGAAATTTCTATTGAAATATTTAACTACCAATACACTAATAATTTAATATATCAACAGTTTTGTAATCTATTAAAAATTAATCCGACAGAAATAACTAAAATCAATCAAATTCCTTTTTTGCCTATAGAGTTTTTTAAAACCCACATTGTAAAAAGTGGTGCATATAAAGAAGAACAGGTTTTTTTAAGTAGTGGGACAACGGGGGAAAACAAAAGCAAACATTATGTAAAAGATTTAAGCCTGTATAAAAAAAGTTATAAAAATGCTTTTCAACAGTTTTATGGTAACGTAAAAGATTACTGCATATTAGCTTTATTGCCTTCTTATTTGGAAAGAGAAGGATCCTCTTTAATTTATATGATTACTGACTTAATTAAAAAAAGTGAGCATAAGAAAAGTAACTTTTTTCTCAATAATGAGGGTTTTTTGATAGATAAMTWRMSWWWWWTGRWYAAAAATRAACAAAAAACGATACTTTTTGGTGTTTCTTTCGCTTTATTAGATCTGGCTGAAAAGTATGAAATTGATTTAAGTAATGTTATTATTATGGAAACAGGAGGGATGAAAGGGCGAAGAAAAGAGCTAACCCGAGAAGAACTCCATAAGGTTTATAAGAAAAGTTTTAATGTTTCAGAAATACATTCAGAATATGGGATGACAGAATTGTTATCTCAAGCTTATTCAAAAGGCAATGGAATTTTTAAAACCCCTAATTGGATGAAAATTTTTATCAGGGACATTAATGATCCTTTTAGCTTAATTGAAAATAATAAAACGGGAGGAATAAACGTAATTGATTTAGCCAATATTGATTCTTGTAGCTTTATTGCCACACAAGACCTAGGAAAGAAAAATAATAACGGAGAATTTGAAGTGTTAGGTAGATTTGATGACAGTGATTTACGTGGATGTAACATGCTTATTAATTAAGATAAAATGAATAGTTTTGTTTTGGAACAATTATTGTTAATTAAAAAGTTTTTTAAACTTATAAATATGAAATCAACACGTTTAAGTAAAACATTAATCATTTTAGGATTAGGTGTCGTAACAGTTCTTAGTGGTTGCCAAAGCACCACCCCCTTTACTAATACTGTAAGAACACAGTATAATTTAGATGAGGCTAAATTGAAAAAAATGCAGTTTTACATTTCTACTGACATAACCCTACAACGAGGAGAAAGAGGAGTAAAAACTCAAGAATTAGACGAAGATGGTAAGCTAATTGTATCTAGTTCTGCTAGTTTAGATAATATATTAGTTGATGCTAAAACACCTGGAGTATGTGTAAAGGTATTAAGCGGAAATAAATTGGCAATAAGCTTTTTTGAGACTGATGACCAATATTTAGTTTTTGGAGACCCTAATAACAGGGGCAGGTATAACTTAATGGGTGCAGAATGGAAAGCCGGAAAAGGCAAAATAAATTTTGGTGGAAAAACCTATTACATATTACCTGGTGGAGCAGGAGCTTATCTTAAATTTGAATTAAAAAAAGTTAAGGACTACAAAACAACTACTAAGAAAGCTAAAGGAAGAACCATAAATTAACCATGCATTATTTCGCCATTGCGAGGAACGAAGCAATCTTTTTGATGAGATTGCTTCGTTCCTCGCAATGACGTTTTTTTATGTCTCAAAGTATGTTAAACAAATTAAACGAAACAGTAAGCTACCTTAAAAACGAAGGTATAGAAGCCCCTGCAGTTGGAGTTGTATTGGGAACTGGACTAGGTGGATTAGTTTCTGAAATTGATATTATTACTTCTATTGATTATGACAATATTCCTCATTTCCCTGTATCTACTGTAGAATCACACCACGGTAAATTAATTTACGGAACTATTCACAATAAAAAAGTGCTAGTAATGCAAGGCCGTTTTCATTATTACGAAGGGTATAATATGAAAGAAATTACCTTCCCCATTCGAGTAATGAAATTATTGGGGGTAAAATATTTACTAATTTCAAATGCTGCCGGAGCAATCAACTTAACGTATAAAAAAAGCTCCTTAATGTTAATTACTGACCATATTAATTTATATCCTGATAACCCATTAACAGGGAAAAATTTAGAAACTTTTGGCCCACGTTTCCCAGACATGAGCGAACCATACTCAAAAAAACTAAACAATACATTAAGAGAAATAGCCCAAGAAAAAGACATTCAATTGCATGAAGGAATTTATGTTCCTGTTACTGGTCCCAACTTAGAAACTAAAGCAGAATACAAAATGATTAAACTATTGGGGGGTGATGCTGTAGGTATGAGCACTGTTCCAGAAGTAATTGTTGCCAACCACATGGACTTACCATGTTGCGCTATTTCTGTATTAACAGATGAATGTAATCCAGAAAATTTATCACCTGTCGCCATTGAAGACATTTTAAAAGCAGCAGCAATAGCAGAACCTCATCTCACAACACTTTATACTGAATTAACAGAAAGGTTATAAGACGTCTATTGAATTACATCTTCTAACCCTCTTTTATTTTAGATGTGATTTCCCTCCAAAAAAAATGGAACTATTATTGCATTATAGATTTTTCATGAAAAACATTATCTCAGTCTTACTCTTATCCTTCTGTTTTTTTGTAAAGGCAAACACAATTAGTTTGCTTACCTACAATGTAAATTACAGTTTTATCAATAAAGATATAGTCAGCATCTTAGATTCGATAAACGCTGATGTGGTTTGTTTACAAGAAACAAATGCCAAATGGGAGGACATCCTTCGAAAAGGATTAAAAAATAAATACCCTTTTATTCAATTTAAACATTATGGAACTGCAGGAGGGTTAGCAATACTATCTAAATATCCCATTATTAAAAGTGACTATATTAAAAACCAAGTAGGCTGGTTCCCCGCTTGGGCAATAACCATAAAAAAAGATAAAGACTCAATACAAATATTAAATTCGCACTTAAAACCAGGTTTAACCAGAAAGGGAAGAATTGGTTGGAACGCTTATTTCAAAGCTGGAGAAGTCCATATTAACGAGCTAGATCAATTCATTAAAATATTAGACCCTAGACTTCCTACTCTTGTACTAGGTGATTTTAATGAAGGAGACAAAGGGAAAGCCATGAAATGGTTGCGAGATGAAAAGGGATATAAAGATGCCTTATCTATTTATGATAAACGGTCGAAAACATGGCGATGGGTTATCCTACGAGGCAGATATGATCATATTGTTTCCAACAACAAACTATTGTGTATTAAAGCTATGGTTTATAAATTAGGAAAATCCGACCATTTCCCTTTATTAGGAATATTTGAATTAAAATAAAAAAGAGAAAGAAAATTAATCCTTCTATCCGTTTTACAAGATTTCCTCCAAATAATGAGAATCAATGCCGTAGGTCTTTTTTAAATCGTCTATCTTTTCTGAGAGTTTTTCAACATTAGGTTTTTTATTGGATTTTTGACCAACCAACATTACGTTTTTACGAGTATGTTCGTTAGAAATAAACTCAAATACTTTCGTATTGTATTGATGTTTTTCTAAAATTAAAGCACGAATAGTATCGGTTACCATTTCATATTGTCGTTCTTTAAAAATTCCATATTTCAAAATCGGACTTTCTTGTGTTATGCCTTTCAATTGTTGTCTAATCTGTTTATGGCAACAAGGAGCAGTAATAATTAATATCGCATTAGCTGTTATTGCTTTGCTTAATGCATCATCTGTAGCAGTATCACAAGCATGTAAAGCAATTAAAATGTCTACTTTTTTAGCGCTATAATCTTGAATGGTATTATTTTTAAAATGTAAATTTTCAAATTCACAGGACCTAGCAGTTTTATTGCAAAAATCGACCAATTCATTTCGTTGCTCAATGCCTGTTACTTTAACTTCCATCTTTTTTTGATTAACCAAATAATCGTACAAAGCGAAAGTTAAGTACCCTTTTCCAGATCCCATATCAACGATGTTAACTGTCTTAGGTAAATCAACAGTCTTGATCAAGTTTTCAATAATTTCTAAATACTTATTGATTTGTTTAAACTTATCTGCCATTTTAGGAATAACACTTCCGTTGTTGTCAGTAATGCCCAATAAATTAAGATACTTTCCTAATTCAGCTCTTTTCTTTTTGGGTTGGTCATGAGTTTCGGGAAGCTTATTGGCAAAACTTGGATGTGTTTTCATGACAGCGATCTTACCTTTTTTAGAAATCCGAAGAGAGTAGTCTTCTTCTAAGGTAAATAAAGTCCCTATTTTAAAATTACTGTTTAGTAATTCTTGAAGCTTTTTTTTAGTTTCTTCTAAAGAATAATTTTTTACCTGATCGTTAGTCTTATAACGATAAGTAAACGATAACTGCTGTTGCTCTTTTATCTTGATTAAACGAATGTAAACATTTCGTAACCCTTCACTTTTGTTAGTGGATTTGCTTAAAGTAATTTTTACAAAAATATCTTTTTCAATAGCATTTACAAAAGCATCAAAAAAAGCGTTTAGTTCCTTCATGCAACAAAATTAGAAATAAATAAACAAGAAAAAGTACTTTTGGACTATGAGCATTGAATTTAATCCCATTACCAAAAAAAATATTTCTAACGCATTAGGAATTTACAATTGGTACGTGCTAAATTCTACAGCTACCTTTCACTTAGAAGAAATCCCTCAAGAAGAGTTGGAGAGGATGGTTTCATTAGGTCATTCAAAATACCAATCATTTGTAATAGAATATGATAATGTAATTTGCGGTTTTTGCTACCTGTCTCAATTTAGGTATAAAGAGGCTTATGACCAATCAGCCGAAATAACATTGTACTTAAAACAAGAAATGGCAGGAAAGGGAATTGGAAAAACTACATTAATTTATTTAGAAAAAGTTGCCAAAGATAATGGAATTAACAATTTGGTAGCTGTAATAACTGAAGGGAATAATTCGAGTATTGCTCTTTTTGAAAAAGTTGGGTATTTTAAGGTTGGTCACCTCAAAAACATTGGAAAAAAATTTGGTAAAGTTCTGGATGTGGTTTCTTATCAAAAGGAGATTTAGTACCGTATATTGAATCCTATTTGACTGATAATAAGAATTATAGTATCTTTAATAAATTAAAAACAATACTTATGAAAAAACTGTTTACTTTCTTTTTTCTCGTTATTTCTTTAAATTCGTTTTCTCAATTTTTCCCTGGGTACACCCCTATGCCTCCAGCAGATTCATGTAATTTTGAGAATACTTGTGCTAGATTAACTATTGATACTACTAATGCAAATAACAATTGGGTAATTGGCTCAACCAATAAGTCTTTTTTTGGACAAGCAAATTCTTTACCTAATGCTATAATGACCGATTCTTTAACCCCATACTCTTCAAATAATTGGTCATATTTTGATTTAGGTTTTAATATGACAAAAGATTGGTGGATGACTTTTAACATTTATATAAAGTTTGACCATAAGTACGAAACTGACACCTTAATTGATGGAGGATATATAACCGTTTCTTATGATAGTGGACAAACATGGATTAATGTGATTGATGATACTTGTGATTTTTGTGATATTTTTGGGGGTATTTGGCCAAATATTAATTCAGAAAATTTATATACTGATAATGATACTTTAGCAAATGGAAAATTTGGTTTTTCTGGCACTTCAGATTGGAAAACAACATCCATACAATTGATGTATGCACTTCCTGTTAAGCAAATTCCTATAGATACATTTATAATTCGATTTAACTTTATTAGCGATAGTATTCAAACCAATAAAGATGGTTGGATAATTGATAATATTTATATGGGAAGCGTTGATGTAGGAAGCTCCGTTGAAGAATTTCCAAGTACTATTCAGGTAAAATTATTTCCTAATCTAACAACTGATTATTTTAATTACACTGTGAAAAATAATGAGTCATTAAAATCGATAATCATAACAACTATTACTGGAGCTCATGTGTTGTCAATAAGCAATCCAAAACCAGAAGACAGGATAGATGTTTCTAATTTACCCTCAGGTAATTATTTTGTTAAATTTATTGCAGGAGGAAGCCAAACAATTAAAAGATTGGTAGTTAATTAAAAAAAGAATGGATGAAATTTTCTTTCGCCTAAGGTGTTAAATTCTATTGTTGGTAATGGGATTTTTATCAAATTCAAAAAGAAAAAAGTAGATTTTAAAAATTTTGAGCGGGTCTGAATTTTATCTAAATCTAAATCTAACGACAAATAATAGCTACGGTATCTTTCAACTGGAGGAAGAAGTTCTCCATTTTGATAAATTCTCGGATTATTTTCTGCAGATAACATTCCATAAGCACCATACCCTCCAGAAATACTTAGCCACTTCGGCAACAGTTTTTGATGTTTAAATACAGACCTTAAATTTAATGATAACCAAAAAGTTTGTCCATTATAATCTGCTACTACCCTCGATAAATCAGTATTACCTAAAACATATGGCCTCATTTCTGCCAACTCTGTATGGTGATAAGAAAACTTATACGTTAATATCTGTTTGTTAAATACTAGTTCTTGACCGATTAATAACAAGCTACCTGAGGCATTTGCAACCGCATCCATTGGAGAGAACCCCCACTCTAAGTAATGAGCATCTAGTATTTCTATAGATGTCATAAACAAGAATCCATAAGCTCCTCCGTACCAAATGGCTTTTTTTCGTTTCGCGCCTGTCCACTTCATAGCGTTCATTCCTAATTTCCCCATTAAATAAGTGGTATAAGCATGCCCGTATTTATCTATCTGCATCCATCCAGCATTATCGTTGGTAAAATGGAACTTTGTAGGGTGGTTATCTTTGTACCAAACTGTTGCTAATCCTGTTAATATTCCACCGTAAAACACAGTTGCTCCGCCACCAACCAAACCAAGTCTTATTGGTTTATATTCTCTTTGAGATGTGTCTACAGGACTTTGAGCATTTAAATTAATAAATGAAAAAATGATAATAATTAAGAACGATAATTTTTTTATCATACTTTAAAACTATTAAAAATTGTTGGATTGAGAATGAATTACCCGAGCCACCTTAGTACGTTATCATACCATATTTCATTTGCTTCTTGCTGAGATAAAATATCAACCTCAACAGCAAAATCAATCACTCTTCCCGGAAAGGAACTACCTACACCTTCCATTTCTCCTAACGGATAAGGATCATCTAAACCTGCCAAAATTTGTGAAGTCCCAACTCTTCGTTTTAGTAGTTCTAAGGTATAAGAATCATGAACCAACGTATCAAAAAATAAATTTTTATGTCCCAAAGATTCTCTTGGATTTTCCACTCCTTCAAACAAATCTGGTCTTCCATCATAGCCTTGTAACCTTCTGCCATAATTAGCAATTCCCAACATGCACCCATGAGCAAAACAAGTTCTAATGTTTTTAAACTTATTTGGAATATCATTTAACGTATAAAGATGTAAGGTATCCGCACTTTGTGCCATCATCCAAACCAAATGGAAACGCCAATATTGGTCTTTTAAATTTACCATTTTTTCTCCATCATAAGGATGAATTTCTATTGCCAAATTATACTTATCTGCCAACTCATATATCGGAAAAACAGATTTATCAGCAATTGAAGTCCAATCATTGTGTTGATTTAGAAAATGAGTTGGCAAACAAAGTAGTTTTAACTTCAATTCATTAACACAACGTTCAATTTCTACTAAGGCATCATCCATGTATAATGGTTGGACTACGAATCCGCAAGTAAATTTATCAGGGTTATTATGTTGAACGGAAGCATTAAAATCATTTTGCCATTGTATTGCGTCTTTCGCATCCTGTCTATTCCAACCATTACAATAGATTTGAGAAAGGTTAAGCATTACTCCGTGGTCAATTTTATATTTATCCATCCACTCTAATTTCTCTTTCAAGAAAAAACTAGGGTCAGTTATTGGTCTTTTCCAATCGCCTTGGCACATAAATTTTTTATCCTCATCAATCCAAAACAATTTCTTGTCTTTCATAAACTGAGGAATTTGATTAGGTTCCGGAAGGATATGTCCGTGTCCATTTATTCTCATTATTCCTTCGTTGTAAATTTTGAATCCGTCTCCATTACATGTCCGCAGTTATCGCAAGTTCTATGCTCTTCAGAATTATAATATCGTTTAAACACATCCAAAAAATCTTTTTCAATATCGTTTAATGTGAATCTTTCTTCATATAGTTTATGATTACACTCATCACAAAACCACATCAATCCATCTTTATAATCAGTTCCTTTTCTAACTCGTTCTATCACTAACCCTACTGACCCTTCAGAACGCCCTGGAGAGTGTGGAATGTTTGCAGGAAGCAAAAACATTTCTCCTTCTTTAATCGGAACTTTCACTGCTTTACCATCTTGCTGTATTGTAACACAGATGTCACCTTTAACTTGATAAAATAATTCTTCTGTTTCATTATAGTGATAGTCTTTTCGTGCATTTGGGCCACCAACAACCATSACAATGAAATCTTTACCTAAAGGGTACATATTTTTATTAGCAACAGGAGGCTTTAATTTATCTTTGTTGTCTTCAATCCATTGATTGAAATTAAAGGGCATTGCTATAGACATAGTTTTATTTTTTATTTGCCTAAAAATAGGAAGAATGAATAAAATAAAAGCAAAAAACCCAGATGAAAAATCATCTAGGGTTTTCTCACACTAAAACTAACTAAACTACTTTATCACTATTTTACTTGTACTTGCTTTATTCCCTTGCACAATTTGAAGTATATAAATTCCCTCACCATTATCACTTATATCAATGTTATTTGAATATTTTCCGTCAAATTCTACTACTTTTTCTGAATAAACTACTTTCCCTTGTATGTCAAATATTTTTATTTGAACCGGTTGTTTTTTATCCAATTTGAAACTCAAATCAAATTTCCCATTATTTGGATTAGGACTAAATTTCAGCTTATTAATTGATAGTTCCTTTTTATTCATATCTACAATCTTTTTAGCTGATTTGTCATCATTCTTTATTTTAGTAATAATAACAATGTGTTTTGCGTTTTTCCCACCTTCCGAATCAATCTTAACATCAATTGTCATGTTATGGCTTCCATGCATTTTACCATCCTTACCAAAAAACATCATTTTATGTTTATTGTGAATATTTTTCATGTCTTCATCATCTATTTCAACTTCCTCACCATCAACTATTTTTTTAATTGTAACGTTTCCTTCTTCATCTACTGTCTTAATAATTTTTACTATGTGAGCTTCTCCCCCATCTTCATCACTTTTAATTATTATCTCCACATTTCCAGATTCATCATGAATAAAACCCATTTTTTTGTGCATTTTACTGACATGCTTATGAATTTCATCAATTTTAATCTCCATTTCTTTACCATTTATCATCATTTTCATTACTCCATCTTTGCCATCTAACATTTTGAAATCGAAATTAATTTCAACTTCTTCACCATCTTCTCCTTTAAACTTCATTGTTTTCATTCCGCTTTTATCATCTTCATTAAATTCAAAGTCAAATTTAAAATTACATTCCGCAGAATCTCCATCTATCATCATCACTTTAATCATCTTATGTAATGAATCTCCCATTGAATGAAAAGTTGAAATCCAATTCATATTTTCATCACAATCAAAAGTTGAGTCAATAACAGTTTCAACTCCATTTACAATCTTTACTATTTTTACTTTGCATTTTTTATCATCATCCCCACTTTCATAGTTGGTAAATGAAAAAATTCCAACAACTAATACAATTAAGCCAATTGGAATTAATAAAGGTTTTAAATTTTTCATAATATTATATTTTTAGTTTATCAATTATTTTACTCTACAAATCTAAAGGAGACTAAGTTATTTGATAGTTAAAGAACTCTTAAAGAAAGTTAAGGAAAGGTTAAAGTTTCGTTTTGAAAGCTCTTAAACGTTAAATTTGCGGTTAAAATGCCTCTTGAGCGGAGTCGARAGAAAATGAAGAAAAGAGTTTTATACATACTAATTGCTTTAATGAGCGTTTCCTTAATTGGAATTATTTGGGTTCAAGCATATTGGATACACAATGGAATTAAAGTAAAAGAAGTCCAATTTGACCAACTCATAAACGATGCATTAAATCATGTAGTTACTGATATAGAAGATAACGAATCCATTCATTTTATACATAATCAAATAGCATCCGCTACTTCTAATATCAGTATCGAGACAGACTCCATTCATCATGGTATGGAAAAATTGATTCAGAAAATTGTAAAATTAGACACCATTAAAACCAAAGAGGATTCATACACTTATGAGATGACAACGAATGACAATAATGATGAATTGGAAATAAGTGTAAATGGTAATACTCATATTATTGATATAAAAAATAAGCTCAAAAATTTAGAAAAAATCTTTGTTCATGATTCCTTCATTTTTAAAGGAGCCCATGAAATGATTATTAGTGATCGTTNNAGCAATATCATGATTAAAATGGTGAAAGAGTTTAAAAATATTGACAAGCCTATTCAGCATTTATTAAAAAGTATAAGTATTGAACCTATTATCCAGTCTAGCTTAAAAGATAATGGAATTACATCTCCTTTTAAAKAYGYMRWYKYWMMWGRCMRYAMWSWSWNTCAASCYRWWYWMWYYYGMMKWKTTWMSAAWTTCWSRYGRCNCATAWMRMKYMSGMYYWKTYRMAYWWWRCMWRWYKSKWWATTSWRYTMRRYKWGCACTTAATTTTAAAAATAAAAGACATTATATTTTAAAATCAATGTGGTTAATGGTTAGCTGTTCTGTTCTTTTTACGCTTATTATCCTTCTCACTTTTGCAAGCACAATTCATTACATGTTAAAACAAAAAAAAATATCTGAAATGAAAAATGACTTTATAAACAATATGACTCACGAATTTAAAACCCCCATTTCCACTATTTCTTTAGCCGTTGATTCTATTACTCATCCAAAAATTATTGGTGATGAAAAACAAATCAATCATTTTGCAGACATCATTAGAAAAGAAAATTTAAGAATGAACAAGCAAGTAGAAAGTGTGTTAACTACTGCTTTGGGTGAAAAAAATGAACTAGAATTTGATAAAGTTGAAATTGATATCAACGAATTGATTCTGAAAATACCAGCAAGAATGAGACTTCAGTTAGAAGCCCATAATGCAAGCCTAGTCTTAACCCTTTTTAAAGAAAAAATATTGCTTTTAGCAGATGAGATGCATCTACAAAATGCCATTTGTAATTTAATTGATAACGCAATTAAGTACAACGACAACAATCCTAAAATTACAATTGACACTCAGTTAGTCAATGGATATTGTGAAATAAAAATTACAGATAATGGAATAGGGATGAATAACGAAACTCAGAAAAAAGTGTTTGATAAATTTTATCGTGTAGAAAAAGGAAACATACATACTGTAAAAGGTTTTGGAATAGGATTAAGTTATGTAAAAACGATTGTTGATGCACATAAAGGATCGGTTTCTTTAAAAAGCAAATTGAAGCAAGGAACAACTATCACTATTAATATTCCCTCTATTTGAAAAAAAAACACTCCATATTATTAGTTGAAGACGAAGAGAATTTCGGATCTGTTTTAAAAAACTATCTAGAACTAAGCGATTATATAGTAACACTATGTACTGATGGAAATAAAGGTTTAATTAGCTTTAAAAATAATATTTATGACCTTTGTATTTTAGATGTAATGATGCCCGTAAGAGATGGGTTTAGTTTAGCAACTGAAATCAAAAAAATAAACCCTGCTACCCCTTTAGTGTTTTTAACTGCTAAAAAATTAAAAGAAGATATTCTAAAAGGTTATCAAATTGGTGCTGATGACTATATTACAAAACCATTTGATACTGAAGTTTTACTGTACAAACTAAAAGTGGTTTTAAACCGAAATAACAGTCAAATTCCAAAAGAAAAAAAATTAATCTACACAATTGGGGGATTTAATTATAATACAAAAATACGAGAGTTAAAGTCAAAAACTACTACTAAAAAACTATCTCCAAAAGAATCTGAATTATTAAAACTATTGTGTGAAAACTTAAATGAAGTTGTTTCTAGAGATGTTGCTTTAAATAAAATTTGGAAAGACAATAATTATTTTACCACAAGAAGCATGGATGTTTTTATTGCCAAACTCAGAAAATACCTTAAAGAAGACTCTTCAGTTGAGATTATCAATGTACATGGTAATGGGTTTAGATTATTAGTAAAATAATCCTACAACTCCAACATCGTTTTGATGTTCATCTCTAATATTTCACCCATATTTTTACACGCTTCAAATTCAGTTGAGTTGTGAAATTTTCCTAACTCATTCTTTAAATTCTTCACATAATCATCAAAAGATATCTTGTCTTTTTTAATTACATCAATTAAGAAATCAATTTGGTATTTATCGTTTAAATACCTTTTCTTTAACAACGATTTCTCTTCCATTTGGTATTGATTTATCGTCTCGAGTGGTATTGCTTCTTGAATAAGGTTTACATAATAAGCATTCTCTTTGTAAAATTGAGGTAAGTATATTCTAACACGTTTCTCAAAACTTTGTTGGTCAAAATCTATCGCTCTTACCCTATACTGAATTTGATCAAAATCTTGAGTTACCACAATTACATAATTGTAAGCTCTCATATCTCCGAGAAGCCGAACAAAACATTGTTCATTAAATTTTACAAACTCTTTTGATAGTCTAACTGGATTAATTTTTCGTTGCCCCGATTTCACCTCTTCAATAAATTGGTCTCCAGGAATACCGATAATGTGTTCTTCTATTAAAGTGTTTTTGTGATAAATATAATTGATTTTATTTGGAGAAAAATGGTGTTCTAGCTCTAATCCATAAACTCTAGAAGCATCTGCAATTTTTATGTAATAATAATCATAATTATCATTGAGCTGATTTAGAATTTTTATTCTAAATGGCTTAGAGTTACCATAACCACAAAAATCTACGCCATCAACAGCAAGATGATCAACCTTACTACCATCAGAAATCAAAAGTCTATATATTTCTACTAACCCAGCATATAAAAAATCCATTTCGTTGGAGTTATACACAACTCTATTCCATAAAGTAGGCTCTCCTTTATCATTTTCTAAAGGAATTAACTCTGTATAACTCAATAAGTTTTCATACTGTAAAGGTATTTCAAGGCTTCTAGAATATTTTACTAAATATTCATTCAAGGATTCCCTTATCTCGAAAAAAGGTTTTTTATACTCTATTTTATTAAACTTCATAAGAAAGATAAAGGTATAAAATATTACCTTTGGGTAATAACTAAAATCTTTACAGATGGACTTAAATTTAATAGGAAAACATGCCATTGTATGTGGTAGTACTCAAGGAATAGGAAAAGCAATCGCGATGGAGTTAGCTTCGCTTGGGGCAAATATTATTCTTATAGCAAGAAATGAAGAAAAATTAGGTGTTGTTTGTAAAGAATTAGATACATCACAAGGACAAGAACACCGTTTTATTGTTGCTGATTTTTCTATCCCCCCTCAATTAAAACTAGTTGTTGAAGATTATATTGAAACTAATAATGTTGAAATTAATATTTTAGTAAACAATACTGGAGGCCCTGCTGGAGGTCCAATAGAAAATGCTAAATCAGATGAATTTATTCATACTTTTTCTAACCACTTAATCTGCAACCATATTTTAATGCAAGCCGTTAAAGAAGGTATGAAAAAAAGTGGTTATGGAAGAATCATAAACATCATATCCACATCAGTTAAACAGCCTTTAAACGGATTAGGAGTTTCTAATACTGTTAGAGGGGCAGTTGCTAGTTGGAGTAAAACATTAGCAAATGAGCTTGGTGAGTTTGGTATTACTGTAAATAATGTATTACCTGGAGCAACAGACACAGTGCGCTTAAAATCTATAATTGAAAATAAATCTGATAAAACTRGYAGAAGCATTGAAGCTATTCAAGAAGAAATGGCWAACATGGTKCCYATGAARCGYATTGCWAARCCRGAAGAAATYGCYAATGCTGTKGCATTTTTAGCTTCYCCAGCAGCAGCCTATATTAACGGWATWAAYATTCCTGTTGATGGAGGAAGAACAAAAAGTTTATAAAAAAGAGGTTAATATTAAAATACCAACCTCTTAAATTCTTTTTTTTTATTTCTATCTTATTGTAAATTTTATAGGAACTCTATATAAAACTTTCACTTTTTTTCCATTATTTTTTGCTGGTAACATTTGAGGCAAAGAACTTACTGCATTATAAGCTTCCCGTTCTAACTCTCTAGGAATTTTGTGTTTTTCATCATTTAAGATTTTTACGTTAGTAATCTTTCCTTTTTTATTTATTTCAAAATAAACAAATGCCAAATAAGTAGCTTTTCCTTGCATTTTTATAACCTCAGGAACTTTTATGTTTTTTCCAAAATGCTCATACATTTTTTCTTGGGTACACTTTTTTCTTTCTTCCTCTTTTAAGTCTTTACAATCTTTATAATGAGGCATGTGCTGAGCAAAAGACACTGGARCTATTTCTATTATTTTTTCTTTTTCTTTCCATTTGCCTTCATTAAAAGTTAATTCTTCTACTTTTTGTTTCTCCTCGGTAGGTTCTTCTATTTTTTTATTGTTGTCAACAGGAGTAAAGACTAAGCTAAGATCTACTTTAGGTTGTTTAATCTTTTCCTCTTTCTTTTCTTCTATAATTTCAAGCTCTTCATTAAAAAAGACATCCTCTTCAATTTCTTCTACTATTATTCCTCCTAATTCTGTAATATGAATTGAAGTAGTCCATTCAAAAGCTAAAAGTGTTAGCCCTCCAGCAATGATTAATCCTAGTTGAAAAAAGATTCCTCTTAATCTTTCTAATTTCTTGTTTGTTTGTTTAAAGTGGTTCATGGTCTTTTTAGTTNAGTTCCCAATATTCCGCTATCACTTCAATTGGGATTAATTCCACTAACATTTTTCTCAAAAATGAGTGTCATTAATTTTGGTTAGTACATTTACATAACTGTATTTTATCTACTTTTAGTATTTGGATGCAGAATTAATATCATTTCCATAAAATGAAAACACTTATTTACACATTTTCTTTCCTCATTATTTTGCTCAGTTGTAAAACTGCTGAAAAAGTAAAGTCAACTACTGTTCCTAATGGAAAAAGATATGCTATTGGTCAAGGAGGTGGTATTACTGGAGAATATTTTGAATTTATTTTGAGTGAAAATGGAAAAGTACATAAATACGACTTTAAGCATGACAGAGAGGTCTTTTTTAAAGACTTAAATAAAGTAGATTTACATTACTTCTTAGAAAAGATAGAATTGCTAAGTATTGAGGGGATTGAAATGCATTATCCAGGAAATATGACCTACTACATTGATGTAAGAATAGGAAGAACATCCATCAATAAAATTACTTGGGGAAGCTACAATTATAACCCCGATGAAGAATTAGTTCAGCTTCATAAAGAATTATTTGATAAACTTAAAGAGTGGGAATAAAATGGTTATGTGCAACCAATTAACAACTCGTTCCGTCTGATTAACATAAATTAACTAAAACCCCACGAAATGAAAAAAATTATAAGCCTATTAGGAATAATAATTCTTGTAGTAATTTCATGTACAAAAGATGCTGACCAAATTACTAAAGATACATCTTCACAGCCCTCTTCATCAGGTGAGTTTTTTGCCTCTATAAATGATTACTTTAACATTAAAATTCCACAAGCGGAATTTTTTCAGATTGTTGCAGAAAATGGAGGAACTATTGTAACTCAGAAAGGTTCAGAAATCATAATTCCTGCAAATGCTTTTACTACACAAAATGGACAAATTGTTTCTGGAAACATTACTATAAAGATGAAAGAAATCTTTTCTAATAGCGATATTATTTTCTCTGGAGTATTTCCCGTTTTCGATGCTGCTTATGTTTTAAATTCAGGTGGAGAATTTTTTCTTGAAGCATCTCAAAATGGAAATATTTTGAATGTGCAAAACGGACAATTTATTAACGTGGAAATTCCTGCTCAAGCTGTAGATCCAGCAATGCAATTACTTTTCGCTGGAGGAATTGAAGACCCTGATTCAGTAAATTGGCAACCTGTGGACACTGCTACTTCTAATGCAGGGTTTGCCTATAATTCAGTAGACAGCGTTTATTCATGTAGCCTTGACAGTTTAGGGTGGATAAATATAGATGGTTTTATTCAAAATATTACCTATTTTAATTGCACGTTTCAACTTACAGGTATTACAGGGCTAAATAATTCTAACACTAAAGCTTATGCTGTATTCAAAGGAGAAAATGCTGTATGGCCAATTGGATTCCTTAACTGGGGTTTTGGCAGCATTATTAATAATACAATTTACGAAACTCATTTAGGGTCGGTAGACATGAATATAGTTGTGTTTTCTGTTGTTGATAGTCAGTTGTATTATGGATTATTAGATATTACACCGACCCCAAACCAAACTTATCAAATTAACATGTCTGTAACTACGCAAGCTAATTTAGATTTAATTATTAATGGATTGCCTTAAACTAACATAAGTTTTTTCTAAATAGTATAAATACCTTAATTAGTTAATAAAAGAATAATACATTTTTTAAAAGCGGAAGTTTCCCGCTTTTTTTATTCCTACTTTAGTCAGCAATAATATGGCTAAAAACAAGAAACATAAAAAGAGAAACAAAGGTTCTTTTAAACACGATTTATTACAACAGATTGTTGCCGTTTTTGACAAAAACCCTACCAAATCTTTTAACTATAAACAGCTTAGTAAAGCTTTTGGATTTAGAGATGTCTCTAACAAAAAACTTATTACTATTGTTCTTAACGAATTGGTAGACCAAGGAAAATTGTACGAAACCCAACGAGGAAAACATCAATTAAAAGCTTCAGAAAATTTTATTCAAGGAAAAGTGGATATGACTTCTAGAGGTGCTGCCTATATTCTTGTAGAAGGAAGCAATACAGATATTTACATTAACCCAAGAAACATCAATACTGCCCTTAATGGAGATATTGTTAAGGTAAATATCTTCTCTGGAAAAATGAGTAAAAAAATAGAAGGCGAAGTAGTTGAAATAGTTGAAAGAGGCCAAACAGAATTTGTAGGAATACTCGAAAAGTCAAAAAACTTCTCTTTTGTCATCATTGATAGCCAACGAATGCCTGTAGATATTTTTATATCCAACGACAAGCTTAAAAATGCTCAGGATGGAGATAAAGTTATTGCAAAAATGACTGAGTGGCCATTGGATAAAAAAAATCCTTTTGGCAAAATAATACAAGTTTTAGGGAAGCCTGGAGAAAATGACACTGAAATGCATGCCATTTTAGCTGAATTTGGTTTGCCTTATGAGTTCCCTCATAAAGTAGAAAAAGCTGCTCAAAAATTAGACTTAGAAATTTCTGCTCAAGAAATTAAAAAACGAAGAGACTTTAGGAGAACTACAACTTTTACCATTGACCCTAAAGATGCTAAAGATTTTGATGATGCTTTATCCATCAAAAAGCTTAAAAATGGCAATTGGGAGATAGGTGTTCATATTGCTGATGTTTCGCATTACATCCAGCCCGGATCTTTACTAGATAATGAAGCTTATAAAAGAGCAACTTCAGTTTATTTAGTAGATAGAGTTGTGCCAATGTTGCCAGAGATATTATCCAATCAAGCTTGTTCATTAAGGCCACATGAAACCAAATTGTGTTTTGCAGCTGTTTTTGAAATAGATGAAAAAGCTAATGTGATGAACGAATGGTTTGGTCGAACAGTTATTTTTTCTGACAGAAGATTTACTTATGAAGAGGCTCAAGAGCGAATAGAAAATAAAGAAGGAGATTTAGTAGAAGAAATTCTACAATTAGATAAATTGGCCAAACTCCTCCGAACAGAACGATTTAAAAAAGGTTCTATTGCTTTTGATAGAATAGAAGTAAAGTTTAATCTAGATGAAAATGGCAAACCTTTGGGGGTGTTTTTTAAAGAAAGTAAAGACGCTAATAAACTGATTGAAGAATTTATGTTGTTAGCCAATAAACGAGTTGCTGAATTTATTGGGAAAGTCTCTAAAGGACAAAAAGCAAAAACTTTTGTGTATCGTATTCACGATGAACCCAATCAAGAAAAGCTACTTTCATTATCCAACTTTGTAAAAAAGTTTGGTTACGATTTAAAAACTGAAGAAGGGGATGTTGCCAACTCCATTAATCAGTTATTAGCTAAAGTAAAAGGCACCAATGAAGAAGATATGATTGAGCAATTAACCATTAGAACAATGGCAAAAGCCATTTATTCTTCTAATAATATCGGACATTATGGCTTAGGGTTTCGCCATTATTCCCATTTTACTTCTCCCATTAGAAGATATCCAGATGTAATGGTTCATCGTTTATTACAACACTATTTGGATGGAGGCTCTTCTGCTAATCCAAAAGAAATTGAAGATCAATGTAAGCACTCTTCTAAAATGGAAATATCAGCAACCGAAGCAGAAAGAACTTCTATTAAATATAAACAAGTTCAGTTTTTAGAAGATAAAATCGGTGAAGAGTTTGATGGCGTTATTTCTGGAGTTAGTGAGTGGGGATTATATGTTCAAATAGTAGATAATATGTGTGAAGGAATGGTTAGATTAAATGATATACAAGATGATTATTATACTTTTGATGCAGAAAATTATTGTGCAAGAGGAAAAAAATCGGGACAAGAATACCGTATGGGTGACGAAGTTAAAATAAAAGTTAGAAGAGCTGATTTAGCAAAAAAGCAATTGGATTTTGAATTGGTTTAGTTTTTCACAAACTTTTTAGTAATTATTATTTCTTTTGATATCAATTGAATAAAATAAATGCCTTTGGGCAAATCCACTACATCAATGGCATTGTTTTTTAAAGTCTTTGAACTAACTAGTTTTCCTGCGACATCAATAATTTTTATAGCATCCATTTTTACTTGTTTACTACTGATGATTAATTGATTAGAAGTTGGGTTGGGGTGAATACTAATACTTGAACTTAATACATTTTCACCAATCCCAACATTGGTTATGGTTATACAAGCAGATGTATCTGAACAGCCGTTTTTAGTGAGCACAACCGCATAAGAACCATTGGATGGAGCAGTAAAACTTTGATTAGTATCTCCTACAATTGGCAATAAAGTATTACAATCTATCCACTGATAACTTGCCGAAAGTTCGTTGGAAATAAGTGTAGGGTCAAAATTAAAAACAGAAGTATCAGAACCGTTGATTGTTAAATTAATGGTAAAAATGGAATCGCAACCATTAAAAGTCCCTCCAATTATAGTATCTGAATAAGTACCAGAAGTTGTCCAAATATAATTTCCGCTTGGTGAAGCATAACCTAAACAAGCAGAAAGAGAAACTGCATTTGTTTGACCTAACTTTAATACAAAAATATCTTCATTCCCTTGTGAAATTAAATTAGTAACCCCACAGTCTGGATCAAAATCTGCTGTGTTTTGAAATGAACCTGTTACATGTACATTTTGGTAGTCAGTAACTGCATACCCAATATCAGTTGCAATTCCTCCAAAAGATTTTGTCCAATTAATATTTCCGTTATTACCCATTTTTTGGACAAAAATATCTTCGCTTCCGTTAGAGGTTAAATTGTAAACTCCATTGTTTGGGTCAAAATCAGCAGTTCCCATAAACGAGCCTGTTAAATAAATAGGTATGGAGCAACAAGTTCCATAAGAATATATAAAATAAGCTCTGTCATTTTGTGTCCCTCCCATAGATTTTGTCCAAATTACATTGCCATTACCTTCATCTAATTTTTGCACAAAAATATCTTCACCCCCAACTGAAGTTAAATATGAAGAAGGAAATACCTGAGGGTTAAAATCTACTGTTCCCTGATAACTCCCAGTTACGTACAAGTCAAATCCTGGGTTAGTTAAAGAATTACCATAATCATTTAAAGAACCACCAAAAGAATTTACCCATAAAGACAATCCTCCACCAACACCTCCAGTTATTTTTGTAACAAACACATCTAATCCWCCATTAGAAGATAAGGGAAATACRTTGCCCCAAGCGTCAAAGAAGAAAAAAGAATTCTCAAATACTCCTGTTACATAAACATAATCTAATTGCCATGGGTCAGATTCAATCCCTATTCCCCAATCAAAACCTACCCCTCCAAAAGACAATGCTACAGTAAGTGAATTTAAACTAGCCCCTCCATAAAAACTCATTATAAATGCATCATAGCCTCCTGCAGATACAAGGTTATATGTCAAAGTCGTATCAGGATTAAAATCAACCGTATCAGAAAAAAAACCAGTAACAGAAACTGCRTCCCACATATCAATAGTAATTGAAAGACCGCCATCGTCCAATGACCCACCCACAGAAATTTTTTCCATTAGGTTTCCCAAACCATCCATTTTTATGGTAAAAATATCTTTCCCCCCATTGGAGATAAGGTTAGAGGTTCCTATTCCTGGATTAAAATCAACGGTATCTTCAAACCAGCCCGTTATAAAAAGCCAATTATCATAGACAATAGAGTATGCTCTATCGTCACCAACTCCACCTATGGATTTAGCCCAAATAAAATTACCATTACCATCTAATTTTTGAATAAAAATATCTTTTCCTCNATTAGATATTAGGTTAAATACTCCTACCCCAGGGTCGAAGTCAACGGTATCTTCAAACCAACCCACCGTGTAAACATTACCACTACCATCAGTAGTAACAGAACGCCCAACATCTGAGCCAGTTCCACCCATGCCATCTGCCCATTCTAAAAAAGCGTTTTGAGCTTGTGCAGTTGTAAACAAGCAACCTATAAATAATAATATGATAAGTGTTTTTTTCATTAAYWAKKWWWWYWTWAMMWAWKGRTYRWKWWTRRSAWAATTYTAKKWRARCARMSSTRAATAAKWTCWYAARAWWMASWWTAKMTKKWWTWTKTMGKWTTTTTAAATAACGGAACTGCAGAACAGGCTTCGCCAAATAGTATGTTTTTGGCATAAGATTGTAGCTGAATGGTAAAATCTACAAAAACAGCTTCTGGAATGGGGTGTTTTCCACAGCCTTTTACAATTACACTTTTATCTTCAAATTGAGTAAAATCAAGATTAGAAAATACCTCATTAAAAATGGCTTTTTCTAATTCAGCCTTATCACCAACAACCACTTTTTTAGCAAACGGTTCTATTTTTGAAGCCACCAACATAAAAGCCCACAGCGGAACAATTGCATCTGCAGAACAAATTATTCCAACATATTTATCTTGGTAACCCGTCCAGTCATTTTCTTTAACAAAACTCCTAAAATCTTTTTCAATTAAAATTAATTCTTCCTTTAAACATACTTTCAAATCAAAAATAATACGTTCTCCTTTTGGATAATAATCATCCAAATTAACTTGAACTAAATTGCTGTTTTCTACCCTATTTGTTATTTTGTTTTCCATACTTGTGATGCAAATTTACTCATAATATTTCCTTAATTTTGTATCCTAATTTTGTATTAAAAAAATTAAAAATGTCGGAAACTTTAACAGCAGATAAATACGGAATGCAAGAAGCATTAAAAGCTCTTGGATTAAAGGAAATAAACGAAGGAACTTCAACAGGGAATAACAATTTTGGTAGTGGAGAAACCATTTCTTCATATTCTCCAACTGATGGTTCTTTAATTGGAAAAGTTACTACTACTACTAAAGAGGATTACGGAAAAGTAATGAGTGCTGCAACTTCAGCCTTTTTAGAGTTTAGAAATATGCCTGCTCCACAAAGAGGAGAAATTGTTCGWMAKWTKGNGAAANAAMTTARRMRAAWYAAAAGNWYYTTTAGGKRARTTAGTTTCMTATGAAATGGGRAAATCSYTKCARGAAGGTTWMGGTGARGTTCARGAAATGATAGACATCTGTGATTTTGCAGTTGGTTTGTCTCGCCAATTAAATGGACAAACTATACCTTCTGAACGTCCTGGCCACGTAATGAGAGAGCAATGGCATTCAATTGGTGTTGTTGGAATTATTTCTGCATTTAACTTTCCGGTTGCTGTTTGGGCTTGGAATACTGCTTTAGCATGGATTTGTGGAGATGTTTGTGTTTGGAAAGGATCAGAAAAAGCACCATTATGTACAGTTGCTTGTCAGAATATAATTGCTGAAATATTAAAAGAAAATAATTTGCCAGAAGGAATTTCTTGTATTATTAATGGAGATTATAAAGTTGGAGAGATGATGACAACTGACATTAGAGTTCCTTTAGTTTCTGCTACAGGTTCTACCCGCATGGGTAGAATTGTTGGAGTAACTGTTGCTAAGCGTTTTGGGAAATCATTATTAGAATTAGGTGGCAACAATGCTATTATTATTACTCCAACTGCTGATTTAAAAGTGGTTGTTCCTGGTGCTGTATTTGGTGCTGTTGGTACTGCCGGACAAAGATGTACCTCTACAAGAAGATTAATTATACATGAATCGGTTTACGATAAAGTAAGAGATGCTATTGTCGGTGCCTATGGACAATTAACTATTGGAAATCCTTTAGAYGAAAAAAATCATGTTGGTCCGTTAATCGATAAAGATGCTGTAAGTATGTATTTAGCTGCTATCGAAAAAGCAAAAAACGAAGGAGGAAATGTGCTAGTTGAAGGTGGTGTTTTGGAAGGTGAAGGCTACGAAAGTGGATGTTATGTTAAACCAGCTATTATTGAAGCCAAAAACGAATTTAAAATTGTACAGGAAGAAACATTTGCCCCAATCCTTTATTTAATTAAATATTCTGGAGAAGTTGAAGAAGCAATTAAACTTCAAAATGGCGTTGTTCAAGGCTTGTCTTCTGCAATTATGACCAATGAAATGAAAGAAGCTGAAAAATTCTTATCCTATGCTGGTTCTGATTGCGGAATTGCCAATGTAAATATTGGAACTTCTGGTGCCGAAATTGGCGGTGCTTTTGGGGGTGAAAAAGAAACAGGAGGAGGAAGAGAATCTGGTTCTGATGCCTGGAAAATTTATATGAGAAGACAAACGAATACAATAAATTATTCCGATGAACTTCCTTTAGCTCAAGGAATTAAATTTGACTTATAAAAAGAAACTAATCTTGTAAATGCTCTTAACACATTAGTTTTATTCTTAAATAACAAGTTACTTATGTGTTTAACCAAACTTTATCTTGTGAAATTTTTGTGAGTTTTGTTAATTTTTTTTAAATTAGCCCCTCTAGTCACTATGGCTTAAGCAACCTTTATACAGGTTATTACGTCTTTCGCGTGCACGCGAACCTTAATTAACAGTTTTATTATGGGAAAAACCATCTGTCTAATAGCATTATTAACCCTTTTTGGAGGTTCCGCTTTTTCACAAGCTGATCATTTAATTTCAAACTCAACAACAGCAGGAGACCGATTAGAAGCAACCGTTATATGCCTTGATGCTATAGAAGCCCCAACAAAATATAATGCTTATGCTAAAGAATTCATTGATCTGGCTTCTTTTCCAAAAAAGGCAATTAACCTCTCTCAAGATGAGTATAGAAAAGAAATTAATGATTGGTTAATTGATAATCCAGCATTAGTAAGTAATATTTTAACTAAAAAACAAATATCTAACGACAAACTATATGGTCCTCGCCCTCATAAAAAAGAACCTTTGAAATGAAACATGTATTCAAAATAGCCCTTATTCTGTTCTTAACTTTTTTAACAAGCTTTGATTTAAGTGCTCAAACTCCTATTGTAATTTGTCCTCAATCAGCCTCATTTACAGGTATGACTAGGGGGTATTATTTTACTGCTCCCACTAATTTTACCATTTGTGGTATTTATGTTGAAGATGATATGTCAACTGATTTTCAAAGTGCTTCAATTGTACTATTTACTGCAGGAACACCTCCACAATGGAATGGAACAACAAACAGCTTTGTTACACTCTGGCAAGATTTAAATTATGTGCCAAACACCATGATTTCTGTACCTAATATAGTTATTAACGCTGGAGATATTATTGGTATTTATGGGTCTCGAGGCTCCAATTCTGTAAACAGTTATGGTCCTGCGCAATGCGTAATTAATATAGCGGGGTTTCCTACAACAACTTATAGAAGTGGTATGCAATTTGATTTAGCTGCCGGCCCTGGTATGTATGATATTTGGGCTGAAGATAATGGCTCAGTTGGTAGGGTTACTATGTACTCTAACTGTTGCCCACCACCAGCGGCAATTCCTTCTGTTACTGGAACAACTACAGTATGCCTAGGAGACACTGTAATTTATACAGCTCCTGCCCAAACTGGGGCAGTCAGTTATAACTGGACTGTTCCTGCAGGCGCGACTATCAATAGTGGACAAAACACTACTACAGCTAGTGTTATATGGAATACTGCTCCAGGTGGTCAAGTTTGTGTTGATTGGACTGATGGCTGTGGTACAAGTCCACAAACATGTATTAGYGTAACTGTTAACCAAGGTCCAACTACTACTACTCCTGCTAATGCTACTTATTGTAATGGTGATGCTGTGCCAATTGGAACTTTTACAAGTTCTCCTGCTGGAGGAACATTTACTTGGACCAACTCTGACCCTACCATAGGTTTAGCTGCTTCTGGAACTGGTAATGCTCCAGCTTTTACTGCTATTAATACTTCTGGATCAGTTATTACTGCTATCATTACTGTTTCTGCAACTGCAGGTGGTTGTCCAGGTCCTGATACAACATACACTATTACCGTTAATCCTACTCCTACAGTAACTCTTCCTGCTAATGCTACTTATTGTAATGGTGATGCTGTGCCTATTGGTACTTTTACAAGTTCTCCTGCTGGAGCTACTTTTGCTTGGACTAATTCTAATACTACCATAGGTTTGGCTGCTTCTGGAACTGGTAATGCTCCAGCTTTTACTACTATTAATAATTCGGGATCAGTTATTACTGCTATCATTACTGTTATTCCTACCGCAAATGGTTGTGTAGGTCTTCCTGTTACATACACCATTACCGTTAATCCTACTCCTACAGTAACTCTTCCTGCTAATGCTACTTATTGTAATGGTGATGCTGTACCTATTGGTACTTTTACAAGTTCTCCTGCTGGAGCTACTTTTGCTTGGACTAATTCTAATGCTGCCATTGGTTTGGCCGCTTCTGGAACTGGTAATGCTCCAGCTTTTACTGCTATCAATGGTTCTGGATCAGCTATTACTGCTACTATTACTGTTGTTCCTACCGTTAATGGTTGTGTAGGTGCTCCTGTTACATACACCATTACTATTAATCCTGGCGCGATGGTTAATCTCCCTGCTAATATCACTTATTGTGCTGGGGATGCTATTCCAACTAGTGCTTATACTAGTAACCCAGCTGGAGGAACATTTGTTTGGACTAACTCTGACCCTACTATCGGTTTGGCAGCATCAGGAACTGGTAGTACACCAGCCTTTACTGCTATTAATACTTCTAATAGTCCAGTTACCGCAACCATCTCTGTTATTGCTACCGCAGGTAGTTGTCCTGGTATTGCAGCAAGCTATACCATTACTATTAATCCTATTGTAACAGGAACAACTTATATTGCTATATGTCAGGGAGATAGCGCCCTTATTGGAGGCGTTTACTATTCTGCCGCTGGCACTTATTTAGCAACTTTAACTTCTTCTTTTGGATGTGATAGTATATTAACTACAACCTTAGCAATAAATGCTGTAACTACTACAACTACTCCTGTAGTAATTTGTGACGGAGATAGTGCTTTAATTGAAGGAAATTATTATTCTACTGCAGGACTTCTCCCTTTTACTTTTTCTAGCTTTTTTGGATGTGACAGTACCATAATATATGATGTTATCCTTTCTCCTTTACCTAGTTTTAATATAGTTGGAGGCAGTGCTTTTATTAACCTTGGTGAGTCAGTAAACCTAGCCGTAATGCCAGGTGTTTCTGGTACAACTTACTCATGGAATCCACCTGATGGTTTAAGTTGTATTTTTTGTCAAAACCCAACTGCAACTCCAACAGAAAGTATGTGGTATTATGTTACGGTAACCAATTCTAACGGCTGTCAAACAATAGACAGTACTTATATTGATGTTGATCCTAGTTCAAATATTTATATTCCAAATATTTTCTCTCCTAATGGCTCTCAAGACAATAATGTCTATTATGTAAGAGGTAAAGGAATAAAGCAATTTAATATAGCCATATACAATAGGTGGGGGCAAATGGTGTTCGAGTCTGACGATATTGAAAAAGGTTGGGATGGCACTAAAAACGGAACTCTTTTAAATCAAGGCGTTTTTGTCTACTCTCTTAATGTCGTTTTTTATGATGGTGACACTTTTCAACAAACCGGTAACATAACTCTTGTAAGATGATGAAAAAACTAATTCTAATACCATTAATATTTCTAGGGCTAATTAGTTTTAGTCAAGATATTCATTTTAGCCAATTTATGAATTCATCATTTTTATACAATCCTGGTAACACTGGATTAATAAATGGAGAGCATAGAATGCTGCTTAACTATAGAAATCAATGGAGTAGCGTAGCTAATCCATATGTCACTTACTCATTTACTTACGATACAAAAATATTTAAAAAAGAAAGCAATAACGCTGCAATGGGAATTGGATTAGGCGCAGACAAAGATGTTGCTGGAGATACTGAGTTTGGAACTACCTCTATTCTTTTGTCTACAAGTGCCATGTTAAAACTTGATGATTCTCATATTCTTTCTCTTGGTTTACAAGGAGGTATTATGCAAAACTCCATTAGCAGCAGTAACATGAGGTGGGTAAATCAATATGATGGAAATGGTTATGATGCTTCTATCTCTTCCGGAGAATCTGAAACATTTAATTCAACCCCTTTTGTCGGAGATTTTAATGCTGGGATTGTATGGAATTACGGGACATCTGATGCAACAATTACTTCTAATGATTTATTTAGTGCTCAAGCTGGATTTTCTGTAAATCATTTAAGCAGACAACGTATAAAGATTACGAACTTTAATGAGAAAATCTATAATAAATTTACATTACATGGAAAAAGTTTTATCGGAATAAAAAACACTGGTTTTGCTGTTGTTCCTGGATTTATGTGGCAAAAGCAAGGCCCTTCAAACGAATTAATTTTAGGGACATATTTGAGGACAAAACTTAAAAATGAATCTCTTTATACTGGAATTTTTAAGGAAAGYGCYRTTTCATTTGGATTRTTTTATAGGATTGGTGAYGCCTTTATTCCTAAATTAGGTTTAGAAATGTTTAAYTTTAATCTCGGACTTAGTTATGATRTAACAACMTCTRGCTTARGTGGTRCYGGTGGATATGAAATATCATTACARTATATWRTYCCWAAMTCTMGATACGGAATAGGRTCTAGTCCAAAAATGTATTAATWATNKAAAKAWATTAATTAACTACTATCTTTTTAGTAATTAAACTACTCCCGATTATTGTTTTTAAGATGAAAACCCCTTTTGGTAAATCGTCAAAAAGAAACTCATTGTTTGTGATTTTAGGATAACTAATAGTCTTTAAATTCTGTCCGTTTATAGAAAATAATGCCAATGATTTTACTTCAGCATCACTGCTAAAATAAATATGAATGTCTCCATTTTTTGAAGGAATTGGATATACACTAAAATTATTTTCATAATTTATTTTTTCAACAAAAGTCATGTTCCAATTATCTTGTGCAACTGTGCCTCCCCATATAATTGTAGCTAAATAAGGRTTRTCAATAAAYGGATTTCTATTMCCYTGTTCTATTTCTAACGTAGAATTTCTATTTTCTTCATACTGYGAAACAGCRTCCTGAGCATTCCAATCCAAAAACAAATTTATCATYGCAGGATCAATAGCAACAGAAGTTCCAACTCCAACATTATTAGGCAAACATTGTGATGGATACCTTAAGTACATATACATCATCATTCTAGCCACATCTCCTTTCCATTCATTCCCTGGATACCAATCAGGCCCAACATTCCCTGCGTTACCATTTCCTGTAGCAAACTTTCTATTYCCTCTATTYCCATTCATTTGAACATCACAAGCCCTTAAATGATGAGCATCTGTTCCAGCACCAGGAGAAGAAGTAGTCATATTAGGAGTGGCTAATGACTGCGCATAAGTATGCTCCCTATTCCACTCGCCTGTATTACCGCCATTTAAAAACTTATTCCTTGTCCTGTCTGTAACAGGATTACCATCGCCATCATTATATCCGTATAATAACAACACATTGTTAGAATTTGAAGGGTCTAAATCTGTCTGCTGTAAAACTCCCCAAACATTAGTGTATTGCAGTTGAGTAGTATGAGTATTAATTATTTTTTGTGAAAGTTCTGACTTTAAAGCTAATCCTGTTAAGGTTAAATTTACATTATTGTAATAAGGTTGCTGTGCATATAAAACAACACTAAAAACAACCAACATCAACAATATTACTCTCTTCATAACATTAAATAATTATTTATAAAATTACGTATTAATCTTAAACCCCTTACCTAAAAAAGTTAATAACTCCTTTTGAAGACTCAGTATTTTTTAATTACTTTCGTTGTAATGAAAAGATTTTTCTACCTATTATCACTTATAATCATTGCATCATGTACTAGTGATTCTAGTAATCATGAACAAAACGATGAAACAAACGTAATTCTCGTTGAAGGAGATTGGCTGTTAGAGTTTCAATTGTCTGAAATTAATATAGCACCTGTTAATTTTAATTTAGTAAAAAAAGATTCGCTTTACGAAGTGGAGTTTTCGAATGCCAACGAAAAAATATTAGCTAAAGWTGTGGTTGTATCAAATGATAGAATAACTATTCACGACCCAATTTTTAACACTTGGTTTGAAGGAAAAATAATTAACCCTACAACAATTAAAGGTCATTGGTATAAAGACGGAGAAGATTACTCTGTTCCATTTAATGCTACCTACGGGGGGAAATCGCGATTTAAAAAGCCTGACAAACTCTTTAAAACAAATGGAAATATTACCGGTAGATGGGAAGTTGACTTTAGCAACAACAATCCTGACGATCACTATAAAGCAATTGGAGAGTTTCAACAAGTTGATAATTATGTAACAGGGACATTTATGACTGAAACCGGTGATTATCGTTATCTTGAAGGGAACATGTATAATAATAATCTTTATTTATCTTGTTATGATGGATCTCATTTATTCTTATTTAAAGCAACATTGGTAGGCGAAAAATTAACAGGAGGATTTTGGTCAGGCACTCATTGGGAAGAACCATGGGTGGCAACTAGAAATGAAAATTTCGAATTAACTAATCCAGATTCGTTAACTTATTTAAAAGAAGGTTATTCTAAATTAGCTTTTACCTTCCCCAATATTGCAGGTGAAGATGTTTCTTTAACTGATGAAAAATACAATGGAAAAGTAGTTGTTGTAAATGTTATGGGTCCTTGGTGTCCGAATTGTAAAGATGAGACCGCTTATCTTTCTGAGTTATATAAAAAAAACCATGAAAATGGATTGGAAATTATTGCATTATCTTATGGTAAATCAGAAAGTTTTGATACCGCCAGAGACAATATTTTAAAGGTTAAAACTTTTTTCGATGCTGATTATGATTTTTTAATTGCTGGGAAAGCGAACAAGATTTCAGCAGCTAAATCATTGCCAATGCTAAATCATATCATGTCATATCCAACTACTATTTTTATTGATAGGAATGGGATTATTAGAAAAATTAGAACTGGTTTTTATGGGCCAGGAACAGGCTCTCATTACACAAGGTATACTGAACAAATAAATGATTTAATAACTAAGCTATTAGCTGAAGAAGTTAAAAAGTAATTGTTTTAATCAAAGCCTCTTGTTCTCTTAAAAACTCTCTTTTATCAAATTTAGGCGCATAAACATACCCATCTATACAGACTACTCTATTTTTTTGTTCATCAACTAAGCTGTAATTAATAAAGGGACCTCCCATAAAACCTCCTTTAATATGCCACAATCCACGAAGTTCATTCACATAAACACCATTTAAACTAATTTCTTTTTGTGCGGGAATGTACTCGTGATATGATATCATATAAGACCCTTCTCGTGCTCCTGTAACATGTTTTTTTGTGTAATAATTTCTTTTAGCAACCAGATTTTTTATCTCAAAAGTACTATCACTAACATAGGGATATGTGTAAATAATAATCCCCTGACTTACTGGGTGCCCTCCAACATTCTTTTCTTTTCTAAGCCATATAAAATCATCTGTTTCTTTTGCAATAAAGTATAATTCATCTAAATTTAAACTAAGCTCAAATTTTTTATTTAAGTATAGAGCATTTTTACTGCGAGAATTAACTTTGTACTTAGCTTGTAATCTTGACAACTCTATATCATTAAAATAATCCAACAATACGGCTGCATTTTTAGTAATCGTTTTTGCAGCTATTTCATCTGTAGGAGCAGTAATAGATACTACCAATTGAGATTCAGACCACACCTCTTTTCTAACCGTTAGTTTAATTTTACTTTTAGGGTCAATGTTTACCATAATAATATTTCTGGTCGCATGAAATATTCTAGCAAATGATCTGTGTGGCACTTGTATTAAATTAAAAAGAGGTTCTCTTTGTGGTAGACCAACTTGTTCTTGAGAAAATATTTGTCGTATTGCTTCTCCTGTTTGATGGCTGTAATAAAATGAATCAACTACCACTAATAAATCTCCAGAATTCCCAGTACAACTTGGTAATACTCTTTCATTTATCTCATCACAAGAAATAAGTGCAATGAAGATTGTTGAAATTATTAGAAATTTATAAATGAAATTCATATCAAAAAGTTTAACCTATAGCCTTAATTCTAAGTTTGGTTCCTARTTTAAGTTTTTTAATRTCTATRGYYTTATTTAACYTTTGRATTTGYTCAAKRCTAACACCRTCATACTTGTTKGCAATRTCCCAAAGATTATCKCCTGWTTTCACCGTGTGGTACAAAWAYTTCYYRTCTGATTTTGGCTGAAGTTTTTGAGCATTAATTTGTGTTTTTTTCTTGTTTTGGACAGCGTAACTTGTCTTTGGGTAGATGTATAATTTCTGACCTATTTTTAATCTGTCGCTATATAAATTGTTCCAATCTTTTATTTGGCTAACCCTACAATGGTAACGCTGAGCAATTTTCCCTAAAACATCACCACTTCTAACCCTGTACACAACAGCATTCCCTCTTTTTGTGTGAGATACTGGTTTTTTTTGTGCAAAAGCAATACTATCTTTTTTATCCTTTTCCGTCTTTAAGGCATATATCTTTTTTTCATTTGTTAAAAAATCTCCAATTTTTTCTACTGGTAAACATAGCGTGTTTGCTTCTCCTGTATTTGGAATAAAGTTTTGCTTATATGTTGGGTTTAAATACTCAATATATTTAATAGGAATATCTAAATATTCGGAAATTTGAGCAAAAGATAAATGATCAGAAAGCCCAACAGTATCTACTTTAAAATATGTTATATCTGGTGTTTTGGGATAAATATTATGTTCTGTAGCGTATGCCATAATATAATTAACCGCTAAAAATGCAGGAACATACCCTCTTGTTTCTCTTGGTAAATAATTTCTTATCTCCCAATAACTAGTTTTTCCTCCAGAACGCCTAATGGCTTTGTTTACATTTCCTGGCCCACAATTATAAGCAGCTAAAGCCAAATCCCAATCATTATACATTTTATGTAGTGACTTTAAGTATTGACATGCTGCATCGGTTGATTTATAAACATCACATCTTTCATCATAATAAGAGGTGACTTCTAACCCAAACATTTTTCCTGTTCTATACATGAATTGCCATAATCCAGAAGCTCCAACTCTTGATTTTGCTTTGGGATTTAATGCAGATTCAATAATGGGTAAATATTTAAGCTCAAGAGGTAAATTATACTTATCCAAATTCTCTTCAAAAATTGGAAAATAAACAGGAGCCAATCCCAGCATTTTAGCAGTTGTTTTTCTTCTTCTTTTTGCATAAAGATTTATATATCCATGTACATAATCATTATAAACAATGCTAAAAGGGGAATTTTCATTTAATAATTCAAACCGTTTTATGTATGTTAAGCTATCAAAAGATGGAATTGAATCTTTACCATAACCATACTCATTTAACTCATCTACATCATCAGTAAATCCCAAACTCTCAAAATAGCCTGAAGCCATCATATTATCAATAGCTGCTAAAACAGGGTCATCATCTAACATTATTTTTGATGAGTCTTTTTTTTGTGCGAAGCAGTTAATTGTTAAAACAAAAATTAATATGGCAACTATTTTATATTTCATTCTTTATTAAACGTTGTTTGCGAGTATATTGTTATCCATTAAGTATTTAGAAAATGCTAAAAGCTCTTGTTCACCAAAGCTTCTTCCCATTATTTGGATTCCAAATGGCATCCCGTTTGAGTGTTGTCCTAGGGGAAGAGAGAGTGCAGGAATGCCCGATAAGGGAGCTTGAGCAGTGTATATATCTTCTAAATACATTTTAATTTGATCATCATTTTGTTTGCCAATATCAAATGCAGTATGTGGCGATGTCGGTGATAAAATAAAGTCATATTTATTTAAAACACTTTCGGTTTTTTCTTGAATTAATCGTCTCACTTTTTGAGCTTTTGAGTAATATGAATCATAAAATCCTGCACTCAAAACATAGGTGCCTAGCATAATTCTACGCTTTACTTCTTTTCCAAAGCCTTCAGTTCGTGATAATTTGTATGTTGACTCTAAATTTGTAGCTTTTTTACTTCTATGCCCAAAATGTATTCCATCATACCGTGCTAAGTTAGAAGATGCTTCAGCAGTTGTAAGCACATAATATGTTGGAACTAGGTAGTCTAAATATTCAAATTCCGTTTCTTCAACAATATGCCCATCAGATTTTAATTGCTCAACAATTTCGTAAAAACGTGCTTTAATTTCCGAATCTAATCCTTCGTTTTCAATGTAACTTTTAAAGTAAGTTAATTTTAACTTTTTATCAAATCCTAAATTTTCAGAATACAATGGAACTTTCTGTTGAGAACAAGTGCTATCATATTCATCTCCGCCAGCCATTACTTCCGTTAAAATTGCCAAATCATCTACATTATTTGTAAAAGGTCCTATTTGATCAAAAGAAGAAGCATAAGCAATTAATCCATGACGAGATACTCTTCCATAGGTAGGTTTCATTCCAACAATATCACAAAAAGAAGCTGGTTGTCTAATGGAACCCCCAGTATCTGAACCTAAAGAAGCCAAGCACAAATTTGCTTTAACAGCAACTGCCGAACCTCCAGAAGAACCTCCTGAAACTTTGCTGTTATCAATAGAATTTAACACTTCTCCATAAGCTGAATTTTCATTAGAACTTCCCATTGCAAATTCATCACAATTTGTTCTTCCAATAATAATAGCATCTTCAGCCAACAATCGGTCAATTACAGTAGCACTAAATAATGATTCAAATCCTTCTAAAATTTTAGATGAAGCAGAAATTTTATGTCCTTTATAGCAAATGTTATCTTTAATGGCAATAACCATTCCTGCTAATTTACCAACAGAACCATTAGCAATTTTTACATCCACTTCTTTAGCCACATTTATAGCTTCATCAACAAAAACTTCCAAAAAAGCATTTAAGTGCTTGTTTTTTTCAATTCGAGCAATGTAAGATTGAACCAATTGAGTACAATTTACTTTGTTTTCATAAATATCTTGCTGGATCTCTTTAAGAGATGTGTATGTTTTTTCCATTAAGAGAACATCGATTTAAAAGGCTTGAATATAAATGCCTCCTATCGGTTAGAAAAATTAGTTTAACTTCTCAGTTTCTTTATCTTCATCTTTTTTTGCGTCACCCTCTCCTTCTTTTATTCCCTTTTTAAACTCATTTATTCCTGAGCCCATTCCTCTCATTAGTTGAGGAATTTTTTTTCCTCCAAAAAGCAACAAAATTGCAATTGCAATCAATGCAATTGACATTCCTCCGGGTACTGCTAATAATATAGTGTTCATGTCTTTCTTTTTTTACCACATAATACTATGTGATTAATAGCTCGTAAAGGTACAAAAGATTTTGTTTAAACTGATTCTGGGAAATTGTTTTGATTGTTTAGTGCTTTTTGCTGACTTAGTTTCCACATTAAATAGAAAATACCCGCTGAAAGAATAAAGCTTCCTATATAAAAAGTGGTACTAAATTGACTCTCTTCAAAAAGAGAAATATCTGCATTTTTTAAGCTTTCTGGAAAGTAATAACTCGCAATTACCACGCTCCCATTATTAATAAAATGCCCTAAAATTGGCAACCACAAAGACTTAGACCAATAAAAAATATACCCAAACATCAACCCTAATAATAATCTAGGGAAAAATCCAAAAAACTGCATGTGCAATGCGCTAAACATTATAGCAGTTATCCAAATGCCTACATGAGGGTTCTTTGCCCAGTTTATAAATATTTTTTGCAAAACTCCTCTAAACAATAATTCTTCTCCGAATGCTGGAACTACCGCAACAATGATTAAAATATAAAATAAACTACCGATTCCATCAAAAGTTAAAAAAGCCCTTGTTAAGTCTTCTGCTTGTCTTTCGCCATTTCGCATCCACTCTTCAACACCTCTTAAAACCTCTGGAAAAACTATGTTAGCATTTAATTCAATAATCCAAGAAATAAATGGTGTAGAAATGATCATCAAAACAAAAATCAAAAAATAGTTTATAGGTCTGTTCAACTTAYCTAAACTTAATTTTTTAAATGGCATTTTTGATGTTAACAATCCATACAGAATTGGAGGGATCAAAAACAAACCTATAGCACTGAATAGTTGAAATAATTTCAACCCCTTTATCGTTTTAGGGTCACCAAGGTTATTTATGTTAGAGATATCAAACCCATAAGCAATAATTGTAATTAATCCTCCAACTATAGAAAAAAGAATAACACATATCAAGCATAAGCTCAATATTAAAATCAGTTGTAAAAAGGGCTTGTCTTCTATTTCTAATCTCGATAGCATATTTATAGTAATTTCGCAATTACAAAGATGGTAAAAATAGCCGATATAGAACTGGGAGAATTCCCTTTGTTACTTGCTCCAATGGAAGATGTAAGCGACCCTCCTTTTCGTGCTTTATGTAAAGAAAATGGTGCAGACTTAATGTACACTGAATTTATTTCATCTGAAGGTCTAATTAGAGATGCCGCAAAAAGTATTCAGAAATTGGATATTTTTGAGTACGAACGCCCTATTGGCATCCAAATATTTGGCAATAACATTGAGTCTATGAAAAAAGCCACGGAAGTTACTGCTAAAACTAATCCTGATATTATTGATATTAATTATGGTTGCCCAGTTAAAAAAGTTGCATGTAAAGGTTCTGGAGCAGGGATATTACAGGATATTCCTAAAATGGTAGCGATGACAAAAGCCATTGTTAATAGCACCAGCATTCCTGTAACTGTTAAGACAAGATTAGGCTGGGATGAAAACACTAAATACATAGTAGAAGTTGCCGAACGCTTACAAGATGTCGGAATTAAGGCTATTTCTATACATGGAAGAACTAGAAAGCAAATGTACAAAGGCAATGCAGATTGGACCTTAATTGGAGAGGTTAAAAACAACCCAAGAATGCATATCCCGATTTTTGGAAATGGTGATGTTGATACTCCAGAAAAAGTAGTTGAAGTGAAAAATAAATATGGCGTAGATGGTGTTATGATTGGAAGAGCCAGCATTGGTTATCCGTGGATATTTAATGAGATTAAGCACTTTATGAAAACAGGGGAGCACTTAGCAAAACCAACTATAAAAGGTAGGGTAACTGCTGCGCGTAGGCATTTAGAAATGTCTGTTAAATGGAAAGGAGAAACTCTAGGAGTATTAGAAATGCGAAGACATTATGGTAATTATTTCAAAGGCATTTCGCACTTTAAAGAACATCGCATGAAATTGGTCACTCAAAATGAATCTGTATGTGTTTTTGAAGCTTTAGATGAGATCCAATCTGCTTTTGTCTAATTACTCAATAATTACTTTTTGAGTATGAACACCTTTTTCATCCTTATATTTTACAAAATATAACCCTTTGCTTAAATCAGCAACATTAATATGTTGCCTCGTACTAAAGGAAGGTTTTATATCTTTCACAACCTTACCTGTTAAATCCAATAATTGTAATAGTTCTAATCTCTTATTGCTTTCAATTATAAAATTACTCTTAGTAGGATTCGGATAAATTAATACTGTATTTTCTTTAGTATTCATTGTCTCAAGTCCTGTAATTAAATCAGTTTGATTGATATAGTTTGTCGATGTAGAAATTAAAGCCCCATTAACATACAAAACAGTATAATTAGCAATAAACACCTTATTTAGAGCATCATAAAATGTAATTATGGTGTCTGTAAAACTTGCTACTTGAGTAGTTCCAAGCATATCTATATAACTACCTATAATGGTAACTTTTAAAACATTATTTACCGTAGTATAAGGTAAAATTAATGTTCCATATCCATCCGCAGAAACTACACTTGTACCTGATCGATTAGTAGTTTGTCCTGCACCAATATTTTCAACAGTACCAGCAAAAGTTTCATTAAATACATTCGGATAAGTTATTGGAAATTTTAAAATCTCTCTTTCGTCTGTATAAATTGCCCGTACAACTGTTGGAGTTAATTGACCAGCAAGTGAATAATCAGTAGCATTACTTACATAATAATTTTCTGCACTTGTAGAAGTAGCTTCAACAATATTTGCGCTTGGATATGTACTTGGTTCTGTAGAGCTAGCTAAACTTATGTAATTGGTAGTTCCAATTGTTCCTCCTGCTAACGAAAAATCCCAAGTTTGGTTCGCGCCTGACTGAGGCATAGGTATAGTAGAAGCAAAATCAGTATAATATTGAATTGTAGTTCCTATTACTGGAACATGTGTGGTACTTGTTAGTGTTATTTGAGCATTAGTAGTTGAAATAAACATTAATAAAGACGCTATCGTATAAATAAATTTCATAATTTTAAATAGTTAATGGAGTATTATTAAGCGACTAATGTACTAAAAAAATAGAAAGTTATGTAMAAAATCAACTTTTTAGACTCTCAGACTAACCAAACACGCATTATAAATGCTTTCTTGTTAAAATTCTTACAGGATACCAAGAAGCCACCAACCCAATAATAATTACAACTACAGAAACATTAACAAAATCCAAAATATTCAATTCTATGGGATAAAAATCTACCACACCGCCAGCTAAACGCAGTAAGCCAAACTGCATTTGCAGCCAACAAACAAAAGCTCCAATTGCCATGCCTGAAAATGCTCCTAAAAAATTAATGAGCATCCCTTCGGCAAAGAAAATTTTACGAATTACACTGTTGTTTGCTCCCATGGTTTTTAAAATCCAAACATCTTTTTTCTTATCGATAATTAACATCGTTAAAGAGCCTACAATGTTAAAAGAAGCTATCACCAATATGAAAGAAAGAATTAAAAAAGTTATCCATTTTTCCGTTTTGTTAGTTTTAAAAATAAGTTCGTTCATTTCAAAACGAGTTTGTACTTTGTATTTCTCTCCAACAATTTGTTGAACCTGCTCTTTTACTTCCCCCCAATCAGCATCTTCTTTTAATCCTAACTCTACAGAAGAAAGCCTGCCTTTGTGTTTAAGTAATTTTTGCACAAATGCTAATTCGCCCAATACATATTTAGTGTCAAAATCTGGATTAACTGAAAATATTCCTGTGGCAATTGCTGTTTTCCTGTTGAATTCTGAGCCAGGAATTAACCCTTTATTAGTTCCTTTTTTAGGTACAATTACACCTATCTGATATATACTTTCTGAAATGAATAATGCTAATTTGTCGGCAATTCCCCAGCCCATAATAATGTTATTATCTTTTTCAGAATTATGATTTATAGTCCCTTCAATTAGTAAAGAGTCCATTCCGCTCATAGCATAAAAACTTTCCTCAACCCCTTTAATGGTTGCTACGGTTTGTTTATCTTCATACTTAATTAAAGCTACCTCTTCTAACGCAGAGTTGTAAAATTCTATTTCAGAAATAGCTAAAATTTTATCTTTAGGAAACTCATCTGCATTAAAAGTTTTTCCTTCAATAATTGTGATTTTTAAATCTGGGTCAAATGAAGCGTAAAGGTCTTCAACTAAGGTTTCTAAACCATTAAATGCAGAAAGCACTATAATCAACGCCATGGTCCCTATGGCAATGCCTAAAACCGAAATCCAAGAAATAATATTAATAACGTTGTGAGATTTCTTAGAAATCAAGTATCGTTTTGCTATATAGAATGGGAAGTTCAACTATCCTTTAATAACTGATCTATTTCTTCTGCGTAATCCAATGAATCATCAACATAAAAAGCCAAAGCTGGGGTAATTCTTAATTGCTTTCCTATTTTTCTCCCTAATTCTCCTCTAACCATTTTAGCATGAGCCGAAATAAGATCAACAACTTCTTTAGGTTCCATTTTACCAAAAACACTTAAGTAAACTTTAGCAAAACTAAAGTCTGGAGAAACCCTAACAACAGTTACGGTAACCATTGTGTTAGGAAACCAATTGGCAGAATTTAATTGAAAAATTATGCTTACCTCTTTTTGCAATAATCTTGCAACTTTATTTTGTCTAATTGAACTCATAAAACAAAAGTAACAATTTAGTTGTAGACATATTTTTAACATTTTAACTGTTGAAAAGTTAATTGAAAACCATCGTATTAATTTTCTACATTTACTAGCAATTTTGAAGACATTATATTCCATAATTATTTTTATCCTCGCAGTAACTTGCTCTGCTCAATCTAATTTAGATTTTGAGAAATGGGCAATTACTTATAACGGGATTGATGAAGCTAAATATTGGTTAAACACATCTGATGCCAGTGAATATGATGCGCCTGCAACCATGTTTAAAGTGGTAGAAAACCCATCTGTTGGATTAGCAAGTATTAAACTCATTACATCATATTGGGAGGCTGGTGCTCCTTATGGATTAGACACTTTAGTTGGTTCTTTAATTCAACAGTCTGAATATAAGAAACGTCCTAAAAGTTTTGAGTTCTCCTATAAATCACACCCCAGAAATGGAGATGAAATATTAGTAGGAGTACAATTAACATTGAATATTAATGATTCTATAATCATAATTGGAGAAGGTTTTTTTACCACAAATCAAGCTCAAGAAAAATGGATAACTAAAAAAATTAATATTGATTATTACTCCAGCTACTTACCTGACAACATTAACATCATGGCTCTTTCTAGTGCAAATGCAGTTATAAATAATGGAGCAAATGGTTATGCAAAAATTGGCTCAACATTATATTTAGATGATTTAAAGTTGAATATTTCTAAAACAACGATAAAATTAGAATATTACATTCATGTTTTTCCTAACCCAGCAAAATCTTTTATTAATGTAGAGACCAATTCGCCAGATAACCAACAAATTGAAATCTATAACTTATCAGGAAAATTGTTGTTGAATTATTCATCCATACAACATTCAAAAATTGATATTTCTCAGCTTCCTTCTGGAACTTACATTTATAAAATTTACAACATCAATTCTAGCGAAGTGGCTTTAACTAATAAATTTATCATTCTCCGATAATTCTCGGTTTTTTGTTCTAAGTGATTGCTTTTTAATGAAATAGACTGTATATTCGTATCTCAAATTTTAAAATCACATAATATGAAAAAAACGATACTTTCTTTAATAATGCTTACAAGCATTGGTATTTACAGCTCTAAGGCTCAAATCACAATTAATAGTGGTGATGTTGTTGGCCAAGGAGATATAGTAGAACAAGCATCAGACACTATTCCTGGCGCAATAACTATTGGCTCGGGTGGAGCAAACCAAACTTGGAATTTTTCTGGTCTCAATGAAGATGTCTTAGATACTTTAGCTTTTAAAAATCCTGGCCCTTTACCAGGCTACTCATATTATCCGGCCTCAAACCTTGGTTTTGAAGATACAGGAGAAGATAGCACATGGTTTTTTCTAACAAAAAATAATGCTGGGTTGTTTATTGATGGCATTTATCAGATACAAAATGGACAATCGAATGTTATTCCTATTGTGTCAACCATAATTACTTTCCCTTCTACTATGGGAACAAGTTTTGGAGGGACGTGGAATGGCACATTATTCGTCTTTCCATTAGGAATTGATCCTGATGGACCAGGACCAGCTCAAATTATCGATTCTGTTAGAATAACTAGGGAAAGTACTTTAGCTAGTACCATTGATGGCTGGGGAGATGTGACTACCCCTTTTGGAACATTCCCTTCTTTAAGGCAAATTGTTTCAGAAGAAAATATTGACACTACATGGACTGCTTCTGGAGGCTCTGGTACATGGGTAATAATTGATCCTACTGTTGCAGCTTTGTTTGGTATTGACCAGATAGCCTATGATACTACAAGATCTGCAAGGTGGTGGACTGATGATCCAACAGCTAAATTTCCAATTGTAGAAATGGATTATGAAGCAAATGGAAYAGTTAATAATGTTGATTGGCAAAAATCTCCCCCAACTGTTGGTGTAACGGAACAAACAACTACTTTTTCAGGAGTTTCATTGTATCCTAACCCTGCAAAAAACGAAATTACTATTGAAACAAAATTAACCAACAACAATAGCATCAAAATATTAGATGTTACAGGTAAATTAGTTTCTAATAATAGTTTTAAGACAAATAAAATAACCTTATCTGTTTCAAATTTAGATAATGGAATTTATTTCTATAACATATTAGATGTCAGTGGAAATGTATCGCATTCAAATAAGTTTGTTGTAGCTAAATAACGTTTACACTAAAACAAAAAAAGCTCGATGATAGTTCATCGAGCTTTTTTATTAGTACAATAATTGATGAGGATAAATATTAAGATGGGTGTTTTTGATGTGCTTATACAATGTGTCTTTTAGCTCGTCTATATTTATCTTTTTAACTGCCGAAATATAGACTGTAGGGTTATCTACTTTTGACATCCACATTTTCTTTAAATCCTCTATAGAAAAATTTTCKCGTGTTTTAGGTAAYAAATCRTCTKCRTCTTTTTTYACATAAGTAAAWGCATCTAYTTTATTAAAYAMAACAATAGTTGGYTTRTCTAAAGCYCCTAARTCTTTAAGTGTTTCATTTACCACKTTKACATGRTCTTCAAAATTTGGATGAGAAATATCTACCACATGAACCAATACCTCTGCATCCTTTACTTCATCTAGGGTAGACTTAAATGACTCTACCAAATGATGAGGCAATTTTCTAATAAAACCAACTGTATCTGTCAATAAAAAAGGTAGATTTTGAATTACTACTTTTCTTATCGTTGTATCTAAAGTGGCAAATAGTTTATTTTCTGCAAATACATCAGATTTGCTCAACATATTCATAATAGTAGATTTTCCTACATTGGTATAACCAACTAAAGCTACCCTAACTAGCTGCATACGCTGTTTTCGTTGAATAGATTTTTGCTTGTCTATTTGTTTTAATTTTTCTTTTAATAAAGAAATTTTTTGAGTAATAATCCTCTTATCTGTTTCTATTTGTGTTTCTCCTGGACCACGCATTCCCGCCCCGCCCCCTTTTTGTCTGTCAAGGTGAGTCCACATTCTTGTTAGCCGTGGCAATAAATATTGATATTGTGCTAATTCAACCTGCGTTCTAGCGTGAGCTGTTTGAGCTCTTGTTGCAAAAATATCTAAGATGAGATTACTTCTATCTAAAATTTTAACCTCTAAAATTTTCTCAATATTTCTTATTTGAGAAGGTGATAATTCATCATCAAAAATGACCATATCAACTTCATGTTCTTGAACAAAAACAAGAATATCCTCCATTTTACCTTTTCCAACAAATGTTTTTGGGTGTGGCCTATCTAATTTTTGGGTAAATCTTTTTAAAGCTTTCACTCCTGCGGTTTCAGCTAAAAAAGCCAATTCATCTAAATACTCTTTAGTAGTACTATCTTTTTGATTTCGAACAGTAACACCAACTAAAACAGCTGTTTCTTTGTTTTGTTTTATAGTGCTGTGTGATTTTTTTTTCAAACTAAACCTATCTTAAAACCAACCTCTACCTAAAGCAAAAGGTTTAATTACGCCTGCCCAAAGAATTAAAATTAAAGCTATAATATAAAAAATAGCTCCCTTTTTATGTTTTAATTCATCTGTATCAGCTTTCTTTGATTTAACTCGTCCAACTGTAATTAAAACAACCAACAACAACATTGCAACAGCATGTTCAACCGTCCAAAATCTTAGTCCAGAATTTTTCATAGTTGCACCCATATCAGTCAGTCCAGCTTTAACTATATCACTCATAGCATAGACAACTATGCCAACTAACACCTGTAAATGGGTAACACTTAATAATAAAATACCTATTAAATTATCTGTTTTCCCATATGGTTTTTTTCCTAACCATCCAGCTAAAGATTTAACAATAGCTGCCACTAAAAACAACAATATTAATAGTCGTAATCCTGAATGTGCGTGTAACATTTTACTTGGTTTTGTGTCTAGCAAAAATAAGTAAAAGAGCTTGTTATTTAAACTAATTCTAATTTATCTTACCATTCATCATTTATCTGGCAGCTTTTATCAGTTTAAAATATTATTTTTGGTTTCTTCAATTCAAAGCTACATCGCATGAAAAAAGTATTTCTTTTCATTTTAATCTTAAGTTCTATTATAGGTTCTACACAAGAAACATTTAATGTAAACGGAACGCATAATAAAAATCACAACTATTCTGCCTTCATAAATGCTGTAATTCACACGGACTATAAAACAACAATTGAAAACGGAACTCTTTTAATTAAAGATGGAGAAATAGTAGCAGTTGGGACAAAAGTGGATATTCCCGCCAACGCTGTAATTTATGATTTAAAGCAGAAGCATATATACCCTTCACTGATTGATCTTTATTCTGATTATGGCATAACTAAGGCTGAAAAAAAGAAAGGAAGAAATTTTAGCCGCCAATTTAAAACTAACAATAGAGGAGCTTTTAATTGGAATCAAGCCATTAAACCAGAAGTTGAGGCCGGAAAATTGTTTAAAGTAGATACTAAAAAAGCTGAAGAATTAAGAAAACTAGGTTTCGGTACAGTTTTAACTCATCAGCAAGATGGAATAATGAGAGGAACTTCTGCTTTAGTTACTTTAGGGAACGAGCAAGCAAACGCAGTAATGCTAAAAAACAATGTTGCCAATCACCTAGCATTTAATAAAGGAAGCTCAACCCAAAGTTATCCCGGTTCTTTAATGGGCATGATTGCTTTAATTAGACAAACTTATTATGACGTTGATTGGCTTTTTAACAACACTAAAGTTGATGAATACAACATTTCACTTAACACAGTAATTGAAAACTGGGAACTCCCTCAAATTTTTGAAGCTAACGATAAATTGAGCATTTTAAGGGCTGACAAAATTGGTGATGAATTTAAAATACAATACATTTTTAAAGGAAAAGGGGATGAATATCAACGAATAAAAGAAGTTAAAGCTACAGAAGGAAAACTAATTATTCCTGTAAATTTTCCAAAAGCTTACGAAGTATCAGACCCCTATAATTCTTTAACTATTAGTTATTCTGATGTTAAAAATTGGGAGCTTGCTCCATACAACCTAGGAATTGTAGCAAGTAATGAAATTCCGTTTTCTATTACTCCTTCTGATTTAAAAGACAAAAAAGACTTTTTTAAAAACTTAAGAAAAGCTATTAAATCTGGTCTTTCTGAGCAAAATGCCTTAAAAGCTTTGACCTATTCCCCAGCAAGCTTTATTAATGAATATGATAGAATAGGAAGTTTAGACAAAGGTAAACTAGCCAATTTTATTATTACGTCAAAAACCCTTTTTGCTGAAAAAAACATTATTTATGAAAATTGGATAAAAGGGAAACAATACCTTATCTCTGATTACAACATTATAGATGTTAGAGGTAATTATAGCTTAAATCTTGGGGAAAAAGTGTACGATTTAAAAGTAAAAGGTGAACCAAAAAAACTAAAAGGAAACATTGAAATTATAGGAACTAAAGATAATAAGCCAGACACAAATAAGATTAATGTTTCTATCACTCTTGCAGGAAATCTAATTTCTTTAAGTTTTAATCCTAAAGATGATTTTGAAAAAGGAACCATCAGATTAAGTGGTACAATAACTAGTAATGCTGGTATTTGGGATGGTAATGGACAGCTTTCTAATGGAAATTGGATTAAATGGACAGCAATAAAAGGAAAAGGTGATGATGACAAAAAGAAGAAGAAGAAAGAAAAATCAGATTCATTATTTATTCCAAAAATTCAATACCCTAACATGGCTTATGGTTTTGATTCGCTTCCAAAATCGGAAACAATGTTAATTAAAGGTGCCACTGTTTGGACGAATGAAGCTGAAGGGATTATGCAAAACACCGATGTCCTTATTCAAAATGGAAAAATTACAGCCATTGGAAGAAACTTATCTTTTGAAGGAGCGAAAATTATTGATGGAAAAGGAAAACATTTATCATCTGGCATTATAGATGAACATTCACATATTGCCATAAGTAGAGGTGTAAATGAATGTACACAATCGGTAACTGCCGAAGTAAGTATTGCAGATGTTATAAATTCTTACGATATAAATATCTATCGACAGTTAGCTGGAGGAGTTACCGCTTCTCAATTATTGCACGGTTCATGCAACCCAATTGGTGGGCAATCTGGAATCATAAAATTAAGATGGGGCAGCTCTCCAGAAGAAATGAAAATCAAAGAAATAGATGGTTTTATAAAATTTGCTTTAGGAGAAAATGTAAAACGTGCTGGAGGAACAAGTCGGTTTCCACAAACAAGAATGGGTGTTGAGCAAGTTTATTATGATGCCTTTATTAGAGCAAAAGAATATCAAACAAAATGGGACGTATTTGCTGCAATTCCAGAAAAGGACAGAATAAATATTCCTGCTCCAAGAATAGATTTAGAAATGGAAACTCTAAACGAAATCATGAACAAAGAACGTTTTGTGTCTTGTCACTCTTACCAACAAGGCGAAATTAATATGCTTATGCATGTAGCTGATTCAATGGGCTTCAAGATAAACACATTTACCCATATTTTAGAAGGATATAAAGTTGCTGATAAAATGAAAGAACATGGTGCCGGTGGCTCAACATTCTCTGATTGGTGGGCTTATAAATTTGAAGTAAATGATGCCATCCCTCACAATGGTGCAATTATGCATAAACAAGGCATCATTACCGCATTTAATTCTGATGATGCAGAAATGGGGAGAAGATTAAACCAAGAGGCTGCAAAARSMRTAAAATAYGGTGGWSTWAGCGAAGAAGAWGCATGGAAGTTTGTCACACTAAATCCAGCAAAATTATTACACCTTGACCACAGGATGGGAAGTGTTAAAGTAGGCAAAGATGCTGATCTTGTTTTATGGTCTGATAATCCGCTTTCCATTTATGCCATAGTAGAAAAAACAATTATTGATGGGGCAATTTATTTTGATATCAAACAAGATGCTTTAAAACAAAAAGCAAATCAAACAGAAAAAGCACGAATTATTGAAAAAATGATTTCGGCTAAAAAAGGTGGAGCAAAAACACAAGCTCCTTCTGGTAAAAAACCTAAACTCTATCATTGTGATACTGTTGGGGAGTAAAATTAGTTGTCAGTGTTTAGGTGATAGTAAAAATAAGATTATGAAAAAATTATGTATTATAATAGTCGCAACTTTATGCTTGCAACTTTTAACTTTTAACTCAGTTGCTCAAATAGAGACACCAGCACCAAAGCAAACCAAAAAAATATTGTTGCTTAATGGTATTGCCCATTTAGGAAACGGAAAAGTAATTGAAAACTCTGCCATTGCTTTTGTAGATGGTAAAATTACACTTGTAGCAAATGCCGCAGCAATTAAAATTGATTTTAGCCAGTTTGACACCATAATTAACATTCAAAAAAAACACGTTTACCCTGGAATAATTGCACCGAATTCTACATTAGGATTAACTGAAATTGGAGCTGTTCGAATGACGCATGATTACTCTGAATATGGAATTTTTAAACCTCATGTTCGCTCTATTATTGCCTACAATACCGAATCTAAAATTACAACAACTGTTCGTTCTAACGGAATATTAATGGGACAAATTACTCCACGTAGAGGTTCTATTTCGGGAACTTCTTCTATTGTGCAATTTGATGCTTGGAATTGGGAAGATGCTGTTTACAAAAAAGATGATGGTGTGCATCTTAACTGGAGTAGAATGTTTAGCAGATGGACAGGAAAAAAGAACAAAGAATATGAAAAATCTTCAGCAAAATTAAATCGCTTTTTTGATGATGCTTTTGCTTACTCAAAAGCAAATAATTGTCCTGAAAAGAACTTGCGTTTTGAATCCATGCGTGGAGTTTTTAATGGCGAAAAAACACTGTACATTCATGCGAATTTTGTAAAAGAAATTACTGAAGCAATTAACTTTTCTAAAAAACATAAAGTAAGCAAATTAGTAATTGTTGGTGGTTATGATGCTTGGATGGTAGCAGACATGTTGAAAGAAAACAACGTTACGGTAATTTTAAAAAGAGTACACAGTTTACCTGAAAGACAAGAAGATGATGTTTACTTACCCTATAAGCTTCCTAAAATATTATTTGATGCTGGTGTTTTATTTTGTTTAGAAAACTCAGGAGATATGGAAGCAATGGGAACCCGAAATTTGCCTTTTTATGCTGGAACAGCTGCTGCTTATGGAATGGATAAAGAAGAAGCTCTAAAACTAATCACGCTAAATACAGCTACAATTTTAGGAATTGATAAAACCACAGGAAGTATAGAAGTTGGCAAAGATGCAACACTATTTATTTCGGAAGGCGATGCATTAGATATGAAAACAAATAAAGTTATTGCTGCATACATCCAAGGGCGATTACTCGATTTAGATAATCATCAAGAAAAACTATATAGAAAATATAGTGGAAAGTATGAAAATTAAACTTTTCTGTTAGTCCATATTCCACATCAAAAAATTACTTTTGCTTCATGGCAACTAAAGAAGACAACTTAAAAGCAATTATTTCTCACGCAAAAGAGTATGGGTTTGTTTTTCAATCAAGCGAAATTTATGATGGCCTAAGTGCTGTTTACGATTACGGTCAGATGGGTGCAGAGCTGAAAAAGAACATCAAAGAATATTGGTGGAAAGCCATGGTAAATATGCATGAAAATATTGTAGGTATTGACTCTGCAATATTTATGCACCCAACTACTTGGAAAGCTTCTGGACATGTTGATGCTTTTAGTGATCCTTTAATTGATAATAAAGATTCTAAAAAAAGGTACCGTGCGGATGTATTAATTGAAGAACACATTGAAAAAATTCGATTAAAAATTGAAAAAGATGTTGCTAAAGGAATCAAGCGTTTTGGTGATGATTTTGATGAAGAACAATTTAAAGCAACCAATCCAAATGTATTAAGAAATCAAACAAAAATTGATGACATTAATGCTCGTTTTAAGGCAGCAATGGATGATGATAATTTAACTGGTATAAAAATATTAATTAAAGATTTAGAAATTGCTTGTCCAGTTAGTGGTTCTAAGAACTGGACTGATGTAAAACAGTTTAACTTAATGTTTTCTACCGAAATAGGTGCTGTTGCAGATTCTGCCAACACCATTTATTTACGGCCAGAAACGGCTCAAGGTATTTTTGTAAATTACCTTAATGTTCAAAAATCTGGGCGTATGAAAATTCCATTCGGAATTGCACAAATTGGTAAAGCGTTTAGAAATGAAATTGTTGCTCGTCAATTTATCTTTAGAATGCGAGAATTTGAACAAATGGAAATGCAATTTTTTGTTCGGCCCGGAGAAGAAATGAAATGGTACGAGTATTGGAAAGAAGCACGTTTAAAATGGCATTTATCTTTAGGAATATCAAAAGAGAATTATCGTTTTCACGACCATGTTAAATTGGCTCATTATGCGAATGCAGCCACTGATATTGAATTTAATTTTCCAATGGGATTTAAAGAACTAGAAGGTATTCATTCACGAACTGATTTTGATTTAAAACAGCATGAAAAGTTCTCAGGGAAAAAATTACAATATTTCGATCCTGAAATCAACGAAAGTTATGTCCCTTTTGTAGTTGAAACTTCTGTTGGTTTAGACAGAACATTCTTAGCCATATTATCTGCTGCTTTTACTGAAGAAAAATTAGACAATGATACCTCAAGAATAGTGTTAAAACTTCCTATATTTCTAGCTCCTGTTAAAGTTGCCATAATGCCACTAACTCGTAAAGATGGTTTGCCAGAAAAAGCACGAGATGTTTTAGACTTATTAAAGTTTGATTACAACTGTCAATACGATGAAAAAGATTCCCCAGGGAAACGCTACCGCAGACAAGATGCCATTGGAACGCCTTATTGTGTAATGATCGACCATCAAACTTTAGAAGACAACACAGTTACTATTAGAGATAGAGATACCATGGAGCAAGAACGAGTTGTTATAACTAAAATTGAAGCCATACTAAAAAATAAACTGGATATTAGGGAAGTCTTAAGTTAGTTTTTACAATCTTACTCCCATTAATAAAACATCGTCAACTTGTTCTTCCAAACCTTTCCAATTTTGGAAAACTGACTCTAATATCTGTCTTTGCTCTTCCATCGTCCTCTTATTAAGAGAAACTAAAACTTCACGTAATTGTTTGTACATAAATTTCTTTCCTTTTGGTCCACCAAACTGATCAGCAAATCCATCAGAAAAAAGATAAACACAATCTCCTTCCTTTAATTGTATGGCATGGTTCGTATAATCATCTGCAATCCCATCGGGGTTAACTCCAATTTCTAATTTATCAGCTTTAATAATAGTTACCTCACCATCACTAACTATGTACAAGGGATTATAAGCTCCAGAATACTGCAATAATCTAGTTTTTGTATTCAAATTACACAGACTTAATTCCATTCCATCATTTACTCCACTTGCATTATCCGTTTGTCTCAATCTTTCGTTTACACCAACATCTAAATACTGAAGTATTTCCGAAGGAGTAGTTATCCCATTTTCAACCACTGCTCTATGCAGATAATTAAACCCTATGACCGAGATCAATGCTCCTGGAATTCCATGTCCGGTGCAATCAACTGCAGCAAAAATTACTTCATCACCAACTTCTTCTACAAAATAAAAATCACCACTAACCACATCTCTTGGTAAATAAAAAATGAAGCTTTCCGGTAACGCTTCCTTTATAAGATGTTCTGGGGGCATAATTGCAGTTTGAATTCTTTCAGCATACGAAATACTATCATTCAAATCTTTTTGATGCGCAAGCAATTGCTGATTTCTTTGGGTAAGCTCACGCATAGAACTAATTAAGCGTCCTTTAAGTTTTTTATTCTCTGCTTTATAATCTTCTATGGTTTTCATTCCTAAGGTTCTATACTAAAATATGCTGAAATTTAATTTGTTTGTTTGTTAGCAATTGTTTCATTCCTGAACTTCCCAATCAGAAGCATTGTATTTTTGTTTTACTTTTTTTCGTTTGCCCCCTTTTTCTCTTTCTGTTGAAAATATAGTAAACAATATTGCTCCTGTTACAAATACGCCTATCCCAACATATTGCAATCTGGTTTGARRWRAKWWMWAAWGSAWRWWAKYWWYKWSKGSYWKCKWGCCAGCATTTATTTCAGATGCTATCACATAAGTAATAGCTCCCCCAATGGTTAATCCTCCTCCAATAATTGAAAGAGGATGGTCTATATTATTAAATGTTTTATGYCCTTTATTATTAAGMCCTCCAAGYTYCTCRTTATCWATGCTTTTTGGTGTTTTTAAATCATTAGGCAATCCATTTTGAGCATTCATGCTAATGAAACAGAAAATTAAAAGTGATAAACAAACTATTTTAAGCATGGCTCTATTAGATAAGTTAGAACTAATGTAGTGAAAAATTATCATTCAGAATGACAAAGTAAAGCTAGACCAAATCAAAACCAATATCTTTTCGATAGTTTTTATTCTCGAAATTTACTTTTTCAGCATTGGCAAAAGAGAGGCTTAATGCTTCTTTTATATCCTTACCAAAAGATGTTAATGCAAGTACTCTCCCTCCAGAAGTAACTATGTTTTCACCTTCTTGCTTAGTTCCCGCATGAAAGGGAATGCTATTTTCAATGGCGTCAATCCCTGTTATTACTTTCCCTTTTTCATAGCTTTCTGGATATCCTCCTGAAACCAACATTACCGTTGTAGCTATTCGTTCATCAACTTCAAACGTTTTTTCATGCAGCGTTTGATTGGCAACTCCTTCAAATAATTCTAATAAGTCAGATTTAATTCTAGGAATAACAACTTCAGTTTCTGGGTCACCCATCCTCACATTGTACTCAACCACTGAAGGATTTCCATTGTCATTCATCAAACCAATAAAAATAAATCCTTTGTAATCTATTCCATCGGCTCTTAATCCAGCAATGGTTGGTTTAACAACTAAGTCTTCCACTTTTTGTAAATAATCCTCATCTGCAAATGGCACTGGTGAAATGGCTCCCATACCTCCAGTATTTAATCCTGTATCTCCTTCACCTATTCTTTTGTAATCTTTTGCAGAAGGTAAAATTTTATAACTCTCTCCATCCGTTAATACAAAAACCGAAAGTTCTATGCCCTGCAAAAATTCCTCGATAACTACTGTTGCTGATGCATCGCCAAATTTACCATTGGTCATATTGGCTAATTCTGTTTTAGCCGCTACCAAATCATCTAAAATCAACACTCCTTTCCCTGCAGCTAATCCATCTGCTTTTAACACATAAGGCGGTGTAAGTGTTTCTAAAAACGCATAGCCTTTTTCTAAATTTTCTGTCGTAAAACTTTGGTATTTAGCTGTTGGAATTCCATGCTTTTCCATAAATATTTTAGAGAATTCTTTACTACCTTCTAGCATTGCACCATCCTTTTTAGGGCCAATAACTCCAATGTTTTTCAATTGTTCATCGACTAAAAAATAATCGTGAATTCCATTTACCAATGGATCTTCTGGTCCAACAACCACAATTTCAATTTTATTACTCAGTACAAATTCTTTAATGGCAGCAAAATCATTTACTCCTATTTCTACATTGGTTCCAACTTGAGTTGTTCCTGCATTTCCAGGTGCAATAAAAAGAGTTGTTAATTTTGGACTTTGAGCTATCTTCCATGCAAAAGCATGTTCTCTGCCCCCTGAACCAAGTATTAGTACGTTCATTTTCTTATTTTATTTCCGCACTTGTTGCGGAATCTTTTTATTAGAATGAGATGCCGGAATGAATCGGCAATTAAAAAACAAAAATAAAAAATCCCTGACGCTAACCGAAGGGGATTTTCAACTTTTTATAAATAAGTTGTTAGCGTTTTAAAAAGCCGATTTAAACTGTTCTAAAAATCGAACATCATTTTCAGAAAAAAGTCTCAAATCATTAATCTTATACTTTAACATAGCAATTCGTTCAACTCCCATACCAAACGCAAACCCTGTGTATTTTTTACTATTTATTCCACAGTTTTCCAACACATTAGGATCAACCATTCCACAACCCATAATTTCTAAATACCCAGTATATTTACACACATTACATCCTTTACTATTACACACAGAACACGAAACATCCATCTCTGCACTTGGCTCAGTAAATGGAAAATAAGAAGGTCTCAATCTAATTTTTGTTTCTTCACCAAACATTTCTTTGGCAAAATACATGAGTGTTTGTTTTAAATCAGCAAACGAAACACTTTCTGCAATATAAAGCCCCTCTACTTGATGAAAAAAGCAATGTGCTCTTGCAGAAATTGCTTCATTACGGTAAACCCTTCCAGGAGAAAGTGTTCTAATTGGAGGTTTTGTATTTTCCATTATTCGAACTTGCACAGATGAAGTATGTGTTCTTAGCGCTATATCTCCTTCTTCACTTTCTACAAAAAAAGTGTCTTGCATATCTCGTGCTGGATGCTCAGGAGGAAAATTTAATGCAGAGAAATTATGCCAATCATCTTCTATTTCTGGGCCTTCAGAAACTGTAAATCCAATTCTAGAAAAAATATCGATTATTTCATTCCGAACTATTGAAATTGGATGTCTACTCCCTAGCTCAACCGGAGTAGCTGTTCTGCTTAAATCCAAATCAAGAGCCAAAGAACTATCTTCTCCAGCCAAGCTTGATTTAAACTCATCAAATTTTGCTTGAGTTTTTACTTTAAGATTATTTATTAACTGCCCAACTTCTTTTTTTTCTTCGTTTGGAACGTTTTTAAAATCAGCAAACAAGTCTTTAATTTTCCCCTTGCTGCCTAATAATTTAATGCGAAATTCCTCCAACTGCTCTTTACTTTCAGCCTTAAATTCTTCTACTTCACTTAGGAGTACTTTTATTTTTTCTTGCATAATTTTTTCTTTTTCTTTTATCCTTCGACAAGCTCAGGATGACAAGAAAATAGTTTACTTTTTAACAATTTTCATTGTCATTTTAATATTTTTTATTGGTMTGTTCTGCATATCCTTACTAACCACTGCTATCTTATCAATTATATCCATACCCTCTATGACTTGCCCAAATACAGTATATTCCATATCAAGTTGAGGAGTTCCTCCTATTGTTTCATATATTTTATAATGTTCATCTGTATATTTGCCTTTAGTCGTTATTTCTCTACCATTTTCATCACCAACTTTAATAAAAACATTTTCTTTCACTTTTTTAAATTTGGCACCTTGCACAATATAAAATTGAGAGCCTGATGATTTTTTCTTAGGGTTTCCTCTCCCTTGTCTTGCTGCTGCCAATGCTCCTCTTTGATGAATTAACGTAGTATCAAATTCTGCAAGTATTTTATAGCCTGGCCCTCCATTTCCAAGTTCTATTCCTTTTTCAGCATTTTTAGAATCGGGATCACCACCTTGTATCATAAACCCTGCTATAACTCTATGAAAAAGTGTTTCATCATAAAAACCTTCCTTAACCAATTTTATAAAATTATCTCTGTGTTTTGGTGTTTCGTTATAGAGCACTAATTTTATATCGCCATGTGATGTAGAGATTAAAACCTTTGTTTGCTTTTGTTTTTTTTGAGCCAATCCATTGATATTGAAGAGTGTCATTAGTATCAAGATGGATGAAAATATTTTCTTTGTCATGTTTATTTAGTATATTTGTTAATTACAATATTAAGAATTTATGCCTTATATAAGGTTTTGAAAGATTAAAATTAGAAAGAAATGAAACGTAATTATTTATATACTGTTGGTGTTTTGCTCACAATTATTGTAACTATTGGTGCTTGTAGTAAAAAAGACAGAGATCCTAAGTTAATAATACATGTTCAAGAAACAGATGGAATTGCTGCTGATGGAGCTAGAGTACATGTTTGGCCTGGACCAAATGCTGGTCAATCAGGAACTGGATCTAATATTATTGATGACGAATTAATGGATCAAGTAGGAATAACTGATGCTGCGGGGAATGTTTCTTTTAATTTTAGATATTCTGCTGTACTAGATGTTGATGTTATTTATTATAAAACCTATTTAGACACCTTGTTAAACCCTATTACAGACACCCTTTATGGGAATAGAGTTGTTAAAATAGAATCTTTAAGACAATCAGATGAAACAAATGAGTACAATGAAACGGTAGAAGTTAAGTAACCTATAAATTAAAATAGTCTATAATTGCTGTTTTTAAAAGTATTTCTTGATTCTCCCCTTGAATTTCATTGGGGAGTTTTTTTATGTTTTTAAAATGAGGCCAACCATCATCATCTTTCCCTAAAAATTGATAATACCCATAATTACTTAATACTGTACAAATACCAACATGGATAATATCTAGTTTTTCTTCTTTTTTATAATCTGCTTCTCCTTTTCCAAGTTCTTGCAACCCAATTATAAAAAGAATGGTTTGCTCGTCTAATTTTTCACCAAAACGATGATAAACTAGTTTTTGAACATTTCTCCACCGAGCTTCTATTGTATTCATTATGTAAAAATAAGGACTTCTTGCTTAGGTATAAACAATTTGGTTTTAATAAATTATTACAACCCTTTTGTCTAACTAAATAGCATTAAAGTAGTTTTGGATTAATGAATTATTTTGATATTATAATAATTATTCCTTTGCTTTGGGGTGCATTTAAAGGATTTAAAAAAGGATTAATTATTGAGGTAGCTTCTCTGATAGCAATATTTTTAGGGATTTGGGGAGGAGTAAAATTTTCTTCCGTTTCAGCAAAATATCTCAGCGAAATGTTTGATGTTTCTGAAAAAATTATGCCTTTAATCTCATTTGCAATTACTTTTATACTTATAGTAATTGCTGTTTTTTCTTTAGCGAGATTACTACAAAAATTTATTAAATTGATTGCTCTTGGATTAGTTAATAAAATAGCAGGAAGTGCTTTTGGTGTTTTAAAATTTGCTTTAATAATAAGCGTTGTTTTAAATTTAATTAATAATATCAATACAGAAATCCGTTTTATTGACCCTGAAATGCAAACTTCTTCATTATTATACCAGCCTATTAGTAAAGTCGCTCTTATCCTTATACCAGGGCTAAAAGATATAAGCCTTAGTAGTGTAGTTGAGCATGCTGTAATAGAAGAATAATCTGCTAACAATTTACCTAACCTCTATGACTACATCATTTAATGAAATTTTTTGTCCGCTTACATCTTGAGCAATAATTTTACTAAAGTAAATTACATCTCTTCTTCTTAAGCTGCCTAAAAAATCTCTATCCTCAGCTGTAATAATAGCTCCAGTTCTATTTTTTTCAGCAAACATAACACCTCCTCTCCACACTTCAATTCTATACTTTACTACATTTAAAGGAAGCCCTTGGAAAACAAAACTTTGGTCATATTTTGCTTTTATTCTAGTATGAGCTCTAAGTTGAATTGGTCGCTCTTTTACTTTATTTATAGAAATATTGCCTACCTGTGCATAAGGTTTAGGTAGCTTTTTTACAATAAATGGCATCATTCCCATACTTCTTATTTCTCCATTAGGCATTACTGCACTAACGTTAACACTAACATTACGAGGAGAATTTACACTTAATTTAACATCATATTTTCCGTTTGCTATTTTTGTTATTCGATTCCCAGTCCCAGTAATTGTTGCTTTAATATTTTCTGATGCTACGCCAGGAACAGAAATAGAAACAGGGTTTTTTGGTCCTATATAAAATACGTTCATTTTGTCTGGCGAGACTACTAAACTTGGTTTAGCAACAATATATTCTGATTTAAACGGAAAATTTTCTACTCCTCCTCCTTGCTTTTTTAATTTTAATACTCCTTCATAAGTGAAAATTCCTTCTTTAGATGTTGGCACAATATATTGCCCTAATCCATTTTTTACTGGTATAGAATCTACAACAGAAACTAAATCATTTATTGTTGAATCATACTTCCCTATTAAAATTTCAGGGTTTTGAGTAGTACTAAAAGCAGCTAAAAAGACATCCGCTTTATACTCTTCTCCTAACAAAACATAATTAGAGCTCGGAATTACCCTAGTCATTATCGTATCGAAATTAAATTGTTTTTTTCCTGCTTTTTTAAGAAGATTACTCACAACATCATACTCGACTTTCTTTACGTCTGTTTGGATTTTTGATAAAATAGTAATTGTAGCAGCCAACGGTGTATGATAAAAATTTCCCATCTCCCAATTTTCTACTCCAGAACTCGTTACCACTTCGTCTGTTTTTAAATCAATATTCAATTCCTGTCGTTGTTGTTTATTAAATAGTCCTAACATCAACTTTTTGTATTCCAATAGCTTGTTTTTTAATTTTCTTGCTAGCCCTTTTGACCCATCTTCTGTCTGCCCAATCATTATATTTGTTGGCACATCATAATTATCTTTAGCCTCTACAAACTGTAATTGTAGCGTGTCTGCTTGTTCTTTGGAAATACTTTCGGTTTCTTGTAGTAATTTAGTCTTAATTTCTTTGATGTAATCAACTAACTCTATCGAAAATAATTTTGCATCCTGTGCTTTATTCCAATATGGTGTAACCTTATTAGCGTCAAATTGTTTTGCTATGTTAAAGTCTGAATAAAGTGATTCATTTTTTTCATCATAATTAATAACTGTATTTTCTAAACTGGTGTTGATTAATACAAATGCATCTAAAATGTCTTTTGATACATTTAATGCCAACAATGCTGTAAGTACTAAATACATCATGCCAATCATTTTTTGCCGTGGTGATAGGTTTCCTCCGCTCATAATTCTAAAGTTTTAATTAAACAATACTTTTTAGTTTGGATAATAATAATCCTGTAAATCAAACTTGGTCTGATTTAAAAAGTATCACTGCGCAGGATACTAGAACCTAGATTTAAAATCGAATTATAAAAATTCAGATAGGTAATTAAAAGATTCTACTTATAGAATGTAGAATTTAAAAAAAGATACAGAAATATAGAAAATATTAGGGAATAGAACTACTTCCCTTTAAAAACACTTTTAAAATCTTCGCTTGTAGTTTTAAAAGCTGTTCTTCTGTTTTTTTGATGACAATCACAATCTTTACGGATTTTTTCAGTGCCACACTCTGGGTATTTAGAGCAATCCTCTAACGATTCGGTCTCTCCCATCCCTTTAGATTCTAGTCTTTTTTTATTAATCCCATGTGCAACAAGGTATTTAACAACAGAGCTTGCTCTACGTTTAGAAAGTTTTAAGTTATAATTATCATTACCTCTTGAATCGGTGTGCGATCTAATTTCAATGGCAATATTATCATTAAGCTGTAAAAATTCAACTAATTTATCCAAAACCTCCTTTGATTTAGGCCTTAATGTTGCTGCGTCAAAATCATATTCAATTCCAGGGATTTCTATTTCTCCTAGCGGAATAGGTGTTAAGAAAAAGTCTTGTATAAAATGTTTCGATTCTGTAAGCCCCGCTGTAGAAAGGCTTGCTGCATCACCAAAATATTTTGATTTTTGAGCTTTTATAAATAGTTCCCATCCAACTTCTAGATCTCTCTTATAATTACCTTGCTCATCCGTAGTTATATAAACTGGATCCATTTCCCCTCTAATGTCTTTAAATGTTAATAAAGCATTAGGTATAATTTCATCTGTATCGGCATTAAATGCTGTGCCACTCAAACTAAAAACTTGTTTAGGTTGACCAAACTGAAACACCCTGTAACAATATACTGACCCTTCATATTCCTCTCCGCAATCACAAATAATACGATCAGATGATAAAAATCCTTGTGATTGATCTTTATTAATTATATAATAGGTATCATCTTTACTGGAATTAAACGGTTTTCCTAAATTCTTAGACCTACTCCATGAATCCTCAAAATCATTATATGATGTTTTATAAATATCAAATCCACCAATACCTCCTAATGCATCTGAAGAAAAATACAACGTTTTTGTGAMRTMRTWMWAKWATSGTRWNAAYSKYATMWMMWWKTGTGTTTACATTATTCCCCATATTAATTGGGTCACTCAGCCCACCATAATCATCAATGTTACAATACCATATATCCATTCCTCCTAAGCCACCTGGTCGGTTGGAAGAAAAGTAAAGCATATCTCCCTCCATTGATAATGCAGGGTGCATAGATTTATAGCCTTCAATGTTTACCTTTGCATCTAATTTTAACGGTTGAAGCCACTGGTTATTAAAATTTTTACTTACCCAAATAGCCACTTCCTTATTATTGACAGCAGATTTTCTAGTAAAATAAAATGTTGTTCTATCAATAGACAAAACTCCTCCCCCTTCATTGTTTTCAGAATTAATAGGTGCCTTAAAATTAACAGGAGAACCGAAGCCCTCACCCATAAAATTTTGAGCAATATAGAAATCACTTAAGTAATTACTTTCTTCTTGACTTTTTTCATCTTTCAYAACTCCATYTGGYCCWGCRGCAGAAAAAATTATTGTCATTTCATCTTCRAAATAATTTACTCCATAACTTGAAGTCCCAAAATTTATATTAGAATCACTTAAGATAACATCTACATCTTTAATTGTTGAGCTTTGGTCTTGGGCAAAATAGCATCCTACAATATTTTTGTCAGCTCTTTTAGAGAAATCCATGTCTGGAGTTTCTTTCTTAAATTCTTCAAACTGAACAAGAGCTTCTTCATACTTTTCATTTTTCATTAAAGCTTCTCCATACCAAAATCGAGAACTTTGTAAATTTTCATCTATTCCATCAATAGGATATTTCATTGCAATTGCATACCATGTTTCGGCATTTAAATAGTCTTGATTTTTTCGATAAGAATTTGCTAATTTATGGAGAACAACAGCATCAGCTGCATAAGAATTTGTATCTAGTTTTAAGGAATCTCGTTCAGCTTTATTTTTTTTAGGTGGAGCAACCCAACTCCTTGCCTCATAAGGATGAACTAACCCACTAGAAACTCCTTTTTTATCTATAACTTTTTTATAAAAATAAGCTGCAGAAGCATAATTCTCATTTTTATAAGCATTATCTCCTTGTTCAATAATCTCATTTTTACTTTGTGAAAAAAGTAACTGCCCTATTAAGACGAATATTATAAATAAACCACCTCTCAATCTCATATTCTTGGACAATTTTGAATCGGGTTAGGCTTAAATATTCTAGGAATATAAGTTAAAGAAATTTCAAAACCACCTTTCCCATCAGAAAAATCATTTAATTCAGAAGTATTAAAATCATATCCTATTTTTGCTTCATAACTTCCTATTTTTGCTCCACCTTCTATAATAAAAGCATCGGCAGATCTATATGTTGGTCCAAACAAARGGATCGCTCCTTTTAAATGATAATGGAGCATTAACCCATAATTAATTTCTTGTGCATTTTCTTGTTGCATATATAACAGCTTAGGCATCAATTGGATTTTTTCTGACAAATTTACTTTAGCTCCTGCATGGGCAATATACCGGATAGGTAATTTATTGTCTTTCCCATAAAAAGTTTCATTAGGTTGTGTTAAATGAAATACAGACGCCCCAACAAAAGGATTAATCCTTTTTTGATCTTGTCCATAATAATAAACAAATCCAATATTTACATCTGGCAACCAGTAACTTGTATTTCCGTATGTTTCCCCATTTGGTAATGATTGATCAAAAGTTCCGCCATCTGTTGTTGTGTATTGTTCCTCAAAGTATAACTGATTGTAATCAACACTTTTTTGAATTGCGCCCCCCTGAAGTCCTATAGAAATTTTATGTGTTTGAGCCTTGTCTATAGTAAAACTATATCCTCCGTTCAACAAAACTCCTAGAGCGTTATAATCTCCTGCTCCTGCTCTTCTATTAATAATTTGAGCTCCAAAAGCAAATTTTTTGAGTGGTATATCAAACGAAATAACTGCCGTTTTATATGATTTAGAAGATAAGCTCCCCCATTGAGTTCTATAATGTCCATGAATTCTATATTTCCCATCAAACTGACCAACTAAAGCTGGATTTAAATTTAATGGTGCAGCATCATACTGAGATAAATGAAAATCTTGAGCAAAAGCATCCAACCCCAAACCCATAATTCCAGCTATCGCAAAAACATAATATTTTTTCATCAATCTCACTACCTCAATAATGTTACATCTCCTTTAATGGCATGGTCTTCATCATCTAATGTTACTGCTCGAACCGTATAAATATAAACGCCTATTGGTTGTTCTATTCCATTTCGAGTGCCATCCCACCCTTTACTTTGTTCGTTAGATTCAAAAATTAACTCCCCCCAATTATTGTAGATTCTAAACTCTAACTCTTTGTAAGGCCCTCCTAATACGCTAAAGATATTATTCGCTCCTTGCCCATTTGGAGAAAAAGCATTTGGTACTGCTGGTGGCATAAAAACAATTACTTCATCGCATATAGAATCCATACATCCTGATACATCCGTTATTACTAAGCAAACGGTGTAGTATCCTGCTGAAGAATAACTATAAGTTGGGTGTTGATCTGTTGATGTTCCAAGAGTGTCTCCAAAATCCCACTGCCAATCAACAACATTTATAAATGAGATATCCGCAAAAGTAAAAATTTCATCAACCTTTACAGATCCTGGATTACTAGTAAACCCAGCTGTTGGAGGTGTTTGAATCGAAACTGGACTAGAAATAGTGTCCCAACAACCTTGTGCAGATTGAACTATTAACTCAACCGTATAAGTACCACTGTTTGAATAAATATAAATTGGATTTTGAGTAGTATCACTCCCCCCATTACCAAAATCCCACATCCAAGTAGCAATAGTAGACCCTCCCACTGTAGATGAATCAATAAACAAACTATTTACTCCTTCACAAACACCATTGACTCCAAAATTTGCAACCGGAATTGCATAAATTAAAACTTGCTGAATCAATGTGTCTGTACATCCATTTGTTGAAGAAATAATTAAACTAACATTATACGTTCCTGCTGAATCATAAACATTAAATGTATTTTGGGCACTACTAATATTGCTGTTACCAAAATCCCAATCCCAAGTAACTATTGGATCAACAAAAGTAGATAAATCAGTAAAAATGATGGTGTCATTCGGGCATACAGAAACAAAAGAAAAATTTGCCACTGGAGCCGGTATTAAAGCAATATCAAGCGTATCAGAAAAACTCTGACAACCACCATTATTAGTTGATGTAAAAATCAAAGTCACATTCCCATTAAAATTATCCAATGAATCTGCAAAATAACTTGATGTATTTAAAGAATCATTTGGCGAAAAGAACCCTGTTCCCATAGTTTGCCAATAACCACTTCCTGTGGTCGAAGTGGCAGTAATAGGAATAAATATGCTCCCCGCACATGCCGTATCATTTGACAATATTGCTACAGTTGGAGTGGTAGTAAATGTTACTAATATTGTATCTGCAGCAGGTGCACAATTCCCATTTCCAATTGAATTTAAATAAATAAAAACAAAGCCTGCCGCAGTATCTACAGAACTAGGAATATATACAGCGCTCATATCAAATGGATTAGGAAGAAAAGTTCCTGTTCCGCTTGAACTCCACTGTCCTCCAGATGCGGTAGTAATAACTCCTCCCAAAGGAACAGAAGCACTGTCTTTGCAAACAGAAATATCATTCCCTGCATCAGCAGTAATTCCTGTGGTAAAACTAAGGGTCATTGTATCTGTGTCTGCAGGGCATAACCCATTCCCAGTTGTAGAAAGTATTAAAATAGCAAATCCCGCTGTTATTTCAGCAGCTGTTGGTGTATAAGCAGCGTTTAAGTCAGTTGTGCTAGGATTAAAACTACCCCCTCCAACACTAACCCACAAACCACCACTTGCTCCTATAATAACTCCATTAAGGTTTGTTACCGGATTACTTAAACAAGCAAAAGTATCAGTTGCTATTGCTACTGGAAGAGGTTGGACAAACATTGTTTTAGAAATAGAATCTATACATCCTCCATCTGTTCCTACTATTAACTGTACAGTATAAGTCCCTGAAACAGTATAGGTATAAGTTGGGTTCGGAATAACAGCAACTCCACCATCTCCAAAAGTCCAATTCCAACTGTTAACAGTTGCGTTTGCTGTTGGAACAGAAGTATCAAAGAAATTAACAGGATCATTAACACACGCAGAATCTGTAAAGGCAAAATCAGGAGTAACACCAGATACCGTTAATGTATCATATATGGTATCTGCACATGGAGTTCCAGCTTGAGCAATCAACATCACAATATATGTTCCAATTGTTGGGTATGTATAACTTGGGTTTACGGCTGTAGAATTATCTGTTGTTGAGCTTGGGTCTCCAAAATCCCAGTAAAAAGAATTCCCCGTTAATGGAACACTTGTATTGGTAAAATTAATTGCTAATCCTGCACAACCATTAGTTGGACCAATACCAGGAAATGGTAGTGGTGGACAAGTAAGCACATTAAATTGAAAATCTCTATAAACAGTATTTATTAATGTTCCATTCCTAAATTCATCTACTTTTACTCCAACAACATACTGCCCTAAAGCTGGCGGGATGCCTGTTATAACTCCTGTAGTTGGATTTACAGTCAAACTAGACCCTCCCAATGGGTCGTTAGCATTATATCCCCCATTATAAGGCATGTTTTGAAAAGTAGCTACATTCCCAGGAAATGTTGGTGCATTATCCTCAAATGGATTGTAAAATGCGTAAGCCAACGAATCTCCATCCTTATCAGTTGCTCCATGATCATAATTTAGTGGATTCCCTTGACAAATAAATACAGGTGGGAAGTTTTTCCAAGTGGGGCTGCTATTCGTTAATAATAAAGAATTATCAGGAATAAAAGTATAAAATCCTGACCCTATACCACCGCCAGCATTAGGTATGTTTACTATTGACCAATTTCGACAACAAGTAGTATAAAAAAGATGGTATCCTCCTGGGTTTGGAGGTAAATTATTTACTATCGTTGTATAAATTGCTTCTTCAACACAAACTCCAGGATCAAAAGCACAGGTATCTATCGCTGGGTCTAAGGTTGCTACTTGTGTTTTAGGCATTATAATATCCTTGTCTGGCGAAAAGCTTGACCCGTTTGGTTGTCTCACTTCAATTCTAACACTATTCGGTAACTGAACGCTTGTTGGCCCACAATCTCTATACATTTTAAAAGTAATTCTATAAGTAGATCCTCCTAAATGTTCGTATGTTATAGATCCTCCAACAACATGTGTTGCCTTAGCAAAAAATGGTGCTAAAAATAATATGATAATAAGTAAAAAGTGTCTTCGTTTCATTTGACTGTACAAATTCAACGGCAAATTTATAAAAATTACGACACTTATGCTAATTATCGATAATTTCAACACATTCATCTATGTTAGTTAATTATTGAACTTGTTTGAAATGATATTTTACTTATCTTTGCTTTTTTGAAAAATTACTAACATCTTTAACTTATGCAACTTGTCTCTACAAAATCACATTGTATTAAACACTTCATTCTTTTTGTGTTTATTGTCGCTACTTGTTCTAATTTTAATGCTCAGATTAACGTGCTTTGGGAAGCACGGTACACTAGTTCTGGACAAAATGCAGATTTTGGTAAAGAACTCGCTATTGATGCAAGTGGAAATGTTTACGTTACTGGAACTTCATTTACCAATGCAACAAATGGTTTTGACATTGTAACAATAAAATATGATGCTAGTGGAAGTCAATTATGGACTGCCATATTTAATGGAAGCGCTAGCGCATTAGACGAAGCTCGAGATATTGCTGTCGATCAAAATGGCAATGTTTACGTTACTGGATATACCGCYTCTTCTGGCCCTAATTATGATTACGTTACTATTAAGTATAATTCTTCTGGAGTTCAACAATGGTCAACATTGTATAATGGAACAGGTAATGGTTTTGATGAAGCTTATGCTATTGCTATTGATAATTTGGGAAACACTTATGTTACTGGGTCTAGTGATGCTGGTTCTCAGGGGAGCAATTTTGTAACTATACAGTATAATTCTGCGGGAGTACAGCAATGGGCTACATCATATAATGGTCCTGGAAATAGTATTGATGCTGCCACTCAAATTAAATTAGATGCATCATTTAACGTATATGTTAGTGGAGCTAGTACTGGAAGTGGAACTGACTTAGATATCGCAACCATTAAATATAATAATACAGGAACTCAGCAATGGGTATCTAGATTTGATGGAGCTTTAAACTTTTTTGATGTGCCTGAAGCTTTATTTATAGATAACCTTAATAATGTATATGTTGCTGGAGCCACTTACGGAGGATTAGCTACAGAAAATGATTATGTCACTATTAAAATTAATAATGCGGGAACTCAACAATGGGCACGAATTCTTGACGGCTCCTTAAATGACGAAGACAAAGCATTTGACGTTCTTGCTGATCAAAATCAAAACGTATATGTAACTGGCAGAAGCATGGGCGCTGGAGGTACCGCTGAAAATATGGTAACCATTAAATATGATGCTAGCGGAAATATAGTTTGGCAAGACACCTATAACGGCCCTGCAAGTGGTTATGATGATGCCCAACAATTGCGATTAGGAATTTCAGGGGCATTGTATGTCACTGGGTATAGTGCTGGAAATGGAACCAATAATGATTACTTAACTTTAAAATATGACACAAGTAACGGTGGAATATTATGGCAAGCTCGTTTTGATGGTCCATCTAGCAATAACGACCAAGCMTTTGCYATGGAAATTGATATTACYGAAAGCATCTATGTGACAGGAACAAGTAATGGCTCTTCTTCTGGTCAAGATTTTTCGACCATTAAGTGGTGTCAGCTATTTGCAGATGCCGGGAACGATGTTGAAATATGTATTGGAGATAGTACACAATTAAACGTGGATCCTTTTGACGCTGTCACCTACCTTTGGACACCAAGTACAGGTTTAAGCAATAATGCTATCACAAACCCTATTGCTTTTCCATCCATAACAACTACTTATGTTGTGTCGGTTACCAACCTGGTTGGCTGCACAGATTTTGATACTATTACTGTACAAGTAAACCCGTTACCATTAAACACAATCACAGCAAATGGCTCTACAACTTTTTGCATAGGAGATTCTGTAACATTAACTGCATCAAATTCTGGTTCATATAGCTGGACTCCAACAGGAGATACTACTCAATCAATTACAGTTTTTAATACGAACAACTATACAGTTACTATCATTGATTCTAACAATTGTAGCAATACGGGTCAACAAACAATAACTGTTAATAATTTACCAAATGTAAGTGCCGGTTCTGATGCTAACGTATGTGATGGTGATTCGATTCAACTAACTGCTTCTGGAGCAAATAATTATACATGGAACACTCAAGCCACATTAACAGACTCAACAATTGCAACCCCTTTGGCTTTCCCTTCTTCTTTAACCAGTTATTGGGTTGTTGGAGAGGATACAAACGGATGTAAGAATACAGATACTACAATTGTTGTGGTAAGTATTTCACCTATTGCAGACATGACTAATTCTACCACAAACGACACATTAGATTTAAATTTGCCTAATGGTGGTGATATTCAATTCTTTTCTACATTAACTATTAATGCAACAAGCTTTGTTTGGAATTTTGGGGATGGTGGTTCTGATAATGTTGCCAATCCAATTTATACATATACTGGGGCTGGTGTTTTTACGGTAATGCTAATTGCTATTAATGGCGGTTGTGCTGATACAGTATATGCCACTATTACTGTGTTACAAGTTATTTCTGTTGAAGAAAATTATTTATCAAACATTATTTCCATTTCTCCTAACCCTTCAAATAATTACTTACGTATTGATTTTGGAACCTTAAAAAATGAAGGCTTTGCAACAAAGATATATAATAGCCTAGGTGAATTAATTGAAGCGTCAGCCAAAACAACCTCCAATCAGGTTGTTATTAATACTCAAGAACTTGCTAATGGCCTGTATTTTGTTCAATTAAAAAGAGGGAATGCTGTTTTAACTAAGCGCTTTATAATATCCCATTAAAACTATATCTTTTTATCAATTAAAACATTACCTTTATGGGTAAGTATGAAGTGGTTTATTATCATTATTTCTATTACTCTTGTTTTTTGCTCTCCAAAAGGTCCTCAAACATTTGATAGTGTTTTTATTGGGAAAACAAAAAGCGACCTAATCGCAGTAAAAGGCGTTGCAAAAGAGATTAAAATATTTGACAAATCTGAAGTATATGTTTACACAACTAAAGAGGAATACTACGGCAAAAAAACATCTGCCAATAGCAATAAAATGTTAACTCCAAAAAAAGTTTGGGAAATTGAACACATCTACTACATTAACGAAAAAGGCTATATTTATAAGTACCAAGTTTGGAAAAAAAGGATAGACTAATTGACTAAACTTTGGCATTAGTTTTGATTCTTTGATAAATATTAAAAAATAAATTCATTAAATGTTTGTACATTATATGTATATACATATATTTGTAAATAAATTTAAAATATAATATTATGAAAAACACAATTTTATTAATGGGGATCATTGCCCTAACATGTATTACAGCAAAATCATTTGCTAATCATAACGAAAGTGACTTAACAATTAACACCAAAGTCAGCAGTGTTGATTGGGTTGGAAAAAAAGTAGTTGGTCAACACGCTGGCACTATAAATATTAAAGAAGGAACTCTTCATTTGCACAATGGAGTACTTGATGGTGGTAAGATAATAATCGATATGACTACAATAGCCTCTACTGATCTTGAAGGAAAAACCGCACAGAAATTAATGGGACACCTAAGTTCTCCTGATTTTTTTGATGTTAAAAATCACAATACAACAACTTTAGAAATCACATCAACTAAAAATATTGAAGGGAATAAATTTACTATTATCGGGAATCTAACAATTAAAGGAATTACTAAGCCTATAGAGTTTCCTGCTACTATCGAAGTAAAAGATGGAAAATTAGCCGCTTATGCTGAAATGAAAGTTGACAGAACTTTATACGATATTAAATATGGTTCGGGTAAATTTTTCGAAGGCCTTGGAGACAAAATGATAGATGACGAGTTTATAATTAAGTTTAAAATTGCTGCCGAATAACACCTTCTGTCTTGTCTAAAAACCTGGCTTTTAATGACCTAACTTTTTGTTAGGTCATTTTTTATTTCGTTTAATCAGGAATATGTGCAACCTTTTATTAAATTTGTCGTCTGAATGGTACTGTTTGAATACTTAATTCATTGTATTCATCTAAAATTTAGCAACTATTAATAGTGTAACTTAAAAGAACAACAATGAAATTAGTATCAATTATAGCCACTTTTTTATTAACGATAACATTTGTTAATGGACAAAACATAAAAAGTAAAAGCAAGTCTTCCAGCAAAGAAAAAATTGCTACAACTCATAACCCTTCTAATAGAACCCCTGCGAAAGTGGTTACTAGTAAAACAAACGCTTATAATAAGCTAGGTGTTTTAAAAAAAGCCTCTAAAAAAGAAGTTAAGCCTATTGAAAGAAAATTAGCCTCTGGCAAAAAATTGCCTGCAGATTTTCCAAAATATGTAAACACAGGAAACAAAGAAAAAGATGCAGCGACATATCGAACTGCTAAATTAAAATGGATAAATGATAATCCCGAAAAATATCAAGCCATTTTTAGAAAAGACCAATAAATTAAATCTACTCAACACTTATACGCTATGAAAATATTTTTACGTTTTTCCATAATTCTTTTAGTGATTTTTTCTACCACAGAATCAAAATCTCAATGCCCTTTTGCTGGTAATTTTGATGTAACTGCAGGGGTTCCTTTAAATCCAACCTTAGGCGGTTGGACAGGCTTTCAAAATGCAATATGGGGAGGAGATTATATCTTAGTTAATGTTTGTCTTGGAGCTACTTATACCTTTACTATGCTGGATGAGTTACTGGTTGGTTATGATCCTGAAATGACATTACGGAATAATGCAGGTGGTGGTTTTTTAGCTTATAATGATGATTATAATTTAGCTTTGCCTTTCCCTGGCAACCTTTTACCCCAAATAACATGGACAGCAACTTTTACAGGGACTGTGCGTGTCTTAATAGACGAAGCTCCTGGATGTGTTCATAATTGCTGTTTTCCCTCTCCAATGGATTTAATTGTTTACCAACTTTCTGCTTGTGGAGTTGGCGGTGGCCCTGCTTTACCGTGTAATGCAGATGTAGGAACATTTACGATTCTACAAAATGGTGTTCCTGCCACTTCACCAATATATTTATGTACTGGAAATACAGATTGCATAACTTTTACGAGTAATGTTGATTTTATTTTACCTCCGCCACCTGACAACAACCCTTTGGAGGCTCCGGAATTAATGTGGGCAATTTACACAGGCCCTCCAACTACTGGTGACCCTAGCACTGATCCAAATTTTTCTGGATTTTATTGGACAGGTCAGGATTTTTCAGACTGCAACCCTGGTGCGGGACTTCCTCCTTTGATTGGTTCTAATCCAATATACTATGTCCCTATTACTGCAGATGACGGAGATAATGTTGGTAACCCAAATGGTGTTATTCATCATGATCAAGATGGTGATGGCTGTTTTGATTTAGGAAATTTTAATATAGAGGTTAATTATTTAAACCCTATTACTTCTACTACTACTTCTAATTCTTGTGCTGGAACTGTTTCCATTACCATTTCTGGAGGAGAACCTGAGTTTGCTGCTAATAATTATACTACGATTGCAAATACTGGAGCTGGCACATTAACAGGAACTCCTATTTCTCATGGAGGAACTGTTACAATAACTGGACTAACTAATGGTCAAAACTGGAGTATAGTGGTAACTGATGCTAATGGGTGTACTGCAACATTTAATGGTACTTTTTCTGGAGATGTTACGTTACCTGTAATTAATTGTCCGGGAAATATTACAGTAAGTAATACCCCCGGAACTTGTGGGGCGCTGGTAAACTATGCTGCTCCTGTAGGAACAGATAATTGTCCTGCCCCTGTAACATCATTAACGGCTGGTCAAGCTAGCGGTACAGTTTTCCCAGTAGGAACAACCACTGTTACTTACCTTGTAACTGATGCAATAGGAAATACTGCTACTTGTTCATTTACCGTTACAGTAAACGATACTGAAAATCCAACTATTAGTTGCCCTGGAAACATTACAGTAAGCAATGATGTTGGAACTTGTGGAGCAACAGTGAATTACGCTACTCCATCAGGACTGGATAATTGTCCTGCCCCTATAACTACAATAACGGCTGGTCAAGCTAGCGGTACAGTTTTCCCAGTAGGAACAACCACKGTTACTTATCTTGTAACTGATGCTTCAGGAAATACTGCTACCTGTTCATTCACAGTTACAGTAAACGATACTGAAAATCCAACTATTAGTTGCCCTGGAAACATAATACAATGTAATCTTATTGCTACATGGGCTGCCCCAACTGGGTTAGATAATTGTGCTGGGGCTTCTACGTCTCAAACTTCTGGACTAGCTTCTGGAAGTACCTTTCCTGTAGGAATAACTACTATACAATATACTGTTATAGATGCCGTGGGAAATTCAACGATATGCTCTTTTACAGTTGAAATATCTCCTCAAGACGATCCTAGCTTTTCATATTCTTCTGGAACATACTGTTTAACCGGAGCAGACCCTCTTCCAATTACTGTAGCTACTGCTGGAGGAACGTTTACTATCAGTGCTCCAGGAGTTATTGATCCTACTACTGGGTTAGTTAATTTAACAGCATCTGGGTTGGGAACATTTACAATAACTTATAATACTACTTCTGCAGGTAATCTTTGTCCTAACTCTACTACTGTTCAAATAACTATAACATCAGCACCAGCTGCTGGGTTTAGCTATGATTCTCCTACCTATTGCCAGAATGATGCTGCACCAATATTAACGTTTAGTGCAGGGGCAAGTGGAGGTACATTTACTTCTACTCCTGCTGGATTAAATTTAAATGGAACAAGTGGTGTTGTTGATTTGACTTTAAGTACACCTGGATTTTATACAGTTTATAATACCATTGTTGCTGCTGGAGGATGTGCTGCTGCTTTAGATTCTACTACTATTGAAATATTCCAAGTAGATTCTGCATTGTTTAACTATTCATCTGGAACTTATTGTTTAACAGGAACAGATCCTATTGCTGTTATGGGAGGTAATGCAACACCAGGCGGTACATTTACTATAACTGCTCCAGGAGTAATTAACGCTGGAGATGGAACAATAGACTTAGGTGCTTCAGGATTAGGAACCTATACCATATATTATAATACAACATCTGCTGGTAATCCTTGCCCTGCTAT
>NVVI01000009.1 GCA_002402165.1 Flavobacteriales bacterium
AATAACAGACCAAGAAAATTATTAGGGTATAAAACCCCTAATGAAGTATTTTTAAATAATTTTAACCAACCTGTTGCACTTATTAATTGAATCTAGCCATGGAGAAAGTCATGTAGAATTTATTCATCTTTGATTTTATTTCTCCTACATTTGCAGACTTAAAAAATTGAAGCAATGATAGCAGCACATAATGTATCGTTACAGTACGGAAAAAGAGTATTATTTGATGAGGTGAACATAAAATTTATCCAAGGTAATTGTTATGGAATAATTGGAGCAAATGGAGCAGGTAAATCTACTTTTTTAAATATACTATCTGGAGATCTTTCTCCAAATTCAGGAAGTGTTTCTATTGAGCCGAGTAAGAGAATGGCTGTTTTAAGTCAAGATCACTTTAAATTTGATGAAGAAACAGTATTAAATACGGTTTTGATGGGACACACAGAAATGTGGAAAGTTATGCAAGAAAAAGATGCTATTTATGCTAAAGAAGATTTCTCTGACGTGGATGGTATTAAAGCTTCTGAATTGGAAGAACAATTTGCTGAAATGGACGGATGGAATGCAGAATCGGATGCTGCAACGATGTTAAGCGGGCTAGGAATTAAAGAAGAATTTCATTCTTATTTAATGAAAGACATCGCAGGAAATCAAAAAGTAAGAGTACTACTGGCTCAAGCTATATTTGGTAATCCTGACATATTAATTTTAGATGAGCCTACTAATGATTTGGATATCAATACAATTAATTGGTTAGAACATTTTTTAATTGATTTTAAAAATACAGTCATAGTAGTTTCTCACGATAGGCATTTTTTAGATGCAGTTTGTACACACATTGCTGATATTGATTTCGGAAAAATAAATGCCTTTTCGGGTAATTATACTTTTTGGTATCAATCGAGTCAGTTGGCTTTAAGACAGAAACAATCTACTAATAAAAAAGCAGAAGTTAAAAAGAAAGAATTACAAGAATTTATTGCCCGGTTTAGTGCAAATGCATCTAAATCTAAACAAGCAACAGGTAGAAAAAAAATGTTAGAGAAGTTGAATTTTGAAGAAATTAAAGCATCTACAAGAAGATATCCTGCTATTATTTTTGTTCAACAGCGAGAAGCCGGAGATCAAATTCTTCATATAACTAATCTTACTAAAGAGGGCCTCTTTAAAGGGTTAGATTTAAATGTTAGAAGGGGTGATAAAATTGCTTTTGTGAGTAAAAATGGGAATGCGATAACTTCTTTTTTTCAAATACTAGAGAATGAAATTAAAGCTGATAGTGGAGAATTTAAATATGGACAAACTATTTCTACGGCTTATTTGCCAAATGAAAATGAACATTTTTTTGATGGGAATGACAACTTAATTGATTGGTTGAGGCAATTTTCTGATGATGAGAAAGATGAAGTTTTTATTAGAGGGTTTTTAGGTAAAATGTTATTCTCTGGAGAAGAAGTATTTAAAAAATCTGATGTGCTCTCTGGAGGAGAAAAAGTAAGGTGCATGGTTTCTAGAGCAATGTTAGCTGAAGGAAACTTATTAATATTAGATGAGCCAACCAATCATTTAGACTTAGAATCAATTACAGCATTTAACAATGCATTAAAAGATTTTAAAGGAACGGTATTATTTACTTCTCACGATCATGAGTTTGTAAATACTGTTGCCAATAGAATAGTTGAACTAACCCCAAATGGATGTATTGATAAAGAGATGACTTATGATGAGTATTTGTCAAGCACAAAAGTAATTGAACAAAAAGAAAAATTGTATGCTTAATTTTAAAGCATGAAAATTTATGTTCTATTCTTATTTTTTTTAGTCGTTTTTTCTTCCTGTTCTGAACAAGAAATAGAAATAACACCAGTTTTAAATAAGTTGTCAAATTCTTCTATACGTGGACTTTATAGTGTAGATAACGGATCTTTATGGGCTAGCGGTGCAAATGGTATTGTTTTTCGCTATGGCAAGAATAATCAATGGATTAAATATCAAGATACATCATGGTCTGATTTAGATTTTAGAGATGTTCATTCTTTTAGTGAAGAAGAAGCGATAATAATGAGTTCGGGTGATGGTTGCGAAATTTATAAAACGAATGATGCTGGGAAAACATGGCGTTTAGTTTATGAAAATTACCAAGAAGGAATATTTTTTGATGGGATGGATTTTTGGGATGATAAAAATGGATTGGCTTTTAGCGATCCGATTAATGACAAACTCTATATGATAGAAACAAAAGATGGAGGAGAATCGTGGGAGAAAATTAAATCACTTAATTTACCTCAAACATTACTAGGTGAGGCAGGATTTGCTGCAAGTGGAACAGGAATTGTTTGTGTTGGAGATAGTACTGTTTATATTGGTACAGGTGGAGGTGAAGTTTCTAGAGTTTTTATTTCTCACGATAGAGGAAAAAATTGGAAGGTAGTAAATACACCTATGAGAAGTGGTAAAGCTTCTGGGATATATTCTATGTTATTTCTTGATGACTTAAATGGTGTAGCTGTAGGCGGAAACTATTTAGATTCGGTTAGTACTCAGGGCAATTGTGTTATTACTTCTGATGGAGGATTAACATGGAAATTGCCTAATACAATGCCAAGTGGGTATATGTCTTGTGTAGCCTATAATAAAGATGGAGTGTTATTGTGTACTGGAAGAAATGGAATAGATGTTTCTTATGATAAAGGTAATAACTGGAAACATATTACTGATGATGCTTATTATAGCTGTGTTTTGTACAAAAAAACTGGTTGGTTAACAGGTAGGGCTGGGAAAATGGCTAAAATTGTTATTAAATAAATTTATAGCTCAAAATAATACAGTACTCCAACAGAAATTATAATAACCAATGCCATATAATGCCATTTCTCTCTATTATCAAGATATTTCTGAATTCTTTTTGTGTCAGATTTAAATTTACCCGACATATTTCTTTGAATGTAAGTTTTAAAATATTCAACACTAAACCTTTCTAATCCTCCGTTCATGTAGATAAGAAGACCTAGGCTGACAGGAGTTTCAGGAGAATTAATAAAGTAAAAAAGAGGAGAAAAAACAGCAAGAACTAAMGATGATCGTTGAAATTTTATCCAATCAAAACCTTCAAAAGGAGCATCTTTATATGCTCCCCCAAATGAAACAAAAAGACCGGCTAGATAAGCTACAGCAAGAAAATGCCAATAACTTGTCATTGGAAAAGGCAAAAAGATAGATAATAACAAAAAAATCACGAACACAGAACCCAAAATATATCTTAGTAAATTGCTTTCTACTGGTTTACCAAGTAATGTTACTCTTGATGGGATAAAATATTTCGATTGATCTTCAATTCTAAAAAACCCTTTATAAATCTCAGCAAGAAATCTTTCAATGCCCATAGTGAGAAAAAAGATTTGAAATAACTTTAAGCTTGAGAAATTTTCATTAAAAACAGGAAGAACTGAAGAAGAAGCATACAAAACGATAAAAACAGCAACATTAAAATAGATACTCCTAGGGAATGTTTTAGGTTTTAAGCCTTCGTATGGTGAATCTTTAAAAGCTCCCCATAAACTTGTGTACAAACCAGAAATAGCACTAACAACTAAGGCGATTATTATATTCATATTGAATTTTTAGATTAGCGCGAAAGTAGGAAAGATTATTTATCTTTTAGACAAAGAATTAGCTGTTTTTTATTTGAATATTGTTAACTATTTCATTTCTCAACTCAGTAATGAGTAAATTAATTTTATTTCGACTAGCAGGGGTTATAGGAGTTGAAAGCTCGTAGGCTTCATTTTCATCATTAAAAGAAACGTTTATTTCATCAAATACGACTTTTAATTTAGTTAGTTTATTAACCACAACAGCTATTTTAGAATTGGAGGTATAGCCTTCTAAAAGCAATATGAAATTATCTAAAAATAATTTTTGTTGGATGAAAAGATTATCATGTTCATCTAACCAAATATTTGATACATTGGATGATGATGCTATATATAGCCCTTCAATATATGCTCCTGTAAGAATGAGTAGACCTAAACCTTCGTTTTCTGTTTCGCTGATATATTGGTTGGCTTCATTATAACCATCTAAAATAATTTTACAAAGAGAATCTTGGTTTTCAAGATTAGCATTAAACCTTTTCTTAAAACCATCATTTACATAAAGAGCAATAGGAAGTTCTTCCATTATATATTGAATGTCTTTAGCATAACTTAAACTTTTTTGGGTGTTATTATATACCGTAGTATAACCCAAATCAGTTAAATACATTCCTAGAGAAAGAGATAAATCAATGTCAGAAGCTACTGCAATATTCCCATTTTCAAGCAATAAATTTTCATTATAATCTACATTCATTACTCTTAATGCTGTGGCTATTTGTAATGGGGTAGGCATGGTAAACATTTTTACCTCTCCGCTATCTAGTCCTAGTTGTTCAGGAAGGTTGATATTCTCTATTAAAGTGTCTGAAGACTCATCATTACTATCATCTGAGTTCTCATCTCCAGAACAAGCAAAAAAGAATAAAGAAATAATTAAATAACTTGACCAAGGATTAATTTTATGCATATTTTATTTTTTGGAAAAGATAGTATAATTATTTGATTATAACTTTACTTGACTGATCTTTTCCATTTGTTCTTGATCTTACAATGTAAACACCCGGAGCCAAATTGTTTGAGGAATTTAAGTGAAATGAAATGTCTTGGTCTCGGTTTTTTGGGGTAATTCTATTGATGATCTTTTTTCCAAAAGCATCGTAAAGCTCAATGTTAACTTGACTATCAGCTAGTGGACAATCTTTTAAATCAATAGTACAACTTCCAACACATGGATTTGGGTAAACATGTAAAGTACACGTACCATCATTCTCTAAATTGTAGTTTACAGCTGTTAAACCAATATATTTAAATTCTCCATTAATACTGGTTTGCTTTAATCTATAATAAGAAGTTCCTGTAAGGGGTGAATCATCATATAATTCATATTCTCTTTTTCCTCTAACATTTCCTCCACCAGCTATTTCTTCAATCACTTCAAAATCGATACCATTTTTACTTCTCTCTACAGTGAAGTAATCATTGTTAAATTCAGAACTTGTGCTCCATCTAATCTTGAGAGTTTCTGATCCAATCCTAAGAGTCCCTAGAAGAGGTGAAACATTTATTACTTCATCTATAACAACATAATCTACCTCTTGAACAATGAATGGACCGCTTAAATCAGGATCTTTACTTTCAAACACCCAATTACCACAAATACTTATTTTGTTAGAATTATCACCTCCAGGAGCTGTTATAGCTGCTCCTGCACTACCAATAATGGATGATCCACATGGCAAATAAAGCTTTGGACCATTATCTGGAAAATGAATAGTGCCATCCAGCATTATTATGATTTTAGAACATCCATCGTAATTTTGATTAGAAGTAATCTCGATTACATCACCAGCCAATATTGCAATGGTATCAACACAGCCAGGGACTCCAGCAGGAATCCATGTGTCTGGGGCTCCCCAATCTCCACCACCAGTGCCGTTTGAGGTTACTATTGTAGCATTAAAATTTTGTGATACTGCGATAAATAAAACTAGAAATAAGGTTGAAATTTTGTACATATCTTTATATTTTTTATTGTATTACGAAAACTGAATACTTTTGTTACAGATTAATTTAATTAATATTTTTTGTTATTTAATAATTACTTTACTTGCTTGATTTTTTCCATTTGTATATGCTCTAACAATATAAATTCCTGGTGCCAAGTTATTAGAAGAGTTTAAGTGAAATGAAATGTCTTGGTTCCTGCTCTTTGGAGTAATTCTATGTGTAATTTTTTTACCAAAAGCATCATATAGTTCAACATCAACTTGATTATCTTCTAAAGGACAATCTTTTAAATTAATTGTACAACTTCCAATACAAGGGTTAGGATAAACATGTAATGTGCATATTCCATCATCATCTTTATTAAAAGTAATAGCAAGTATATCAACATACTCGAATTTTCCATCAAAGTCTGTTTGTTTTAATCGATAATAAGATGTTCCTATTAATGGAGAGTCATCGTATTGTTCATATGTTTTAGTTGTATTGCTATTTCCACTTCCTGAAATTTCTGCTATATTTTCGAATGCAAGGCCATTTTCACTTCTTTCAATCGTAAAAAAATTATTGTTTATTTCTGAAGAGGTAGCCCAAATTAATTTTACAGAAGTGTTATCAATTTCTGCGTCAAAGCTAATCAAAGTTATAGGAAGAGGAGTCCCTAAAATAGCAGGGCCTTTTACGTCTCCATCAGATTTTTTCCAAACTATAGAACCACAAATCTCTAGAAAATTAGAACTCCCACCGCCTCCAGCAGATGAGGTTAACAATCCACCTGCATTTATAATAACTCCAGAATTGCAGGGTAATCTTAAYTTYWKSCCWTYWACAGRAAAATCYARWGTGCCATCWATAATTATAAACATAGGAGATGTGCAACCTGGTTCTGAATAATCTTGCTGAGTTTCGATTGTAATAACATCCCCAGCTAAAATGTATACAGTATCTCCACATTGAGGTGCTCCTGGCATCCATGAATCGTCTGTTCCCCAAGCACCCCCACCAGCACCATTTGAAGTAACAATTGTTGCAAGGTTTATTTTCGGAAAGAATATTATAGAAAGTGTAATTATTGCTATTGCTATTTTATTCATAATGCTTTGTATTTAAAACTAATACGATTTAAGTTTAAATAGGTTGCATTATATTACAGTAATACTCAAAATAGATTTGTTTGTGAACTCTCTATATCTAGCAGGTATTTTTTTCGCCATAATTTACCACTATACCCAGTTAAGCTACCATCAGAACCAACAACTCTATGGCAAGGGATGACTATAGAAATTCTGTTACTACCATTTGCTGTGGCTACTGCTCTTATAGCTTTTAAATTACCAATAGCAATAGCCTGTTCTTTGTATGTCTTTGTACTGCCAAAAGGGATATTCAACAACTCTTTCCAAACCTTAATCTGAAAATCAGTACCAATTAAATCTAATTCTATATCAAATACTGTTCTTTTTTTGTTAAAATACTCGATGAGTTGTTGTTCTAGCTTTTTAATAAATTGGTTTTTCCCAATAACAGATTGAAAATCTAATTTAGTTTCAAACTCCGCTTTTTCTCCAAACTCTAACGTACAAATTCCTTTTGTAGAAGATCCAACTGTCATCACACCTATCGGAGTATTGATATAGGCTATTGTAATTGTTTTTTTCGACACCTAAACTATAGATTCTCCATTAAGATTAGTAGTTACACTTTCACTCATGTAGTTGAAAAACGGACGCATTTTTTTAAAAGTATCGCTAACCATTTTCGCAAAATCAAGGCTTAATGCTTCTTTATCTGTAAATTTTTTGGAGATAATGAATTGTTTATAACGTAGTAAATCCACATCTGGATGTTCTTTATCAAAACCTTTAGGGCAGGTTTTTAATTGCTCTCCATCTAATGTCCCAAAAATGATTTTAAAAGCTTTGCTATTTATTATTTTCCGAAGTTCTGAAGCATCTGAAACAATATCTTCTCTTATTCTTAATAGGTCATCTTTATTTGGAGCCCAAAATCCACCACCAACCATTGTGTTACCTTCTTCTATGTGAAAGTAGTATCCACCTCGAAGTTCTTTCGTGGCTCTTTTTAGACCTCCTGCCCAATGCGTTTTGTATGGTGATTTATCTTTCGAAAAACGAACATCTCTATAGATTCTAAATAAACTTTTCTTTCCATTAGCCGTTTCTATATTATCATGTTTATTCATTTCTAATAGTAAAGAATCAGCAAAATCTACCATATTTTGATGTCGTTCTAAATACTTATTCTTATTAGCATTAAACCAATCTCGATTATTGTTTTTTTTGAGTTGCTTTAAAAAGGCAAAAGTTTCTTTAGAAATTGTTGACATATAGCGAGTTTAAAAATGAACCATGAAATTACAATTTTTACTTTATTTTTGATGAAAAACTATTAATCTAATGAAACAAATATTACTTTTTGTCTATACAGTCTTACTTACTATTCCATTGTTTGCTCAAAATAAAATAAATTATAAATACATTAATAATAAGACATATACTTACCAAGAAACTCAAGAAATATATAGCTCTTTAGCAAAAAAGCATGACAAAGCTCATTTTTATTCTGCAGGAGAAAGTGATGTAGGCAAGGACATAAATGTGTTTGTAATATCTGGAGACAAAGAGTTTAATCCTCAATCCTTAAAGAAAAAGAATAAAAGTATTTTATTAATTAATAACGCTATTCATCCAGGAGAACCTTGCGGAGTAGATGCTAGTATTAAATTTGCTTATGATTTATTAACTAATAGTAGTTATTCTAAATTATTAGAGCACACAGTTGTTTATATTATTCCATTTTATAATATTGGTGGAGGATTAAATAGAAGCTGTTGTAGCAGGGTAAATCAAAATGGTCCAGAAGAATATGGCTTTAGAGGTAATTTTAAGAACAGAGATTTAAATAGAGATTTCATAAAGTGTGACACYAAAAATGCKSAAKTATTTACWMARATTTAYCATRCMTGYAARCCTGATGTTTTTATTGAYACKCAYACMACWAATGGAKCWGAWTTTCAATATACAATGAGTTTAATAGCAACACAGCCAGATAAGCTTAATAAGTATTTAAGAGATTACCTTAGAAATAAGATGCTTCCTTTTTTATACGAAGACATGAAAAATAAAAAGAAGGAAATTATACCCTATGTATATAATTACAAAAAAACTCCAGATAATGGGATAAAGGATTTTTTAGAAACCCCTAGATATTCAACAGGCTATACCACTTTATTTAATACAATTGGTTTTGTAACTGAAGCATTAAAGTACAAGCCATATAAAGATAGGGTTGAACACACTTATGAATTTTTAATGACTACTTTAAAATGGATGAATGAAAATCATGATGAATTAAAAACAATTCGTTCTAAAGCAAATGAGGATGTGATGAATCAAGAGGAATTCGAAATAGCATGGAAACATGATACTACTTCATTTGAACAAATAAATTTTAAAGGATATGAAGTTGAATATATATCTAGTGAGTTCGGTGAAAATGCTAAATACCAAGTTTACAATCAAGACAAACCATATACTAAAAAGATTAACTATTATAATAAATATGTTGCCACCCAAAAAGTAATTAAGCCAATTGCATACATTATTCCTCAAGCGTATGTAAAGGTAATTGAACGATTTAATTGGAATGAAATAAAAATGGAAAGGCTGACAAAAGACACTATTATAGAGGTAGAAATGTATTATATAACAGATTATAAAACTGTTGATAAACCTTACGAAGGGCATTATTTACATTATAATGTTTCTTTAAAATCTAAGCTTATGCATGTAAAATTTTATAAAAATGATTATGTAGTTTATGTTAATCAAATAGGTAATAGGTATATAGTTGAAACTCTAGAACCTCAAGGAATGGATTCGTTTTTTGCTTGGAATTTCTTTGATGGGATTTTACAACAAAAAGAATGGTTTTCTCCATTTTCATTTGAAAAAACAGCTAAAGAGATTTTATCATTATCTCCTCAATTAAAAGCTGAATTCCAAAAAAAGAAAAAAGACAATGATGAGTTTGCTAAAAGCCGTGATAAACAGTTGTATTATATTTACAAAAGATCTCCTTATTATGAAAACACATATAATCGATATCCAATTGCTCGATTAATTAAATAAAAAAAGCTTCTCACAATTGAGAAGCTTTTACATATATAATGGTAGTCTTAAAAGGCTAGAATGTTAATTAATAATAAGTTTTTTAACTATTGCATTTTTTCCTTGTCGGAAAACGACTTGATAAAATCCTTTAGATATTGAACTCTCTAAATTAATTCTATATGTGTTTTCTTGTATGTTTTTTTTACTATAAATAATCATACCATTCATAGCGTAGATAGTTACATCAAAAGGTTTATTGTTTTTCATTTTAATATAAAAATAACCTTTGTTGGGATTCGGATATAGCGATACATTAATGAAATTATCTACTCCTACTGCATCATTATATGCTAGTAAGTTGTCTTCTGAGTTAATTTGTGCTTTTGCTGAAAGTATACTTAGCAGTAAAACTAATATTAGACTTATGTTTTTCATAACTATAAATTTTGGTTCTGATTATAACCTTGCAGTTTTTATGCCACAATTTTATTTTGTATTTTCATCCTGTGCAAAAAGGGATTATTAATATAGTTTTATTTATTGTTTTTTCTTGTAGCAATTTTATTGCTCAAGACACAGAAAGATTAGATAGCCTACTTCATGAATCTACTCTAGATCATGCTGATACATTAGAAGTTGACATACTTAATTCAATTGCTTGGGAGTATAGAAATTCTGAAATGGAAAAGGTGAAAGTATTTTCAGATTCTGCATTAAAATTAGCTGAAAAAAATAATTATTATAGAGGTCAGGTTAAGAGCCATTTTAATATTGGGAACATGTATTATATTCAAGGTGATTTTCCAAAGACTTTGGCAAGCTATTTAAAAGCACTCGATATTTTAGAAGAAACAAACAATCAAATTGGAATTGCCAGTGCTTTAATGGGTATAGGGAATGTCTATTCTATTCAAAAAAACTCTGAGAAGGCTATTGAATATCAGCAAAAATCTCTTGAAATAAGAAAAGAACTTAAAGATTCCTTAGGAATAGCTGCAAGCTATAACAACATAGGCTCAATTTATATGGAACTTAAGGATTATTATAAAGCTCTTGAGTATCATTTTAGCTCCCTTGCGATTAAAGAAAAATTAAATCACTGGAAAGGAATGTCTTCTAGTTATGGAAATATAGGTACAGCATATAAAGAGTTGGGGGAATTGGATAAAGCGTTAGAGTTTCAGCAGAAGGCTTTAGAAATAAGGCGAAAAATTAATAACATGAAAGGGATGGTAATGAGTTATACAGATATAGGTAACATTTATCATGAATTAAAGCAATATAATAGAGCTTTTAGCAACCAGAAAAAAGCGTTAGAAATTGCAAAAAAGGTATCTTATAAGGAGGGAGAAATGAATGCTTTATTGTCCTTGTCTATTACTTCTGAAAAATTGAGAAAATTTGACAAATCATTGAGCTATTATAAAGCTTATGTTTCTCAAAAAGATAGCATGTACTCCATTGAGAAGAGTAAAGAAATAGCAGATCTCGAATCAGTTTACATTACTGAAAAACAGAAACAGTTAATAGAAATATTAGAGAAAGATAATGTTATTCAAGAACTTAAAATAAATACTCAAGAGAAAGAGATATCAGTAGAAAAATCCAAAGCTGTGGCAATATATAGTGTTCTCGCTTTAGTGTTATGTTTTGCTTTCTTTTTAATATATACTGTTATTAAAAGAAAAAAGGCGAATGAAATTATAGCTTTTCAAAAAGAAATTGTAGAAGAAAAAAATAAAGAAATTACTGATAGTATTACTTATGCAAAACGTATTCAAGAGGCTATTTTACCATCTGTTGATCAACTAAATAAGTATTTAAAAAATGGTTTTATATTATATCAACCAAAGGATATTATTGCTGGTGATTTTTACTGGATGCAACCGAATGGAGATGATGTTCTTTATGCTGTTGCAGATTGTACGGGTCATGGTGTACCAGGAGCAATGGTTAGTGTAGTTTGTCATAATGCTTTAAATAGAGCAGTAAGGGAATACAATTTATCAGATCCAGCATTAATATTAGATAAAACTAGGGAAATAGTTATTGAAACCTTTGATAAAGGGAAACGAGAAATTAATGATGGGATGGATGTTGCTTTATGTACTATTAATTTTGGGGCAATGAAAATAAACTTTTCTGGTGCCAATAATCCCTTTTATCTTGTTAGGAATAATAAGCTAATTGAAATAAAAGGAGACAGGCAACCTATTGGAAAATATACCACCCCAAATTCTTTCACATCACATCAAATGGATTTAAAAAAAGGCGATTCTATCTATATATTTAGTGATGGTTATGCTGATCAGTTTGGTGGTGAAAAAGGCAAAAAATTCATGTATAAATCTTTTAGAAAATTAATACTATCTATTAATCATCAGACTATGGAAAAGCAAAAAGAAATTTTAAAATCCACCTATAAAGAATGGATGGGAGACTTAGAGCAAGTAGATGATATCTGTATTTTAGGAATTAAAATTTAGGTATTTAACCACTTCATAAATTTCTTAAATCCACTTAATTTAGCTACTTCTTCTTTTTGAACCTGAATTTCAATTTTTTCTTCTTCAGCTACAACAGTTTTCTTAATTTTCTTTTTAGAAGGAGTGCTAGTAGTACCTGCGTGCTTTTGAGCATAATGCTCTTTTTGTTTTTCTTTTCTTTTTTCCTCTAATTTTTCTTCTCTTTCTTGTTGTTCTTTGAGAATAAGAGCATTTTTTCTTTCTTCTTCTTTTGATAGAAGATTATGCTTTTCCGTTTCAAGCATTGCTTGACGCTCTTGTTCTACTTTTCTTTGCTCTCTTGCTTTAGCTTTTCTTTCTTCGTCTTCTTTCCTTTTTTCCTCTTTCTCAATCGCCTTAAGTTCTCTTTCTTCCTTAAGCTCTTCCTTTTTCTTGTTGTCTAATGTCTCTTGGTCATAAACAACACCGTCAACTTCTATGTTAATTTCTTTTTTATTGGGTAAATCTATTTTTCCAACAATTTTAAGTTCTTGAGGAACGGATACTTTTACCGTTTCTATATGTTCTGGTTCAACTTTTTCTTCAAGAGTAGGTTCTTCTTCTTTAGAAACAGGTTCTTTTTCCTCAATAACTACATTATCTTCTACAGCTGGAGAAAAGTGAGTAGTAATTATGTCAATTAAATCATCTTCCACTTTAGAGTTAGGATGTTCCTTGATGGTAATTTCCTTTTCTTTAGCTAAAAAAGAAACTATTTTTTCTGACTTAATATCTAATTGTCTTGCTAATTGTCCTAATCTCATGTTATGTATTTTTTTGCAAATATAAAGGATAGCTTATACTCTTCAAAATTAGCTAGAAAGATTATTTAATAACTATTACTGAATCTATATAAATATCTTCTACAGGCCAGTCTCGAGAATCAGTTTCTACGTGGGTTATTTTTGAAATAACATTAAAACCTTGAGTTATTTGTCCAAACACAGTATGCTCTCCATCTATATGAGCAGAACCTGGATTATTTTTATAGTAACTTCTTTGAGCTTTAGTGTAGGTGTAATTATTTTCATCTTCGTAATGATCTAAAGATAAATCACTATACTTTAATCCTTCTACAAAATAAAACTCATCACAAGCAGATCTTTTGCTTGGATTTTCATGGTAGCTTCTCGCGGAAGCGATGGCCCCTTTTTTATGGAAATGATGATGGCTCATCTCTGCAGGAATGGTGTACTTTCCTAACGTATCTTGAATTTCTTTTTGCAGGTCATCATAAGACCCACCACATTGTGCCATAAATTGTTTTGCTACTCTAGAAAACAAACAGTGTTGAAAATACCCACTTTTAGCATAAAGGATGAAATTCGCTCGATGTAAAGGAGTATCTTTAAAAAGCCTTAGTTTTATTCTTCCTTTAGTGGTGTACACGTAAACAATTGTTTCAGGATTTTTTAGTCCATAAGCAGTAAGGCGTTCAACTACATTTTTGTCAGTAATTTTTTCGAAGAATACTTTTTTGGGTTCTTCAACTAAAACTACTTCTGGTTTACTTTTATTTAAATGTACAACGGGCTTTTCCGTTTTATCTTTACAAGCTATAAGAACTATAAAAGTTAAAATGAATGTGTAGTTTTTAAACATGCGGTAAAAATAATAAAGTGAAAGCTTTAGTAATAATTCAAATTGATTATTATTTTTAAACCGTTAAAACATTAAAATAGTATGGCAGTAACAAAGATTAGTAAGCACATTACCTACAAAGAAGGAATACATAGTAACACGGCTACTCGAAGGAGAATGAGGAACGAACCTGATGAAGAACAATTAGCTGCTATGAAAGTATTGGCTAAAAAAGTATTTGAGCCATTAAGAGTTCATATTGAGATACCTATTCGGATTAACTCTTTTTTTAGAAGTATTGCATTAAATAAAGCAATAGGAGGGAGTGGTGCTTCTCAGCATTGCAAAGGAGAGGCTGTGGACATGGATGCTACAGGGGACACTACCAATAAGCAATTGTTTGATTACATCAAAGATAATTTAGATTTTGACCAATTAATATGGGAGTTTGGGACAAGTAAAAATCCAGATTGGGTACATGTTTCTTATACTTCTAGAAGAGAAAATAGAAAGCAAATTTTAAAAGCTGTTAAAGGAGGAAGTCCCGTTTACCAAGTTATTGAAATAGGTAAAGAGGTGGAACAGCCTAAAGAAAAAACTAAAGATAAAAGGAAAAGTAAAAAAGCAATTGTAGCTGTTAAAACCTTATTGAATGTTAGGAAAAAACCAACTACAGATTCAAAAGTAGTAGGTCAGTTAAAGAATGGTAAAAAGATTAAAATAATAGGTGAGGAGACAGGTTGGTACCATATTAAAACCTCAAAGTATTCAGGGTGGGTATCAATGAAATACGTTAAGCTGCAAAAAAAGAAATAAAATTTACAAATTCCATTTAACTCCCAAAGTCAATACATCTTGGTTAGATGTTTTGCCATTTCCTAAACCAGCTCCCGACATATGAATAAATCCTAATGACAATGAAAAATGCCTACTAATGGGTTTACTAATAGAAACAAAATGATGTAAGTTAAAGCCATCGTTTAAATCGGGTAATCCAGCTTTATTAGCTTCAATATAAACACCAGACAATTGATATTCTAGATAAACCTGTTTAGTGATTAAAAAGCTAAACTGTAATCCAATTCCAAAAGCCATGCTGCCATTATCTACGTAATGAAAGAGGGCAGAAGGTCTTAATAAGAAAACTCGATTGTTGTATTCATTGGTTATGGTTGCTGAATCTGAAAAATTACTACGATAATCCACTGAAAATTGAAAAGGAAAGTAGATTTGTCCAAAGCCTGAAAAACCTTGATTAAATGGACCATCAGTTTGTGGTGTCCGCCCTCTATAAGGTCCAGCATTAATGCCAATTTTAAATTTGGTTATTTCTAACCCAAATTTACCAGCATTGTTTTGTGCCAAAATATCTGCTTTATTAATAAATAAGCAGAAGATTATTATTGTCAAGTAATTTTTCATTAATCAATTTATTTGATAAAATTAATCATAAAATAATTCGATTTAAAATGAACATTTTCTACTTTACAGTGTAATTAGTTATAGATGATCATTTAAAATTATAATAAACACTTAAAAATATAGATATGAAAAATTACAGCTATGGATTAATAACAGGCTTCATTATTATCCTAATCTTTTCCTTTAATTCAAAAAGCACATCGTCTGAAACAACAATTAATGCAGAAGATGTTCCTTTAATTGTAAAAGACAGTAGATCACATGAATTTTATGTTGAGCAGGCTTTATTGTGGAAGGAAGTACTAGATCATGATAAATCGAATGAAAATGCTTGGTATAATTTATTTAAGGCAAATCGTTTTGCTAAACTTACCTATAACTCAGAACATAGTCCAGGAAAGAGTTGGGTAGAAAATACAGAATGGATTAATGAAGCTAACCACTTAATGAAAGGGAATGATATTATTAGTCAAATAGAGAAAAGTATTCCAAAAACGTTTATGGCATATTATCTTAAGTTTTATAATAGAGAAAATATAGGTAATGAAGATTTTAGCTTGCTAGAGAAAGCGTATGCAATTAACCCTGATTTTTATGACATTTATGATGATTTTATTATTCATTTTGAAGTTTTCAATAATAAAAAGAAAAGGAAAGAATTCAACAAAAAATGGTTTAAATCGAATGATTTTTCTCAAAATTTACTCAATTACTATTACAATGTATTAATGACTTTAAAGCCTAATAGTGTGTTTTTTTGCTACGGGGATAATGATTTACTAGCCTCTTTTATGTTGCAAGATGCTTTAGGGGTTAGAGAAGATATAACGGTAGTAAACATCCCTCTAATGGTAACTGAAAAAAACTATAGAAGTACAATCTTTAAAAAGTTAAACATCAAACCTTTGAATAAAGACTTTCAAAACGGTTGGTCGGATAGCAATATGAAAGAAGTTATTGAGTACATGATTGCAAATAAACCAAAAGAATTGCCCCTTTATTTTGGTTTAGGTCTTAAAAATACATTGAAAAAGAACTTCGAAGAGAAATTATATCTCGTAGGTCTTGCACTAGAATATTCCGAAACTAACATTGATAATTTGGCTGAACTGAAAAAAAATTATAATCATAAATACTTATTGGATTATATCAACATTCAATTTTCTAATGATGATTATGAGATTTCATTAAATGCAAATTACATACATGGTATTAGTTTATTATATGATCATTATAAAATGAGTGGAGACATGAATAAAGCGAAAGAAATGAGTGATTTAGCATTACTTATTGCAAACAATATTGAATCACCATATTTAGTGGAGTTTAAGAAAAATGTAATTCATCATTTTAGTAAATAATTAGGATTAAGAATGATTGATAATCAATCTAGCGATGAAGTGTTAGTGAGGAAACTTCAGCAGAGTAGTAGTAAACGTGTTCAACAACAAGTTATAGATTTATTGTTTTCACGTTACTCAAATAAAATGCTGGAGTATTTTTATTACTCATTGAACAAAGACAAAGAAAAATCGAGAGATTTTGTTCAAGATTTGTTTTTGAAATTACTAGAAAAACCAGAATTATTTGATACAAATAGAAAGTTTAAACCATGGTTGTATAGTGTTGCAGCTAACATGTGTAAAAATGAGTTTCGAAAAATAGGAACAGAAAATAAATACAATGAGTTTGTCTCTAATGAGTTGAAACTAGTAGATGATAAACCAGCAGCAGAAAAATTTATAATAAATGAAGCTTTAAGTCATTTAAAACAGGAGCATAAAATCCATCTTATTTTGAGATACAAATTTAAAATGTCAATAAGAGAAATGAGTGAAGTGCTGCAATGCCCAGAAGGAACAGTAAGATCAAGATTGTTTTACGTAACCAAAGAACTATCAAAATATCTTAAAAGATAAGAAATATGGATAACAAAGTAATAATACAAGAGTTAACAGAAAGATTTGATTTTTTAGAATTAACTGAAGATCACAAAGAAATGGTGCTGTTAGAAATGTCGGAATTAGAATACGATCATTTAAGAGAAACGATAAAAATGACAGTTAATTATTTTGAAAATGAACCTCAATTATTAGCTGATAATTCTTTAAAACCTGTTATTGAAAAAGACAATGTGTTATTGAGAATTATCAACTATAAAATACCGACATATAAGGTCGCAGCCGCAATAGTTTTAATGGTAAGTTTCAACTTTATAGCTTCTAAAATGCTTAATAATGATGCTGTTGAAATTGTTGAGAATGAGTCAATAGTTCCTGAAGAAAGTAGTTTTGAAGAATTCCAAAAATATTCGTCCAATAACTCTATTAAATACAATCGTGGATTTGCTAGGTTATACTAACGTAATTAACCTTTTCGTTTATACAAAGAAATACGCCAAGGAAAAGCAGAAGCATAATGCACTTTTTCAAACCTATTATTACGAATGGTTTCATCAATTAATTCTTCTGAGTGCATATAAACTCTAAATGGATTCTTTTTAAGGTACATACCAAAATTCATAATGGTTTGAACAACCTTAGCAACAAAACCAGTTCGTGGATAAATTACCCCAAAATACTGGTTAGCTTTAGCGGTAGAGTTATTGAGTAGCTCTACCACATTAGGATAACAGCAAACTACTCTTGCCAACGTAACAATATCGTGCTTTTCAACATCTTGATGACRMTYAWWAMNAAKCWNCATAAATAAATTCCATTTTATCCTCAGCACCATTTTCTTTCATTAGCTCTTTGGCGATTGCTATAGATTCTGGAGAAGCATCTACATCTGTTGTTTTAGAGATCCCTCTTTTAAGTAATTCGTGTTGTAAGATGCCAATTCCACCACCAATGTCTAATAAAGTTAAATAGGATAGTTCTTGCTCATAAAGAGCATCTAATAATCGTTGATTAAACTTTTCGGGACCTTTTTTACGGTATTTCTTTAGGTTTTTAGCAGCTTCTTTCTTGTCAAAAATACTTTCAGAACCACAACAATGAGAAGAACAAGTCATAAGCTAATTTTTACATTTTACTGAAACAATCATCTCAAAAGTAGCAACTAATTCTTGTTCTKCATCAAAAACTTCTACATGAGTTGTTTCRTTWACTCTATCRCCAGTWGCWATWGAYTTTAWAATGGCAKCTTCTACYTTYTTACCATCWTTAGAARTAAASGTRCAATCAGACTCWGCTCGTTTWATAAACTCACARCTCATWCCTTTAAAAGCAAACTTTACTTTYTTGTTGTGTWKCTGWGCRAAGTAAAARGCRTGAATTCCWCCAGCAACATCAGCACCAATTGCTAAAGCACCAAAATACATGGAGTTTAAATGATTTTTAGTTCTTCTCTTAAGTCTAATTTTAACAATTGATGTGGTATCGTTAATCTCTACTAATTTTACTCCCGTAAAACCGAGCATCGGAATTTTAAACTTTCCCAACAAGAAAACTTGCCACTTCATTTTTTTTAGAAGTTTTTGCTTATCCATTTACTAGGTCATTTACAATTTCTGCTACTGGTCGGATTGACTTTACATATTCTATAGAAGGACCAGCACACCAAACGGTTTTATAAGTAGCACTAAATGCTGCTTTTTGGAATTTTTTCATGCCTCTATAAAAAGTAAATGCTTTAAACCATTTTTTAAATCGTTTGTTCTTGCTTAAAAACTTTTCTAATCTGTTTTGTTGTGTGCCCATTTCTTGTACGTAAAGGGTGTTAATTACTGTACAATCAGAACCTGAAAGCTTATTGGTAAATGTAATGTCTTTTGCTCCATAGCTTACACAAGCTTCTTTGTATTCATCTAATACATCACTTTCTGCGGAAGCAATAAAAATGCTACCGACAGAAATTCCTGCAGCACCAAGATTAATCATTTGTTGCATTTGCTCATGGTTACCAACACCACCAGCAGAAATTACTGGAATGTTACAATTGTTAACCAATTCTGGAATTAACTCTTGGTAAGAGGTTGGTCCAAAATGTCCACCAGCTTCTTTGTTTACAGCTATTAGAGCATCGGCACCTAATCCTTCAACTTTCTTAGCATAAGCTAGGTTAACTACATCACAAAACACTTTAACACCAACTTTGTGTGCCATATTAATTGTTTCTTCGGGAGAACCTAAAGAAGTAATGATGTAATCTACTTGGTATTCGCAACAGGCTTTAAGTTGTTCTTTGTATAGGAAATTAGATTTGTTTACAATCAAGTTAATTCCAAAAGGACCTTTACAGGTTGATTTCAGTTCTTTTAAAGCAACTTTAAATTCTTCTATTGTTCGATAATTTAAGGCAGGAACACAACCGGTAATGCCTGCTTTACTTGCTGCTACCAACATGGCTACATTGCTTACCAAAAACATAGGTGCCAGTATTATTGGGTACTTAATGTTTAAGATTTCGGTAAGTGATTTTCCTTTTTTCATGGCAGTAAAATTACAAATGTTTAACGGAAATTCGTCATTGAGAAGGAGGAAGGACTGAAGCAATCTTATTATTTTAACAGTGAGATTGCTGCAATGACGTAATTAAACAAAGAACGTCACCCTGAATTTAGTTCAGGGTCTGTTGATGAAGAAGGCATTAAGATAGATACTGAAACAAGTTCAGCATGACGGAATTGGGAAATTATTATTACATTCACAATACTATGGAAAAAGGAGGTTTTACGTATATACTCAGCAACTACAAAAGGACTACTCTTTACATAGGCGTAACCAACGACATCGAAAGAAGAGTGCTTGAACATAAAATTGGAAAAGGCTCGAAATTCTCATCACAATACCAACTTAAATATTTATTATATTTTGAAGAACACACCACCATTAACGATGGGATAGAAAGAGAAAAACAATTAAAGAACTGGCACAAAGACTGGAAATGGAATTTGATTAAAGAAGATAATCCTCAATTAGAAGATTTAGCAAAAGATTGGTACGATGAGGAGATGATTAAAGAGAATACTGCTGATTAAGATAGATGCTGAAACGAGTTCAGCATGACGGAATTGGGTGATTGTAATATACGATTGTCATTTTATCCTCAATCGTCACCCTGAATTTAGTTCAGGGTCTTTTTTGATAGAGGAGGTATTAGGTTAGATTCCGAAACAACACTTCGACAAGCTCAGTGTGATATCTTTTGGAATGACGAAAAATCTCACCACTCACCGCCCAATAAAACCGCTAAACATTTTGTGAATAACTTAGATGAAAATCTGATTCTTATCGTTTAAATATGGGTTTGTTTCGATTAGATTTGCAAAAAAATAAGAAATCAAAAAACACATCATAAAGAAGTAATGGAAAAAGCTACTGAATATCTAAAAATCAATAAGTTACTAGTTGCCAATAGAGGTGAAATTGCAATTAGAGTGCTACGGGCAGCATCGGAATTAGGTGTGAGAACAGTTGCTATTTTCACGAATGAAGATAGATACTCTCAGCATAAATATAAAGCGGATGAATCCTACCAAATTGGGCAAAATGATGAAGCACTAAAGCCGTATTTAGATATTGATATTATTGTAAATCTTGCTAAAGAAAAAGGTATTGATGCCATCCATCCTGGTTATGGTTTCTTATCTGAAAATGTAGAATTTGCTACCAAATGTAGAGAAGCAGGTATTAAGTTTGTTGGCCCAACTCCAGAAGCAATGGCTATGTTGGGCGATAAAGTGGCTGCTAAGAAGATTGCAATAGCATGTGATGTTCCAATTATTGAAGGGAACAAAAAAGATGTAACTACAGTTGCTATTGCCGAATCAGAAGCAACAAGAATAGGATTTCCTGTAATGTTAAAAGCTGCTAGTGGTGGTGGTGGTAGAGGAATGCGTGTAGTAAGAAGTGTAGAAGAAGTAGGCAAAGCATTTACAGAAGGTGGGAGTGAAGCCTTAAGAGCTTTTGGTGATGACACCATGTTTATCGAGAAGTTTGTAGAGAACCCAAAACACATTGAAGTGCAGATAATGGCAGATGAGCATGGTAACATGGTTCATTTGTTTGAAAGAGATTGCTCGGTACAACGTAGGTTTCAGAAAGTAGTAGAAGTAGCACCTTGTTCTTCTATCTCACAAGAAACAAAAGACAAGCTTTACCAATACGCTTTGGCAATTTGTAAACACGTAAACTACAGCAATGTGGGTACGGTAGAGTTTTTGGTAGATACCGAAGAAAATATTTACTTCATAGAGGTTAATCCAAGAATACAAGTAGAGCACACCATTACCGAAGAAATAACAGGGATTGATATTGTTAGAACTCAAATTGTAATTGCTACTGGAAAGAAATTATCTCACCCAGAAATATTTATAAAGAGTCAAGATGATTTAAAATGTAACGGCTTTGCCATACAATGCAGAATAACTACTGAAGATCCTAAAAATGATTTTACACCTGATTATGGCACTATTATAACCTATCGTAATGCTGCGGGAATGGGAATTCGGTTAGATGAAGGTAGTGCTGTTCCTGGTACGACAATTAGTCCTTTCTTCGATTCTATGCTATGTAAGGTAAGTTCTTCAGGTAGAACCTTAAAAGGAACTACTCAGCGTTTAGATAGGGCTTTATCTGAATTTAGAATAAGAGGAGTAAAGACCAATATTAAATTTGTAAGAAATGTAATTACTCATCCCGTTTTTCAGGCTGGGAATTGTACGGTGCAATTTATTGAAACCCACCCAGAGCTATTTGAATTTAAACGCTCTCGAGATAGAGGTACCAAACTATTGAACTACATTGGCGAAACCATTGTAAATGGTAACCCTGATGTGAAATATGTAGATAAAACCAAAGTATTTATTGATCCTGTGTTGCCTGATTTTGATCGGTTTGCTCCTTTTCCTGACGGCACCAAGCAGTTGTTGGATAAACACGGGCCAGAAGAATTTGCTCAACTCATAAGAGCAGACAAACAAATTCATTATACCGATACTACATTTAGAGATGCTCACCAATCATTGTTAGCAACACGTATGCGTACGATAGACATGCTTAATGTGGCTGACAGGTTTGTGAAGAATAACCCACAAATGTTCTCTATGGAAGTGTGGGGTGGAGCCACCTTTGATGTAGCTTATCGTTTTTTAAAAGAATCTCCTTGGAAACGTCTACAACTATTTAGAGAGCACATGCCTAACACTTTGTTGCAGATGCTGATTAGAGGTTCTAATGCTGTGGGATATACTGCTTATCCAGATAATTTGATTGAACGATTTATTGAAAAGAGTGCAGAAAATGGGGTAGATGTGTTTAGAATATTTGATTCGTTGAACTGGTTGGACGGAATGAAAACCAGTATTAAAGCGGTTAAAGAACGAACCAATTCCATTGCAGAAGGTTGTATTTGCTACACAGGAGATATTTTAGATCCCAACCAAACAAAATACACGTTGGATTACTATGTAGATTTAGCCAAGCGTTTACGAGATGAAGGAATTCACATCTTAGCCATTAAGGATATGGCAGGCTTGTTAAAACCTTATTCGGCTGAAGTACTGATACATAAATTAAAAGATGAATTAGACATACCAATACACTTGCATACGCATGATACTTCAGGCTTGCAAGTAGCTACGTATATGAAAGCAGTAGAAGCAGGGGTAGATATTGTGGATGTTTCATTGGCTTCTATGAGTGGATTAACTTCGCAGCCTAAYTTTAACTCWGTRGTTAARATGYTAGAAGGYACAGMRMGRGAAAGACCAATGAATGTAAAGAGYTTAAAYGARTTTTCTAACTATTGGGAAGCYGTAAGAGARATMTATTATCCRTTYGARTCTGGTTTAAAAGCAGGTACTGCTCAAATATTTGACCACGAAATACCAGGTGGGCAATACTCTAACTTACGACCACAAGCACGTGGTTTAGGTTTAGAAGAGAAGTTTGAAACCATTAAACAAAACTACCAAGAGGTAAACGAATTGTTTGGCGATTTGGTAAAAGTTACCCCTTCAAGTAAAGTTGTAGGTGATATGGCTATGTTTTTAACATCTAATGACTTAACTTGTGATGATGTGCGAGAAAAAGGAGCAGAGCTATCGTTTCCTGATAGTGTAAAAGCATTGTTTAGAGGAGATTTAGGGCAAGCTWACGGAGGGTTCCCTAAAGACATTAGTAAAATGGTATTAAAAGRTGAGAAACCTTATACCWATAAACCCAATGAACACCTAGAACCTATAGACTTTGAAAAAGAGTTTGGTGAATTTCAACAAGAATTTAGTAAACATTGCGATGAGCTTGATTTTTTAAGCTATAAGCTATACCCAAAGGTGTTTAAAGATTACCATACTGATTATGAAAAGTATGGCGACTTATTTCCTTTGCCAAGTAAAGCCTTCTTTTTTGGCTTAGATAACAATGAGGAGATATTGGTGCGTTTGGGTAACGGACAATCTATTTTGGTAAAACTACTATATGTAACTAAAGCCAATGAAGATGGCATGTGTTCCGTGTTCTTTAAGTTTAATGGTGCTACGCGTGTGATAGAAGTAAAAGACAAAAGCGTTGTTACCGATAAAGTAGCTCACAAAAAAGCTGAAGCTGAAAACGAAATAGGAACTCCTTTACAAGGTAGTTTAAGTAACGTTTTAGTGAAAGCTGGTGATACCATTAAAAAGAATGACCCTTTGTTTATTATAGAAGCCATGAAAATGGAAAGCACCGTTACCGCACCATTTGACGGAAAAGTAAAACAAGTACACTTAAAAGCAGGAGTAATGGTAGCACAAGATGATTTAGTAGTGGAGTTTGAGTGAAGCAATTTAACTTCAGAACGTCACCCTGAATTCCTGCCGGCAGGCAGGCAAGGTAGTTCAGGGTCTTTTGTAACTGCAGGGTAGATGCTGAAATGAATTCAGCATGACGGAATTGGTTGATTGGTAAATACGATACCCATTCTACCTCAATCGTCACCCTGAAGATGTCATCCTTTGTCACCCTGAGTTTATCGAAGGATTGTTTCGAGGGTCTATTGGTTAAGAAGGTAGATGCTGAGATCCCCATCAAGTTGAGGACATGGTTCAGCATAACGGAGAGTGGGGTATGGTAGCCCAAGATAATTGGGCAGAGGAGCTTGAGTAAATCGTTATTCTAAATTATTCCAAGCGGATACACTGTCTTTTTTTATCCAATAATTCTGTACTATTTCTCCTTCAAGTTCTTTTTCTTCAGCTAAAGTGCCACCGTTATTTAGTATTGATTTACTCGAACCGATATTGTTTTTGTAACAGCTTAGCATTACATCTTGTATGCCCATCTTCCTAGCTTCTAGAAGAGCTAACTCCAATATTTTAGTTGCATATCCGTTTCGCCTCATAGATGGCCTAATGCCATAACCAATGTGTCCACCTATTTTTCTTAAATCTTCATTTAATGTGTGCCTTAGGTTTACCACTCCAAGTATGGTGTTCTGTTGGTCGGTTAACCAGAAGGTTGAATGAGGTACCATAACTCTTCTGCCGGCAAGTGGCATATTAACACCTTGTGCTTCATTTTTACAGCGCGTTATTAAAGCTTCAAAATTGGTAGCGTCATATTCTAATACAAACGGAACGAGCTTCTCTCCAGAACGCTTCCAATCGGCAAGCATTGCTTTGTATTTAGATTCTAAGTTAAGAATAGGAGCTATTAATTTCAATGGTTTATTTTTTATTAGCCAGCTTATTGTTCTAAATACATTTTAACTATGGTTTGTGCCTGAAAATGACCAACTTGGTGTTTTTCTTTAAGGCAAGCTTTCATTTCTTTATTACTAGCAAGGTTTTCTTTTAACAATACGTTGAACCACTCGTTAATAGACTTGCCAGTTTTAGCTGGTAGGTTGTTAATAATGGCAGTTTCCATTTCTTTTGGTGATAACCCCATAGTTATTGTTTTAATTTTCTAAATCTTTCTCAATTAATAGTATTAATTCATTCGTTTTTTTCTAGTCTTTCTTCTTACCAGGAACCTCTTGACCACCTTGGTAAAGTACGAATGAATCAAAAAGACCTTTATCGTTGGCAACAAACTCAATTTTTGCATCAACAACCTTTAGAAAGAACTTAGTTTGCGATTCAGGGAAAATTTGAGACTTCTGCTGACCAGTGGCTTGAGTCATCAACTTATTACCATCTAGCGTAACAGTAATATCAAAGCCTGGCTGAATTTCATAAACACCAAGGTATTGTTCTAAGACCTTTGTTTCCAGTTTAATTTCTTTGTTTGTAGAAATAGCTTTATCCGTTTTCACACCTGTTGTTTTGTGTATTCTACTAGTAAAGAAGGCTTTAATCTCTTCGCCATTTACAACAAACTCAATATTTGCAAAATCACCCTCGTAAGTAAAAGTGTTCTTTTTGAAAGCAATTAGTTTAAACTTAGTGCTTTCAGGTCGCCTGCTGTATAACTGATTATCTACCAGAGTGATAATACGAGAAGAGCTATCAGCAAAATCATAAACACCAACAAACTTTTTTAGCTCCTCACTTTTAACTGGTATTGCATCTTTTATGTCAGGGAATGGTTTTCCAATAGCAATAGCAGCCATTTTTGTAGAAATAGTATAAGGCACTTTAGCACCATTGTTTGAAAAGATGGCTACAAACACATCTTCGGTAGGTAAATAAATAGCGTTGGTAACATAACCAAAAATACTTCCAGAGTGTTCAATAGTTGGGCTTCCGTTAATTTCACTAATACCCCAAGCGTAACCGTAATTAGTTAGCTCACCATTGTTTAGCTTAGCACTTGTAAAGGCTAAGGCTTTCGATTCTTTGGTTATCAGTTTATTGTTACGGATTGCCCTGTTCCAGATATATAAATCTCCTACAGTAGACATTAAAGACCCAGCCGAATAAGGTTGTGACTTACTAAGGTAATTAGCATTAACATAACCATACTTCTTTTTTTGATAACCAGAAGCCCTTTTTTAATGATTTCTTTATTACTTCCATAACGAGAAGACTTCATACCAAGTGCCTCAAAAATATTGGTTTCTACAAACTCCTCATACGTTTGCCCCGAAGCCTTTTCTATAATGTAACCTAGTATAAAGTAAGCTGAATTGTTATACCAGTTTTCCTCACCAGGAGCAAAATCCATGGGCTCATTTTTAAAATAGTCTATCATCTTAGTTGGTGTATAGTCCTTTCTAGCTAATGACACAAAATTTGCCATAGAAGTATAACTTTTTATACCAGAAGTATGCGTTAATAAATGATGTATACTAATGTGATGACCGTGAGTAGGGTAGTCTTCAATAAATTTTGTAATGTCATCATCCAAGGTTAATTTACCTTGTTCCATTAACATTAAAATAGAAACTGCAGTAAACTGTTTAGTTATTGATGCAATTTCCAACACATTATCTGTCTCCATTTTAACAGCTAGCTCCATGTTTGCCATGCCGAAAGCTTTGTGGTAAACTATTTTACCATTTTTTGCAACCAAAACTGTAGCACCAGGTTCATCGGGTGAATATTGCGCTGCAAGCATCTTATCAAATTGTTTATCTAGTTTTTGAGAAAACCCTATTGAAGAGATGGTTAGAATAAGAAAGAGTGTGAATAATTGACTTTTAAGGTGTTTCATAATTCAAATTTAAAGAAGAGCAAGGTAACTATTATAATGAAAACTGAAACCAGGTTGATTTGCCCAAAGGCATTTTCTTTTTAAAGATGGAGACAGCACATGGCCTAATTACCAAAAAATTTATCAAACAATAGGACTACAAGCTTCTTCTTACCAATACTTTATGTATCGGGAAGTAAGATTAAAAAGCATTGTGAGATTAAATATTATCTTAGCAGCTTAATTTAAATTTAATATTATGAGTAACGGAACAGTAAAATTTTACAATAGTTTAAAAGGATTTGGGTTTATTGAACAAGAGGAAGGTGGCAAAGATGTATATGTCAATGAAACTGCACTAGTTGATCAAATCAAAGATGGCGACAAAGTAAGCTTTGATATAGAAGAAGGAGAAAAAGGGTTAAATGCAGTGAATGTTAAACAAGCATAACCTGAATAGAAAAAATACAAAGCCCTTCATTATTGAAGGGCTTTTTTTAATTCTAATTTTTATTACTACCTACAGCTTCTTGTGATTACCAATACTTTTTGTTCCGTACAGTAAACAAGATAATTGGGTAGAGGAGCTTGAATAACACTATACTCTTAAAATCTTTTCCATTTTTCTTCCTTTTGCCAATTCATCAACTAATTTGTCCATATACCTGCACTTACGCATAAGTTCCTCTTCGATGTCTTCTATACGATAGCCACATATTACACCAGTTATTTTTGATGCATTTTTATGTATTTGTGGTGCCTCAGCAAAAAAAGTTTCAACATTAGTATTGTTATCTAATACTTGCTGTAAGCTCTTTTTGTCATAACCGGTTAGCCAACAGATAACAGTTTCTAATTCTTCAACAGTACGACCATGCTTCTTAATTCTGGTAATGTAGTGAGGGTAAAAGCTTGATACCGCCATTGCGTATACTCTTGAGTTATCTTTCATTAGTTTAATTTTAAAGCAACAAGGTAGCCATTATTAGTATAACAGTAAACAAGCTGTTACGCATCCGTGTCGTTGTTTCTGGGTAGTTGAATTTTGGTTAGTTGTTTCCATTTTTTTCTTTTTGGTTTTACCCCTGGTAAACGCTACTACTTTAGAGCTGCCATAGTAGCCGAAGAACAAGACCCATGGCCAAGTCCTTCTCCCTTAGTTTTACTCAGTAAGGCTAGGGGAGTTGTTGTTATTTATTAAAGAATGCTTTGCCATAGTATAATGTTCCTAAAAAAATAAGTAGGGTAGGCAATTCACCACTCATTATTAATACAGGAAATTTTACTTTAAATGAACTGATTATGACATAGATTATAAAGCCAAATCCAAATTTCAACATTCTTTCTACTCTTGTCATTTTCTGTGTTCTTAATACAATAAACACAGGGATGAAAAACCCTAATAAAAGACCACCTATTCGGCTAACGTAGGTTGCCTCATGGTTAACAATTAAAAACCCAAAAATGGTTATGATTACAAAATTTAATATGATGAGAAAAAACCCATTGATAATAAATGAACCAATCTCTTTTTTGTTTTTCTCTTTAACTACAACATCATTGATGTTAATGTTTAAGGCATCACATATTAAATTTAACGAGCTACCATTAGGTACACTTTCACTGTTCTCTATCCGTTGAATCGTTCTTAAGTTCATTTTAGCTAAATCGGCTAGTGCTTCTTGTGTTAATCCATTAAGCTTTCTTGCTTCTTTAATTTTGTTACCATCTAATCTCATTAATTAATTTTTTAGTAAAATTAGTGATAAAACGATATTGTTCTATCGGTTAGTATAAGACATTGTTACGTTAATTTAGTATTGCATGTTTTTGTCGTGTAGGAAATACCGTTAGTTTTTCTCAGTAAGGCTAGGAGTTTTTTTTGTGGCAATTAATAGGAGAGAGGGTTACTTTGCTTTTTCTATTAAAGCATGTTGGTATTTATCTAATCTCTACTTTCATTAAGTTTATTGTTTGCTGTTTCTAATTCACTTTTTGTCTTTTCATGGGCTGAGGTGGCTTCTTCTAAATCTGTTTGAAGTGTTGCAACTTTGGTTTGCATATCTGTTATAGTAGTAGATTGTTTTTCAATTTCAGAATTAGCATTAGTTAAGTTAGTTTCAGAAGTTTGTAGGTCAGCTTTAACGTTGGCTAAATCTGATTTTAGAGCTGTCATTTCATCTTTTAAATCATTATGTTCTTGGTTTAATTCATTATAATCACTCACTTGTTTATCGTAAATAGCCTGTAGTTTGTCCAGTTTGCTTTTTTGAATAAACCAAGCAACAGCAAAACCTAAACCTGCCGATACGACAAGCATTATTGTTATTTCTAAAATTGCACTACCCATAACATTATATTTTAATTATTTTGTAATTATTTCTACTTTCCTGTCTGTACTCTGCCCTTCCCTTGTAACACTGGTTGAAGATGCTTCTTTTTCTCCTTTAGATTCTGTTTTTATCTGACTACCATCAATACCAGCCTCAACTAATATATTTTTAACGAATTTAGCTCGCTCTAACCCCATTAAATTATTTATACTTTCACTTCCTGTAGTATCTGTATGGCCTATTAACACAATATTCTGATCGGTGTGCTTCTGCAAGAAGGTGTTAAGCTCACTAATATAAGTTTTGAGATCACTATCGATGGTCAAATTATTCAGTCCAAATCCAAAATAAATAGTTTTATTATCCATACTAATTTCTTCTTCAGCAGGCACTGTTTCTTCTTCCTCCTCTTTCAGCTCTGAAACAACTTCCTCCTCTATTATTTCTACGTCAGAAATTGTTTTACCAACATTGCTTGTAGTGGAAAATGTGTTTTTTGGTTCGTTGGTAAATCCTTTTATGTTTGTTACATAATAGTAGGCAGAACCACACATCCAAAGTAAAAGAATAGTAATAAAAATGTTAGCAGTACTCTTCATAAGCTGGAAATTGAGTTAAAAAAAGGTTCAAGAATTCTTAAATATATAAAAAAATATTGACGCAACCTAATGATATTCAAATAATTATCAATATTTTTCTATAGTTGTGTTGGAATAGCTACATCAAACACACCATATTCATATTACTTAAAATACTTGGTAGAGAGCCAAGTCCTTCTCCCTTAGTTTTACTCAGTAGAGCTGGGGGTGGGTTTTTTTGGTCTCGTCATTGCGAGGAATGAGGCACGAATGACGAAGCAATCTCGTTATTAGTAGACAGTAAGATTGCTTCATTCCGTTACACTGCATTCGCAATGACGTAGTTAAAGAGCTATTAAGGTCTATTTACCTCGAACCAAAATTAATTACCCAGTTAAAAGACCTCTGGCAGGCTCTCCTCCTTTAACGGGTAATATCCAATAAAAGGAAAGAGGTTTCAAAAAAACAATGAATAAAGAATATGGCCATTAACTTGATTGGGGTTGGTTAATCGATGTCAAAATGAATTATTTGTTTTAATTCTGAAATTCGATGTTTTGAATAATTTTTAAACTTCACATTTCCTGTGTCATTCTTTGCCAAATACATTTCGTAATACTTTAAGGCTGTTTTTTTGTTTTTGTAATAGGAGTCATAATTTCTTGCTAAATGATAAAGCAGTATTTTGTCTTTTGAGCTTTTATATGCTGCCTGATATGCATTAATAGATTCTTTAAACATCCCTTTTTCTTCAAGTGATACTGCAAGGTTTGTATAGTATGTTGATATGTTATTTGAAATTCCTTTGTTAATGGCTTTCTCAAAATACTTAATACTATTGTTAATATTACCGGCTTCTCTATGTGCTAATCCTAAATAATAATGTATAATTTCTGATTGCTTATTATCATCAGTTATCTTCTCAAGAATTACAATCGCATTTTGATAGTTTTTAACATGAAAATTAGAAATTCCAAGTAGTTTTAACAAGTATGCTGATGTATCCTTTGCTGATGTTAATATCTGATTAACATTATTAATAACAGAGGGATAATTCTTTTGCATATATGCTGACTTTGCTTGATAAAGAATCAATTTAACGTTTGTAGCATCGAGAACTCTGCCTTTACTAAGTAAACTATCTACGATAACATAGAATTTAAGTCCTAGATAAATCCTACTCAATTCTACTATTACCTCAATATTGCTAGGATTATATAGGTGTGCTTTTTCGAAATGAAAAATCGAATTTTCAATGTCTGCTTTTTTAAGGTATATCTCAGCAATTTTCTTATGATAATAGCTATTTGAAGCATCTATATTTATTAGCTTTTGATATTGTTCTTGTGATTTTTTGTAATTGGATTCTTTCAAATAAATTATTGCAAGCTGATTTAATACTGATATGTTTATTGAATCTTTTGTTAGAATTTTTAGGTATATTTTTTTTGCACTTTGAAGCCTTCCTAACTTATAATTGCACAATGCAATTTTTTTAAGGTAATCTATGTTCTCTGTATCATCACGATAACAGTGATTTAGATATTCTATGGCTTTATTAAATTGATAATTGGCTAAAAAAACATTCCCTTTTTCGCAGTATTCAAGAGAATCAACTTTTTCAATCCTTAGATTTTCTTGTCCAAAAATGTTTAAACTAATAAGTAAGGTCAATGTAATAAGGAGTGTTTTCATCTTTGATATTATGTTGGCACTAAGGTAATTATAAATAATTAATAACAGCCCAATGATTTAGTAGTGGAGTTTGAGTAATTTAACTAGGAACGTTACCCTGAATTCCTGCCTGCCGGCAGGCAGGAATTCAGGGTCTTTTGTAACTTAGGATAGATGCTGAAACAAGTTCAGCATGACGGAATTAGATTCTTACCTTGAACCAAAATTAATTACCCAGCTAAAAGAACCTCGAGCAGGTTCTCCTCCTTTAACGGGGAATATCCAATTAGAAGGGATAAGTCGGATTACACGCATGGCTTCTACATCTAATAAATCGTGTTTGCCTTTGGTAATCACCACATTCTTTATTTCTCCTTCTACATTTACATCAAAAGAAATGTAAACTTTTCCTTTTATGCCCCTCTGTTTTGCACTTTCGTTGTAAATGAGGGTTTCTTCTATAAAAATATGAATGAGGGTTTTTCCGCCAATGTAATCGAGCTTTCCTTTCTCTCGTTTAGAGGTAATTACTTTATTAGCAGTATGGTCGTAAATCTGATCTACCAAACCATCATAATAGTATGACCATTGTCCTACTTTCTTTCCGGCTACATAACTCCCTTTAGAATAAACGCGAGAATTACCTTGCATTTTAATGGTCCATTTACCATCGCGTTTTCCATTCTTGTAAAAGCCTTTTTCAAAGGCAATACCACTCTTTTTAGATTGCTTTTGATATTCCCCATGCTTAACATCTTGGGTTTTCTTCATCACATAAAATTCTTCATTATAACCAAGGCTATCAGTATTCATTATTTTTTTAGAACCTTTTCCTTGTGCCATACTTAGCATAGGCAGTAGGGTAAGGGTTATAATTATTAGTTTTTTCATTTGCAGTGATTTGTTATTTAAGTTTTTGATAGTGTTGGGTTTTATGCAGCTCGAAAATAATAATAATTAATTAACTGAATTACAGATTTCAATCCGTCAACTTCCATTTTTTAGAAAATAATCTTGTTAAAGGACTAATACACAGAAACATTATACAGGATTTTTCGTAAATAAACTTATAGAATGAAAAAATCACAAAAAATACGATCTATTTATGGCACTTGTTTAATGGGAATTGATAAACATAGGTCTGGCTATTGGGACAACCATGGAAATAGCGATAATGGTTGGCTAGGCTATCTTATTGTTTTTGGAATATTCATCGTATCATTCTTTATACTTATCGTAATAAAGTAGTCAAATGTTTTTACACCTTAAAAACAATAGAGGTTATAGAAAAAACTCTAAATTTTAATGGCGATTATACTTATTTAGTGATAGTAGCCATTTAACAAAAAACGTATTTAGTTAGCTTAAGTATTTTTTCTATAATAACATTTGTAATTTATACTACGTATAAATACGTATATATCTAGGGTTGTATTTCAGTATAACAAGGTATTGTGGGAGGGTGAAATTATTAATAAATTTATAACAGTTAAAAAGTAATAATGCGTAAGGATTTTCATAATGGTGGTTCATTAAATCAATCAGTTACAAAAAAGTTGATTAAAACAAATTTTTCTTCATTGTCTGATAATGATTTTTTGAATGTATTTGAAGATTTTCAAGACATATTTTTTATTTACTATAATAATTTAAATGAACAAATAGATTTAAAAATAACACCATCAGTTAATGAAATTCTAGGCTATTCATTAGCTGATTTTGAGCACATCATGTTTTTAGATTTGTTTTCAAACTCATCAGACAGTGAAAAATTTATAGAAAAAATAAGAAATGAAAAAAAGATTAAAAATTATCCAGCAATATTTAAAAATAAAATTGGTAAAAAAATAAATATAGAAATAGACTGCACTTTGGTCACAGAGACTCTTCCTAAAAAAACAGAGTATTTATTAAGAGGTGTTATAAAAGATGTAACAAAACAGTTTAAAGAAAATTTAAGAAAAGAAATAGCATATTTAATATCAGAAAAATCACAGAGAAAGGTAATTGGTATTAAATCCTTAGCTAAACTTATCCATCATACTTTAAATAAAGTAGTAGATGCTTCAAATTTTTACATTGCCTTGCATGATAGTGAGAAAAACGAACTGTACTTACCTATTATTATTGATGAATATTTAGATGTAAAAGGAGAATTTAGGATAGCTTTTGAAAATTCAATCACAGCATATATTATTACTTCTAATCAGGTATTGATATTAGATAAAATAGGTATTAAGACGTTAATCCAAGAAAAAAATATACTTGTAAGAGGAGAAATCCCCGAATATTTTGTTGGGATACCACTTAAAAGTGAAGGGAAGTGTTTTGGTGTAATGGTTATACAAACCTACATAGAAAACAATGTTTTTCTTAAAGAAGATGTAGAATTATTTCAATTTCTTTCTACTCAAATTGCTTATGTAATTGAAAAAAGTAAATGGGAAGAAACTCTAATTAAACAGGAAGAACACTATAGATCACTAGTAGAAAATTCATCAGAAATAATAGGTGTAATTAATGAAAATGGAATTCTTGAATACATTAGTTCATCAATAAATAGAATTACAGGGTATAAAGTTTCTGAATTAATTGGAAAAAATATTTCAAATTTTATTAAAGTTGATGGATTAACTTTTCTTATAAAAGATAGGATTAATAACCCGTTAATTAATCAGTTAGAAATATTAAAAATTAAAGATGTAAATGGTAATAATAAGTATTTAGAAATCTCTTTGAATAGCTATAAGGATAACAAATTAATTTTTAATGCAAAAGACATTACTCAGCGTATTTTTTTAGATACAAAAAACAAGAGAACCCTTAAAAAAGTTTCTAATTTAGAAAAAGTACTTAATCATGCCACAAGCGTTATATTTACTKWTANWASRWKKTGWAANWAAYAAANRYAMAYWRRAAARCWCTNGAWTTTAWTNGSSTWTTSWRWWAWWKWAYTAMKTSRAMWWYMAAYWASTYYATTNAAGTTSWWWMWAKTYKWMTSWWRAWAARWRRRAAYWATWYTRRAAWMKWRWTASTYMWSRMWWARTATKRKWMKKWSAAWWAASAMAWWRAWAAAAGGATGGAAGTTTATATTGGATATATTCTACTGTTATTCCAATTTTAAATAGCAAAAAAGAGGTTGAATCATATTTGACAATAAGATTTGATATAACAAAAGAAAAGTTAGCAAAACGAAACACTGTATTAAAGGTAATTAAAGCTCAAGAGTACGAAAGGCAACGTTTTTCGATGGAAATACATGATGGGTTGGGGCAAGTGTTACTAGCCGCTAAAATGAATTTAAATGCTTTGAGTGATTCTTCTGAAGGCCTAAGTATAGAATCTAAAGATATACTCAATAACTCGATAAAATTATTAACAGAAGGAGTTAATGAGGCTAGGAACATATCACATGGCTTAACGAATCATGTATTAGCCAAATATGGTTTGGTTTATGCTCTTAATCAAATTGTAAATAACATTGGTACAACATCAAGTTTGATGTTTAAATTTAATCACAACATAGATGGTTTGAGATTTGATGAGGAAATTGAGCTGAATTTATATAGGGCAATTCAAGAAATAATTAAAAACATTATAAAACATTCTAAAGCAACAACAGCACATTTAAAAATCACTAAAAAGGATAATAAAATGGAAATTATAGTTAAAGATAACGGCATTGGAATAAAACAAGGTGAAATTAACAGTTCAAGTAATGGAGGTATCGGTTTAAAAAATATACGTTCAAGAGTTGAGTATATAGGAGGAGCTTTTGAGATAGATAGTAAAATAATAAAAGGAACAAAAATTAAATTAAAAATTTCATTGTAAATCAATTATTATGGAGAAAATAAAATTATTACTAGCAGATGACCATCTAATCATTAGACATGGTATAAAATTAATGTTAAAAAAGAATTCGGAATTTGAGATTATTGCCGAAGCGAGTAATGGTAAGGAAGTACTCGAATATCTTAGTGATAATTCTGATAACATTAATGTTGTTTTAATGGATATTAATATGCCAGAAATGGATGGGATTGAAGCAACGCAATATATTACAGATAATTATAAAAATGTTAAAGTACTAGCTCTAACAATGCATACAGAAGAAAATTACATTACAAATATGCTTAAGGCAGGAGCATTAGGTTATATTTTAAAAGAATCGAGAACAAGTGAATTAGTTACAGCTATTAAATCAGTAGCGATAGGAGAAAAATATTATTCCAATAATGTCTCTGTTACAATGATAAATAAGTTAATTAAAGGTGGTAAACCTAAGTCTGCTGTTTTATCTGAAAGAGAAACGGAAGTATTAATTCATATTGCTAGAGGATTTACAAATAAGGAGGTTGGTGAAATTTTACACATAAGCGGAAGAACTGTTGAAACGCACAGAAGAAATATTATTGCTAAACTTGAAATGAGAAACACTGCTGAGCTAATACGCTATGCTATAGAAAATAATTTAGTTGCATAATTATTAGTTTTAAATTCTAACACCAATTACGCAAACATCATCTATTTGCTCTAAGTTTCCTTTCCAGGTTTCAAACGAGTCGTCAATAATGATTTTTTGATCTTCCATGTGTCTATCTTGAATTGATAGTAAGAGTTTTCTATAAGCTCTAGTCTTAAATTTTTTACCTTTTTGTCCACCGAACTGATCCACATAGCCATCTGAAAAGATATAAATAGCATCTCCCTTTTGTAAATCGAAAGTATGTGTAGTGTAGGGGAGAGGGTTATCAAATTTACCTATGGGTTGTTTATTGGCTTTTGTTTCTATTATTTCTCCACTTCTAATTATCCAAAGTGGATTATGAGCTCCAGCATAATGTAATTTGTTTCCTTCCAGCGAACATAAAGCTATGTCCATTCCATCTTGTACTTCTTCATCACTTTTTTCAAATTCTGCAACTACAATTTCTCTTGTTTTGTCTAATATCTTTCCTGGATCGGTTAATCCATGCTCTCGAACAGAACGATTGAGTGCATTGTTGCAAACTACACTCACCATAGCTCCTGGAACACCGTGCCCTGTGCAATCTGCTGCTGCAAATAGCACTTTACCATCTTTCTGTTCTAGCCAATAAAAATCTCCTGCCACAATATCTTTTGGTTTATAAAGAATAAAAGATTCTTTTAAGTATTCTTTTACGACTTTGGCAGGAGGCAAAATGGCATTTTGTATTCGTTTGGCATAGTTTATTGAATCAGTTATTTCTTTATTTTTTTCTTCCAGTTCTGAATGAGCTATTTCAACCTCTTCTTTTTGTTTTTCTACTTCTAGCTTCTGCTCCTCTATAACTAGTTTTTGCTTTTTGGTTACCTGTAAACGATTAAACACAAATAAAAGAAATACTACAACTAATCCTAGTCCTCCAGCAATTGCATAAGTCAATATTTTTTGTTTCTTTTTTCCTTCTTGTTCTATGGCTAATAATTTATTATGTTCTGCATCATCAATCGCTTTTTGCTTTTCATACTCATATTTAGCTTGCTGCTGGGTTATAGATTTTTGATTTTCATCATTGTATATACTATCACGCATGGTGATGTATAATTTATACATTTCTAGAGATTTCAACCCCTTTCCTTGTTTTTCATAAACTTCAGACAATATAAGTGATGAATTCTGAATAGCGTCAGGTAATCCTATTCTCTCTGCGATAGTTAAGGATTTTTTAGCGTATTCTTTGGCAGTATAAATATCTTTTTTAGTAAGATGAAATTTTGAAATACTTAAGCATGAATAAACCTTTCCATAGTCATCACCTATATCTTCTCTAATTTTTAACGCTCTATAATAGCAATCAAGTGCTTTATCAAATTTCTTTTGTTTTTCATAAACTAGTCCTAAACTATTAATCGAGTGCGCAACGCCTTGTATGTCTTCCGTCTTTTCCCTTATTGCTAAACTATTTTTAATGCTTTTTTTTGCTAATTCTAGATCTCCTCTTTGAGAGTAAAGTGACCCAAGACTATTATAAGCAAAAGCCTGTGCTCTTTTATCCCCAATCTCTAACCTTATTTTTAAACTTTTTTCTGTAAATTCAATTGCTTTATCTAGCTCTCCTTGCATAGAGTATATGTATCCGATGTTATTTAATGATAAAGCTATTCCCGATTTATCGTTAATTTGCTCTCTTAGTTTTAGAGCATATAAATAATACTTATTAGCCTCATTAAGTATTCCCTGTAATCCATAAATGTATCCAATATTGTTTAATGATAGTGCTATGCCTTTTATGTCACCTAAGTTCTTTCTAATTCCTAAAGCTTTCTTATAATATTTTAGTGCCTTCGGCAGGTCTCCTTCGTTTCTGTGCACCATTCCAATATTATTATATAATGTAGAAATTTCTGAATAATCTTTTATATCAACAGCAATAGATAAACTTTCTCTGTAGAATTTTAATGCTAAATCAAATTGAGATTTATTCATATGATTATAACCTAAGTTATTTAGTGCACTAGCATGGACCTTTCTTATTGTTTGGGAAATGCGATTAGGAGGTGTTGAATTTATATGCTCTTTGATTAATTTATATTGATAATATTGAAAATCAATCCAACTATCATTCATCATATTTTCGCATATACCGCTAAGTGCACTAATTCTAATTGTATCATTTTTTGCAGAATGGTATGCTTTTAAACAACTATCAACTAGCTGCCGATCAATTTTTGATAAGTCTTGTAAAGCAAGGCTATCTATTAAGTAATATTCTTTATTAGCATAGTTCTGAGCATTGATTTTAACGCAAATAAAGAAAAATAATATGCAAATAAGATGTTTGATAATTCAAATGTATTAATAATTAAAATAGGAGTAATATCTATTATCGAACTCTTATTCTTTGTCCGATACGGAGAATTGAATTTCTGGAAATACCATTTAATCGACATAATTTGGTAATTGAAGTTCCATACTTTATAGCTATATGGCCTAGCGTATTCCCACTTCTTACTCTATGATATTTTATAGCATTCATTAATTTTAATTCTTCACGATAAATAAAATTACATTGAGAAATGGCCAAAGTATCATAATGTAACTTACAGCTTTCAAAAGAGATAATATCTCTTGGATCCAATGCTTCATCAAAGAATCTTACCTCAAAGTGCAAATGACTACCGTAAGAACGTCCTGTATTCCCTCCTAAACCAATTGCTGTTCCTGAGGTGATGATTGAATCTATTTTAACCAAACGCTTAGAAAGATGGGCATAAATGGTTTCTAATCCATTATCGTGTCGTATTACAATAACGTTACCATACGTTTTACTATAAGTAGAAATTCTAATCCTACCGTTAAATGCAGATAGTACAGAGTCTCCAGTGTTTAAATCAATGTCAGTACCATAATGGTAGCGCCATCTTCTTTTACCAAATTCAGAGGTAATTTTTCCATTAAAAGGGTGGGTGTAATGATCATTACTGTCGTTCAGTACAATTTTCAAGGTGTCTTTCACTTTTGAAAAATCAAACTTTCTAAAATGTATGTCATTGGTAATCCAATCATAAAAAGGAACAGTATCTGGAATGATACTGTTAATCGAGTCGAGGAATAAATCAAATCGATTTATCATTTGCACTCCATTCTTCTTGTGAGTTTTAGAAAGAACATCTCCTTTTTTAATAGACACAGAATCTTTATCGGTAAAATTAATTGCTTTTACACTCAGCATTTGTGTTACTGCGAAAAATAAAATAAATATAAATCCTAGTTTCATTACTAAAAAGTAGAAATTAAAAAGGGTTAGTTGCCCAGATAGTTACCTCTGGTATAAAACCTTTATCACGCACTTCTACCAAATTAACAATGGTGTCAGCAATTTCTTTTGGGCCTAATTTATTAGCTTCTTCTTGGCGTTCTTCTCTATTTTCATTCGAAAAAGCACTGGCAACCTCGCTTGGATTTACCAACGACACCCGAATATTATGTTTTCTTAATTCTGATTGCCAGCATTGTGTCATTCCTCTCACTGCAAATTTAGATGCAGCATAAATACTTCCTCTTTCAAATCCTTTTAAAGCAGCTGTAGAACCAATGTTAATAATGTTGCCATAATTCTGTTTTTTAAAGGTTTTAACTACCTCTTGAGTAAGTAACGCTAATCCAAATACATTAGTAGTATAAACGGCTTGTAAATCTTCTATAGTAATTTCTCCTAATCGAGAAAACACGCCAATACCTGCATTATTAACTAGAGTATCAAGTTTTCCTTCCAATAATTCAATGGCTTCTGTCGTCATGCTAGGAATAGAAGCTGTATCACTTACATCAAATAATAAAGGAATTGCTCCAATTTCTTGTGCTACCTGATTAAGTTTCGTTTTATCTCTACCAGTTATTACAACATTGGCTCCTTTAGCAATAAACTGTTTAGCAGTTTCTTTTCCAATCCCCGAACTTCCTCCAGTAATTATAACATTTGAGTTGTTGATGTCCATAATTCTCTACTTTTTAGTAATGTCTAAAAGTAGAAAAAAATAAGAAAGGAGTTTATCTAGATTAAAATAAATAAGCCTTATATTTATAGTAAAAAAAATATCAATATATGGAAGCTGTAGATAATAGAAGTAGTATTTATGAATTGGAAGAGATTTTTAAATACAAAAATCTAATAGAATTGACCGATAGAGATGTTATCAAGAGAATCATCTTTGATAAAGAAACAGAATCAACAGTATTGTATGATGAATTTATAAAGTTAGTAGCTAATGAAGTAGATCATAAATTGAATAAAGTTGAGTTTACTACTCTAAAAGATAAATTGATTGTTAAAATGAGAAATTTTTTAGAGATTAAGTAATCCTTTATTTAATAAAACTCCACGCCTTTTAGTTCTTTTTTCAATAGTTCTATTATAGCATCTTCAGTACTGGTAATGCTTATGGATTTTAAGTTTTTTAAACCTTTAAAATAGATTATGTCTTCTTTCTTTAAAAAAGAAACCGTTAAATAAGTTAGGTTTTTATAAGAAGCTATTTTTTTCCAATCGATAATCCTACAACCATCTATATTAAGCACTAATAACGTAGATGTAGAACTGATGTCTTTTAAATTATTAAAATTTGTATTGGATAAATTAAGATGAGTCAAGTGATTAAGATTTGATAGCACATTAAAATCATTAATGGTATTACTCGCTAAATTTAAATCCTCCAATTGTATCATTTTTTCTAATAATTGAATGTCTGAAATTTTATTATAGCCAAGAAAAAGTTTTTTAAGTTTTTTAAGGTTTTCTATTCCTTGTATGTTATATAACTTATTATTACTGATGTCAAGATATTCTAGCTCTTTGAAGGTCTCAATCCCATACAGTAAATTTAATTGATTATTGCTAATGAGGAGTGTTGCTAATAGGGGAGCTTTACTTGTCTTATTTGTGTTAATCAATTTATTTAAACTACGTAATTCATTTTGAGATACGTCTAAGTAGTTTAATGATGAGAATTCATTAACATTAGTAAATCCAACATTTAGGATGCTTTTTGAATTACTTAAACTTAAACGCTCTAAGCTTTTCAATTTAGGGAACCTGCCAACATTATTTGGTATATGATCTAATGACAGTTCTACTAGATTGGGTAGCTTTTCTAATTTACTAATATCAGTTAATGGGTTGCCACTTAGGAGAAGTGTCCTTAATTTTTTAAGCTTAGGAAACGACACTAAAGTGATGAGTTTATTATCACTTAGTTCTAAGGTGTCAAGATTTGGAAAATTTTTTAAAAATTTCAATCTCTTTAACTCATTGTTTGCTATTGATAAGTTAGTAAGGTTGGTGTTTTTTGATAAAGTATCTAATTCGTATATGTAATTATTGTTTAGAGACAGCTTTTTTAATTGTTGTAATTCATTAATTCCAGCAAGTTTTTCTGGGTAGTTAAAATTATTACTATTTAAGTTTAATTCTTCAATCATATTTAAAGCATAAAGGGGCTTTAACGATTTTATGTAATGGTTCTGCAATTCTAAAGAGGATAGCATTCCATCATTATGAAGTTGCTTAATCTCTTCTCGTACTCGACTTCTTCTTACTGAGTATGATTTCCAATCTCCTTCAGAATCATCTAACAGAAAATCATACACTTTGCAGTCTAGCCAATTACTGTTTGATGAGTGACTATCACGAGTGTATGAATATGAATAGACTGAATCTATTTCAAAACCTTTCATTTCTTTAATAGAAAATAATCCAGCAATATTCCCTTCAGAAAGGCTAAGCATATAGTTCTTATCAAAAGAAGCTATATCATCTCTTTGATGAGCTCTATTTAGATTAAAATTAGAGATTACCATGTCCCAATCAGCAACAGAACTAATTATCAACACAACAAATAGGGCTGAAAAATTATGTCTTGCTAAAAACCATACCGTTTTATTTTTATACAGCTTAATTACTAGAGTAATTAAGCCAAAAAAGGCGAAAAACAACCAAAAATAAACACCTATTCTTTTGTAGCTCAATAAGGCATCATCAATATACATTATATTTCTTAAGGTAGTTGAAACTACCATAAATAAATTTTGTATTACCCATAGAAAAGCCAATACTTTAATAAAGTTCTTGTTTTTCTCATAATTCAATGATCCTCTGAAAAAATACAATAAAATAGATATGCCTAAAAGTATAGAAAGGATAAGCATTCCAACACCTTTGTGTACAAATTGGCGATGTGCTAAACCATCAGGCATTCCTTCTCCTAAGTACAGGTAATTGATGTCCATTAGGTTAACAGAYAWYAGCATTARRTTTAAWACTATAAAWAGKAGAATRAAAGCNAWAGAMWMAKWSMMKKWAGNAAYTWTAATATTAGTTGAGTCAATATTTAATATCCAGTTTCTCTCCCAATCATCAATGGATTTAGCTCGTTTTTGCTTGTAAACACTATATATTAATACAAATCCGCCAAGAGTAAAAAAGACCCAGCCTATACTAATAAACTCAGCTATTTCTTGAGTAAACTTTTCAAAGAGCGGATTCATTGCTCTATAAATGAAAAAGAAAGTAATAGCAAATATTAAAGGGACAAGGTATTTAAGTAAACGTAAAAAGCCTTTACCTTTTCCTTTCTTTCCAGATTCTATCATTTCAATTATCATAAAAGTAGTTGATGCTGCAATATTTACAATAGATGTTGTGAAATCTATAAACACATTAGATCGCTTATTGATAATAACCCCCGGAATTACTAATAATGAAACAATGGTTGCCCATAAAGAGAGATTTGATCCATTTATTGCCGCAAAGGAAGCGGTGAAAATTGCGGCAAAACTCAAGAGTAAAACGTGTTTACTTTTAAAAGCTTCTCTATCTTGAAAAAAGAAAAATCCTAAAGTAGCTATCGTAAAGAGCAAGAAGTTAATTCCAACATGTTGTTCGTAAAATAAAATGCTATAAAGTATAGTAAGGCAAATTATGGAAATGGTTTTCTTGTTCATTTTTAATGTTTTAGGTAAGTAATTTAGGGTTAATAACGTGTGAAAAAAAAAGGTATTGTTTCGTATTATGAATTTTTAACACTTAAGTTTTCTTAGACCTTCGTAAACCACTATGCTTACCGAATTGGCTAAGTTTAAACTTCGAATGCGTTCACTAAATAGCGGTATTTTATATGTAATGCTTTTGTTGTTTTCTATTATTTTCTGAGATAAACCAACAGATTCTTTTCCGAAAATCAAGAATAGATCATCTTGATAGTCAACCTCCCAAAGTGTTTTGTCTCCATGACTAGAAAAGTAAACCATTTTTTCATCTTTATTCTTGATAAAAAAATCATCTATATTGTCATAGACGGTCAATTTAATGTGTTTCCAATAGTCTAGTCCTGCACGCTTTAAACGTTTGTCATCAATTTCAAAACCAAGAGGTTTAACTAAATGCAAATTACAGCCAGAAGCTAAGCTTAGTCTTCCAATATTCCCAGTATTAGTATGTATTTCAGGTTCTATTAAAACAATGTTAAATGCCATTTATTTCTAACTTTTTAAGTTCATTAACTTCTCCCATCTCCATCCTGTTTAAGTGGTATTCTCCAACACGGACTCGGACTAATCTAAGAGTAGGAAAACCAACAGATGAAGTCATTTTTCGTACTTGTCTAAATTTTCCTTCTCGCAAAGTGATACTTATCCATGATGTTGGACCATGTCTTTCATCTCTTATTTTTTTTGCTTCTATCTGGAAGGTTAGGGAAGGTATCTAGTCGATTAACTTCACAAGGGAGTGTAGTGTACTTTTTTCCATCAAAACCAATTTCTACACCTTGTTTTAAAAAAGTAATCGCTTTGTTAGTTATTGCTCCATCCAATTGAACATAATATTCTTTTTCTATGTTGCTGCTACAAATGTAATTGCTCACTTTTCCATCTGTGGTTAATAATAATAAGCCTTCAGATTTTTCATCTAATCTGCCAATTGACATAATCCCAATAGGAAAATCAAATAACTCTCCCAATAGTTTTTTAGAATTTCTCTTTGGTCCATTATTTACAAATTGACTTAAATAACCAAAGGGTTTGTAAATAACAAAGTGACGATGTTCTTTTTGTTTAATCATCTTTAAGGTTTAAGCCATAAATAAGATGATTATATCTTTTTCCGTTAAAATCGCTTCGTAAAGGTAAATTACCCCATTCTTCAAAATTAAATTTTTTCAATAGTTTGATACTTGGTGTATTTACATTTAGCAAAATAGCCAATAAAGTTTCTTTATTAACTCGACTACAATCTGCTACGATATGCTTTACTAAAGCAGATCCAATACCTTGCTTGAGGCTATTGTAATCAAGATAAAAACTAATTTCAGCTACTTTATTTAAAGCATTTCTACCTGTTCGATAGGGAGATAGAGTAGCATAGCCAACAACTTTATTTTTAAATTCAGCTATATAAATAGGGTAATTATTTTTATCGAATTCATTAAACCAGTCTATTCGCTGTTCTAGTTTAAAAGGATGAATGTCTGCTGTTGCTTTTTTAGATTTTATAGCTTGATTATATATTTTTACAATAAAAGGTAAATCATTAATATTAGCGAATCTAATGTGTATCATTATGCTTTAGTCTAAATCAAAAGTAGTTAATTAATAAACTATTTACATTTTTAATAGGCTGGTTTTGAAAATTATTAGGCTGATATTTCTTTAACAACAATAGGAATATTATTTTTGCAACAATTAAAATATCAATAGATAGAAATGGCTAAATCGCAACAATCATTTAACAAGAAAGAAAAAGAGAAAAAACGTTTGAAAAAGCGTGAAGACAAAAAGAAAAAAGCGGAAGAAAGAAGGGAGAGTTCTGTTGGTGGTGGACTAGATAACATGATGGCTTATGTTGATGAGTTTGGTAATATCACAGATACTCCGCCAGATCCAACTATAAAAAAGAAAAAAATTAAAGCTAGTGATATAGAAATAGGTATTCCTAAAAAAGAAGCTTCAGAAGATTTTAATGGTAATTTAGAAGGAAGAGTTGACTTTTTTGATACTTCAAAAGGGTTTGGGTTTATTTTAGACAGCAGAAATCAAGCAAAATACTTTGTTCATGTTAGCCAATTAATTGATGAAATTGCAGAAGGTGATAAAGTAACTTTTGAGTTAGAACAAGGATTAAAAGGAATGAATGCTGTTAAAGTTAAAAAGATATAAGCTTAAAACAGTCAACTTTTCTTTTTTCAAAACAAATAAACTTTCATGAGTTCCTCTTTTGAAAAATTCAACCTATCTAAACAGCTTAACTTTGCAATCAAGGATTTAGGGTTTGTTAATCCTACGCCTATTCAGGAAGCTTCCTTTTCTGTTATACTCTCAGGTAAAGATGTAGTAGGAATTGCTCAGACAGGTACTGGGAAGACTTTTGCCTACATGCTACCCATCCTAGAAGAATTAAAGTTTTCTAAACAAGAAAATCCAAGAATACTTATTTTGATTCCTACAAGAGAACTTGTTTTGCAAGTTGTAGAGAATATAAAAAGCTACACCAGTTACATGAATGTTAGGGTTGTTGGGGTATATGGTGGAGCAAACATTAACACTCAAAGACAAGCAGTTACGAAAGGTTGTGACATTGTTGTGGCAACTCCAGGTAGACTTTATGATTTAGCCTTGAATAGATCCCTTAAACTAAATGGGATTAAAAAATTAGTGATAGATGAAGTTGATGTGATGCTTGATCTTGGGTTTCGTTTTCAGCTAACCAACATATTTGAATTATTACCTGATCGTAGACAAAATATTATGTTCTCAGCAACTATGATAGATGAAATTGATACATTAATAAACAATTTCTTTATTTCACCAGAAAAAATATCGATTGCTATTAGTGGAACACCTTTGGATAATATTGCTCAACAATGCTATCAAGTAAAAAACTTTTATACAAAAGTTAATTTATTAGAATATCTTTTGAGAGATAAAGAAGCGTTTTCTAAGGTACTTGTGTTTGTCGCTAACAAAAAGAGTGCAGATAGGCTCTTTTCTGTGTTAGAAGAGGAATATGGTGGAGAAATGGGAGTTATACATTCTAATAAATCTCAAAATTATAGAATTCGTTCTATTGAACAATTCGATAATGGGAAAAATAGGGTGTTAGTTTCTACTGATGTTATGGCTCGCGGATTAGACTTAGATAAAATTTCGCATGTTATTAATTTTGATACGCCAACTTTTCCAGAAAACTACATGCACCGTATTGGTAGAACAGGTAGAGCAGAAGAAGAGGGGAAGTCTATTTTGTTTTACACAAAAGATGAGAAAGAATACAAGGAAAGTATTGAGCAACTTATGGATTTTAAAATTCAAAAGATTCCTTTCCCAACAACGGTAGAATACTCTAAACAATTAACACCAGAAGAGCGGCCAGAAGAAGGTGAATCGAAAAACTATAATCGTAATGAAAAAAGAGTAGAACGAGGAGATAGTTTCCATGAAAAGAAAGAGAAAAATAGAAAAACTAATCAGGGAGGTTCTTATAAAAGGGAAATCAAAAAAAAATACAAGAAGAATAAAACAAGAGGAGATAAGAATTTTAACAAACGCAGGAATTAAACTCAAGATTTGAGGTTAGAAATAGTGTGATTATTACCTCATTAAATTAATATGTCCCTCTAGTGTTTGTGTTTCATCTCTCCATGAAATTACCATAATTTTATAGACATAAATATCATTATTTTGAAGCACCCCTTTGTAGTAGCCATTCCACCCAACATTTTCGTCATCAGTTTCAAATATTAATTCTCCCCAACGGTTAAATATTTTAAATTCGATTAATTCTTTTATTCCCCAGCCTTTAATATAGATAATATCATTTACACCATCCCCATTTGGCGTAAAAGTAGTTGGCACTTTTACAAAAGTTTCAGGATGAACATTAATCGTATAATCAGCTTCTGTAGTAAAACAACCAAAAATATCTGTTATTTCTAGGTGGTAAAATAAATTTTCTAAAGGGTGTACGTATGGGGGGGCACAATCTAAACAACTCAACCCTGCTTCTGGAGTCCATGTAAAGGTGTAAAATGCTGGATTAACATTAAGAGGCAAGTAAACGGTATCTCCTAGTCCAACTATAGTGTCAAAATTGCTTAAAAATAATTCATTGATTACATAAAGAGTTGTAGTAGTAGAGTTAATACAATCATTAGAATCAACCACATGAACAGTATAGTCTGTATTAGTTAACGGCTGGGAACTAGCATTAGGAGTGCTATCATTTATTATTAATATAGCAGGACTTGATTCCCACCAATATGACCAATTACTACTTGGGTTTTCAACACTTATAAGACCTATATCTCCTTCGCATATAGTATCCCCTAAAGCGATAACATCAGGAATAGGATGTAATATTATTACTTTTGTAATGGTATCTGTACATGTTAGTTGCGTATTTTGAACACCTAAAGTAACTAGATATACTCCAGAGTTTGCATAACTATGTGTTAGAGGATCTTGAGAAAGAGAGGTTTGTCCATCTCCAAAATCCCAATACCAATAATCTGCATTTGTAGAAGTATTGGTGAAAGGATAATCTTGAAAACATATTGCTGTATCTATATCATTAAAGTTTCTATCAAAATCAGCAATCACTTCATAAATACTAATAATTGTATCAACAGTTAAAGGACATGAGCCATCAGCATTAGTCATTATTAATTTAGCTACGGTTTGACCAAAAGGCGGTACAAAAGTATACTGGTGGCTTATTGGACTAACTCCAGGACCAGTAGTTCCATCTCCGAAATCCCAATAAAACGTATCAACAGCTATGGTGTCAAAAATTGTGAAATTAACAGAATCTAATCGACAGATTGTATCCCCCATTAAATCGGTATAAAAATTACCAACAGGTCCCTTAACTATATATGTTTGGCTAGTAGTATCAGAACATCCATAAGGGGCAGGAACAGTTACTATTAATTCTACCGTATAAGTTCCACTATTCGGATATGTTGTTCCAGGATTAGCAAATATTGATGTAGAACTGTTACCGAAATCCCAAAAATAGGTAAGAGGGCTGTATGTAGAAACAGTAGTATCTGTAAAAAGAACGTTGTCATTAGGACAAATAAATAAAAGACTATCAGAAGGAGATTCGAATCCAGCAATAGGAAAATCTTCAACTAAAATAGTAATGTTAGATGAGTCGATGCATCCTGAACTAATTTCTTGATAGATTAAAACTACATTATAATTACCACCACTATTGAATGTATTGCTTGGATTTTGCAAGTTACTTGTATTAATTCCATCATCAAAATCCCAGTTAAAGTTTAAATTAGAGCCATGGCTTGTGAAGTCGGTAGCAGTAAAATTAACAGTAGTTCCACTGCATATAGTGTTATCTGATGCAGTAATATTACTAATCGGTTTATATACATATATGTACATTGAATCAACTGAAAGACAGCCAATAGCGTTAGTTATTGTAAGAAATACTTGAATGGTATCATCGTCAAGAGGATTTGTATTAAATGTAGAGGAAAAATAATTATGAGAAGTATCCTGATTCGTATAATTTTGACCGTCACCAAAATCCCAATACCAATTTGTTATTGTAGTATCAGAAGTACTGGTGTCACTAAATGTTACTAATGCAGATAAGCAAATAGTATCCTTATCAGAAGTAAAGCCAGCATCAATCCCATAAACTTCAACTAAAGAGCTAATCGTATCTTTACATCCATTAATATCTGTCACAACCAATGTTACCTCATTTGTTCCTGTAACTGGAAACGTAATGCTATCAGTTGCGCTTCCTGTTGTAATAGGCCTTGTTCCTGGGTCACTAAAATACCATGTGTAGCCTTTATTGCAATAGCCATAAACATCTTGAGAAGCACTTGCATCAAAAAAAGATGGAATATTTTGGCACAACAAAGAGTCTGAACCAAAACTTGCTTGAATATCTCTTATACGAACAATCGAGGTGTCATAAGAGATTGGACAGCCAGAACTAGAGTTAAAAGCAGTTAATATCACTTGGTAATCTCCAGTTGCTGCATAAATGTGTGTCGGATTTGCAAGAGAAGATGTGTCTCCATCGCCAAAATTCCATATTATACTGGTTGCACTATGACTACTATCTACAAAATTTACAGTAAAGGGCTGTTCGCATGTGCAAAAATAATTCATCTCAGCAATAGGACCCATTACATTGACTAGTCCAGGCATAGTAACAGATGAATAACATCCGTTATAACCAACAGTTAATGTAACATTTTGAGGTCCAGTTTCAGTGGTGTATGCCCATGAAGGATTTGGATTTTGAAAACAACTAAACATCATGCCTCCTTCTGTAGTATAATGCCAAGCATCAATACTATCTCCCATGGGTGAAGCTGTTAAATCGGTAAACTGAACGGAATCTCCAGGGCAGACATTGGTTAAATCTACAGAAAATAAGGGCGTAATTACATCTCCAACATTAATAATAACATGAAAAGAAGTATCAATACATCCAGCACTGTTTGTAATAATTAAGTAGGCATTATACTGCCCCATTGTAGTGTATGTATTAGATTGAGGAGAATTATTACCTGCTGTTGTACTATTTCCGTCTCCAAAAATCCATTCCCAATTAACTATCGGTTCATTTATATTTGAAATGCTAAAATCTGAAAACTGAACAGTAAGCGGTAAGCAGCCTTCACTAACATTAGGCACCAACACAGCATTTGGCTCATGAATAGTATCAATAGAAATGAATGTTGCTATACAGCCAGCATAAGTCGTAATTGTAAGCGTATCAGAAAAGTAATTATTCATGTTGTTCGGCCCATTAATAGAATAAATGGTTGTGTCTTCTACAATAAATGTTATTACAGGATTTTGTAATGTGGAGGTTTGTCCATTTCCGAAATTCCACTGATAAGTTGCTGCATTAGTAGTAAATGGAGTAAAAGTTACAATCATTGGATCAGAACAGGAATATGTTGGAGAAGATGTAAAGTCTGCAATAGGGTCTTCAACAAAAATAACAATTGTTGTATCATCAGGGCAAGTACCATTAATGGTTAACGTAATTGAATGAAATCCTGGAGTATTAAAGACAACTATAGGATTTGCTAGGGCTGAAGTAATTGGAGTTGCTCCAGCACCAAAATTCCACGTATAACTTCCGGCAGGCGATAAGTTAATCATTGTATCTGCAACTCCTATACATAATGTATCTGGAATTTGAAAATTTGCTATAGGCTTACCAACACTAACATTCACTTGACTAGAAGATGAACAACCATTAGTATCAGTAGCTGTTAAGAGAATTTGATAACTTCCGTCAACTAAGTAAGTTTCATCTAGCGGATTAGCTAATATTGATGTATTTCCATTTCCAAAATTCCAAGAATAAGTTAAAGGAGCACCAGAACCAGATGAGGTATTGTTAAAGCTAACTAATAAAGGTGCAGTACAAGAAGTTGCTGGAGATGGAGTTGTTGTAAAAGACGTAAGAGGAGGGTTAGTTAAAGATATTAAGTTAGGGTATGATAAAGTTACATCACATGAAGGTAAATTAGTGGTAAGCTCTAATGAAACATAATAATTACCTTGAGTAAAAAAAGTATGTGAAGTATTTGCTCCAGTAGAAGTTCCTCCATCACCAAAAACCCATGAGTAGCCTGTTATTATTATGCCAGGATTAAGAAGAGTAGTGTCTGTGAAGTTTACAGTTAACGGAACACAACCACTAGTTACATCAGTAGAAAAAGCAGGAACAGGTTTTGCATATATGTTAATTGTAACAGTTCCGATAATAGGTCCAGCTATAGTTTCTTTAAATTCAACTACATAAGTCCCTGCAGTAATAAAAGTATTACTCGGGTTTTGAAGAGTAGAGGAAGCACCATCTTTAAAATCCCAAAAGTAAGTTGGAAAAACTCCTGGAGCGGTAAACTGAACTGTTAATGGGAAGCAACCTTCTGTTATGTCTGCTGTTTGCCCATAGCCATTACCAATAAAACTAAGAGAAATTATTAAAAAACAAATTTTAATAAATTTTATACGATTCAAAATATTGTAAACTAATTTCTTCAATCTGTGCTTTGGAATTACGTGCTAATTTATCATTTATTTTTTAAAAAAAGTGTATATTCGTAACAATTAAGTTAAATACTAACCAAGTACATGCTGCATAATTTTCGAATATTTATACCCTTATTGATTTTTGTTGTTTTCAATTTCGGAGATGCTTTTGCATTAACACCTCCTAAAGAACCTTTGCCCTGTTTAAATAAGACATTTACAATTATTGCTCATATAGTTAATGATTCTGCCGGAGTTCCAAATATTACTCAAGGGGCAATAACTGCTGCAATTGCAACTGTCAATCAGTATTTTGAACCCATTTGTGTAACGTTTGTAATTTGTGAATTTAGGTATATCGATAATTTTCAGTATGATACGTTACACCAAGATWTAGAATACCCAGAAGTACTGGTGAAATATCATCAAGAAAATAGAATTAATATGTTTTTTGTAGCAGAGACAAATATTGGTGCAAGCTTTGCTTCATTAGCTGGAATTGCAAATCTAACTTCGGGAGGAATTGTAATTATGAAGCCTCATGGAGGATTGGTGTATACACATGAAATGGGACACTATTTCGGATTATCTCATACTCATGAAGGTGCTGGATTACCCGGGTCTGAGCTTGTTGATGGCAGTAACAGTGCCACTGCTGGTGATTTAATTACTGATACTCCTGCGGATCCTTATACTGGATTGCCAATGCCCTCTTATTTAGACGGATGCAGATTTATTAATATGCAACAAGATGCCAATGGAGATTATTATGACCCACATGTTGGTAATATAATGTCTTATTACGATAGTGCTTGTAAGTGTGAATTTACTTACGAGCAATATAAAAAAATGGCAAATACTTATTTGTCATCCAATCCTAAAATGTGGTAATGAAAAGATTTTTTTTAATTCTATCATTATTGATAATTGGGAAGATGCTCATTGCACAAGATGTTCATTTATCACAGTTTTATACCGCCCAACTTAATTTAAATCCTGCACTTGCAGGTTATTACGATGGAGAATATAGAATTGCAGCTAATTATAGAAGTCAATGGGCTCAAATTGGAGATCCAATAACTACATCAATGATTGCCTTAGACAGAAAATTTTATTTTTATTCTGATGAAATTGATGCAGGAATAATTTTCATTAATGATCAATTTGCTGGATTTAATATGAATACTAATAAAATATTTATTACAGGATCATATAAAAAGAAAATTAATTATAATGAATTTAGGTTTGGAGTACAGGCTGGTATAGTTCTGAAAAGCACAAACCTAGCTACTCAAACATTTCCAAATCAATGGGTGTACGAAACAGGAGAGTTTGATCCTGATGTTTCAAATGGAGAAACAACACTATCAGATTCTCAAAACTTTATTGATGTAAATATAGGGGCTTCTTGGTCTAAAGCATTTAATAAATTTAAGCCATTAATAGGGTTGTCATTATTCCATATTAATAGACCAAAAGACACCTATTTTGAAGAGCCAACTGAAAGACTAAGAATGAGACAGGTTATTCATGGCGAAGCAGTTATTGATTTAAATGGACCAGTAACAATAGAACCTAAATTACTTTATATGTGGACAACCAAAGCACAAGACGCATTGATAGGAGGGAATGTTAAGCGTCATTTTAAAGAATCTAAAGTTAAAAATATTTATGCTGGATTATTATATAGAGATAGTTTTAGAAGAAATAAAGATGCATTAATACCTATAGTCGGGCTTACATATAAACGATTTGATATTGGCTTTAGTTATGATGTTAATGTTTCTAGTTTGAGTGATTATTCAACAAGAAAAAGCACGCTTGAATTTTCTTTAATTTATACAGCTCCATTGTTTAGCCCTAACAATTTATCCATTCCTTGCGATAGGTATTAATAAAAATTTAATTTGGATAAAATAGCTATCAATACGAACTCTTATTGCTTACTACGACTGTTAATTCTTCTTATTATCTCAGTACAGTCATTTACTTTGTTTTCTCAAAACCAAATACCTGATTTAAAAGGTAAATCACTTAAAGAGATAAAAAAAACAGGAAAAAATGCAATTCGTTTAGGAGATACTTATACAGCCTTGTTTTATTATATAGAGTGGGCAGAAAGAAAGCCAGATAATTATAGCGTAGTATTTAAAGTAGCTGAATTATACAGACTTACGAGGAATTATGTTGAAGCTGAAATATGGTATCAAAAAATAATTGGTAGCAGTTTAGATGATTTTCCGTCAAGTATTTTTTATATAGCTATAATGCAAATGTCTTTAGAAAAATATGAAGATGCAAAAGCTAATTTTTTAAAAAGTAAAAAAAAGATTAGGAAATTAAAAGATGCTACGAAGTATAGAAAACTAATTAAATCTGGATTATTAAGTTGTGATTATGCTATTAGCCTTAGAGACTCAAATAAAACAGCAGTAATTGAACATTTAGACACCTCTATTAATCAACCACATATTGAATTTTCTCCTATACCAATAAATGAAACTACGTTGGTTTATGGTTCATTAAAAGATGATGGCGTTAATTATTATGATGTAGCTCTACATGATAGTATGACTATTCCTTTAAGGAAATTCTATATTGCTAAAAAAGAAAATGATAAATGGGTTTCAAAAGGTGAATTTACTGGACCATTCAATCAGGAAAATGCCCATGTAGGCAATGGCGTATTATCTGAAGATGGGAAAAGAATTTATTTCACAATATGCCAAAAAAACTGGAAGAGTAAAGTTATTTGTCAATTGTATTATTCTGATAAGCAAAATGGAAAATGGCAAGAAGCTGTTAAGATGAATGATTTAATTAACTTACCAAACTACACTACTACACAGCCTGCTATAGGGAGAGAGTCAAGAAAAAATAATGAAGTAATCTATTTTGTTTCTGACCGACCAAAAGGGAAGGGGGGGTTAGATATTTGGTACACCCAATACAACAGAAAAAAGAAAAAATATTCAGCGCCAAGAAATGCTGGATCAAGGATAAATTCTGCAGGAACAGAACTTACTCCTTATTATGATTTGGTTACACATAAATTATATTTTAGCTCTGATGGGAAAATAGGAATAGGAGGATTAGATGTTTTTAGTGCAGAAGGAGAAAAGAGCAGGTGGCAAGATCCTGAAAATTTAAAAAAGAACATCAACTCACCTGCTGATGATATTGATTATACATTTAGTCCAGATCATAAAGGAGGGTTTTTGGTTTCTAATCGCAAAGGTGGTGTAGCTTTGTTAAATCCAACATGTTGTGATGATATTTATGAATTTAAATTATCAGAATACATTGATATAAATTTAATAGGAAAAGTACTTGATTCAACAGATTGTTTGTCTGATTATAAAATATACTTATACATCAATAATGAAGAAACTGAAGAAAAATTTCTTTCTAAAGAATTAGCTGTAGATACTTGTAACTTTAAGCTTAGCTTAGAGCAAGGATATAATTATACAGTAGAAATTAGAAAAGATGGATATTTAAATGGCAGCAAAGAAATAAGTACTACAAGGATAACCAAATCACAAAACTTAGAAACAACCATTAACTTAAATAAGAAGCCTAAGGGCCGTATCGTATTGCCAGGCATATTGTATGAATTTAATAGCCCAAACTTAACAGCAGACTCAAAACTATCAATTGACACCTCTTTATATCTTCTTTTAATACAAAATCCTGATATTTTTGTTGAAATTTCGTCTCATACAGACAGTAAAGGTACCGAAGGATATAATTTAAAATTATCTCAAAGAAGAGCAGAAAGTGTTGTAAGATATCTAGCATTAAAGGGAATTAATAAAAAACGAATGCTTCCTCAAGGTTATGGAGAAACAATGCCTATAGCTCCAAACCAAAAAGAAGATGGATCAGATAACCCAGAAGGCAGAAAATTAAATAGAAGAACTGATTTTCAAATAAAAGGAATTATAAACCTTGATGATTTATTAGATAACGATTCTAAAAAGGTGAAGCCTAATAAAACAAGTAAAAAGAGAAACAATAAATTTTAATACAAGAGTTCAGAAACTGCACTTTTAAATCTAGTTTTTGATAGATTAGTAAGTGAAATATTTTCGATTTTATTTTCTCCAATTGTAATTTCTTTGTATCCAAAAATTGCATTTTCATCTTTAACAGAATAAGCAAGTAGTAACACTTTTTCTCCTGTAGGTATTCCTGTAGCTTGGTATTGATCTTTATGATTAGAGTTTGAATAACAAGGCATCACAGAATTAATGTTCCTAAATACTAAACGAACCACCAAGGGCTCATCACTATCTATAAGAACAGCCAGAGTAGAAGTGTTTTTAACTTCGTAAAAACGATCACAGTTAATCCATCCTAGTTTTCCTGCAGTCATTTCATAAAAATCTATAGCCCGCTCACTTTCAATGTAAGCTGCATCAATTATTCCTTCACCATATTCGTCATATTCTTCCTGAATTTGTATGCTAACTTCATTTTCTAAATCAAATTCATCAGTATTATTCTTAAACATAGCTCGTTCATTTTTATTTACGGTCCAATCTACCAATCCATCTTTATTGCCCCCATAATAAGTAAACATATCAGGAAATGATTTTGTTGATTGCATTTCAATAGTGTAAGATTCTCCTTTAATTAACCTCAGTTCTTCCCCATTATATTTTGCTTCAATATAAAAAGAGCCTGCAGTTTCTAACATTTCACCATTAGCATCAGTTGTTAATCCAGCATAAACTAATGATTTTTTATCTACAAATTCCCAAATACAAATATCAATGTTTTGATTTATTATAGTGATTCCCTGTTCTGTTTGAAAGGCGTTAGGAGGGAAGTAGAATCTATTCTCATTTTCAGAAATTATCATATTGTCAATCGAAGAATTGAAAGAAAAACACTGTCGACCTTCATCTTCTAAAGCAACATTTCCACTTGCAATGAGGTGAGATGTAGGCTTGTGTAACCACAGTGTAGGAAATTTTCCACCATATTTTACAAATAAATTTTGATTCTCAACATGTTGATTTGTTTTATAATAATCCATGATTTTGACAGATCTAGCTTTTATTAATTTTAATAGCTTAGGTTGCTGATGAAAAGAAATTTCTTGTTCACTTACTAAATTAAAACAATGATAATTTAGGTCTTTCATGTTATGATAAACACTATCTAATGACTTTTTGTGTAAAGAATTTAAACCTTTAACATAATTAAAAGATAGGGTTGATTTTGTAGCGTTTTGGGAATTAGCAGTAAGTATAAGGCAGGTAAAAGCAATTAATAATAGATAGGTTTTCATGATACTGAGTTTTAAAGTAAATAAGGGCTAGTACATATAAGCAACGGTAAGTCGTTGAAAATTATTGTCTTAAAGTTTTTATTTGATTTATGTTTTAGCATCTTTAATTTTTACTAAAACTAATTAGGATTTAAAACTGCCACAAGTAAGAATGAGTAAACTGTTAGTTTCAATGAGTAAACAAACCTATTGTTTTATTTATTTTTTAATTCTGCTTCTTTTTTCTTAGACATGTGCTCAGCACTAATCAATAGCATAGAATCAATAGTGATTCTCCTAATGAGAGCTTCCTTCTTAACTTGATCATACCACTTTCTATCAGACCTAATTCTATCTATATAATAACGCACCCATTTATTTTCAATTTCTCCTCCAGTATAATATCTTTTTAATTCTTCAACAATACCAAACCCAAACCGATACAAATTCCATTCGGTTAGCATAATAATAACCAAATCTGTTTCCCCTATTGTTTGTTCAATATCGCTATCTTTTCTGGTTCTAGCATTCTTCCCTTTGAGGTCTCGATTGTAGTACCAGAATCCACTCATATTAAAAATATCTGTAGAAAAATTAGACTTATACATACTATAAAAAAAGCTGTCAGAAATAACAAGTATATTTTTCTTTTTTGAGTTGTTTCCTTTCGATAGTCTTGTATATGGATAGACATAAGTCTCATTACCAAGTTTTTTCCATAAATTTAAACTCTCCCCCATATCATAATCAGATCCTTTTGCAATATTAGTAACTTCTATTGAATCAAAAATATAGTGAGGTAATTGATAATTGTAATTTTGGTTGCAGTACTTTACAATAGAATCTGCGGCTAATACGGAACCATATTCACTCCAATGTATTCCATACTTTGGAATCAAATTAAAAGGCACATCCTTTTTTTTTTGCATAAAATATTGGTTAAAATCTATATAATCTATTTTATACTTCTCGAAATACTCTATATAAACTTCATAGTTGGATAATCCTATTTTCTTTAAATGATTAGGTAGTTCATCATAAAAATAACGTGTTTTATTTGGACATAAAACCACTAAAATTCTTTTTCCTTCATCCTCTAAACTATTTTTAATTATATCCAAATCTTGTACTTTTTTTAAGATAGTTTTTTTACCAACAAAATCTGCTCCCCCTATAGGCTTAACATATCGAGGCTCAAATATAACGTTATTGCTTCCCATTAGACCAACATTTTTATTTACTACATTGAACAAACTAAACCTCAATTGACTATAGTTTTTAATAAAGAATGATCTAAACCCTACATTATCGCGAAAATATTTTAAATATAAATCTTGAAATTCGCCACTTATCCATTTGTAATTATTGTATTTCGGTTTTTCTGCGTCTTCAAAATACCCACTCAATGGTTTTTTTTCAATCAATGAAAAAGTAAATTGAAGCAATGGCAGAAAAAAGAAACATATAAGTATTATAAACAATATTTTTTTGACAATTATCTGCATTTAAAATCTAAAATAAATAAATGGATTAAAATCAGATGCCATGATATAACTTATCGATAACACTAGCAGTACCATTAATACGACTGTCATTAGTAAATATCCTTTAACCGAGTACGACTCCGAGAAAAACACATTGTTTTGCCATCTTAATCCAAACTTGAATAAAGTTATAAATGCGAATAGAATTGCAATTACCATAATGGTTATAAATTCATTATCATAAAAATAAATTGAATTTGATAAATCTATTACAAACATTTTGTGAAGAAAAAACTTAACTTGATTCATTGATTCAGCTTTAAAAATCACCCATCCAACCATTGTTATCAAAAATGTTAGAGTAATACTGGGATATTTCCCTATAGATTTATACATCTTCAACAAAAATAGCTTGTCTAATATTAAAAAAGCACCATGAAAAGCACCCCAAAGCAAAAAATTCCATGCTGCACCATGCCATAAACCAGATATTAAAAACACAAACCACAAATTAAAATAAAGTCTTCTTTTAGAACTTACTCGGCTCCCTCCTAAAGGGATATACAAATAATCTTTCATCCAAGCACCTAAAGTCATATGCCATCTTCTCCAGAATTCAGTAATACTCTGAGAAACATAAGGATTATTGAAATTCTCAGGAAACTTAAATCCTAGCATACGACCTAAACCAATTGCCATATCAGAATATCCTGAAAAATCATAATATATTTGGAAAGTATAGGCCAATATTCCTACCCAAGCAATTGAAGTAGATAAATCATTTTCTACCATTGAAAACACCCTGTCTGCCTCAGCTCCCAAAACATTAGCTATAAGTACTTTCTTAGCTAGACCTATCCCAAAACGAAATAAACCTAATAATTTATTATCAAGTGTTTCAAGTGATTTCCTATCCTCAATTTGATCAGCAATATTCTTAAACCTTACAATTGGTCCAGCAATCATTTGTGGAAACAACATAATATAAACAAGGTATTGAATAGGGTTTTTAAAAGGTTTGTGTTCTCCTCTGAAAACATCTATGGAATAAGTAAGGGTCTGAAATGTATAAAAGGAAATACCTATTGGCAATATGACAGCAGTCCATTCGATACTCTCGGCTCCCAAATTGTATAGTATACCGTTTATATTTTCTATAAAAAATTGGCATACTTAAAATAGAGTAACAGGCCTAAGTTAATCCCTATTGAAATACCTAATAACCAACTCTTGTTTTTTTTACTTCTGGATTTATGCATCATGTTAATGATGTAATAATCAATAATAACAGAACCAACAACGACAAAAACAAATTTTGGAGCTCCCCAAGCATAGAAAAATAAACTGGCAATAAGTATTACCCAGTTTTTAAGTTTAGTGGGGACTAGATAATACACCCCAAAAAATAGTGGTAAAAAAAATAATAAGAAAAAAGCACTACTAAAGACCATACTGTATTATTTTATTTACTACAGAGTTAACTTAGAATAATTATGTTTTAGTAAACGGATAAGAGCAGCAAGCATTTATGCATAAATTTCATAATAGAGCAAATCTACATATTGCAAACATAAGGAACTGTTTAATAATATTTATAGTAAATAGTTATTCCTTCTACACTTTTTTAAGGAATTATTATAAATAATAGCTGAGGAGTATTAACATTTTGTTTAATTCTATAGTAGTGTTGGTAATATTTCTACTGTATGATGTTTATAAAATATTTTAAAGAAAAGGATAGTAAAAGATTAGCCTATTGGTTTTTATCTACAATGATTAATTGTCATTCTTCTTGTTCTAGTCTTTTACATTTGGCACATATCATTTGAAACCCCAGGGGCAAACGAAGCTCTTTTACTATATATCCATATATTCTTGGGAAACGATCACAATCTTCTCTAAAATGCCACAGCAAGCTGTCTTTTGCTTTTCTGAATAATTTCTTTGAAAATTTTTCCATAATAACCCAACTATAATATATATTATAGTTCTACGAATATTATTTATAATAAGTTTCTTCTGCCTACAAAATATTTTAAGGAAATAAACCAAAAAAGTGGGATATTTACACACAGTGACTAATTATAGATTCAACTCTCTAAACTTTAGTATATTTATAACTTAAATTAATAATTATGAAAAAAGTTCTCATAGCAACCATATTCTGTACAACCCTAATATTTGCATCATGCAGTAGTAAGGAAAAGAATGATTGTAAACAATGTAATAAATGCGCAACTAAAGTAAGTGCTGAAGTATGTGAAGATAATTTTGAGAAATCCTCAGATTATTATGATAAGATAGATGATTATTTAGCTGATGGCTGTGAGTGCAAGGATAAAGATTAGACATTCGTTAAATTTTGGATTATTTACAGATAAGCTAAAAACATTACGAGGAACGAGTGTATTGTTTTTATGAGAGAAATTAATGTATTAGCATTCTATTTTGCATAGTGACTAATTATAAGAGCCAATAAAAAACCACCCTCTAAGAAGGTGGCTTTGATTTACCCCTAAAAGGGGCTTTGAGCAATTAACCGTAACAAAATGAAAAATAATAACATCATTAAAGTATCAGAACGAAAAAAACAGGCAAAGCCGTCAGAACATGACCACCTGCAAAGCAGGTGGTTTTTTAAGTTGAAATAAATAACATATTATTATGGACTATAAAGACTTAGACGTTGTTCTTAATAAGCTAAACACGGATAAGAAATCAACTGAGATGCAGTTGAATCACAATCAGGATAAAATAACTTCATTAATTAGGCATAAAGAACTTACAGAAGAAGATGCTAGGCTAGTTCTGAATAAATTATGTAAAGACGGCTATGCTGAATTTATGATAAAAAATAATGATAGGTATTATTACATAAATTATGATGGTATAGAGTTTCTTGCTCAAAATGGATATGCTGAGAAACTCAGACTACAAAATCTAAGAGATAAATCTATACGAATGGGAAGTCGTCTAAAACTGATTGTAGGGATTGGTTCTGTGATTGTAGGAAGTTATTATTTTCTTCTATTGCTGAGAGAGTTCGTTTTTCCTTTATTTTGTTGTTATCACTAAATTCCTTTAAAATCAAGACGTTAGCCTTTTTCATAATACTAGTTATAAGACAAAAATACTTAAAGCGAATCCAAAATAATTTCCCCAGCCTTTTTAATTTCTTCTATCACTAAGCAATAGCATTCAATTCGTAAATCTCTAATCCAAAAGAACTTGCAGCTGCCATTAAATGATCCATAATGTCAGATTGTATTCCTTCGTATTTAACCCACTCGGTAGTTGTTGCAAAGCAATAAATTTCTAATGGTAAACCATATTGGTTCGATTGCAGCTGTCTAACCATTAAGGTCATGTTAGCATTTATTTCTTGGTGATTTATCAAGTAAAACTCTGCATATTGTCTAAACACACCAATATTGGTCATGTTTCTACCATTAATGCTTGCTGTTTTATCTATTTTTAGAGAAGTATTAGAAGTCTCAATCTCTTTTTGACGTTCGCTAACATAAGGTTCAACCAATTGAAAATGTTTAAACTTTTTAATCATGTCATCATCAGCAAAAGTGATACTTGTAGGTCGAATGTAAATGTGACGTTTTATTCTTCTTGCGCCAGTTTCTTGCATTCCTCTCCAATTTTTAAACGAATCAGATACCAATGCATAAGTAGGTATTGTAGYAATGGTATTGTCCCAGTTTTTTACCTTAACAGTGTTGAGTGTGATTTTTACGATATTCCCATCTGCACCATATTTAGACATTTCTACCCAATCGCCAACTCTTACCATGTCATTAGTCGCAATCTGTATGCTGGCTACAAAACCTARAATGGTATCYTTAAAAATTAGGAGTAAAATGGCGGTCATTGCACCAAAAGCACCTAATAAATAGAGTGGAGACTTCCCTAAAACAATCGATAAAATAAAAATTCCAGTAATAAAATAGCAAATCAATTTTGCTAATTGAAAATAGGATTCTATAGGCTTATCTTTAAACTTTTTAGCATTAGAAAAGTAGAATTCAAGTGCATTAAAAAAAGCAACAGCAACCGTTAAGAAAACAATGATGATGTAAATATGTACTGTTTTTTCAGCTATACTTATCCAAAACGGAAAATCGATGAATACAAAACTGATGCTCCAACTTATAATTATAGCGGGGAAAAGATGAGCTAACTTAGCAAATACTCTTTTTTCAATGAGTACATCGTCCCATTTGTTTTTGGTTTTAGTGAAGATCTTTTTAACACCTTCCCTCATTATTTTTTTTGCTACAAAATCAACAATAAAGAGCAATACAAATAGAACTGCTAGCATAATGAGTAAACGCACAAAGGGAGCCATTTCTGGACTAATACCACGGTTAATTAACCAATTTGAGAAATTATTGGTAATGGAGAATATATGGTCTATCATAGTTGACAAAGGTAGAGAGATTTACCTGAATACAAAAAAGCCTCAGACATTGTTAAATCAATTGAAACCTAATTGTAAAGGTACTTAAATCTTCATTAGAATACTCAACAGAACCTAGCAGTTGTTCACTCAGCCCATAAATTAGATCTATTCCCAGTGTTTTTCTTTCAACTAATTTATCATCGGGTATTCCAGGGCCRTTGTCAGAAAAAGATAATATAAAGTCGTCACCTTTTTTAGATATAGATATGTTTAATAATCCTTTCTTTTTTTTATCAAATGCATATTTATAGGAGTTTGTTGCGAGTTCGTTCATTATCAACCCTAAAGGCATCATTGAATCCATATTAAAGGATAAATTATCTGGAATTTGGATAGAATTAGAAATAAAAATTCCTGGTTTCCCCATAGTACTATCAATAAATGAAATCAATTGTTCAACGTAACCTTTTACGTTTATATTAGTTAAATCATCAGTTCCATAAAGTTTTTGGTGAACTAAAGACATCGATTTTATTCGACCTTTAATTTCATCTATAGCTATGATTACCTTTTTATCAGTTTGTTCATTTATTTGTAAGTTTAATAAGCTAGAAATAATTTGCATGTTATTTTTAACTCGATGATGAATTTCTTTTATTAATATTTGAACATTGCTCAAACTACCTTCAAGTTGTTGGTTTTTTACAGCTATCTCATGATGTGCAAGTGCCAGTTTCAAATTCAATTTATTGTATCTGAAAAATTGTATTAATGTAACTATGCAAACCAAGCAAAGTAAACAAAACCATAGATATGTTATAATTGCCAACTTGTTATTTTTGTGTCTCTCCATTTTGTACGCAGAGCCTATTTTTATTTTTAAACCAAAAAAATCTACATTGCTATAAACAAAGTCCTTACTTTTTGCCTTAAAATTTTTAAAGTATTGGTCGTCTCGTTTTGCACTATGAATAGCTGTCCCGTCATAAACAACTTCTCTTGTGAAATTCACAGTATCTCTAAGGGTAAAACTATGAACAAAATTACTGTCACTTCCTTCTTTGTATGAGTAGTCTAAAAGGTATTTTACATTTAATACTGGAGCAATATATCCCATGACCTTATTATCCTTATTTCTTGCGGAGAAATTAAATGGAAAAGCTGCCCAGCCTTCCATTAAATTAATAGGATCAAAAAGACTAATATTGTCTTCGAGCATTAATTTGTTAAGTTTTTCAATTTCAAAATGAGGTCTTAATGTTCCAACATTAGTTCCTTTCAATTTAAATGGATCAATTTCATATGGGGTTACCGTATATTGAAAAATTTGATTCGTATCGACCCAAGAAACAATAATAGAATCTTTAAAATCAATGTCTTTTATCAAATCTTGTAAATACGCTTGCATTTGAATTTCTTCTGGAAAATTCTCTGAGTTTTCTATGTAAGCTCGAAGAGAGGAAACTACAGTTGAATATACATTTATTCCAGTTTTTATCTTTAATACAGTTTCAGAATGAACTCTATTTAGTCTATCTATTCTTTGTTTTTCTTCAGCTTCTTGATTTGAATTTAATAACAATTGTAATACAATCACTCCTACCAATAAGGCAATCACTAAAAAGAAGTGGTATTTAAATTTTTTAATCATCAATAAAAAAATCAATAATGTTGAGGGGTTTCAATTCGGCTCCGTTCTCAGGAAGGTATGCTTTGTTTTAATGCTTTTCGTTAGCAGTAAAATGGAAATTAGATTCTATTTCAGCATTTTCATCACTATCAGATCCGTGTACTGCATTTGCAGAAATGTCTGTAGCATATTTTTTTCTAATTGTACCTTCAGCAGCATCTTCAGGATTGGTAGCACCAATTAATGTTCTAAAATCTTCAACAGCATTGTCTTTTTCTAAAATAACAGCTACAATTGGTCCTCCAGACATGTAATCAACTAACTCACCATAGAAAGGTCTTTCTTTGTGTACTTCGTAAAATTCTCCAGCAACTTCTTTAGAAAGCTGCGTATATTTCATTGCAACGATTTTAAATCCTGCATCGTTAATCATTTTTAAAATTCCACCAATGTAGTTTTTCTCAACCGCATCTGGTTTAATCATTGTAAAAGTTCTGTTTGTTGCCATTGTATATGTTTTTTTTCTAGTTTTTTATCCTTCGACAGGCTCAGGATGACAAATGTTTAATTGGCGGCAAAAATAGACTTAAAATTGATTAATTGATGCTGATAATTATATATTTTTAACAAATACACTCATATCATTTGTTGTTTATTGACTTAGATTTGTACCGTAAAAAATTAGTGAACCCTACAAATTAAGAAAATGAAAAAAACAAGAACAACATTTGCTGTTTTAATGCTTGGAGTAATGATTTTCTCTTGCAGTCAACAACAAGAAGAGAAAGTAGATGAAATAGTAATAACAGAAGCTCCTATACAAGCAAAGGGAATGTCTCTAGACAAACGTATTTCTTTGGATTTGAACGAGATGCAAAAGAATCATCAATTAAAAAATATGAGAAGTCATTTAGAAGCTATTCAGACTATTTTAACTTTAATTGCTAAAGATAATTATGATGAAGCTTCGGAAGTTGCTTATACCAAACTAGGTTCAACTACTGAAATGAAATTGATGTGTGCTTCTTTTGGCAATGAGCGATTTGAAAATTTAGGATTAGACTTTCATAAAAGTGCTGATGAGATGAGTGAAGTTTTTAAACTTAAAGACAAAGATGAATCACTTAAAGCTATTTCTAACACTATGAATTACTGTGTAAGTTGTCATTCTACTTTTAGGCAATAAATATTCAATTAAAAATAGTAGCAACTAATTTTCGACTTCCACCACTGTTTCTAAATTCACACAAGTAAATGCCTTGCCAAGCACCTAAGTTCAATTTATGATTAGTAATAGGGATGCTTATCGAGCTTCCAACCATACTCGATTTAATGTGAGCTGGCATATCATCACTTCCTTCAAAAGTGTGTTTGTAAAATGGCTCGTTCTCTTTTACAATGTGATTAAAACTGCTTTCAAAATCAGACAGTACTGTAGGGTCTGCATTTTCGTTAATGGTTAAACCAGCAGAAGTATGTTTAATAAACAAATGAAGAACTCCTGTTTCAGGAAGTTCTTCAATGTTGTTTAGAATTTTTTCTGTTATGATATGAAATCCTCTAGAATACTCTTTTAAAGAAAATTCAAATTGATTAATCATTCTAATTTGGTAATGGTTTTCACGTTATCTTTAATGTTTCGTTCAATTAAGATTCTACGAGGATCAATAGCTGCTTTAGCTGGAATTGAATCAACTGTAAATTTAAAGTTCATTTCATTCTTATTAAATCGAACTCGTTCATGATACATTAATTTTTCTTCATCACTATCCGCATAAACACCTATATCTACCCAGTCATCAAAATCTACTTTGATTTCTTTTCCAATTGTATCTGCTTTTATTTTATAAGCCTCAACATCCATAGACACTTCGTATTTTCCATCTGATAATTCAGTATAATTAGCTTCTTTCAATCTGTAATCATATAAAGTAATTTCTTTAAACCAGTCAGTAATCAAGTAGTTTAATGAGTCAGGAACTTGAATTTCTAGATGTCTTAAAAAGTCTAATGAAGTAGGATAGGGCGGTTTTGTATAACGATATTCCTCCAAAAAGCTTTTCATAGCATTGTTTACTTTATCTTCTCCAATATAATCTTGTAGCGCATAAAGTAGAACACTCCCTTTTCCGTAATGGATGTATTGCTGATTTTCGACTTTATATAAAGGAAGTTCTTTTTTCTGTTCAAAACTTCGTCCAGTTAAATAACGGTCATAATCATACTTTAAAAAGTTTTTCATTTTTATATCATCTTTTACAGAATGCTTCATTACCATTAATGAAGAGTATTCTGCAAAGCTTTCTGAGAACATTGTCGCTCCTTGCATAGTTGCTCCAACAACTTGATGAGCCCACCATTGATGAGCCATTTCATGTGCAATTACAGCATCAATAACATTATTATCATCTTCATCTTCTAAGTCAGTAATAAATCCAAATGACTCTGAATAAGGCATTGTGCCGGGGAATGCTTGAGCAAATGTTGCATACCTCGGAAACTCTACTATACGAGCTTGCTTATGATAGTAAGGACCAAAATTATCTATGTAATACTTCAATGATTTTTCAACTGCAGCAGTCATCATGTCTATATTGTAACTGTGTGCTTTATCATAATAAACTTCAATATCAATACCATTCCATTTCTTACGAGCAACTTCATATCTAGCTGACATAAAGTTGATGAAATTTTGAGAGGTATGATCCAGTTTATAATGGAAATATTTCCTGTCATTTTCTGTCCATTCTTTTACTAAGGTTCCTGGAGCAATTGCAATTTGATCAGTTGAAGTAGAAATAATCGTCTCTACATTAATATAATCTGACATGCCATTGGATAAGTAGTTGTTGTTACATTCTCTACCACAGTCTTGTGTAAGTTTAGGCATTCGTTCTTTTTCTGGTAGGTCGTTCTTTTTACGGTCTTGTTTGTCTCCAAGCTCGTAACTATCATTGTATCCAATGGAAGGCAGTATCGAAAAATTATTAATAAAAGTTCCATTTTTTGCTATACTACTATTACCTGAACCATTTTCAAACCCTTTACTGATATAGGATGCTTCAACTACCATTTTCATTTTCTGGTTTGGAGCTAAAGGTGTCTTAAGTTTGTAGATTAAATAACCTAAGTCTTTGTCTTCAAATACTAATTCAGCATTTTCAAGGTGGATTTTTATATTCCAACTATCATCTATAATTAAATGTAAAGAATCAATTGTTTGGTTTGTTTCATTTTTAAGAATGAGACCAGACTTGGCCAATAGATTTCTTTTTTCAGGAAAAATATCAATCAGATATTTAGCGTGAATTATTTTTGGTTGAGGAATTCCTTCATATTTTTTAAACTCTTTTTCATACCTGATTTGGTCATCTTCTCTTTTATCACTACTCTCGTAAGAATTTAATACTTGAGTGTTGTAATACACAAAACTTGCAGTACCCAACCAAAGAATAGTAATCAAGGATAAGCCTATTGCATATTTTGGTGTTAGATGTTTTTTAGCCGATTTTAATCTATTTTTAAATCCAAATGTTACACCTCTTACCCAAATTAATCCGACAAGAGCAAGTAACAATACGCCAAATAGTATCCAATATAGATTAAACCAGTTGTGACTAATTAAGCTAGCTCCAAATCCATTCATGTCAGAATATCGATAGGAAGGAGAAGAACCTAAATTAATCATATTCGATTGCCATTCAAATACTAGCATTAGAATATCTAATAAAAAAAGCATTAGAATAGATACAAAATAGGCAATGTATTTACTGTTTAGTACTACTTGTAAAAAAACAAATATTAACGACCAAATAATATACATTGGTAAAGCACTATAAATAAAATCTTGGAAGTAAACACCGAGTTCAATATTTGTATAACCATTCAATAATTGATATACAATACCAGCTAGAATAAAGAACAGATTTAAAGAAATACCAACACATATTAATGAAACGGTTTTTGCGACCAACGAAATAATTGAGTTATGAGGAGTAGCATCAACTACTTCATTGATGTGACTATCTCTATCTCTCCAAACTAATTCTCCACTAAAAAACACTAAAATAATAAGTACAAACAACGCAGTAATACCATTGATTGTATCCATCATTTTATAAGTAACAGGGTAGGACTGTAGTCCAAAATACTCAAAACCGCCCCATAAATTGACAGTTAGTAATAATGCGCTAATTACAAATAAAATTTTAAAGAGGTTACTTTTAACTATGCTGTAAAAGTTGATAATAAAAAAGCTTCTAAATTGTTTTATGGTTCCATTAGAATTAAAAATACCTATTGTATTTGGTTTAGCTATTATGGTTTCTGTAAGCTCATCAATTTCTTTTTCTTTTGATTTTTTCACTTTTTTATTCTTAGCAATAAAACTAAAAGAGAAATAAGAAAGACCAAGTACAATAGAACCAACTATAACCCAAATAATTCTATTGATGAGTAATAATCCTCCAAATTGAGCTCCTTGAGCATTTTTTTCAGAAGGGGTTAGGTACTTAGTATCAATAGAGAAAGCATCAGTTCCAAACATGTCTATTAAGGCACCCATTGTCTCATTATCTAAATCAGAGGTTAGGGTTCCGGCAACAGAATTTACAACGATAATTACAATGGTGCCAAGGAAAGATATGATAGTATTCTTCCATTTTGTTGCCATGGCAAAAATGATTGCTCCAGCAAAAAACATATTTGGAAGGATAAATAAGAGGTAGCTATTCAATAAAGTTTCGAAATAAAAAGGACCAATACGTTCTGCATCAATTTGTCCAGAGAGAGGACCAATTTCAGCACCAATTAAAAATCCTAGATAAATCCCTATTAAAGGTACGGTAGATAAAACGAGTGCTCCAGTAAACCGACCAAAATAATATCCAGATTTATTAATTGGACTTGTAAATAGTATTTCATTAAAATTGTGTTTAAAATCTCTAAGTGCTGCATTGTTAAAGAAAGCTGTAGAAATTAATAATGATAAAAGTGAAAAAGCAGCTATTAACTGGGTGATAGTGTGTGGTGAGTTAGCAAACTCGTTTCCAGTAGAACCAATTGTTTCACCAAAAATAACGATTAACGCTCCAAAGAGTGTCATCATCAAAACAAAAACATAGATCATTGGCCTTAATAAAGCAGTACCAATTTCTTTTAGAAAAAATTCTTTGAACATGGTTAAGATTTAAACGGTTGGTTGTTCTATTGTGTTGATTTTTGAGAAGAATACATCTTCTAACCCTGGGGCTACACTTTCAAATCCATTTCCTGGATTCGAATCACTTAGCACATGGATTAATGGTCTTCCGGCAACCATTTTATCAGAAATTACAGTATAATTAGTTTGGTAATCAGCGACTTCATTTCGTTCTATTATTTTTTGCCAAACTTTACCATTCAATTCATTAATTACGGTTTGAGGAGCACCTTTATAAACCACTTTTCCTTCATTCATTATTGCCATATTAGAGCATAATTCTGTTACATCATCWACWATRTGRGTAGAAAGAATWAYRATWACSTCTTYTSCWACATCTGCTARTARRTTGTRAAAWCKRTTTCTYTCTCCTGGATCTAAWCCTGCAGTAGGTTCATCAACAATAATTAATTTAGGATTTCCTATTAACGCTTGTGCAATCCCAACTCGTTGTTTCATACCCCCAGAAAATCCTTTTACATTTTTATGTTTTTCTCTTGTAAGGTTTACCTTTTGAAGCAAATAGTTGACCAAATCGTTTCTTTCTTTATTATTAGAGATACCTTTTAGARTAGCCATATGCTCTAATAATTGATAAGCAGTAATTTTTGGATATACACCAAATTCTTGTGGTAAATAACCTAACACTTTTCTTAGTTCTGTAGGGTTTTTAAAAATATCTATATCATCTAAAAAAGCAGTACCAGAATCAGCTTCTTGTAAAGTAGCTAATGTTCTCATTAAAGAAGATTTTCCTGCTCCGTTTGGGCCAAGTAAACCAAACATGCCATTTGATAATTCGATATTAATATCATCTAAAGCCTTAACACCGTTAGGGTATGTTTTTGATAAATTACTGATTTTTAAGGTTGCCATATATCTATATTTATTAAAAAATCAAATATAACTATGTACTTCTTATTAAAAATTAAAACTTACACCAATGGTAAAATTACTTTGATAAACGGTTTTTGTAGTTTTGTTTAAGATGAAATTGGATGAATTACATAAAGAAGTTAAATATAGGACTAGTAGGAGTGGTGGCGCTGGAGGTCAGAATGTAAACAAAGTTTCTACTAAGGTGGAGCTTTTGTTTGATGTGGAAAGTAGTACGTTAACAGATAGACAGAAAACGATCATAGTCGAAAAACTTTTTAATAGAATTTCTTCAGATGGAATTTTAAGTTTGAAATGTGATGAAACTCGAAGTCAGTTGACCAATAAAGAAATTGTGTTTGAACGATTTCTTAATTTAATCAAAGCTGCGTTAACTCCAGTTAAAAAAAGAAGACCAACTAAACCTAATAGATCATCTATTAGAAAACGTTTAGATAATAAAAAGAAACATTCAGAAAAGAAATCGAATCGAAAGTTTAAAGATGAGTAATTTTGTAAGGTGTTAATGGAATTCTATAAATATCAAGGTACAGGCAATGATTTTGTTATGATTGATAATCGTAATAACGTTTTTGATAAGGCTAATTTAAAACAAGTGCAACAGCTTTGTGACAGAAGATTTGGAATAGGTGCAGATGGTTTGATTTTAATTGAGAATCTTGATGATTTAGATTTTAACATGATTTATTTTAATGCAGATGGTTCTCAAAGTTTTTGCGGAAATGGAAGTAGGTGTGCAGTTGCTTTTGCAAAGTATTTAGGAATAATAGAGAAACAAGCTATGTTTTTATCAACTGATGGGGAACACGAAGCTTGGATAAATAATGAAGGAGAAGTTTCTTTAAAAATGCATGATGTAGAGAGTTTAGAGAAAGGGAATGATTACTATTTCATTGATACTGGGTCTCCGCATTATATTGTAAACGTGGAGGATGTAAAAGCTGTTGATGTAAAAGAGAAGGGAGCTGCAATACGATTTAATGATAGATTTAAAGTAGAAGGAACCAACGTGAATTTTGTAAAGTATAATAACAATACTTTAGACATAAGAACTTATGAAAGAGGAGTGGAGGATGAAACACTTTCATGTGGAACAGGTGTTACAGCTGCTGCATTAAGTTTAGCTGATAGTCAAAGTTTAGATGCAGGAGTAATTCATATAAACGCTTCAGGTGGAAATTTAAAAGTTGGTTTTAAACGTAATGGAAACGGGTTTAAAGATATTTGGTTAATCGGTTCGGCAACATTTGTGTATAAAGGAGAAGTTGGGATTTGAAATTAAAATGTCACCCTGAGCTTGTCGAAGGGTTTTATATGGAAAACTACAAACTACATATTACTTCTAAAATTACGTTGGATAAACTTCAAAAAGGAATGTTCATTTTCATTTTTAGAGCTACTAGAATTCCACCACATATTGGAATAATTACGAATGAAAAATTGTATGATATTTCTACTGTTGGTCCAAACATCGATTTACCAGTTATTGACTTTTACAATACAGTTCTTAAACGGAAAACAGCAGTTATTTTTATTGAATTGAATCAAGTTGATGGRGTTGATTTAAGTACAATCATTACTGAGAAAGTAAGAGAGTATTGGAAAGTAACACAAACTACAAGTTGCCTAAGTCCCATTAAAGATTTCATTAATGRAGTTTATAATATAGATGTAAGTAAAGCACGATTTATTTTTGAATTACTGCCTATGTTATTTGAGCGGAAATTAATTAAAAGTATTTCTCAGCTTAACCTTTCTAATCAATTAATCAACAACAATTTTGAGTTAACAAAATACTCAGAAAAAGACATTGAAAGATGCCTTGAAGCTTTACATCGTAAAGAAAGGACAGTTTGTTAAAATCTAACAATATTTTTTTAAGAACACTTCATTCAAGTGATGCTGAAGTGATGTTGAAATGGGAGAATAATCCAAAAAACTGGGAAGTAAGTGGAACTAAAGAAGCTTTTACAAAAGAAGAAATAAATGCTTTTGTGAATGGTGTACACGATATAAAAGAAAACCAACAAATACGTTATGTGATTTGTTTAAATGACACAGAAAAATCCATAGGTACAATTGATTTATTTGAATATGAAGCTAAAAATCAAAAAACAGGAATAGGAATTTTAATAGCTGAAACTGAATATCGAAAGAAAGGTTATGCCTCAGAAGCATTAAAACTTATTATTGATTATTGTAGAAATGAACTTAATGCTGTTAATCTTTTCTGTAACATCACAAAAGATAATACTACTAGTATTCGTTTATTTGAAAAGTGTGGATTTCAGTTTATTGAAGAACGAATATTGTTTAAAAATGAAGTTAATTATTACGAATTAAAAATGTGAGTGCACCTTGAGCGGAGTCGAAAGGAAACGGAATAATTTAAAATCACATTTCGACTTTTCTCAATGAGAATTTTAAAAAATGCTAAAAAAAATAATCATATCCATTTTTCTAATTGCTGTATTAGTTGGAACTTATATCGTTTACGATATGTATAAACAAGTCTACCAACCTAACGTAACGTTAGAAAATACTACTGATAAGTATTTTTACATCTATTCAGATTATCAGTTCGATGATGTAGTTCATGATTTATATGAAAAGGGATATATCATTAATAGAGAGTCTTTTGAGTTTGTAGCAGAAAAGAAAGCTAATTTCAAAAATAAGATTCATTCAGGAAGATACTTGCTAACTGATGGGATGAGTAACAATGAGTTGATAGATTTATTACGCTCTGGAGAATCAATTCCAGTTAAAGTAACTTTTAATAATGTGAGATATAAATCTGATTTAGCGGGTAAAATTTCTAAAAATTTAGGATGTGATAGCACAGAACTATTAGATTTATTAAATAACCAAGAGTTTGTGAGTAACTATGGTTTTAATCAAGCTACAATACTAACTTTGTTTTTACCCAATACTTACGAGTTCAATTGGGCCACTTCTGCTGAAGATGTGATAGAGCGAATGGCAGCAGAATATAAAAAATTCTGGACGGATGAACGTAAAGCAAAAGCTAATAAATTAAATTTATCACAATCTGAAGTAGCTATATTAGCTTCTATTGTTCAAGCGGAGCAATCTATACATAGTAGTGAAAGACCAAAAGTTGCTGGACTTTATATCAACAGAATTAGAATTGGAATGGCTCTCCAGTCAGATCCAACATTGATTTATGGCTTGGGTGATTTTAGCATCAGAAGAGTCCTAAATAAGCACAAAGAAGTTGATTCTCCGTATAACACATATAAACATAGAGGTTTGCCTCCAGGACCAATAAATTTACCCAATATTAAAAGTTTGGATGCTGTGTTGAATTATGAAAGTCACGACTATATTTATATGTGTGCAAAGGAAGATTTTTCTGGCTACCATAATTTTGCTAAAACTTATAGTCAGCATTTGGTTTATGCTCGTAAATACCAAAAAGAATTAAATAGAAGAAAGATTTATAATTAATATGGGTAAAATAGATACATGTATATTAACTGGTGTGCCAATTAAAGAAAAGAGGACAAATAGTTTTATCATTTACGACCTACGTATTAGTGGTATTGAAATAGAAGTTTTCATATGTGATAATTGCTTTAGCAAGATAAAAGAAAGTGGACCAGTATTACCTGTGCACACTATGAAAGGGCTGATATTGAATAATAAATTGCCTAATCGTATTTTTATTACTTCAAACTCTTGTAATAATAACGATGCACCTGTAAGAAGTGTTAGAGTTTCCTACCCTGATTTTTTTGAAACGATATCTTTTCCTAGAATAGCTTCTCAAAAGATGGAGAACCTACTACTATATATTTATAGTCAACAGGATTATGATGGACAGAATAGAAGTATATCATTTACTAATGAAGACACCATTTTTCGAAATTATTTTAAGAATGATTTAGAGCTTAGGTTTTATATAGAATCCCTCAAGGAAAGTGCTTTAATTAATGGCAACATACATTCAGATGGTGCAATAGTTAGTATAACCCATTATGGTTTAAACAAAATAGCAGAAACTCAATTTAAACCACTGGATTCAAAAATATGCTTTGTGGCAATGGCTTTTTCTGATGAAACTACTAAATATAGATTAGCCATTAAAACAGCCCTAAAAAACAATGGTTATGATGCAGTAATTATTGATGAGAAGCATTTGGAAAGTGATGAGACGATACCAGAAGCAATTTTTAATGAAATTAGAAAAGCGAAATTTTGCATTGCAGATTTTACCAAGCACAGAAATGGCGTTTATTTTGAAAGTGGTTATGCTTTAGGTTTAGGAAAGCAAGTTATTTATACATGTCATTCTGATGATTTCGAGAATGCACATTTTGACATTAAACAATTACAACTTTTATTGTATAGTTCAGTAGATGAACTTGAAAAAAGACTTACTGATAAAATTGATTTCTGGATAAAGTAGCATAAAGAAATCTACAAATATTTTTCTTCCAGTACGTTAATGTGGTGTGTTTCGTGTCCAGAAATAATAAAACCTATAGCTAACACGGTTAATTTATTGTTATTGGCAGTTCCTTCTCGTTCTAACATTGCTGGAGTAAAACTTTTAAATAACGCAATAGTTCCCTGTCTCACAAGATTATACTCTTTACATATATCACTTAGTTTTTGCTCATTTGCTTCTGAATACTTTACGTATTCATCATGGTCATAACCAGGCAAATCGGTTTTGTCATTTCTAGCAATTCGTAATGCACGGTTGCAGAATATACGTTCAGTATCAATTAGATGAACTAGTAACTCTTTAATAGTCCATTTTCCTTCTGCATAAGCGAAATATCCTTGTTCTTCTGTTATTAGATCTAAAAATTCGTTGGTTCTTTTGTGGCTGTGCTCAAGAGCACTTATAACATCTTCATTGTCTTCTACTAAATTTATATAATGCTGAAAGTATTCGGCAAAATTGTGTGTAGCAAGTGCTTCTTTCATAAGAATTGATGATTGATTTCTCTCAAAATTATTAAATAAACCTTAATTTTATCATCTTTCAAAAAAAGATATAAACATGGCGAAAATAAAGTTTGGAACAGATGGTTGGAGAGCTATTATAGCTAAAGAGTTTACTGTTGATAATGTGGCGAGGGCTACTTTAGGAGCAACAGAATGGTTAAAAAGCAACTTTGATAATCCAAGTGTTGTAATTGGACATGATTGTCGATTTGCTGGTGAATTGTTCGCTGAAACGACAGCTAAAGTCTTTACAAATGCAGGTGTAAAGGTATTCTTAGCGAAAGGCCCTGTTTCAACTCCTATGATTTCTTTAGGAACCTTAAGGCAAGGAGCTTCTTTAGGGATTGTATTAACAGCATCTCATAACCCACCAAGCTACAACGGATATAAACTAAAAGGATATTTTGGAGGGCCTTTGTTGCCAAAAGAAATTCAAGAAGTAGAAGATTTAATTCCAGATACAAATGGGATTGATTTAGAAGCTATTAGTATAGAAGATTTAATAAGTGATGGAATAGTTGAATACATTGATTTAGAAACAATGTATGTAGATCATGTTGAAGCTAATTTTGACATGGATGCGATTCGTAATTCAGACATAAATTTTGCTTATGATGCAATGTATGGTTCTGGTCAAGATGTAATGAGAAGACTATTACCAGATATCGATTTTTTACATTGCGATCATAATCCAGGATTTAACGGAACAGCTCCAGAACCAATTCATAGAAATTTAGGAGAGTTTTCAGAAATGATAAGATTGGCTGAAGGAGATATTGATTGTGGTCTTGCTACAGATGGTGATGCAGATAGAATAGGCCTGTATGATAGTAAAGGAGAGTTTGTAGATTCTCATCACATTATTTTATTATTGATTAARTACTTGGTWGAAGAGAAAAAGATGACAGGWAAAGTRGTRAATGCTTTTTCWGTTACTCCWAAAGTAAAAAAGATGTGTGAYCATTATGGSKTAGARTAYCAAGTAACRCAAATTGGRTTTAAGCAYATTGCKGGAATAATGTTAGAAGATGATGTRTTGTTAGGAGGAGAAGAGTCTGGYGGWATTGCTGTWAAAGGGCATATYCCTGAACGAGATGGRATATGGATGGGSYTRATTATATGGGAGTACATGACGAAGTCTGGTAAATCATTAGAAGATTTGATAGCAGAAGTTTATGAAATAGTAGGGGCGTTCAAATTCGAAAGAATAGATATGCACCTTAAAGAAGAGGAAAAATTAGCGATTGTAGCTAATTGTGAGAAGGATAATTATAAATCATTTGGCGATTTAGAAGTAAGAAGATTAGAAACTATTGATGGGTTTAAATACTTTTTTGATAATGACGAGTGGGTGATGATAAGAGCTTCTGGAACTGAGCCAGTACTAAGAACTTACGCTGAAGCAGCTACTACTGAAGCAGCATTTAAAGTGTTGGAGAAAACTCACGCAGAGTTTAAAAAGTAATTAAAAGTTTTGTCACACTGAGTTTATCGAAGTGTCGGACAAAATTAATGAGTATTATTAATGAATAGTTCTATTACATATAGTTTTTTAAAATCAGCGTTAACGCTTGATAATCCTTTTCTTTCTACAGAAAACTTTATGACCTGGCTAGAAGAAAAGAAATCCAATGTAAATCATAAAATTACCCCAATTAAATTCTCAGAAATGAGCAACTGGGGATTTAATGAAACGACAGGAAACTTAGAACATGATTCTGGTAAGTTCTTTTCTATAGAAGGAATTAACGTTAAAACCAATTGGGGGACTGTTGCAGAATGGTCGCAGCCAATTATCAATCAACCAGAAATTGGTTTTTTAGGAATTATCACCAAAAAGATAGGTGGAATATTATACTTTCTGATGCAAGCTAAGATTGAACCAGGAAATATTAATGTGGTTCAGCTATCTCCAACCTTGCAAGCAACCAAGAGTAATTACACTCAGGTGCACCAAGGTAACGCTCCTCTATATTTAGAATACTTTCTAGATGACAGAGAAGATGTTACAGTATTATTAGATCAACTACAATCAGAGCAGGGAGCAAGGTTCTTAAAAAAGAGAAATAGAAATATTATCATTGAAGTTGATAGCGAAATTGAAGTAAAAGAAGACTTCTGTTGGTTAACATTAGGTCAAATCAAACAACTATTAACTTACGATAATGTGATTAATATGGATACTCGAACTGTTATTTCTGGTATTCCTTATGGTAATACCAGTACACTTCAAGAAATAGGAATTGCCAATCAATCAGATTTTTTAATTTCTGAATTAGATGAAAATAATGCATTAGACAGTATAGAGACGATTATCTCTTGGATAACCAAACATAAGGCATTTGCAGAGCTAGAGGTTAATCAAATCCCCTTAAATAACATTGCTGATTGGACAAAAGATGATGAATCAATTTATCATAAGGACCATAAGTATTTTTCGGTAATTGCTGTAAAAGCTGAAATAGGAAATAGGGAAGTTCATAGTTGGACTCAGCCTTTGGTGAAATCTGCTCAAGAAGGTATTATTGCTTTTATTATAAAAAAAATACCTGCCCGTTCCGGTTCAGGCGGGAATGGTGTTTACCACTTTTTGGTGCAAGCCAAATTAGAAAGTGGAAATTTTGATATTATTGAGCTAGCTCCAACAGTGCAGTGCTTAACTGGTAATTACCGTAAAGGAGAAAACGAATATGAAGTAGAATTTATTGATTATGTGTTAAACCCTGAAGCAAAAAACGCTAAAGTGTTGTACTCCACATTCCAATCAGAAGAAGGAGGAAGGTTCTTTAAAGAGCAAAATAAGAATATGCTAATTGAAGTTGGAGATGATTTTGATGTAAATGTTCCTGATAAGTATATTTGGATGACTTTGAATCAAATTAAAACCTTTATTAAGTTTAANTWMTKACNNAANTMTTYWRWCGAGAAGTTTATTGTCAGCTGTAAAGTTTGTTTAAAATGAATAAATTAAAAATAGGAGTTTTAGGTTGTGCTAACATTGCAAAACGTTCGGTTATTCCTGCTATTAAAAGTATAGCTGATTTCGAATTAATTGCAATAGCAAGCAGAACAATAGTTAAAGCAGAGGAGTTTGCAGAAGAGTTTAATTGTGAAGCAATAGAAGGTTATCAAAATTTATTGGATAGAGATGATATAGAAACAATCTATATGCCACTGCCAACAGGGTTACACGAAGAATGGGTAATAAAAGCATTAGAAGCTGGTAAACATATTTTGATTGAGAAATCACTGGCAATGAATTATGATTCAGCTAAAAAAATGGTTCATTTAGCCAAAAAGAAAAGATTGCTCATTATGGAGAACTTTATGTTTCTATACCACAGTCAGCATTCATTTGCACAGGAAGTTATAGATAGTGGGGAAATAGGAGAAATAAGATGTTTTAGGAGCTCTTTTGGTTTTCCTCCATTAGATACTGACAATTTTAGATACAATAAAGCATTAGGCGGAGGCTCACTGCTTGATGCAGCAGCTTATACGGTTAGGGTCTCTCAGTTGTTTTTAGGAAATGATATTTCAGTCCAAGCAGCCACACTAAATACTATGGATACTGAAGTTGACTTGTATGGAGGAGCTTATCTCAAAACTCCAAATGGCTTATTTGCGGAAGTCGCTTTTGGGTTTGACAACTTCTACCAATGTAATTATGAGATTTGGGGGAGTAAAGGAAAAATAACAGTCCAAAGAGCTTTTACTCCAGGACCAGATTTCGTAACAACTGTTACAGTTGAAAACCAAAAAGAAATGATTAATTATGAATTGGATCCTGAAAATCATTTTGTAAATATTTTAAATGAATTTAAGAGGTGCGTAGTAGAAAAAGCTTTTGAATCAAAATATGAAGAAATTCTAAATCAGAGCAGATTATTACAAGAACTAAAAGATAAAAGTGAAGATTAACTTTTTGTCACACTGAGCCTGTCGAAGTGTAGAAAAGGAATGAAATTATGAATGAAGAAAGACAATTCGATAATTTTGATGAACATGCTAAAGACTATCGTCATACTCATGATAAGTCTGTAGAGATGAGTGGAGCAGACAGTGATTACTTTAGTGAGTATAAGATTATTGAATTATTAAAGTTTGAGAATCCTAAACAAACATTGAGGATCTTAGATTTTGGTTGTGGAGATGGTAATAGCTCTGTTTATATCAGAAAGCACTTTCCTAATGCTACTATTTTTGGTGTAGATGTATCTGATGCAAGCATTAAATTAGCAAGTGAAAAAGGCATTACCAATACTATTTTTAAAGCTTTTGACGGAGCTATTCTTCCTTTCGAAAATGAAGAATTTGATTTTGTGTTTACTTCTATGGTGTTTCACCACATCGAACATAAATTACATGATGGTGTTTTAAAGGAAATTCACAGAGTATTGAAAGCAGGAGGAAGGTTCTATAATTTTGAACATAATCCAAACAATCCTTTAACCCGAAAGGTCGTTAGAGAGTGCGAGTTTGATGAAGATGCAGTTTTACTAAAACCATCTTACAATAGGGAAGTAACCAATAGAAGTGGCTTAAAAACAGATAAATTGAACTACACCTTGTTTTTCCCTCGCCACAAAATGTTTAAAATTTTCCTTGGATTAGAAAAAATGCTAACTTGGTGTCCGATTGGAGCACAATATTACATTAGAGCCATTAAAAAATGAGTGAAATAGAAATATCAATAGTTAGCCCTGTTTATAGAGCAGAAAGCCTTGTAGACAAACTAGTGGAACGAATAATAAGTTCAGTTTCCAAGATTACTGATAGTTATGAAATTATCTTAGTAGAAGATTGTGGACTAGATAATTCATGGCAAAAGATTCAAGAGAATTGTAATAAATATTCGGTTGTAAAAGGAATTAAACTGAGCCGTAATTACGGACAGCAACACGCTATTCAAGCTGGTTTAGACGCTAGTGCGGGTAGATATGTAATTACCATGGATTGTGATTTACAAGATCAACCAGAAGAAATAGATAAACTACTTTCAAAAGCAAAAGAAGGTTTTGAAATTGTTGTAGCTAGTCGTAAAAACAGACAAGATGATTTCTTTAAGAAAATGCTATCCAGAATATTCTATTCAACTTTAGGGTATTTAACTGAAACAAAGCAAGATAGAACGGTTGCTAATTTTGTATGTTACCACAGAAAAGCTGTTGATGCTATGGCAAGTTTAAAAGACCACAATAGATATTACCCTATGCTTCAGCAAATGATAGGATTTAATTATACGAAAGTTGATATTGAACATGCTGAGCGAGAAGATGGAAGGTCATCCTATTCCTTTAAAAAACGTTTAAAATTAGCTATCGATACCATTTTAACATTTTCTGATAAGCCTTTACGTTTAACGGTTAAGTTTGGGGTGTTTCTTTCATTCTTATCTATATGTGGAGCCATTACAATGGTTGTATTGTACATTTTCAGTGATGTAAAGGCAGAAGGTTGGGCAAGTTTAGCTTTATTGGTTAGTTTTTTCTCAGGTATTATCATATCTGTACTAGGAATGGTTGGATTGTATGTTGGTAGAACATTTGAAAGTGTGAAACATAGGCCAACTTATATTGTTCAGGAAAAGATAAATTGAAAGATAGCAGTTCAAAAATAGTATTAAGTGTTTTACTCTCGATTTTGTCTTTTGGAATTTTATGTAGCCAAAATTATGCTGATAAGGAATTCTATCTAGTTGATTCTTTAATCCTAGAATCTATTGATAAGCCTGATAAAGATTTAATCGATTCATTACTTTCTTTATATCATAAATCAACTAAGGATTCAACAAAATTAGGTTTAATAAGTAAAATCACTGAAGATTGTCTGGATGATAATGTATGGCCTAAATACAATCAGCTACTTTTTAATGAATCACAAGAAAAATTATCTTATCCTGATTTATCAAAAAAAGAAAAGATTTTTATTAAAAAAGCCATGGCATCTGCCATCAACAATAAAGGATACATTTTATATAATTTAGGTTATTATGAAAAAGCAATCAAACAATATCAATTTAGCTTTAATCTATATCAAGAAATCCATGATAAAAATGGATTGGCAACGTGTTTAAATAATATAGGTTCAATTTATGATGATCAAGGGGATACCGAAAAAGCATTAGAATATTATTTAAGAAGCTTAAATTTTGTAGAACAAATAGGAGACCAAGAAGGAATTGCTCTTGCTCTTAATAATATTGGATATATCTACAGCGATAAAGGTCAGATTGGAAAAGCATTAGAATATTACAGTAGAAGTATAAAAATATTAGAAAAAAGTGGAGACAATCAAGTGTTAGCTACTACTTATAATAATGTAGGGTACATATATAAAATGCAGGGAGATAATAAAAAAGCACTTGAATATTATTTTAAATGTTTGAAGATTTTTGAGGAAATTGGTTTTGTTGAAGGAATTGCTGGGTCTTATAATAATATTGGACAAATTTATGCCAAGAAAAAAAGTACATCTACTTTGGCATTAGAATATTATGAGAAAAGTTTAAAAATTCAAAAAAATCTTGGACATAAAAAAGGCGAGGCCGAAACCTCAAATAATATTGGAGTTCTTTATGAAGATAGAGGAGAGTTAGAAAAAGCACATCTATATTATTCATCAAGCTTAAAAATCAGAGAAGAAATAGGAGATGTGTTGGGGCATGCCCACTCGTTAGCAAGTGTTGCTAATATTATGCTGTTGAAAGGAAATGTTAAAGGTGCTAAGAAAAATGCTGAAAAAAGCCTTGATATTGGTTGGAATTTAGGTTTCCCCAATATAATAAGGGCAGCCTCTTATGTTATGAGTAATATTTACGCCAAAGAAAACGACCCTGTAAATGAACTTAAGATGTATAAGTTGTTTATAAAGATGAGTGATAGTATTGTAAATACAGCAACCAAAGAAGCCTCCATTAAGCATGACATTCAGTATCAGTTTGAAAAACAAGCTTTTGCAGATAGCTTGACAAGAGCCGAATCGCAAAAGATTAAAGACCTAAAATACAATCAAGAAATCGATAAACAGAAAACTTATACATTTATTGGAGTAATAGGCTTTATTCTAATGATTATTGTAGTAATAGTTGTGTTGAGAGGATATCAGCTTAAGAGGAAGACAAACCTTGTTTTAGCTGAAAAGAATAGTGAAATAAAAGAAAAAAATCTAGAAATAACAGACAGTATTACTTATGCTAAAAGAATTCAGAAAGCGATTATCCCGTCACAAGAAGAATTAAATCTCCTATTAAAGAATGCATTTGTATTTTATAAACCTAAGGATATTGTAGCAGGTGATTTTTATTGGCTTCAGAAAGTTGGAGATGAGATATTGTATGCTGCTGCTGATTGCACCGGACATGGAGTTCCTGGGGCAATGGTAAGTGTTGTTTGCCATAATGCCTTAAATAGATCAGTACGAGAATATAATTTAAAATCTCCAGCTGACATATTGGATAAAACAAGAGAATTAGTTATTGAAACTTTTCAACGGTCAAGTGACATTACTGATGGAATGGACATTGCTTTATGTTCCATTAACTATAAGAAAAAGACTTTAGAATATTCTGGAGCCAACAATTCATTGTACATTATTAGAGAAGGCAAATTAATTGAAATTAAGGCCAATAAACAGCCTGTTGGCAAGCATTATCGACAGAATCCATTTACTAATCATAAAATAAATCTTAAAGAAAATGACTCAATATATACGTTTAGTGATGGTTTTGCAGATCAATTTGGGGGAGTTAAAGGAAAAAAATTCATGGTAAAAAGGCTGAGAAATCTTTTAATTTCAATAAGTGATAAGGCTATCTCAGATCAAAAAGGCATTCTTTTTAAAGAATTTAATGATTGGAAAGGTCAATTAGAACAAGTTGATGATGTATGCATAATTGGATTAAAGGTATGAGTTCAGCTATCTTATTTGGAGCAAACGGTTATTTAGGAAGGCACATTGCATATTTCTTAAAACAAAATCAGATTGTATTCATTCCAACTGATATAGCAGAAGCCTCTATAGATCATCATCCTAATTATAAAAAAATTGATATTACTTCTAAAGATGATTTACAGCAATTAGATTTTAATATCGATTATATTTTTGCCTTTGCAGGACTTACAGGTACAGGTTCTGCTCCAGAAATAGTAGATAAATTTACTAAAGTAAATGAGCAAGGTTTAGCAAATATTATTGAATGTTGTGAAGGAATAAAGGGACTTAGAATTATTTTTCCATCTACAAGGTTAGTTTATAAAGGAATTAAAAACACACCTTTAAAAGAAGATTCAGAAAAAGAATCAAAAACGATTTATGCTCAAAACAAACTAACTTGTGAAGATATGTTAGTAAAATCATCTGTTGATTATACTATTTTTAGAATATGCGTTCCTTATGGTAATTTATTTGACAAAGAATATTCTTACGGTACAATAGGTTTCTTTATAAATAAAGCTATAAATAAAGAGAATATTACTGTCTATGGAGACGGAAGTTTAAAAAGAACTTTTACCCATGTAAGAGATATTGCTCAGCCGATACTTGATGCTCTTAAACTTAAACCAACCATTAATCAAATATATAATATTGGAAGCAAGGATGCTTTAAGTTTACTAGAAGTTGCTAATTTAGTGGCGTTTAAATATGGTGTTAAGGTCGAATTTATTGATTGGCCAGAAGAAGCATTAAAAATAGAATCTGGGGATACAATATTTAACGATGAAAAATTACAAAAAGAAATAAAATATAATTATCAACACTCATTGAGTCAATGGGTTAATGAGATATGAGTAATAAAGTACCACATAAAAAACAACAGGAAACTCATAAAGAGGGTAACATCAAAGAACCTGAAACTAAAGACATAAATAAAACAACTTTACTTATTCTTACAGGAGCTTTAGCCATTGTGTATTTTGTTTTCTCTACCTTTTCAGATGGGTTTTATCAGCACGATGAAGTAGGCAATTTTATGGCTGCTCAACGTATTTGGTATGATGGCATACTTCAAATATTGGGTGCTAATACAAAATCTGGCTATAGGCTATTGTATGCTCTGCCAGCTTTAGGAGGCTTTACTTTTTTAAAATTATTTAATAGTCTAGTAGCTGCTTTTACGGTTTACTTTTCTTATAAATTATTAACAAAATTTGGGAGTAAAAATAAGTTATTAATATTTTTTGTTTTAGGGCTTCAGCCATTATGGTTTATGCTTTCTTTTAGAAATTACGCAGAGTTAATAGTCGCATTTCTACTAGTATTAGGAACGTTACAATTTTTTAATAAAAAGTACATTTTTGCTGCCATTATTGTTTCTTATATTGCTTTTACAAGACAAGAATACCACTTAATATCTGGGTTATTATTTTTAGTGCTGGCTTTTAAGAAAGAATGGGTTGCTGCATTACTTACGGGATTATTTACAGTATTACAAAACCTAATAGGATTTATCATTACAGGAGATATATTGTATCTCCCAAATGCCGTCATGGAATATTCTGAAAAAATTACTGGAATATGGCCTAAACAGGGGTTTGATCATTACCTTACTATGTCAAACGTAATTTTTGGGGCTATTGCTATCACACTTTTTGTAGCTTATATTGGTATTATAATTATTAAAAAGAAACACCCAAATTGGTTTTTATTGATTCCTATCATCTTTATATTCTTTTTGAATTGTGCATTTCAAGCTCAGTCATTTACTTTAGGACCAGGGAATGGAGGGAATTTGAGGTATTTAATTACAATTTCTCCATTAATAGCGATATTAGGAGTATTGGCAGTAGATGAAATAATAGGTTATGAGAAAAAGCACTTATTACTAGTGTTTTTAGTCCCATTAGCACTTTTTGTTTATATGTTCCATAGCTATGCTCATTTAAATTATGGATTGCATTTAAGTGATGGGTTAAATGGTACAGAAGAAATAGAGAATTGGAAGCCACTTATTTTCACAATTATTATAATAGCTTTATTGATAATACCATTAAAAAAGAAACATTATTTAATTGGGATTGCTTTAATATCAATATTGGGTGCTGTAACTTCAATTACTACAAGAGAAATACAGCCTGAAGAAAGGGCTGTTAAAAAAGCTGCAAAATGGTACGCAAGCCACGTAAAATTGAATCAAAATCCGCAAACAGCTCAAAATCAGTTATACAATGATACCAACCGTGTAGCTTGTGGACATGCGTTATTTTATTATTACTTAGGTAAAAATAAGTATGATTTTGTAAAGCCTGCTATAATGACCTATTTAGACCAAAAAACTATTGATACTTTGAATAGTGGCGATTTAATTGTTTGGGATTCTCATTACGGAGATCGAAGAGAAGTGCCCACTAGCCAGTCATATAAATATTATGAGGATAGCCCTAATTATCAAAGAATCCAATATTACCAATCAACTGATAATAGATTTACCATTGTGTTTTTTAGAAAAATGGTGAATTAAATATTTAATAACTTTTAACGTTTACAATATTTAATAATTACAAGTTAATCTTATATTTGCCGCATGTTAAAAAAATGGGGAGTCTTAATAGTATTAATTGCAATAATATCAGCTGGTTGCAGTAAATATCAAAAACTATTAAAGAGTTCTGACATGGACTTGAAGTATGAGGCTGCCATTAAGTATTATGATGCTGAAAAGTATGAAAAGGCAATGGCTTTGTTTGAGGAGTTAATTCCTTTATTTAGAGGTACAGATAGGGCTGAAAAAGTTTATTATTGTTATGCTTATTGTAATTTTCAGTTAAACCTCCTTTACTCTTCTTCTTATCATTTTAAGAAATTTTCAACCACCTATCCATTAAGTGAGCACGCAGAAGAAACTTTATTTATGTATGCCTATTCTAATTATTTATTATCTCCATCGCCAACATTAGATGCATCTGATACAAGATCTGGAATTAATGCGTTACAACTTTTTATCAATACCTATCCAAAGCATAAATTGGTAGATTCTAGCAATGTGTTAATGGATAAATTAAGAGCTAAACTTGAGATAAAATCGTATTTAGATTCCAAACAATATTTTAAAATATTTAAATTTAAAGCAGCTATTATATCTATTAATAACACTTTGCTGGATTTCCCAGAAACTGAATATAGAGAAGAGTTGACGTTTTTAATACTTAAATCAAACTTTTTATTAGCAGAGAATAGTATAAAGAAAAAAAAATTACAAAGAATTAACGATACTATAGATGCTTATTATACCTTTGTTGATTCTTTTAAAGAAAGTAAGTACTTAAAAGAAGCTCAAACTATCTTTACAAAGACAAGTGAGATGAGAAATAATATTAAAATAAAAAATTCGTAATGATGAACTTTAAATCTACAAATGCTGAAACAACTACTGTTACTAGAGATATGAACGAAATAGAAGAGGTGACAGGAAATATATATGAATCTTGTGTAGTTGTATCTAAAAGATCAAATCAATTAGCAATAGATTTAAAAGAAGAGCTAATTGGTAAATTAAACGAATTTGCTTCTACTACAGATAATCTTGAAGAGATTTTTGAGAATAGAGAGCAAATAGAGATTTCAAGATTTTACGAAAGACTTCCTAAAGTTAATGCAATGGCATTAAAAGAATTTTTAGACGATAAAATATATTATAGAATGCCTTCTGATACTTCAGATGAGGAAGGAGGAGAATAAATTACACAATGCTTAGCGGAAAAAATATTCTTCTTGGAGTTACAGGAGGAATTGCAGCCTACAAAACCGCAACCCTAATAAGATTATTTAAAAAATCAGGAGCTAATGTTCAAGTAGTAATGACTCCTGATTCAAAAGAATTTGTTACACCATTAACATTGTCAACTTTATCAGAAAACCCTGTTCACATAGAATTTTCTGAGGATGAAACTGGTAAATGGAATAGTCATGTCGACTTAGGCTTATGGGCAGACTTATTTATCATTGCCCCAGCAACAGCTAATACTATTAGTAAAATGGCAAATGGGTTGTGTGATAATTTACTATTAGCAACCTATCTTTCTGCTAAATGTACAGTTTTTGTTGCTCCTGCCATGGATTTAGATATGTATAAGCATGCCACTACAAAAAAAAATTTAGACATTTTAGCTTCAAATGGTAATAAAATTATTAAAGCTCAATTTGGTGAATTAGCAAGCGGATTAGTTGGGGAAGGAAGAATGGAGGAACCAGAAAATATTGTTAAATATATTTATAACTTCTTAAAAGAAGGACTTGTTTTATCAGGAAAAAAAATATTAATAACTGCTGGCCCAACTTTTGAACAAATTGATTCTGTTCGCTTTATTGGCAATAATTCTTCTGGGAAAATGGGGTATGCTTTAGCAGAAGAAGCACATAAGCTAGGTGCCACTATTACTCTAGTCTCTGGGCCAACAAAAATAAATACTACAAAAACGATTAATAAAATAAATGTAAGATCAGCAGAAGAGATGTTCAATTCTGTACATGAAAATTATAAAGARGCTGAYATYATTATTATGGCTGCGGCAGTTGCAGATTATACCCCTCAAGAAATACAGAAAGGTAAGATTAAAAAGAGCGATGAGAACCTGCAAATTGATTTAAAATTAACGAAAGACATACTAGCTTCCATTGGAAAAATAAAAACAAAAAAACAACTATTAATAGGTTTCGCATTAGAAACGAGTAATGAAATGGCTAATGCAAAAGACAAACTATTTCGTAAGAATTTAGATTTTATAGTGTTAAACTCATTAAACGATAAAGGAGCTGGTTTTGAATATGATACTAATAAAATTACGATTCTAGATAAGAACAATAAAGTAGAGAAATATGAGTTAAAATCTAAATCAGAGGTGGCAACAGATGTTTTTAATAAAATTATATCTTTACTAAAATAGATGCGTAGTGTAATAAAAATATTGTTTTTCCTAATTTTTTCAACTTCAGTTTTAAGTGTAAACGCACAAGAGCTTAATTGTAATGTGCAAATTAACTCTTCTCAAATACAAGGATCCGATAAAAGTATTTTCGATGCTATGCAAAAAGCCATTTTTGAGTTTATGAATTCTCGAAAATTCACCAACAACGTATTTAAAAGTACTGAACGAATAGAATGCACTATAATGATAAATATTACAGAGCAAGTATCAATTAATGATTTTAAAGCTACTATTCAAATTCAGTCAAGAAGACCAATTTACAACACTTCATATTTCACCACTACTTTAAATCATTTAGATAAAGATTTTTCTTTTAGGTTTAATGAATTTGATCCTTTAGAGTATTCCGAAACTACTTTTCTGTCAAATCTCACCTCTGTTTTATCTTTTTATGCTAATATTATTATTGCGTTGGATTATGATTCTTTTTCGATGAAAGGAGGTTCAAGGTATTTACAAAAAGCTCAAGCAATAGTTGGTAATTCTCAAGGTGCTAGAGAAGCAGGATGGAAAGCATTTGAAGGAGAACGAAATAGGTATTGGTTTGTTGAGAATTTACTTCACCAAAACTACGTTCCCTTAAGGGAATGCTTTTATAAGTACCATAGGTTAGGTTTTGATTTAATGGCTAAAAACGTACAGTCGGGTAGAGCAGTAGTTTTAAACTCACTAAAGTTATTAGAGCAAGTTTATGATCTTCGGCCAGGTAATTTTCAATTACAGATATTCTTTAATGCTAAGTCGAACGAAATTGTAGATCTTTTCATAGAAGCATTACCAAAAGAAAAATCAGAAGTCACTAATTTACTAAATAAGATAGACGCAAACAACCTTAGTAAGTACGAGAAAATTACTAAAGGGAAATAAATGCTAAAACATTTATCAATAACCAACTACGCTATTATTGAAAATCTTGAACTCAAATTTAATAATGGGTTTACCGTTATTACTGGAGAAACTGGTGCTGGAAAATCTATTCTTCTTGGTGCTTTATCGTTAATACTAGGACAAAGAGCTGATATTTCTGTACTAAACAATAAAGATAAAAAATGTATTATTGAAGGTGAATTTAATTTTTCAAAAGAAAAATATAGTAATTTTTTTATAGAGAATGATTTAGATTATGAAGACATTAACATTATTAGAAGAGAGATAAGTGTTAAAGGTAAGAGTAGAACTTTTATTAATGATACTCCTGTAAGTTTAGCTGTTTTAAAAGAACTGACTTCACAATTAATTGATATTCATTCTCAGCATCAAACTTTGCAAGTTCAAGATAATAAGTTTCAAATAAATGTTGTAGATGCTTTTATCGGGCATGATAAATATGTTGCCTCTTATAAAAAAAAGTATATAGATTATATTAAAAGTGAGAACCAGCTAATTGAACTAAAGAGACTTTCAAATAAGGCTAAACTAGATGTTGATTATATTGCTTTTCAGGTAAATGAAATAGAAGAGTTGGAATTACTTCCAAATGAGAAAGAAAAAATCGAGTCTGAGATTGAAATAATAAATAATGCTGAAGAAATTAAATCTGTATTAGAGAACTCAAATAGAGCACTACTGTCCTCTGATAAAAATATATTATCAGAACTAAGGGTTATTTCTAACTTATTTTATAAGATAAAAGATTGTTCTAAAGCGTATAATATAATTTATGACAGATTGAATAGCATAGTTATTGAACTTGAGGATGTCTCTAGGGAAATTGATGCTAACTGTAATAACTTAAGTTTCAATCCTGAAAGACTATCTTAWTTGAGTGATAGGATAAGTAAAATATTTTCTATAGAGCAGAAGCATAATATATCATCTACAGAAGAGATATTAATGCTACTAAAAAAACTCAATTTACAATTATTAGACACAAATTCTTACGAAGAAAAATTGGATGAGCTTTCTGTTAAGGTAATTAAACAAAAAGAAGACCTCTTTAAAATGGCTCATAAAATATCTGAAAAACGTGTGCGAAATTTCAAAGAATTAAATAAAAAAGTCATTATAAATTTAAATCAATTAGGGATGAAAGATCCTGCTTTTCAGGTTAGACATCAAAAGTTGAATGAATTAAATAAGGATGGAATTGATACGGTAGATTTTTTATTTTCTTCAAATAAAGGTATTGCTCCTATGGAATTGAAAAAGGCAGCATCTGGAGGCGAATTATCGAGATTAATGCTTACTATTAAATCTATACTAGCAAAAAATAAAAAACTTTCTTCAATTATTTTTGATGAAATTGATTCTGGTGTTTCTGGTGATGTTGCTGATAAAATGGCAAACATTATGAAAGAAATGAGCAACCATTTGCAAGTTATATCGATTACCCATTTGCCTCAAGTTGCAGCAAAAGGCAGGTATCATTATAGTATTCACAAAGAAAATGTAAATGATAAAACGGTAACTCTTCTCACTGTTCTTGATGAAGATGATAGAGTAGAGGAAATTGCAAAAATGCTTAGTGGAGAAAAATTAAGTAGTGCAGCTAGAGATAATGCTAAGTCTTTACTTAGCTTATAAATAACTGCTATTTGTTTTTTGAGATTTAACTAAAAATAGTAAGTTTGTGAATTCAAAAGAATTGAGATGATTAAAACAAAGAAATACTTTATATTACTATTAGTACCCTTAATGTTTTTGTTTTTTACGATACCCCTTACTAGTTGCGATCCTCATAGATCTGGATCTGTAATAAAAGGACCCGGTGCTAAAAATAAGCGTCACCATAGGCCAGCTTCTGCAAAAAGACATAAAAAAAATAAATATTAATTAAAAATAGCATTAAAATTCCTCTATATTTGTGTGCCAAAGTAATTCAATCGTTTTATGTCGTATAATCTTTTAAAAGGTAAAAAAGGAATCATTTTTGGAGCTCTTAATGAAGACTCCATTGCATGGAAAGTTGCAGAAGTAGCTCATAGGGAAGGAGCTGAATTTATTCTAACAAATTCACCTGTTGCATTAAGAATGGGGCAGATGGACGAATTGGCAAAATCTACTGGATCTGAAGTAGTTTTAGCTGATGTTACCTCAATGGAAGATTTAGAAAATCTATTCAATATTGCGAGTAAAAAATATGGAAAAATAGATTTTATATTACATTCGGTAGGGATGTCTATTAATGTTAGAAAAAAAATTCATTACACAGAAGCTAATTATGATTTTTATCATAAAGCCATAGATATTTCGGCTTTATCATTTCATAGAGTAATGAAAATAGCAAAGGAAAAAGACATAATGAATGAGTGGGGATCTATTGTGGCACTTTCATTTATTGCTGCTCAAATGGCAATTCCAGGTTACAATGATATGTCTGATGCGAAAGCATTATTAGAATCTATTGCAAGAACATTTGGATATTATTATGGAAAAGATAAAAATGTAAGGGTAAATACTGTTTCCCAATCTCCTACTAAAACTACTGCAGGTTCTGGAATTAAAGGATTTGGAGAATTATATGGTTTTGCAGAAAAGAAGTCTCCATTAGGTAATGCTCCAGCTTTAGATTGTGCAAATTATTGTGTAATGATGTTCTCGGATTTTACAAGATATGTTACCATGCAAAACTTGTTTCATGATGGAGGGTTTTCGTCTACAGGCTTAACTGAAGCTATCATGGAAGAAAATTGAAGAGTAACAAAAAACTTAACTAATAAAAAGCTATCAATCGATTATTGATAGCTTTTTTATGTTTATTCTTCTTTATCTTTTTCAATATCAGAACTCTTTTTTTTCTTTGGTTTAGTAATAGAAAATAAAAGTTCTTCAGTAACATTATCTAGTTTAACATTAATTATACTACCCTCCACCAATTTCGATTGAATTATTTCTTCTGCTAAAGGGTCTTCAAGGTATTTTTGTATAGCTCTTTTTAAAGGACGTGCTCCGTATGCAGTATCATAACCTTTGTTAGCTATATAATCCTTTGCTTCTTTAGACAGTTTAATGTTATACCCAAGATCTTCAATTCTACCGTATAGACTTTTTAATTCAATATCAATTATCTTATGAATATCTTCTTTTTCTAAATTATTAAAAATAACTACATCATCAATTCTATTCAAAAACTCTGGAGCAAATGTTTTTTTAAGTGCATTTTGTATCACACCTGCAGCATGACTATCAGCGCCATCTTTCTTAGCAGATGTAGAGAAACCGACACCTTGTCCAAAGTCCTTTAATTGTCGAGCTCCTATATTAGAAGTCATTATAATAATAGTATTCTTAAAACTAATTTTTCTACCAGAACTATCTGTTAACTGGCCATCATCTAAAGCTTGCAACAAAAGATTAAACACATCAGGGTGTGCTTTTTCAATTTCATCTAATAATACAATAGAATATGGTTTTCTTCTAACTTTTTCAGTTAATTGGCCGCCTTCTTCATAGCCAACATATCCAGGAGGTGCACCAACTAAACGAGATACAGCAAATTTTTCCATGTATTCACTCATGTCTATTCTAATAAGAGCGTCCTCACTATCAAATAAATACTTAGCTAATACTTTTGCTAATTGTGTTTTTCCAACTCCAGTTGGACCAAGGAATATGAAAGAACCTATGGGTTTGTTAGGATCTTTTAATCCTGCTCTATTTCTTTGAATGGCTTTTACTACTTTTCTAACAGCCTCATCTTGACCAATAACCTTGTTATTAATTTCATCGCCCATTTTAGATAAACGATCTCCTTCAGCTTGAGCAACTCGTTGTGTAGGGATTCCTGTCATCATTGCAACAACTTCAGCTACATTGTCTTCACTTACAACTTCTCTATGGTTTTTAGTTTCATCATCCCAAGATTTTTTAGCAATACTAAGTTCTTTTAATAATGTCCTTTCATTGTCTCTTAATTGGGCTGCTTCTTCATATTTTTGACTTCGAACAACATGATTTTTTTGATCTTTAATATCTTCAATTTTTTTTTCAATCTCAATAATATTTTTAGGAACCTTAATGTTAATGATATGAACTCTAGACCCAGACTCATCCAACGCATCGATAGCTTTATCTGGTAAAAAGCGATCAGTCATGTATCTATCTGTTAACTTAACACAAGCTTTTATAGCTTCATCAGTGTAAGTTACATTATGATGATCTTCGTATTTGTCTTTAATGTTAATTAAAATTTCGATTGTTTCATCAACTGTTGTTGGTTCAATTATTACTTTTTGAAATCTTCTTTCTAATGCCCCATCTTTTTCTATATACTGCCTGTATTCATCTAAAGTTGTAGCTCCAATACATTGGAGTTCRCCYCTTGCCAGTGCAGGTTTAAACATRTTTGATGCATCCATRGAGCCAGAAGCRCCWCCRGCRCCAATAATGGTATGTATTTCGTCAATAAAMAGAATAATRTCTGGAGATTTTTCCARYTCATTCATAACAGCTTTCATGCGTTCYTCAAATTGRCCTCTGTACTTTGTTCCAGCAACTAATGAAGCTAAATCAAGYGTTACAATTCTTTTTCCAAAAAGGACACGWGAAACTTTTTTYTGTATAATTCTTAAYGCCAATCCTTCTGCTATAGCAGATTTACCAACACCTGGTTCACCTAGCAAAATAGGATTATTCTTTTTTCTTCTACTTAATATCTGGGATACTCTTTCAATTTCTTTTTCACGACCAATAATAGGATCTAGTTTTCCATCCTCTGCATATTTTGTTAAATCTCTCCCAAAATTATCTAAAGCAGGCGTTTTGGATTTTGAAGCTCCTTTTGATCCTCCGCTAGAACTACCCATAAATTCTTTTCCTGAACCATCTTCATCTTCATCATCAGTTGGACTATTAGGGAAATCTGCTCTAGGAGCATTATCTTCRGCTATATTTAAAATCATTACTTCATCTTTCACAGAATCATAATTAACATTTAAATCGTTTAATGCATTTGTAGCAATRTTATCTTCTCCTTTTAATATTGAAAGAAGMAGATGYTCWGTYCCTATCACATTATTTTTTAAAACTTTTGCTTCTAARTAGGTTATTTTTARAACTTTTTCAGCTTGYTTTACCAAWGGAATATTTGAAAGTTGATTGGTAGCTCCATTGCCAAATTTTGTAGAAGCTTCAACTTTCTTTCTTAACTCCTTTAGGTCAACTCCCAGATTAGATAAAATTTTAACAGCTAATCCGTTTCCTTCTCTAATAATACCTAATAACAAATGCTCTACTCCAATATAGTCATGACCAAGCCTTAAAGCTTCCTCTTTGCTATATGTTAAAACATCCTTAACTTTTGCTGAAAAATTTGCATCCATATCTAATCTATTTAATAACTCAACTTCCTTTAAAATTAGGATAAATTGATTTAATTCAAAAATAATAATATATCTATTTATCCAATTGTCGTAAAAAGCACGTTTTTCAACAGAATTTTGTTAGTAAGTAACTGTAAAAATACACATAATTTGACATCGATATTGCTTACTTTCGAAGGTCTTTAATAAGGTAAAATTTACAACTAAAATTTAGTAGAAAAATCATATAAAATATGGCTGAAGGAGAAAAAATAATACAAATAAATATAGAAGAAGAAATGAAATCTGCTTACATCGATTATTCAATGTCAGTTATTGTTTCAAGGGCACTTCCAGATGTAAGGGATGGTTTAAAACCTGTGCACAGAAGAATTTTATATGGAATGCTAGACTTAGGTATTCGTTCAAATAGTACATACAAAAAGTCAGCTAGAATTGTAGGTGAAGTTTTAGGAAAGTATCATCCACATGGTGACACTGCAGTTTATGATTCAATGGTGCGTATGGCTCAAGAATGGTCTTTAAGATATATGTTGGTTGATGGACAAGGAAACTTTGGATCTGTTGATGGAGATAGCCCTGCTGCAATGAGATATACAGAAGCAAGACTAAGAAAGATTGCTGAAGAGATGCTGAGCGATTTGGATAAAGAAACAGTTGATTTTAGTCTAAATTTTGATGATTCATTACAAGAACCTACGGTTCTTCCAACAAGAGTACCAACATTATTATTAAATGGGGCTTCAGGAATTGCTGTCGGTATGGCAACTAATATGGCTCCTCATAACTTAACAGAAGTAATTGATGGAATTATTGCATACATAGATAATAGAGATATTGATATTGCAGGTTTAATGGAGCACGTTAAAGCCCCTGATTTTCCAACAGGAGGAACTATTTATGGCTACCAAGGGGTGAAAGATGCTTTTGAGACAGGAAAAGGAAGAATTGTAATGCGTGCAAAGACAGAATTAGAAGAAACTGATTCTGGTCGTTTTAGAGTTATCGTTTCTGAAATTCCCTATCAAGTGAATAAAGCAGATATGATAAAGAAAACTGCTGATTTGATAAATGATGGAAAAATGGCTGGCATATCTGATATACGTGATGAGTCAGATAGAACAGGAATGAGGATCGTTTATGAACTAAAAAGAGATGCAATTCCTAACGTAGTTTTAAATAACTTATTTAAACAAACTGCATTACAAACTTCTTTTAGTGTAAATAATATTGCTTTAGTTAAAGGAAGGCCTGTTGTTTTAAACTTAAAAGACATTATTGTTGAGTTTGTTGAATTCAGACACGAGGTTGTTGTTAGGAGAACTAAATATGAATTAAGAAAGGCAGAGGAAAGAGCACATATCCTAGAAGGATTAATTATTGCTTCTGATAATATTGATGAAGTAATTGCAATTATTAAAAAATCGCAAACACCAGAATTAGCCATTACTAACTTAATGGAAAGATATAAGCTTTCAGAAATTCAGACGAGGGCTATTGTTGATATGCGTTTACGTCAATTAACTGGCTTAATGCAAGAAAAACTTCGAGCTGAGTTCGATGAAATAATGACTTTAATTACAGATTTAAAAGATATTTTAGATAACGAGCCAAGAAGAATGCAAATTATTAAAGATGAACTGATTGAGGTAAGAGATAAATATGGCGATGAAAGAAGAAGTGTAATTGAATACGCTGGAGGTGATTTTAGTATTGAAGATATGATTCCAGACGAAACTGTTGTGGTTACTATATCTCATTTAGGATATATGAAACGGACTTCGTTATCGGAATATCGCTTACAAAATAGAGGTGGAGTTGGTTCTAAGGGTACTGCTACAAGGGATGAAGATTTCTTAGAACAATTATTTGTGGCTACAACCCATAACTACTTGTTAGTATTTACTGAGAAAGGAAAATGTTTCTGGATGAGAGTATTTGAAATACCAGAAGGAACTAAACAAGCTAAAGGTAGAGCGATTCAAAATTTAATTAATATTGAACCAGATGATAAAGTATTGGCATATATTAATGTTGGGAATATTAAGGATGAAGAATACTTAAAACGACCAGCGACTCAAGAAGATATTGATAATGGGTTTGCTGAAGGGCTAGATGAATTAGTAGATCAGTATTACATTATAATGTGTACTAAAAAAGGAACTGTTAAGAAAACAGCTATAGCTGCGTATTCTAGACCAAGAGTGAATGGTATTAATGCTATTACAATTAAAGAAGGAGACCAATTATTAGAAGCCAAATTAACAACAGGTTCTGATGAAATTATTTTAGCACTAAAATCGGGTAAAGCAATTCGTTTTAATGAAAAGAAAACTAGACCTATGGGTAGAAATGCTTCTGGAGTTAGAGGTATTAGATTAGGGCATGATAAAGATGCTGTAATAGGAATGATTACTATTTCTGATACGGGTGATGAAAATGWKKKWGTGGTTTCTGAAAATGGTTATGGAAAACGTTCTGATWTTGAAGATTATCGAGTAACAAATAGAGGTGGAAAAGGAGTTAAAACTTTAAATATAACCGAAAAAACGGGTGATTTAATTGCAATTAAGAATGTAACCGATAATGATGATTTAATGATTATAAATAAATCTGGTATTGTAATTCGTTTAGCGGTTAAAGATTTAAGAGTAATGGGCCGAGCAACGCAAGGAGTTCGTTTAATTAATTTAAAAGGAAATGATCAAATTGCAGCCGTTGCTAAAGTAGAAAGAACAGAAGAGGATGATGCTGAAGATGCAGTGGTTTTAGATGAGGATGGAAACCCAATAGTTAGCGAAGCTACTGAAACAGAAAACGCAGAAGAAACTGAATCAAGCAACGAAAATGAATCTTCTAATGATGAAGATGAGTCTGATGATAATGGCAAGGATGTTGATAATAACGATAAAGATTAGTAATTTCTTTACTTTAAAATAAAAACATAACAATGAAAAAATATATTTTAATATTAGCTGCAGTTGTATTCACATCGGTAGTATATTCCCAAAAAAATAAAGTAGTTAGTGCTTATAATTACAACAAGGCGTTTTCTAGATCTGGAAAATGTAGAGAATTAGCAAGTGGCGTTGAGGCTATAAACCTTGCAATAGAACATGACCAGACTAAAGCTTGGGCAAAAACATGGTATTATAGAGGGAATCTATATTACAATATTATAGCGAGTAAAGATCAAGAATGTAAGGCAATAGAAGCAGATGCTCTTGAAAAATGCACTGACTCATACCTAAAAGCCTTAGTGTTAAATTTTGATGACCCAGAATTAAAAAAGCTTGACTTACAAAAGGAGGATGGATCTGACATGATGAAATTCTTTTCTGCACTTCAAGGAAAGCCAAAGGTTGATGATGAAATGTATACTGCTGATATTATGGGAAGAAAATTTCCAGGATTAGCAGGGGAGTATGCCAATGAAGGAATTGAGAAATTTACAAATAAAGACTATAAAGGAGCTCAAGAGAGTTTTGGTAAATCTATGCTTTTAAGCCAAATGGGAGGGAGAATGGATACTATGGTAATGTATAATACCGCATTAGCTTCTGAATATGCAGAAGACTTTGATGCAGCAAAGCAATTGTACGATGCTTTAATTATGTTAAAGTACAATGTAGATGGTAATGGTCCAGATTTATATCGATCAATGTCTAGAATCTATAAAAATGAAGGGAACGTAGAAAAAGCTGCTGAATACATTAAAAAGGGTAGAGAAGTTTATCCAGACAACAATAATTTAATCGTAGAAGAATTAGAAGGGTTTTTACAATCAGGGAAACATGAAGAAGCTCTATCTAACCTTAATTCTGCTATTGAAAATGACGGAGAAAACTCAGTTCTATATTTTGCTAGAGGTACCGTATATGAAAATTTAAAACAAGAGGAAAAAGCAGTATCTGATTATAAAAAAGCGTTAGAAATCAAACCCGATTATTATGATGCTGCATTTAATCTTGGAGCTTATTATTTTAATATGGGAGCAGACAAGATTAATGAATCTAATAAATTGCCGTTAAGCGCAACTAAAAAGTATGATGCGTTAAAAGCCGCAGCTAAAATTAATTTCGAAACAGCAGTTCCTTATGTAGAAAATGCACACAAAATAAAACCGGGAGATGCGAGTACTGGGAACATGCTAATTAAGCTGTACACACATACAGGTCAATATGATAAGGCAAAAGAAATAAAAGCTAAATTCCAATAAAGAGATTTTAAATAGATATAAAAAAGGAGTTCAGTGAGCTCCTTTTTTTATTATAAATAATTATCTAAAAGTTAAAAAATATAAGCATACAATACAAAGCGTAAGTAATCCAACACCAATGTAGGCAGGTGATTTATCTTTAGTTTTTATAGATCCTATAATATACATTAATCCAAAAGCAAAAGATAAGATGCTTACTATCACGAACAATAAGATTATGGCTTTTGTCATAACTATAATTACTAAAAATCAATTCTCCCTCTGGCTCTAATGCCTAATCCTTTTACTCCAAAAGTGCTTCCTATGTTGGGGTTGTCTAAGTAAGTTACTCTCTGAAGTAGTTCAAGTCTTAATACTTTAAAAAAGTTCATAATCCCAGCACTAACTTCTACATAAGGTATTCCTTTATCAAAAGAAAAGGTAGAAGGGTTTCCATCTATATCAATAGGAAATCTAAATAATTCTGGATGTATATCAGGGTCATTGTTAGCTGTTAAGTTTCCATAAAGTGCTTTAAAAGAAAGTACTTCTCTCCATTTTAATCGTTTAAATAAAGGAATTTTATTGAAAAAGAAACCATTAAAATAATGAGTTAATTTCAAGCTAACATACTCATCACTTAAAAATTCCATAAAATTCATCATGTTAAAAGAGTTTTCTTGTAAAAAGAAAGATTGATTTGCTGGAGGTAAATTTAATAAAGGATACGGAACCCTTCCAAATACTTTTCCACTTTCGAGTTCTAAATCAGTAAAACCAATTTGAGCTAAATAAAAACGTTTGAATACTTGTCCTACCACCCTGGAAAATTGAATATTTCCTTTTGTTAAACCATCAATTCCTTGTTTGTAATTCAATCGAAAAATAGGATACTTATTGACCAATGGTATTCTGTAATTTTTTCCTTGGTAAAACTGTTCGTTGGGAGCAAACCTTAAATTGATATCAAATGCATCTGTTCTAATCATAGAATAAGTAATAGGGTCAACATCATTTGTTTCAAAGAATAACCGCCCTAATGGCTCCAGTTCTTTGTATTCATAGATAACATTATATGAAAAACCACTATGAAATTCTTTATTGTAATCTAAATTAAAAGCATGTACAAACAACATTTGATCGGAAGCAGTTCGTTTAAAAGAAAGCAAGAAATTATCGTCATTAACTAATTGAAGGTCTTGTCCAGGGAATATCGTTTCTTTATGATATGATATGAGTATTCTATTTTGAGGATTAGATATAAAATCTTTGTTAAAAGAATGTGTAAAACCAAAGAAGTATTTAAATTCTTTGTCTTTAAAACCATAAGCCCAGTAATTTTCGAACATGTTCTTTTTGCTTAACTTACGAGTTGTTCTGAAGCCTGCTCTTATACGGAAGCCTTCAACATCATTAAAGCTGTAAAAAGCAGATACAGGTCCAACCTCTATAGGTCCAAAATCTTTCCACCCGGAAATAAGTATAAAAGCGATATCCATAGTTCTTTTAAATGCAGGTATTTTTTGAAGGCTATCAATCATTGAATAAACGCCCTCTTCTTGCTCTGTAAGAGTATCGGGTCTTGTAGCAACCCAAAAAGAATCTGTTTTGTTATCTAAATCCTCTACTTTTATTATTTTTTCAACTCGGTTATAAATTCCATTATCGGCTTCTTTATTGAAAACAAAATTATTGTAGCTAACAGACTTTTTACCAAAAAAACCTCTTCCTTTTTTTGTAATGTTATAATNAATWATCAGCTTGTCTTTTGAAAGAACCCAGGCACTGTCATCATACAAGGTGAATTCTTGATCTAAATATAAATCTTTAACGAAATTTAAGTTGATTTCATCCGTTACATTCATTTCAACTTTTGTTACGGCATAGGTTGTAGAGTCGTTTAGGATGTATAAATTTCCTTTAAATGCAAAATCTGCTTTATTCCTTGGAGTAAAAGCTAAATTAATACACTCTCTTCCGTTTATTTCAAGAGTATCAATAATAAAATATTTATAAACGGTTGTTCCTAAGTTAGATATTGGGCTTGTAAATTGATTGGATAGTAAATTAATATTATTGTCATAAATATTAATGTCTTGATACAGTTTATCCATAATAAATGACATTCCGTCACCATCTAAATATCCTTCAAACCCTGTCATTTTAGATCCATATTGATATTCTTTAAGTGATTTTGGCTTTTTACGATAATACATTTTAGAGGCTGTTTCTCTTAAAAAAATTGGCAAATAGGGTTTCCCATTAATTTCAGAGGTATCTATATGATCTATAACTACTTGGAATTTATTTTTCAACCAACCTTTATTTAAGAATTCTTCTGTAATGTTATTTATATCAATTTCAATTTTTTCATACTTATCGTACTCGTAAAAATCATAACTCTCTAATCGGTTATCATCTTTATGTTCTATCACTTTTTTAATAAGAGCTACTGCAGGATTCCCCTTGTTTTTATATCGTTTCCTATCTGCTTTTACGGTAAAAGTTTCAATTTCAATAGCATCATTTTTTAACATAAAGTTGATGGTATTGACTTTACCTAATGTAACTTTTTTAGAAAAAGTTTTATAACCAACAAACGATGCTTGAAGAGTAGGGGTTCCCCATTGAGTTTCTATATAGTATTTACCATCAAAATCGGTAGTTGTGCCAATATTAGCACCTTTAAAAGCAATATTTACAAACGGTAGCGGCTCTTTAGTTTTAGAATCTAGAACAATCCCTTTAACTCTAGTCAATTTTTGTGCATTAACTTGAAAAAGGAAAAGTAAACTTAGTAGCCCTAAAACGAAATGTTTTTTTGCTGCAGTTTTCCAAATCATTTTATGAGTTTTTAAAACTTTCAAGGTGCTAAAATTAATTAAAAAATAAGTTCATTTTTAATTAACATCCTTTAATTGTAAAGAATTATAAATGTTATAACTATGGTCGTTAGCACGACATTCATAATTAAAATTTAAATCTATTTTTGCTAAAATAACTTACATGAAAAGAGTACTATTTATACTTTTTGTATTGCCATTTTTTTCTGTTGCTCAAAATAGTTCTAAAGTACTAGTTAAAAAAGGAATAGATATTACTAAGTACGTTCCCGTTGGCTTAAAAATTGGTTCCGATGCTCCTGTAATTAAAGGGTTTTCTTTAAAAGGGAAGAAAATTAATTCATTAGAAATTTTAGAAAATAAAAAAAGTATTGTCCTTATATTTTATAGGGGTAAGTGGTGTCCTCATTGCAATAGGTTTTTGAGTAATCTTAATGATTCTTTGCAATACATCACAAATAAAAATGCTAAAATACTGGTTGTTGGTCCAGAGTCTTTTGAGAACACAGAAAAAACTGCTAAAAAATCTGATGCTAATTTCATATTAATTCCAGATACATCAATGCAAATACAGAAAGATTATGATGTGTTGTTTAGTGTTACCAAAAAATACCAAGGAAAAATTAAAACCTTTTTAAGGACTGATATTGCTAAAAACAATAATCAATTAGAAGCCACTTTGCCAGTTCCTGCAACCTATATTATTGATTCAACTGGAAAAATAACTTGGCGACATTTTGATTATGATTATTCGAAAAGACCATCTGTGAAAGAGATTATTGATAATCTTTAAAAATAAGTTTAATGTCTTTTTACTTTAATACCTCCTTGAGAGTGTAGTGCAAGTTTTCTAGCGTCTTGTTGAGATATTATAACTACAGTTGCTACAATATTTAAAGGTAGTATTTTGGCATATGCATTATCTTACTGGTGAGATTAATTTTCATCAATTGGCAAATAAATTTCGTAACGTGTGCCTTTGTTAGGAAATGTAATTATCTTAATTYGTCCATTAAGAGCTTTGACGCGTGCCTCCATATTTTTTAAACCAATTCCTGTTTTTACCTTATTTAATTCAAAACCAATCCCATCATCTTCATATATTAGTTCAATTTGTTGAAAATTATGTTTTTTTAGACTTAAAAATATAGTAGTTGCTTTTGAGTGCTTAACTGAATTATTAAGAACCTCTTGATATATTCGATACACCTGAGTATTTAGGAAATCAGATAAACAATCCTTAATTTGAAATTCAAAATTAACTTGTACATCAGATCTTGCATAAAAACTATCTATTAAGGTATTAATAATAATCTTAAGAGGATATTTTTTAATAAGAGGAGAAGAAAGTCCGTGTGAAATATTCCGGCATTCCTGAATAGCATTTTTTATGTGTTTCATCACTATTGTAAATCCTTTAGAGTTACCCGTTATTTCTTCTTCTATTGAATTTAACCCCATACTTGTAGCAGCTAATATTTGCCCAAGTCCATCATGTAAGTCCATACTAATTCTGTTTCGCTCGCTTTCCTTCCCTTCAAGTAATGCACGTTTAATATTCTTCTCTGCATTTTTTCGAGCTGTAATGTCTCGCCAAACAGTATGAATTATTTTGTTATTATTATTTCCAGATATATATGTTAATGTAACTTCAGCAGGGAAAATTTCTCCATTACTTCTAGTGTGATTCCATTCAAACCTGTGAGAACCATTTTTTATCGCAAGCTCCATCATTTTATCTGCCTTAGAAATGGAATCTATACCATCAGGTTGTTTTTTTGGCGATAGTACTGAAGGATGAACATTTAAAAAGTCCTCTTTAGTTTTATATTTTAGCATGTGTAATGTTGCCTCATTACAGTCAATAAATTTACCATTCTCAATAATAAGAATTGCATCTGAGGATTTTTCGTATAAATTTCGGAATTTACTTTCGCTTTCCACAATTTTTTCATTAGCCAATTTTAAATCTGCTTTTGATTTATCAATTTCTCTACCAATATGGCGTGATACGAATGTTGCCACAAACCCAACTAATGTAATTAACAGAACTGTAAAGAGTGCAGATATAAATGCTGGATTAATAGCGTTGGTTTTATTTGATAAAAAAGATAACACTTCACCAAACACAACTGATAATATCAAAAGAGGAAAAAAGTATCGAATTAAATAACTTCGTGTTGAACCATCGGTAAATAATTTTAATGGGAAGGCTTCTTTTTCAATAGTTAATGTTGATAACGAAAGAAATATAAAGCCAAGAGAAGTAGTTAAAGCCATAGGAACAGTAGCTCCAAATCCATATAGCAAAGGTGATCCATGTAGATATGCTAGGCAAAAAATAAAGCCCACAAGCAAAACAAAAATACTAAGCAAACTTCCAAAATACTCTGTGTATGTATTATCACTACGATGTTTTTTTTGAATAATTAGAACATAAGAAGATAACCCTGAAAGGAAAAAAAGAACACCAGTTACAGGAGACATTCGAGCCAATGGAATTCCATTAAGGGTTTCATCTGTTGGCACAAAAATTTCTTCAAAATTTAAATCTATCCCAAAAAAATATCCAAGAACTTCAAGTATTCCAAAAGCAGAAACAAGAAAAGTGAACATCATTAAAACAAATATTTTTGTATTTGATGGTCTTTTGAAATTAAGGTAAAGAGTTACGACCCCAAGAACAATAAAGCAAATAGCAGTTGCTGGTGCCATTGGATAGTAACTTTCCTTGACGCTATCAAGTAGTCCTAAATTAAGAAAGTATGCTAGTAGCCCTAATAGAGCAATTATAATTGTGCCTATAGCAATAGCACTCGATAATATTTTCCAAAATTGGCTTTTCACTTAAACATTAATCTAGTTTATAATTAGTTTAAGACATTATAAATATAATAATAAAAATGAAATTAAAATGCGGTGTATTACACAGGGCAAACTCATACTTTTTTCTCAAACAAATCTAAGATAATCACCTAAACTATAGTTGGTTAAGTTGTTAATTATTCGTATATTATACTGATAATC
>NVVI01000050.1 GCA_002402165.1 Flavobacteriales bacterium
TGTTGGTAATTCATCGGCATCAGATTTTTTTTCAAATATCGGAAAGCTAGCTTTCCGATATTTGTTATCTGTTGCACTTATTGTTTGAACTTAGTTCTTGAAAAAATAGCGTTTTAATGCTGTTTTTGAAAAGGTAAGCAATACAGTGCGTTAGCACGTTATTTTGATTTTCAACGACACTATATGTAATGTGCCTTTCGTTTGTTCAATGCTTTAAAAGTAATAATTTTTGTGAGGAATCAACCTTTAAGCAGCAATCTAAATACTCCAACCCTTGTCAATTTACTAAGCGAGAATGCAGCTCGCTAATTTGTTATTAAAAAGCACTAGCAAAAATTATGGCACTTACTGCCCAACTTTCACAAAGCTAAAATGCTAGCAACAAAGCATATTATATATAGATTGTTACCTGTTGTTTTTTAATTCTTTTATTGCATCAATTAAACCGTAATAAAGTAAATTATTTGAAACTCTTGCTTCAGGATGAGCATACTCGATAAAATATTTTCCTTTATCAAATTCATAGTAATAAACTCCTCTTGATGTTGTTTTCCAGTCGGACTTATTTTCAATATTTATTAGCTTGTTAAAGTTATTTGATGTTGAAGTGCCACCACAAATAATAAAATCAGGTCTTGATTTTTCGCTATTGTAATATAGCTGAAATTGCCTATTCAAGTAGTCAGTATCTTGAGAAGCTACAAGGGCTAATTCTTTGTTGTCAGTGGTGTGTCCTCCAGATGATTTTTTGAGATTCATTACACAAATTGAGCTAAGTAATTCTTTTCGTCTTTCAGTTGTGAAATAATCATCATTTAGGTCTCTCCATTTAATCTCTTTTTCAATATTCCTTATACCAAAAATCCATCGGGAAATATTATTCCAAGTTTGGCTTCTTCCTCCTTTTTGCAGAAATTCTTTAAGGTTAAATCCATTTTCACTATTGACTTCTTTTAAAATGAAAAGGATTTTAATTTTACTTGCTAAATATTCTGTTTCATTTATAATTCCATCTTGGCTAAAACCATTTCTGTTTTTTGCCCATTCGTCAAATAATATTTTCTCCTTTTCTATTATCACTGATTTATAAGCCTAAAGAACTTTTTATAACTTCTGGGTTGGTTTCTTTTTTTAATTTCTTTTCTAAATCTTTTGTGTTGCTACTCATTAATTCTTTAAGCTTGTCTAGCAATAGAATGTTTTTCTGTCCAATTTCAATTTTTTGGTTTATATCGTTGGCAGAATTAAAATCATTATTCCATTTGCTGTATAAAATCATTCCAGATTTGTAAAGTGATTTTTTGTTATTCATATAAAGTCTATCAATAAGTGATTTTTTTCTTTCAATATCACTTGTTATTGACCTTAGTTTGCTTTCAATCAGTTTCTTCTCTTTCTCAGCTTTTTCATTTTTAATTGTTGATTGGATTTCTTGGTAAGTTTTTGTTATGAAATCTTTATCTATTTTTAAAATAATACCCATTTCACCAACTATGATTCCATTTTTAGAAACTGAATTAAAAGTTCTTTCGTGTTTTTCATTTGAAATTGGAAACCAAGTTTTACCGCCATCAGCGGTAACAATAATACCTATATTTCTTCCTTTACTACTTGTAGTAGTATAACCTTGTCCAACTGCATATCCAATATTGTCATCAAAGAAATTCATAGAGTTGTATTTGATCATTAATTTTTCAGGATATTTATTTACAACTTTATTTTTTCCATTTTCGTTTTTTAGTTCTACATATTTTACTTCTTTCCATTCACCATTTTTGATTGATGAAATACCACTTCTTGAATTTTCACTTAGGATTAATCCGTTAGTCTTTGAAGTAAAAAACATTGATTTAACGGCTGAACCCCCTCCTTTTATACGTTTCCAATTTTCTCCGCCATTTTCAGTTAAATATATTTGACCCTCATAGTTTCCAACGAATCCAGTATTCTCATCAATAAAATATACCGCTGTCATTGGATGATTTGGACAGGGTATTTTTGTCCAAGTTTTCCCTCCATCTATGGTTTTAAAAGAATAACTTTCTCCATATTTTAATCCTTTTGAAACATAACCAACCGTTTTAGTCGGAAAATAAATATCTTCTCCATCTACGTCATTGATATTTGTCCAAGTTTTTCCACCATCTGTGGTTTTTATAAATAATTTGTAACCAACAATAAAACCTGTATTTGCATCTGTGAAGTAAAGGGATTTTAAATTAGCTCGTTTATTGTGTCCTTTCATCATTGTAAGGTCAGATGCATTATTTGTTAAATCTGTCCAAGATTTTCCGCTATCAATTGATTTAAGAATTACTCCACCTTTTCCAATGATATAGCCAACTTCATTAGTCGGGAATTGAATTTTTGTAAGTTCATCAAATCGAACGCCTTTAATTTTTTCTATTTGTCCGAATGATGCAAAGTTGATAGCGATAATTAAAATAGCTAAAATGTTTAATCTCTTCATATTTTTCTTTTTACGTAATAACAGGTAACAACCGAATAAAGTGCACTAGTGCACTTTATTCGCATTATGTGTTTATGTTCTCAAATATAATAAGAAAAAATAACAAATTAACGGAACAACTTGTTATTGTTGGGTTTGTTAGAGTGTTATTCGTAGATTAAACGTTTAATCTACAATTAATTAACCTATCAAAAACAAACAAGGTCGTTTGTTCAGGTTAATGTTGGTTTTCTTCCAATCTTCAACGGTTTTGGTAGTTATGTGTTCAGATGAGAGAGTAATGTCTACAGCAATACAAAGTTTGGTGGTGTTAAAACAGTTCTTTAAAATATCCTCTAATACGTGCTGGTTACGGTAAGGAGTTTCTATAAAAAGTTGTGTTTGTTGTTTGGTTTTTACTAATCGTTCTAATTCTTTGAGCTTTCGTGTTCTCTCTTTTTGGTTTTTTGGTAAATAACCATTAAAACAAAAACTTTGTCCGTTAAAACCACTTGCCATTAAGGCTAGCAGAATAGAGGAGGGGCCAACAAGCGGAATAACTTTAATGTTTTGTTGTTGAGCTAATGCTACAATGTCAGCACCTGGGTCTGCTATACCTGGGCAACCCGATTCTGAGAGTACCCCAATGTTTTTTCCTTCATTAATCCCATTTAAAAAAGCAGGAAGATCTGAAAGTTGTGTTCTTTTATTGAGCTCAAAAAAAGTAAGCTCATCAATGGGTTTTATGATTCCAATTTTTTTTAAAAATCTTCGAGCAGACCTTATGTTTTCAACAATATAAGTATCAATTTCATTAATGATGTYSTTWWYAAATTCAGGKATARNTNGRTNANYTGGTGTATTGCCCAAGGTTATCGGAATCATATAGAGTGTGCCTTGTTTACTCATTTTTTTCTTCCCCGAGCAGTCGGGGATCCAGTTTTTGATTTAATTATTTTATGTTCTCTTTTTTGTCACCCTGAGCCTGTCGAAGGGTTTTGTTGCCGATTTGTAAATACTTCGACAAGCTCAGCATGACAAATCTAATGTAGCGTTTCAATAAACTCATCACAAGCTTTATTAAGCATTTGATACACATCTTCAAATCCCTGTTCACCCCCATAATAAGGGTCAGGTACGCTTAAATCTTGCCCGGGTTGACTAAGGTTTAAAAATAATTCCACTTTATTTTCATCAGCTTGATTTCTTGCCAACTGTAGAATGTTGCCTTGATTTGATTCGTCCATTGCAAAAATGTAATCAAATTCATCAAAATCAGCAATTGTAAATTGCCTACCTCTTTGATGAGATATGCTTAGTCCGTGATCAATAGCTTTTTGCTGCATTCTTTTGTCCGGTGCTTCGCCAACATGGTAATTTGCTGTTCCTGCTGAATCTACAGCAATGCTAAGTTCTTGAACCTTTACTTTTTCGGTTAATATTCCTTCTGCCATTGCAGAGCGACATATATTTCCTAAACAAACAAATAGTACTTTTTTCATAGGTAAAACGATAAGATGTAGATAAACATCAAGGCTATTATTCCTAACATAAAATAAAAGAGGCTTTCTTGACTTCTTTTGCTGAGCCTTTTATAGTGTTGGGGTGTTTCATGTTTTTTGTTAAAGAATCCCATAGTAAGCAAAGATAGTTAAACATAAAAAAACAGGAACAAATTAACGCTCCTGTTTAGTTAGTGCAAAATAATGAGAATCATTATTGTTTGCTTCTTAAATATTATTGTAAACTGATTTTTTTCTTTAAATCGTCAATGTAACCTCTAAATCTTTTGTCAGTATCCATTAAATTGTTTACCGTTTTACAAGCATGTAATACAGTTGCGTGGTCTTTTCCACCGCAATGCATACCAATTGTTGCTAAACTAGATTTAGTCATTTGTTTAGAGAAATACATTGCTATCTGTCTAGCTTGTACCACTTCTCTTTTTCTTGTTTTAGATTTAAGTGTATCAATTGCCATATCAAAATAGTCACAAACTACTTTTTGTATGTAATCGATAGAAACTTCTTTTGCAGTATTCTTAACAAACTTGTCAACCATTTGGCGAGCAAGGTCTAAGTTAACCGCTTTTTTATTTAATGAAGATTGTGCTAAAATAGAAATCAATGCACCTTCTAATTCTCTAACGTTAGTTGTAATACTGTAACCAATATATTCAACAACATCTTTTGGTAAATCTAACCCTTCTTGGTACATTTTCATTTCAAGGATAGCAATTCTTGTTTCTAGAGCAGGAGCTTGTAAATCTGCAGCTAATCCCCATTTGAAACGAGAAAGTAAACGTTGTTCCATTCCAATTATATCAACCGGAGCTTTATCAGCTGTTAAAATAAGTTGTTTTCCGTTTTGGTGTAAGTGATTGAAAATATGGAAGAATACATCTTGTGTTTTTGGTTTCCCTCCAAAAAACTGAACATCATCAATAATTAATACATCTATCATTTGATAGAAGTGAATAAAATCGTTTTGTTCATTGTTTCTTACAGCATCAATAAATTGTGTTGTAAATTTTTCTGAAGAAACATATAATACTGTTTTTTCAGGAAATCTGTTTTTGACATCAATTCCAATAGCGTGAGCTAAATGTGTTTTCCCTAAACCAACTCCTCCATAAATCAATAAAGGGTTAAAGGCTGTTCCTCCAGGATTTTTTGCAACTGCAAAACCAGCAGAACGAGCTAATCTATTGCAATCCCCTTCAATAAAATTATCAAAAGAATAATTTGGATTTAATTGAGAATCTACATTTATCTTTTTAAGGCCAGGAATAATAAAAGGGTTACGAATAGATTTATCTTTATTCAAATCTATTGGCATGGAAACTGGCGTGTTCTTTATTGCTTGTCTGTTTGTTGCTGGAATTTTAATAGTATATGGCTTTGTTCCATTTTGGCTGTTTTCCATTACAATACTATATTCTAATCTTCCTTCTGGGCCTAATTCTTTTTTGATTGTCTTTTTTAAGATTGCAACATAGTGCTCTTCTAACCATTCGTAAAAGAACTGACTAGGAACTTGTATGGTTAAGACTTTACTCTTAAGCTTGACGGGTTTTATAGGTTCAAACCATGTTTTATAACTTTGTAAGCTAACGTTGTCTTTGATCACCTGAAGGCAATTCTCCCAAACTGAATTAAAGTCTTTTTGCATTTTATAAAGCTCCCATATTAAATGTTAAAAAATAAATGTTTTCGTTCAAAATTTAACGAGCGATTTTAAGAGTCAATTGTTGATAAATAATTAGCGTTTACAATTCGCTATAACTTCTTTAAAATCAATGCTTTTTATACTTAAGCAACGTCCTTGTTTTGTTCTAACAAATATTTGAATAAAAAAGTGAAAAAAAAAACTTTTYAGCTATTGTTTTTTYAAAAACTTTTGTTTTSKATTCTAAKATTCTGATAACTAACAGAATAATTTTTGTCCTCTTGTATATAAAAGTCTAAACGACCTAAATTGATACCAGCCCAACCTACTTGTGTTATTAACGTATTTTTTCCTGATAAGTTTCTGATTTTTGTAGGTTTTTCAAGGAATGTGTGGGTATGCCCACCAATAATTAAATCAATATTTTTGGTTTGTGCAGCTAATTTTACATCTGATATTTTATCTGATTTGTATTTGTAACCCAAATGTGAGAGACAGATAACTAAATCACAATTTAGTTTTGTTTTAAGAATCTTAGCAATGCTGTTGCTTAATGCAACGGGTTTAATGTATTTAGTGTTTTTATATAGCTTTTTATCTACCAAACCATCTAATTCTACTCCAACTCCAAAAACACCAACTTTAATGCCTTCTTTAACAAAGGTTCTGTACTGATAAATTTTGTTCTTTAATATCGTGTCGTTAAAATTATAATTTACATTTACAAAAGGGAATTTAGCGTGCGGAAGCATTTTATGTAATCCTTCAATTCCATTGTCAAAGTCATGATTTCCTATGGTGGCACAATCATATTGCATTAAACTCATGAGTTTAAAATCAAGTTCACCTTTATATAGGTTAAAATAAGGAGTTCCCTGAAAAATATCTCCAGCATCTAATAACAATACATTTACCTCTTCACTTCTTATTTGCTGAATTAAGGCTGCTCTTCGAGCTGCACCTCCTAATCCAGCATATTTAGGATCATTATCAGGAAAAGGCTCTATGTGGCTGTGAACATCATTAGTATGCAGAATGGTAATCTTAGTATACTTCTTTTTTTTAGCTCCAAAAGAACGGAAAGGAATCAGGTTAAGACTTGCTAAACCAAGTCCACTTATAAGTGTTTGTTTTATGAATTTTCTTCTGTTACTCAAATGATATCCTCCCATCTAATTTGCCCACCAATTGTTTTCCTTTTTTATGTTGCTCCACACAATACTGTATAATCGCATCTCTTAATTTAATCCCAACAGGTTCTATTTTAATTGGGTTGATAAAGAAATTCATATTATCTCCACCATTGACGAGATAGTCTGTGGTAAGTATTTTAAACTCACTAGTGCCATCTTCTGAGAAAAGATGTTTTAATTCCTCTTCAAAATTTTCATTCTCTTTAAATTCAAAGCTTATTTCAGCTGAAATTGGTTGCCCTCCAGATAGTTTTAAATATTCTATTAGATTTATAAGATTTGATTCAGAGATAGTTACCACCACTAACTCATTTTCAAAAGGCATCAATTCAAATATTTTTCTTTTAGTAATTTCTCCTTTTGGGAGAGAAGTTCYTAATCCGCCAAAATTGAGTAAGCAAAAATCTATACTTTCTCCATCATATGGTTTATAAAGTTGATTGGCTATTTCTAAACTTAAATCAGCTACTAAGTTTCCTAGTTTGGTTTCTGGCTTTCCTTTTTCTTTTGGAAATTCTTCCGCAGAAATTACTAAGACTTCATCCATTTGAGCATCTAATGAAACTTTATAAGGCTTTATCAATGCATCAACTTGTGAATGATTAGTATAGCTATTGTTAATAGGAGTAGAAGAGTTTTTAGTTTCAAAATAACTAGAAGGCTTGCAACTCCATAAGTTGAAAACTATGGCAAAAAGGAATACATATATAACTACTAATCTCAAAAAGAATATGATTATTTTCGTTGACTAAATTAGGATATTATGTACACTTCTAAAACAAAAATAAGAGTAAGGTATTCAGAAACTGATATGATGGGGTATTGTTATTATGGAAATTACGCTACTTATTTTGAAGTAGCTAGGGTTGAGGCAATAAGGCAGCTTGGTTTTAGCTATCGGAAAATGGAAGATGAYGGRATWGCWTTRCCTGTKTTRGARTTTTCKATWAAGTATTTTAARCCTGCTTTTTATGATGATGARYTAACTATTGAAACAACCATTACAGAAATCCCAAAAGCACGAATTCATTTTGAGTATAAGACCTTTAATAACGAAGGTATTCTTTTAAATGAAGCCAAAACATCCTTAGTGTTTTTTAATAAAGATACAATGAAACCATGTTCAGCTCCTGAGGATTTTATTAAGGGAATAAAAAAATATTTCTAAAAAAACACCTCCTTTAGTTATTTAATCGTAATATTACGATAGAATAATTAATTATGGGAATTACTAAAACAAAACAATTTACTAAAATTCAAAACCGTAAAGCTGAATTATATAAAGCTTTAGGACATCCAGCTCGAATTGCAATTATTGAATTTTTAATTAATCAAGATTCGTGTGTTTGCGGAGATATTGTAAATGAATTACCATTATCACAATCTACTATTTCACAACATTTAAAGGAGTTAAAGAATGTTGGAATTATAAAAGGAGATATAGAAGGTGTAAAAACTTGCTATTGTATTGATGATAAAGTTTGGGCAGAATTTGATGATATGTGTAGATTGTTTATGAGTAGTTATTCAGAAAAAAGTAAATGTTGTTAACTCAATGTCATTTCTAATTAACTGTCATCCTGAGTTAATCGAAGGATAAGTTAATGAATTATTTTTTAAACACTTCGATAAACTCAGTGTGACAAAAAAATAAAATTTGCAATGACGAATTAAATAAAAAAACATGAAAAATGCAGAAGAATTAAAAGAAATTGTAAAAGAAAAATACAGTGAGATAGCGAATCAAACCAAGCAAGAAAATGAAGAATCGTGTTGTGGAGTTGGAGGTTGTTGCACTGTTGATTATGCTGTTTTTGCTGAGGATTACAGCAAATTAGGAGGTTATAATGCAGATGCTGATTTAGGTTTGGGTTGTGGAATTCCSACAGAGTTCGCTCAAATAAATGAAGGAGATACTGTGTTAGATTTAGGCTCTGGAGCAGGTAATGATTGCTTTGTTGCTCGAGAATTAGTTGGCGAATCAGGAAAAATAATTGGGGTGGACATGACGGATGTAATGATAGATAAAGCCCGAGAAAATGCGGAGAAATTAAATTTCAACAATGTAGAATTTAGAAAAGGAGACATTGAAAATTTACCTGTTGGAGGGAATAGAGTGGATGTAGTAATTAGTAATTGTGTGTTAAATTTAGTTCCCGATAAGAAGAAAGCATTTTGCGAAACATATCGAGTTTTAAAGCCAGGAGGACACTTTAGTGTTAGCGATGTAGTGCTTAAAGGGGAATTGCCAGAAAGTTTAAAAAATGATGCTGAGATGTATGCAGGATGTGTTTCTGGAGCAATTCAGATGGTAGATTATTTAAACATTATTCATAATAGTGGTTTTGAAAAAATATCAGTTCAAAAAGAAAAGATGGTGATTTTACCTGATGAAATTTTAGCTAAGTATTTAAATGAAGAAGAACTTAAACAATACAATAATGAAGATTTTGGAATATTCAGCGTTACCGTTTATGCTCAAAAACCATGCTGTGACCCTGAATCTGGATGTTGCTAGAAGTTGAAAAAAATTAAATACATAACAGCTATAATTTTATTTCTTCCATTGATTGTTTTTGGAAACTTGGACACTACAAATTTTGAAAGGCATGGAAGTAGTATTGAACTCAAACCATACTTTGTTATTCAAAAATTAAGTTTAAAGCTAGGAGGTACATCTAATTTTGTTACTTATGAGCCTGGAATAACAGGGTCGGCAGGGTTAAATCTGGCGTATAAATTTATAGACATAAGTCTGGCTAGAAGTGTTGTTAGCCAAAAGATGGGTTCTTTAAATCTTGAATCTAAGTATTACGATATCAGAATTAATTCATATCAAAGAAGAATTGGTTTTGATATAAACTTTCAATGGTTTATTGGTTTTTCAATTGCTGATTTTCCCGAGAACCTTCCTGACACCTTAAAACAATTTGTACAACCAAATTTGGATTTAGTCAACTATGGAATAAATTTTTTATATAGTTTAAATAAAAAGATGTCCTTAAAATCTATTTACAAATATAGAGAGCGACAAGTGAAAAGTGCAGGTTCTATCATTATAGGTTTGTATCAAAATTATACAGAATTAAGCTATAGCAGTACTATTTTTCCAGATGAGATTACAACAGAATATAACGTAGTTAATTCAGAGAATAGGGGTGATTTTTACTCCATTATACCAACAGTTGGTTATCAATATAATTTTGTGAGAAAGAACCTTCATTTCTCACCCTTTGTTTCTGTTGGGATTGGAGGGCAATATCAAGATTACACTTCTGATAGTAAAGGAAATTTTAAAGGTTTTAAGAGAGCAAGCAGAGTTAATTTTAATTTGCCTTTAGGTTACAATGGTAATAAAACTTATTATGGTGTAATTGCTAGATATGATCAAACTGTTGCTAAGATTCAAAAAACATCTAGTATGGATTATTCCTTAGTAAGTTTGAAATTTTTTATAGGAATACGATTTAAATAAGAGCTTATGTTGAGAAATTATTTAGCAGAATTTATTGGTACATTTTTCCTAGTTTTTGTTGGTTGTGGAGCCATGGTTATTAATAATCATATAGGTGGAGATATTACTCAAGTTGGTATTGCTATGAGCTGGGGATTAATTGTTATGGTAATTGTATATGCTGTTGGAGATATTTCTGGGGCGCATTTAAACCCAGCAGTAACTATTGGTTTTTGGTTGTCCAAACGATTTGAAGGAAAACAAGTCGTTCCTTACATTTTAGTTCAACTTATGGGAGCTTTTTTAGCAATTTTTGTGCTAAAAATAATGTTTCCATTGAATGATACTTTAGGATCTTCTCTCCCTTCTGGATCATGGCAACAGTCATTCCTTATGGAAGTTATTCTCAGTTTTTTATTAATGTATGTAATTCTCAATGTTTCTACTGGAGCAAAAGAAAAAGGCATTATGGCTGGTACTGCTATTGGTGCAACTGTGGGGTTAGAAGCTATGTTCGCTGGTCCAGTAAGTGGCGCTTCTATGAATCCAGCTCGTTCTCTTGCTCCTGCTATATTATCTGGCCATACAGAACATTTATGGGTTTATGTGGTGGCTACAATTCTAGGGGCTTGCTTAGCAGTTTTAGTTTGCAGAATTAATAAGCATTTAGAAAAAAGTAATTAGAAAATGAAGAAAGTATTGTTTGTTTGTGTAGAAAATTCTTGTAGAAGCCAGATGGCAGAAGCTTTTGCTAAAATGCATGGAAAAGGAATTGTTGAGGCATACAGTTCAGGCTCTCGTCCATCTGGAATAGTTAACCCTAAAGCCATAGCAGCAATGGCATCTATCAATTATGATTTAAGTAAACATAATTCAATTGGGTTAGATAAAATTCCTCAAATAGAATATGAATATGCAATAACAATGGGTTGTGGAGATGAATGCCCGATGATAAATGCTGTGAATAGAGAAGATTGGGCTTTACCAGATCCTAAGCATATGGAGTCTGAAGAATTTAATCGAATAAGAGACATTATTGAGACTGAGGTAAAAGAATTAATAGCAATTATTTCTCAAGAAAAAGATTGATACCATTTTAAATTTTTATTGCCTTTTGCGGCCATAATAACTCCATAGTTTTTTTGATTGTATATCCATTTTCGGTTAACTAAGCATTTAACAATAAAGCCCCACCAAAACAATTCATTTATTCGTTTAAATTTAGTTGTAAATCCATAAGAGTGGAGTAGTGGAAGGATTAAATCATAATCATTTTCCCCGTTAATTACTCCACTTTCATCATATCTCCCTGCGATAATAGTAAGCGATAAATTAGTTACTTCCCTCAAAATTTCATCCATGCCCAGCAGGGTGTCGTATTCAGCACCATTGATGGTAATGTTGATGTGCCCTATTTGTTGAATGTCAACATTATGTTCCTCAAGAATGTTATCCAAAGTATTAATTTCGACACTTATTTCTTTTTCGGTAATAGCAACTGTAGTGTCTTTTGGTATAATTGCTAATTGATTCCAGCTACTTTTTTCTCCAATTAAAAAATAAACAGTATCTTTTTTGGAATGGGTTCCTTTTTGAATAAGCTGAATGTTAAACTTTTTTTCTGAGATAATATTTTTAGCAATTTGATAATTAAAAGGATCAGGATCTATTCCAATTATTTTTCCATTTGGAAGTATCCTTTTACACATGGTAAACAAATCTGAAGTAATGGGAAAAGTCATATCAAAGCCCAATTGTATTCCAATTTCTTCTTTTTGTAACTGAGGGAATTTAAGCTGACCGTCTATAAAGGAAAACTTTGTCCAGAATATTTTTTTTAAGCTAGTAATCATTCCTAAATATATTAAACGAAGTTAGTTTTTTTAGGGGAATGCAAGGATTAAAAGGTGTACTGTTTATTCATTTGCTGTACTTTTGTTTTTATTCACTATTTTTAATAATAAATTAAAACGAACTAATGAAATATAGGTGCTTGACAGATGATGAACTTAGTAACTTAGAAGAAGAATTCAAACATTTTTTAATTACTAACAATGTTTATACCGAAGAGTGGGAAGAGTTAAATAATAGAAAAGACAAGAAAGTACAACACCTTGTTGAATTATTTAGTGATGTTGTTTTGGATAAAGCATTAAAAAAAGTAAAGTTCTTAGAGCATATTACTCCTCATGATATTAAATCTTTTAAGTGCGATGAAGAAAAAATGACGTTAATAGGCATTGCTTCTAGAAAGCAAAAAATAGATTTTACCAAAGATTCCTTGTCTGATTTTAARGATGAWTTAGATATWTTTAAAACTACAAAAMCWTACYATAARGAAAGAGAATTAGAAGTWTTTGATTTATTRCAATCWGGCTGTWCWATTATWAATGARGAGCAGTATAAWAAAWTAGAAWTGGCACATACATATTCTACTAAACAAATTAAAAATTAATGCGAACAGCAATTTCTTTATTATTATGTATAATAATAAGCTTTAATATAAAAGCACAAACCACTAAGTCGGTTCGATTAGCCATTCAAAAAATGGCAGCTGATCCAGATTTAAAAAATGCTTCTATTAGTTTTTATGCGTTAGATTTAGATTCTAATAAAGTTATAGCTGGGTTAGGGTCTAATAAAAGCTTGGTTCCTGCCTCAACAATGAAATTGGTTACCACAGCTACTGCACTAGAATTACTTGGCCCTGGAAAAAGATTTTCTACTACAATCCGGTATTCTGGTGAAATAGATACTAACTGTGTTTTAAATGGAGACATTTACATCGTTGGTGGTGGAGATCCATGTCTTGGTTCAGAAAAATATGTCAAACATTATGGTGATTTCATTAACAAATGGTCAAAAAAAATAATAGAATTAGGAATTGATTCTATTAATGGTAGAGTAATAGCAGATGCCTCTATATTTAATGAGCAAATGATACCTTCTACATGGATTTGGGGAGATTTAGGCAACTATTATGGCGCAGGTCCTTGTGGATTAACCATTTATGATAACATGTGTCGCATTGAATTTGAATCAGGAAAAAAAGGAGATTCAACTACTGTAAAATGCATCTATCCATATATTCCTAATTTAAAATTTGATAATTATGTTAAAAGTATGGTTACCAAAAAAGATTTGTCTTATATATTTGGAGCCCCATATCAAGAGAACAGAATTATTAAAGGAGGCATTCCTATTAATCAAAAAAAATTTATGGTTAGAGGTTCTATACCCGATCCTGCTTATTTAGCTGCTTTTGAGTTAGATATGGAGCTAAGATTTCTTGGTATTAAAATGGCGAACACATCCACAACTGTACAAAGAATAAAATTTGAAACTGGGGTTATCGAAAAAGTAAAAAAACATACGATAACGACAACTCGTTCACCTAGATTAACATCAATTATAAACCTAACAAACACTTATAGTGTGAATCTATATGCAGAGCATTTGATGAATCAGATAGGAGTATTTAAATATAGAAGTGGAGATAATGGTTCAGGGACTACAGCAACACTTAATTTTTGGAAATCCACAGGTTTAGATGTAGAAGGAATGTATGTAAATGATGGAAGTGGGCTTTCTCGTTTCAATGCCATTACAGCAAAACAACTGGTAGGAATTTTAAAATACATGAATGAAAGTAAAAATCAAAAATTATTTCTTAATTCATTAGCTGTTGCTGGAAAAACGGGTACTTTAAGAAATGTGTGTAGGGGTACTGTGGCTTCAGGCAGAGTAAAAGCTAAAAGTGGTTACATGACTCGTATTAGGAGTTATGCAGGCTATGTAACAACCAAAAATAAAAGGAACTTAGCGTTTGCTATTATTGTAAACAACTTTAACTGTTCTCCTTTTCAAATGAAAAAGAAAATGGAGAAAATAATGATTAAACTGGCAGAGATTGAGAAATAGAATTATTTCTTCTTCTTCTTAGCTTTAGATAAAGGTTTACCGTTTATGAATTCACCTAAGATAATTACATCCTTAACTTTGTCATACTCTTTTACAGCAATTAACATAGCTTTTTCGGTTTCTCTCATAATCTTTATTCCAGATTTGCTTCCTTTGTTTCTTATCTCCAAGTAAAACCCATCTTTAAGTTTTGTTGGTTTTGTTGGTGGTCTTCCCATTCTATATCAAAAATTTATTTGGCGGCTAATTTACAATTTCTTATTACTAAAACAAGGATATAATAGATTATTTTACAAAAGTGTTAAATGTTTTACATTTTTTCAGGAAATAAGCTTTAACAACACTTTTATTAATTATACCTACTAAATTAGGGTTGTTAGCTTGTTTTCGTTTTGTTTTATTTTGTGATATAGCACTATAAAAAGAAAAATGAGAACGAACAATTGCCCATGTATGATTCGGTTTTCCAGAAATTAAAAATTTCATTCCTGCAATTCCATCTAAACATAATCGTGTAAAAATTATACCAAAACGATTTTTTTTAGGTAAATTTTTATGAAGAGTAAGCAAGCTATTTCTAAAGTTTAAAAACGTTTTTTGAGGGTTTACCTTATTTAAGGTAGCTCCTCCAACATGATAAACGGTAGAGGAGGGGCAAACCATTATTTTATATCCTTCATTTTTTAATCTCCAGCATAAATCAATTTCTTCCATATGAGCAAAAAAGAATTCATCTAATCCTCCAATGTTATGGTATTGCTCAGAACGAATAAATAAACATGCTCCAGAAGCCCAAAAAATTTCAATAGCATCATCGTACTGATTTTTATCCTCCTCTAAGGTTTCAAAAATTCTTCCTCTACAAAATGGATATCCATATTTATCTATAAAACCACCACTTGCACCAGCATACTCAAAATATGATTTATTGTTAAAGTCTTTTATTTTTGATTGGCAAGCTGCTATTGATAAATCACTATCTAGAAGTTTAATCATTGGGGTTAGCCAGTTTTCGGTTACTTCAACATCAGAATTTAATAAAACAAAATATTCGGAGTCTATTTGTTTTAAACCTTTATTGTATCCTCCCGAAAAACCATAGTTTTTATCCAAGAGAACCAATCTAACTTCGGGATAATTAGTTCTTATAAATGCAGTAGAATCATCAGTAGAATAGTTATCTATAATTATAATTTGAGCATTAGTAGAGTGTTTTGTAACTGAAGGTAAAAATTGTTCAAGAAATTTTTTACCGTTCCAATTCAGAATAACAACAGCTACTTTTTTACTCAAAACTAATTATCTAGGGTTGTTAAAATAGTCGTTAGATTTATCTTGACTATAAGGTCTAGGGTCTTGAGACTCCATATCTATAGGCTGGTTTGTTCTTTTGTGCAATTGAACTTTCCATTGTGGATTGATAATATGTCCTGGCATGTCAGAATGAAGTAATGGATATTCATTCATTCCGAAACTAGGGTCATAAAAAACAAACCTTTTATTACTGAACCTTTTTATTTTATAATAATGCCAAATTTCATAAGGGTAAGAACTTGGTTCAAATAAGAATTCACTTCGGGTGTTTGGTGCTCCATATTTTAAAAAAATCACGCCTCTATCAGATTTATATCCTTTTTTTATTTGGCTTGAGAATAAGTTGTTGACAATTTTTACTTGTTCTAAATATTTTTTCCATTCAGTTTCTGGGTCGATTTCATTTCGAGTTATCCAAAAGTTATAAAAGTACTGTCTCATTAATTCCTCATCCTTTCCTTTTAACTGATTTTGAGCAAAGTTAATTTCAATATTGCTTGATATTGGTTCAATACATTCAATATTATTATCCAATTCCTTTTTGCTCATTTTCGCAACAAAGGAATTTAAATAATCATCAGAAATTAGTAGTGGAGTAACTTTAGGGTTGCTACGTTGAAAAAATATTTTTTTATTAACTAGTAAATCATTCTTCTTATTTCTAACTTCAATAACTAAGTTATAATTTCCGGAAGGCAGATTTTCAATAGAAAAAGATGCCAATAGAATATTTACTGACTTTGCAGTCTCTCTAGAAAACCTTTTATAATTAGCCACAAGCTTATTATTTTCATAAGTTTCTATGAAATAAGATATTAAAAAAGCTTCATCATTACCCAACACCTTATTTGTATTGTATATTTCAGAATAAAAGGCAATTTTTTCGAATGACTCTGGATAAAAATCTGAAGTATATGGTATAATGTCATAACCACTTTTAGTAATAATACTTTTAGTTGTTGTTTTTTTTAATGACTCAACTAGCTCTATGTCAGAAATGCTAATTTTAGTAGTTGGGTAATCTAATGTTAATATTTGGGTAGATTTAAAAGGTGGTTTTTCTGAATTTAAATCCCTTATAGATATTTCAAATTCATATTTACCATTAGGTAATGAAATTCTTTGCTGATCCATAAAGTTTACTTTTTCTGCTAAAGAGTCACTAATTTCCGGACTAAGTAAATTGTATTTTTTAAATTTTTTAATTTCGTCACCTTGCTTAAAAATTAATGTTATTTCCGTTTTACTTTGAAAAGTATTATTCTCGGTTTTTTTATAAATAGCTGAATTACCAACAACAGAAAGATAAGTTTCAATGTAAGGTCCATTGTCAGGAGAATTAAAAGTGCAATAAGTAAAATATGCTTTTAGGTTTCCAGCCTTAAGATTGGCTGAAATAAAGAACATAAAAACTATTGATATAAGGTATTTATACATTATAAATATAATAGTGTAAAGTTACAATTTATCTTTTAGAATGAAATATATAATTGATAAACGGCAATTTATATAAGATAGTTTCCATACTTAATTTTACTCTTTTAAAATATTTGCTAGATTCAATTAATAAGTGCAACAGGTTGGTTAAAATTATTTAAAAATACTTCATTAGGGGTTTTATACCCTAATAATTTTCTTGGTCTGTTATT